>JACWEQ010000002.1 GCA_014653365.1 Pelagibacterales bacterium SAG-MED49 | reverse complement strand
TTGCAAAAAAAATGATAGAAGAAGAAAATAAAAGACTATCTGAAAAAGTTGTAACTAAAATCTCATTAGTAAAAAACTATTGTGCAGCTGAAGAATATCATCAAAAGTATTTAGAAAAGAGATAAAATGTCTTTAGTAGATTCAAATTGGTTAGAAAAAAACCTGAATAAAATAAAAATAATAGATTGTTCCTGGCATATGCCACAAACAGAAAGAAGTGGTTTTGAAGAATATAATAAAGAACATATACCCGATGCAATTTTTTTTGATTTAGATGCAAATTCAAAAATAGATACAGACTTGCCACATATGTTAACTGATATTAATTCATGGGAATTACTCATTAGTAGTATGGGCATTGAAAATAAAGACGAAATAGTAATTTATGACAATTCAGACGTAATAAGCTCTTGTCGCTGTTGGTATAATCTAATTTACTTTGGTCACAATCCAAAACTTGTTCATGTACTAGATGGAGGCTTAAAGAAATGGAAAAAAGAAAATAAAATTACAAATAACAAAACTATATCTATCACACGTTCAAACTATAAAGCTAATGAAAACAAAAAACTTGTAAAAGATAAACAGGAAATAGATAAAAATATTTCTGAAAATGAGTTTAATGTTATTGACGCAAGAAGTATAGAAAGATTTGAAGGAAAAGTTGCTGAGCCCAGAAAAGGTTTAAGAAGTGGATCGATTAAAAATTCATTTTGTTTACCTTTTTCAGAATTGATAAATACCGATGATCGTACGTTTATTGCTAAAGATAAGATTGTAGAAAAATTTAAGCCATTTAATTTAGACCATAATAAAAATATAGTATTTTCATGTGGCTCAGGTGTTACTGCAAGTGTATTGGCACTAGCATATTCCTTAATAAATGCTAAATATATGCCGACAATATACGATGGCTCTTGGTCTGAGTATGGAAAAAGTTAAATTATGAGAAGATCAACAAAAATTATATCTATAATATTAATCTTCTTCTTCATCATTTCGGCAGTAATCATTGCAAGAACAATGATAGGAAATCATTTTAAAAAAAAATTTAGTAAAAGACCTCCTCCAGGTATTATTGTGAAAATAGTCGAGCAAAAATTATTCCAAAATACTATTGAAACATTTGGCACTGCGGTTCCTTCACAAATCAAATCATATAATATTGAAAAATATGAAATTTTAGAACCAATTAAATTTAATACTAAAGTTAAAACGGGTGATGTAATAGCTAAATTAAAAAATAGAAATATAGTCACTCCTTTTGATGGAATTATTGGAAAAAGAAATTTTTCAAATGATATAGATGTATCAAAAAGCTCAATTATATTAAACTTAGAGGATACATCGATACTATTTATTGATGTTGATATACCTGAAACATTTGCGCCATACGTAAAAAAGAACCAAAATGTTGATATAAAGTTTTCTGGAAACAATCTTAAAAAATATCCTGGAATTGTTGAGTCTACAGCAAGCAGAATAGATACTAGTAAAAGATCTCTACCTGTAAGAATTAAGCTTGATAATCCTAATAATGAACTTTTATCTGGCTCATTGCTAGAAGCATCTATTAACTATAATGAGAGAAATTCATTAAGCATTCCTGATACTAGCTTACTAATGGAGGGAAATAAAGTTTATGTATACAAAGTAGATAGAGAAAATACTGTAAAAAAAATAGAAATTGAAATTGGATTAAGAAATCAAGGAAATGTAGAAGTTAAGACTGGTCTTCAAAGTGGTGATACTATTGTTGCTGAAGGTTTAAGGAAAACAAGACCAAATGGAAAAATTAAACCTATTAAATTTGGATCAAAAGAAGTTGTATCAAACTGGAAAAAAAAAGCACAACCCAACAAAACAGAAACTAAAAAAGGTAAATTCGATTGGATTAAAAAATTAAATATATTTAAAAAATCTGTGTCGAAAAAAGAAGATAATAAGAGCAAATAATTAAATGTATATAACTGAACTTAGTATTAGAAGACCAGTTGTAGCTTGGGTACTCTCTCTTATTCTCATTGTATTTGGTTTATTTGTTTATTCTGAACTACCAACAAGAGAGCTGCCTGATGGTTTGCAGCCACCAGTAGTACAAGTAAAAGTAAATTATAAATCTGCATCAGCTCCTATTATTGATCAAGAGATTACCCAGGTAATCGAGGATGTTATTGGAGGAGCAGAAGGTATTAAAAATATAGATTCTAAATCTGAAAATGGAAGAAGCAGTATCAATATAGAGTTTGATACCGATATTGAGCTAGATGATGCTGCAAATGATATTAGAGAGAGAGTAGCTAGAGTAGTTGATAATCTACCATCAGAAGCAGATGCACCACAAATATTAAAACAAGCAGCTGGTTTTACAACAACAATGTGGCTTTCAGTTTCTTCATCAACTTGGTCAGATCTTGAACTTGGTGATTATGCTGATCGATATTTAGTAGATGCTTTTTCTAGTGTAAAAAATGTGGGAAGAATTCGATTGGGTGGACTAAGAGAGCTTAGCGTTAGAGTTTGGATTGATCCTATTAAATTAGCGGCAAATAAATTAACTATTCAAGAAGTAGAAAATGCACTTAGAAATGAAAATATAAGCCTACCAGCAGGAACTTTAGAAGCAGACAATGTAGATTTAACTATTAATTTAGATAAATCCTATAATAACATTGATGAATTAAAATTTTTACCTATTAAAAAAACAATAGACAAGATTGTAAGATTATCAGATGTTGCAGATGTAGAATTGGGCCCAGTTTCAGAAAAAACTCTATTTAAAGCTCAAAGCAAAAAAAATTTAGATCAAAAAACGGTAGGTATTGGAATTTATGCAAAAAGTGGTGCATCAACTGTTGAACTATCAAAAGAGATTAATAAAAAGATTATTGAAGTAAGAAAAACTTTACCTGAAGGTCTCAAAATAGAAGTTTCATTTAACAGAGCAACATATGTTAAAGCTGCAATTGATGAAGTTTATAAAACCTTAGCGATTGCATTTATTTTAGTGGTAATAATTATTTACTTATTTTTAGGTAATATAAAAGCAGTTATAGTTCCTGCGGTTGCTCTTCCGGTAAGTTTGATTGCATCCTTTTTAGGTATTTATTTATTTGATTTATCTATCAATATTTTTGTTCTTTTAAGTTTTATACTGGCGATCGGAATTATAACTGATGATTCAGTTATCATGACTGATGCAATTTATAGAAGAATAGAAAATGGAGAAACTCCATTGGTAGCTGCCTACAAAGGTTCTAAACAAATTACTTTTGCAATTATAGCAACTACCTTAATACTTGTTGCTGTTTTCATTCCTTTAATTTTTATCAAAGGAATATCCGGAACTTTATTTAGAGAAACTGCTTTAGCACTATCTTTTTCTATAGTTGTTTCATCATTTGTCGCTCTAACATTGTCACCAATGTTAGGAAGTAAATTTTTAGATAAAGAAAGAAGTGCTGGATTTTTTGTAAGGAAATTTAATATTTTTTTTCAAGGTTTTTCAAATTTTTACAAGGAAACATTGGAATATTGGATAAATAAAAAAAAAACTATTATAACTTTTATTTTTTTAATTATAGCTGGATCTGTTGCTCTATTTATGTTCTCAACCAAAGAGCTACTTCCAAAAGAAGATAGGGGCGTTTATTTGGTTCTTGGTTTTACAGACGAAGGAAGTTCGTTTGACTACACACAAAAAAGAGCTCAGGAAATTGAAAAAAGACTGCTTCCACTTTTACGAGCTGAAGATAGTCCATATGATAAATTTATTATGAGAGTTCCAGGTTTTGGTAGTTCCGCTAATTCTTTCAACAGCTTTATTATAATAGCCTTACTTGAAGATTGGAAAGATCGAGATCAAGATGCCATGACAATTATGAGACAGGCCATAGGCAAAATAGTAACTGTTCCTCAAACTTTAGCTTTTCCAATATCGCCTCAATCCATAAGAGTTTCAAATTATAATAAACCAATTCAAATGGTTATTTTGGGAAGTACTTATGAAGAGCTAGAAAGTATTCAAAAAGAAGTGATAAGTAAATTACGTAGTAATCGAGGTTTATCAAGAATTGAGTCTGACTTTAATAGAAATAAACCAGAAGTTAAGTTGGTTATAAATAAAAATAAAGCTAAGGATTTAGGAGTATCTACTCAATCAATTGGTCAAACATTGGAAACATTATATGGTGGCAAAAGAGTCACCACATTTAATAAATTGGGTAAAGAATATCCAATAATTCTTCAACAATACCTTGTTGATAGGCAAGATAAAGATAGTTTGAGTAAACTTTTTGTAAGGTCTGGTACAACTGGAGAATTAATCTCATTATCAAACCTAGTTGACCTAAGAGAAGAAGGTTCAGCAAAAGTATTAGCAAGATACAATAGACAAAGAGCAGTAACGATATCAGCAAATGTAAATCCAAATTACTCATTATTTGAGGCAATTGAATATTTGGAAAATATAATTGCAGAAGTAGCACCCACTAATCAAATTACTTGGAAAGGTGAATCTGAAGAGGTTAAGGAGACAACAAATGAACTTTATATAATTTTTGCTCTTGGTTTACTAACTGCTTATTTAGTAATGGCTGCTACATTTAACTCGTTTATTCACCCATTCATAATAATGCTTACTGTACCATTGGCTGTTTTTGGAGGACTGGTATTTATTTTATTCTTAAATAGCTCAATAAATATTTTTTCTCAAATTGCTCTTGTAATTTTAATTGGTATATCAACAAAAAACAGTATTCTGATCGTTGATTATGCAAATCAAATTAGAACAACTGGAAAAGCAATTGAAGCTTCAATTAAAGAAGCGTGTGATTTAAGATTTAGACCAATCATGATGACATCAATAAGTACTATGATAGCGATGTTGCCATTGGTTATTGGAAATATTGGTCCTGGTGCCGGTGAGGCATCAAGGTTAGCGGTAGGCGCAACTATTCTTGGAGGAATGATTATTTCAACTTTCTTTACTCTATATGTAACACCAACAATGTATCTAGCACTTGCCAAAAATACCAAGAGAATAGACTCCGTTGATTTAGAGTTAGAAAAAGGACTATCTAAAAAATAATATATTTACTAGTGGTCAGTGAACTAACACATTTTGAAAGTTGTTTTTTATAAACATTTGATTGTTTCTCAACTTTTTTTGCTAAGTTAATTATTTTTTTATTATCTTTATAATTTTTAAACCCTCCCCACCCTTCATGGTAAGCAACATATTGCTTGAAAGCATCTTTTTTAGATATCTTCAAAATATTTTCTGACTTATTCGTGTACCAACCAATAAAATCAACACTATCTTTAAATCGAGTTCTAACCGCAAGCTTGTTTCCTGTTTCTTTTTTATATTGTTCCCATGTCCCATTAACAGCTTGTGAATAACCAAAAGAACTAGATGGTCTTTTATATGGAATAACTTTAAAAAGTTTTTGTCTAGGAGGTTTTGCCAGCCAGTCAAAATCTGACTCCATTTTAATTATAGCAAGCTGCAAATAAACAGGTGTACCCCATTTTTTTTCAGATTTTTTTGCATGTTTATACCACAAATATCTTTCCCCAAATATTGAACAACTATTTGAGGTATTTGAAGGTATTGATGAACAAGCAGAAATAAAAAATAATACTATAAATAATGAATTAATTTTTAAAATTTTCATATAATTTAATTAGTAGTCTTATTTTATAAATTAAATTAAAAGATTAACAAATGAGTTATTTAATTTTAGTAAGACATGGTCAAAGTAGTTGGAATCTTGAGAAAAAATTTACAGGATGGGTTGATGTTGATTTAACTCAAAATGGAAAATTAGAAGCTAAAAATGCGGGTGAATTAATTAAAGCTAATAATATCAATATTGATATCTATTACTCATCTTTTCAATTAAGGGCAAAAAATACACTAAAATTAATACAAGAAGTATTACAAGATACAAAAATTTCAGAAAAAGCCTGGCAACTAAATGAGAGGCACTATGGTATTCTAACTGGTTTAAATAAAGAAGAGATGAAAATTAAACTTGGAGAAAGTAAAGTACATCAATTTAGACGATCATGGGACTTAAGGCCTGATCCGCTTGATAAAAAGAGTTCCTATCACCCAATCAATATTGAAGCCTATAAAGAAATACCAATTAATAAAATTCCAGATACAGAGTCACTAAAGGATACTTATGAAAGAGTAGTTAATTTTTACAAGCAAGTAATTGAAAACAAAACTACAAATAATAATATTTTAATTTCTGCTCATGGAAACTCCATAAGAGCACTTTGCAAATACTTATTTAAATTAGATAATGATCAAATTTCGAAACTAGAAATACCCACTGGTAACCCACTGGTAATACATCTGGATATAAAAAATAAAATTAATAGTTGCAAATATTTAGACCATGAAAGAGCTAAAGATCTTGTAGTTTTTTAAAAGTCTTAAGATCTGTTAAATGATAAAAATCATTATAACTTTCAAACCCAAATAATTCTTTTTTTTCAATTAAGCTATTCCAAACCCTAGTAATTGAAAAATTTTCAACTTTATAATTAATAAATATTTTTTTACTTAATATTTGACAACCAGTATAAATAAAATAATTTTTATCCTCTTTTGAAATTAAATCATTTTTAAGATTGAAATCACCATTAAGATTTTTATCAAAGCTTAGATTTTTGTTTACCAATAATAATAAATTTTCAACTTTTTTTGAATAATATAACTCTTCCATCTTTACTATCTCATCATGATAATCTTTGTGCCAAAGAGTATCAGGATTAAAAACCAAAAAATTATTTTCATTAGAGTGATTTATCATATTTAATATGCCGCCACCTGTGTCTAAAATATTTTTTCCTTCATCAATAATTTTAATCTTACTAATAAAATTTTTATTTCTTAAAAAACTAGAAATTTGATCTCCTAAGTAAAAAGTATTTATGATAATTTTTCTTATTCCTAAATTTTCAATTAAATTGATACATGTTTCTAAAAGAGCTACATTATTTAGCTCAAGTAATGGTTTTGGGGTATCTAACGTAATAGGATTTAACCTTTTGCCAAAACCCGCACATAAAATTAAGGCCGTATCAATTTTCATATTACTTACCTAAAACTTTAGGAAAATTATCATTTAATAGCAGTCTCAAATTATCAAATGCTTTATTATTTTTCATTCTAAGGTTAATAAGCTCCCATGCATAAGGAATTAATTTTACATATTTTTTTTTATTATCTCTTAGTGCTAAACGCATAAATATACCTATAATTTTTAAATTTCGTAAAACCGATAATATTTCAAAATCTTCTTTAAATTTATTAATATTAATTTTGTTATTTGATTTTAAATAATAATTATAAACTTTATCTTTCAAAGAATTGGATGTCTTGAATCTCACATCATCAATTAATGAGGCTAAATCATAGGCTTTATTACCAATTAATGCATCTTGACTGTCAATGACAGCTATTTTGTTTTCTAAATTTAGCATTAAATTTGATACATGAAAGTCCCTATGAACGAAAGTATCATTTCCATAATTTAATTTTGACAATAAAAATTTAATCTCTTTTTTAAACTTATAGTTAAATGAAATATGAATTTTTTTTAATAATTTACTTGGAACATACCAATCACAAAACAGTTTAGCCTCATTAAATAAAATCTGTATTTTATACTCCTTGATTTTATAATCTTTTTTTTCAAAAGTTTTTATTTTTTTATTCTTAATTAATTGAATTTTATTCAAAACTTTTATCACCTCTTTTAATATCAAATAATTATTTTTTTTTTTACTTTTAAATAATTGGTAAATCGTTTGATTTCCTAAATCTTGGATTTCAATGTAATTTTTTTTATAATTTTGATTTAATAGTTTTGGTGCTAAAATTTTATTTTTAATTAGAATTTTATTAATTGCATCATAAATCAAAAGATTCTTGTTTCTTTCTTTTTCAGCCAAAACGATAATTGTGTTTTTATTTTTATTTCTATAAAATTTTCTAAAAGAAGCATCTCCTTTAATTTCCTTATAATCTTTTAGAAATCTCATATTATAAAAAATTAATTTAAACCATCAATTTTGACAGATCTATTATTTAATTCATTTTCATAACTAAATATTAGATCTATTGTCTTAATTGACTTATTTTTACTAATAAGTTGAGGCCACTCTATAAGAGTTATTGTGCTTTGATTATTTTCAAATAAATCTAAATTTGTAATTTCAGATTCATCTTTTAATCTAAATAAATCGTAATGTTTAATTACTAAATCATTTATAACATACTCATTTAGTAAATTGAAAGTTGGACTTGTAACTTCTGTAATATGTAATTTTTTATTTTTCTGAAATTGATTGATTAGATATCTAACAAAAGTAGTTTTTCCAACACCCATTTCCCCATATAAATAAATTATTTCACCACCTTTTAAGTAATGTGTAAGATCTTTTGCTAATTCTTTAGTAGTCTCTTCAGAAGATATATCTATTTTGCTATCTTTAATAGCGATAGGCATCTGGTTTAAAAGGACCTTCTGTCCCAACACTTATATAATCTGCTTGTTCTTTTGATAATTTAGTAAGTTTTGCCCCCACTTTTTTTAAATGAAGTGTCGCAACTTTTTCATCAAGATGTTTAGGTAAGACATAAACTTTATTTTCATAATTTTTATGGTTATTCCAAAGTTCAATTTGAGCAATTACTTGGTTTGTAAATGATGCACTCATTACAAAACTTGGGTGTCCCGTTGCACATCCTAAGTTTACCAATCTACCTTCTGCTAGAAGAATAATTCTTTTTTTACTTGGTAGCTCTATTTCATGAACTTGAGGTTTTACTTCATTCCACTTATAATTTTTTAAAGCTTCAACTTGTATCTCGTTATCAAAATGACCAATGTTACATAAAATCGCTCTATCTTTCATATCTCTCATATGATCAGCTGTTACGATATCTTTATTACCAGTAGCTGTTACAACAATATCTGCCCTACTAATTGCCTCATCCATTAACACAACTTCATAGCCTTCCATTGCAGCCTGCAATGCACAAATTGGGTCTGCTTCAGTAACTAAAACTCTTGCTCCACTTTGTCTAAGTGATGCAGCACTACCCTTTCCCACATCTCCAAAGCCTGCAACGATAGCAATTTTTCCAGACATCATGACATCTGTTGCTCTTCTAATTCCATCAACTAAACTTTCTCTGCAACCATATAGATTATCAAATTTAGACTTTGTCACAGAATCATTAACGTTAATTGCTGGAATCATTAATGACCCATCATTTTCCATTTTATTTAATGCTTTAATTCCTGTTGTTGTTTCTTCTGAAACACCCTTTACTTCTTTTAATAAATCTTTGTAATCACTATGCATCATTGCAGTCAAATCACCACCATCATCTAGAAGCATATTTGCTTTCCAATCTTTGTTTCCATCGATTGTTTGTCTTATGCACCAAACAGCTTCCTCTTCTGTTTCACCTTTCCATGCGTAAACAGGTATTCCAGCTTTTGCAATTGCTGCAGCCGCATGATCTTGTGTTGAAAAAATATTACATGAAGACCATCTAACTTCTGCCCCTAGATCAACTAGTGTCTCAATTAATACTGCTGTTTGAATGGTCATATGTAGACAACCTATAATTCGTGCACCTTTTAAAGGTGATTTTCCTGTATACTCTTCTCTTAAGGCCATCAGACCTGGCATTTCACTTTCTGCAATAGAAATTTCTTTTCTGCCAAAATTAGCTAACGATATATCTTTGATTTTATAATCTTCCATGGAAAGCTTTATATAACTAAGTATTTATTAATCAATAAATTATTGCATGCTTGGAAAACTAATTTCGATAATTGCACCTTTATTATTGGGTCGATTAGATGCTAAAATTTTTCCATCATGTAATTCAACTAAATTTTTCACAATATTTAATCCAAGACCAGAATGTTCTCCAAATTTATCTGGTCTATTGCTATAAAATCTTCTAAATATTTTAGAGGTATCTTTTTCTTTGAATCCTTGACCTTCATCAATAATTTTGACTGTAATTTTTCTGTTTGAGCTAATGGAAATATTTACAATAATTTTTCCCCCTTTTTCAGTGAAAGAGATCGAATTATCCAACAGATTCGCAATCATTTGTTCAATTCTATTTTCTATACCATTAATAGAATATTCTTTTTTTCCATCATCTTCATAATTAATTTTGATATCTTTTTTAACTTTATAGATACTGTTATAATCATCTACAACAGATTGAATGATTGGCTCAATATTAATTTTTTTCATTTTTTCTTTACTTAAAGCCACTTCATCTTTCAGCATTTGAGAATAATCAGTAATCAACCTCTCAATTCTTTGAACATCATGATTAAGTATATTCAATAATTTTAATCTTTGATCTGAATTATTGGTATCCTGTAAGATTTCAGAGGCACTCTTTAAAGATGCTAGTGGGTTTCTAATTTCGTGCACAAGATCTGTTGAAAAATTTTCAGCATGTGCAACTCTTTTTTGAAGTTCATTTGTCATATCTTCTAATGATTTAGACAAAAGTCCTAATTCATCATTTCTATTTTTTAAATTATCAATACCACTTTTTTTGTGACTTTTTTCTTTTATAATTTTTGTATAACTCACTAAATTTTGTATTGGTTTGATAAAATATCTACTTAAGACAAAAGAAAAAATTAAAATAACAAACCCAACAGCAATTGCAGTTCTTACAACAAATGCTTTTCGTTCGTCTATTGCTGTTTTAATATCATTGGCATTTTCGGTGATTGCAAGATAGCCAACATTTAATCCATCTTTAGTTACATTTTTAATAGTTGTTAATTTAAATTGATTAAAATTTTCTTGAGTAAATGTAAAAGAATTTCCATAATTATCTGAATCTGAATATTTTTTCAAAATATCCTTAAAAGATATAAAATTTTTTTTATCCTTATTCGTATCTTTATTATCAACACTTCGATCTATCTTATTGTCATTTAAACTCTCGAACTCAATCTCATTTAGTCTTGTTGAAAAAGATCTTGGATCAAGATCTAGTGTATCGGTATCTCCAATAAGACTTAATTCATTGTCAAAAAAAATAACTCTATCTAAGTTTTGAAATATAAATCTTGTAGAAAATAAAAACTTTCGTATATCTTTTGTGGTAAATTTTACATCTAACCTTGAAAGATTTTCAATTGTATTATCAATAATATTAATGTGATTAATTGATTTCTTTTTAATTAAATTTGGCTGAACATTGTTTAAATATATTATTGTAAATGATCCAATAATTGTAAAAATAACTAAATTTATAAATAAAAATTTTTTTAATATTGATAAACTTTTTAAGAATTTACTTAACATTAGCTAACATTCCATCTATATCCACTACCATACCTAGTTTCAATAGCTGAAAAATCAGGATCAACTTTTTTAAATTTCTTTCGAATTCTTTTAACATGACTATCTATAGTTCTGTCCTCAATATCGGTATCCTCCCTATAAGCAATATCCATTAATTGTGATCTTTCCTTAATAATACCTGGCCTTTTAGCTAATTCTTTAACAATTAAAAATTCAGTGGTAGTTAATTTATCTGGAAGTTGCTTTGCATTCCATTCACATTCAAGTTGAGATGGGTCTAGCTTTAATCTTCCATGAACAATTAAGCTTTTATTTTCTTCTAAAACATTGGTGGAGTCTTTTTTTCTTAACTGTACTCTAATTCTTTCAATTAAAACTTTAATTGAAAAGCCTCCTGATTTTTTAACAAAATCATCAGCACCTAACTTTAGTCCTAATAACTCATCAATTTCATCATCTTTGGATGTTAAAAAAATTACTGGCATAGAAGTTTTTTTTCTAAGTCTTTTTAGTAATTCTTCACCATCCATTTTAGGCATCTTAATATCAATTACAGCTAAATCTGGTGGGGTGCGAGTTAAACCGATTAACGCACTTTCTCCGTCTATATAAGTTTGAACATAGAAACCTTCTTTTTCGAGAGCAATACTTAAGCTTGTTAAGATATTTCTATCATCATCAATTAAAGCTATGGTTTGTTTGTTCATTACTTATATAAAAATACTAAATTGTTCTAAATTGGGCAATCATATAAAATTAGTGAAGCATTCCCCAGTTATCCCCTATATTTATATCAACAGTTAGTGGTGTAGAAAAAGAATGATAATCACTTTCTGCTACACTGGTCATTTCATCTTTTATAAGTTTGATCATTATCTTTTCATTGTTTTTTGGAACTTCAAAAATTAACTCATCATGAATCTGTAACAACATTTTAGATTTAATATTTTTTTGATCAGACAATTTCTTGTCTAATCTTATCATGGCTAAACGCATAATTTCTGATGCTGATCCTTGAATAGGTGCATTAATTGCTGCACGTTCTTGAAAATTTCTTACATTAAAATTTTTATCATTAATTCCATTAAAATGAGATCTTCGACCAAAAATATTATTTACATAACCACTTTTTCTACAAAATTTAATTGTATTATCCATATAAACTTTAATTTCAGGAAATTTTGTAAAATACGCATTTAGAAATTCTTCTGCCTCGTAATTTGAAACATTAATTTGTTTTGCTAAACCGTATTGAGAAATTCCGTAAATAATTCCAAAATTAATTGCTTTAGCTTTTCTTCGATGATCTTGATTTACTTTTTTAATATCTAAGTTGAAAATCTGACTAGCTGTTAAAGAGTGGATGTCCTCATTGTTTTTAAAAGCTTTTTTTAGTTCTTTAACATCTGCAATATCTGCTAAAATTCTCATTTCAATTTGATTGTAATCTGCTGAAATTAATAAATGATCCTTTTTAGCAGCAAATGCTTTTCTAATATCTTTCCCATCCTCTGATTTTATTGGAATATTTTGTAAATTAGGGTCACTTGATGCCAGTCTACCAGTTGTTGTTGCTGCTAATAAAAATGAAGTGTGAACTCTTTTAGTGATGGGATTAATATGCTCTGGCAAGGAGTCAGAATAAGTATTTTTTAGTTTTGATACTTGTCTCCAGTCTAAAATTAATTGTGGAAATTCATGCCCTTTAAAAGCTAAATCCTCCAAAACACTTGCGCTTGTTGCGAAACTACCTTTTTTAGTTTTTTTTAATCCTGCAATTTTGAGATCATTATAAATTATTTCTCCTAATTGTTTGGGTGAAGCAATATTAAATTCTTTTTTGGAAATTTTAAAAACCTCTTTTTCTAGACTTTTAATTTTTTTTTCAAATTTTGAAGAGAGAGATTTTAAAAATTTACTATCCACTTCGATACCTTCCATCTCCATAAAAGCTAGAATTTTAATTAACGGTTTTTCAAATATTTCATAAATATTTACCATTTTTTCTAGCTTCAGATTTTTGATAAACTTTTTGTATAATCTAAAAGTTATGTCTGCATCTTCAGCAGCATAATCTTTAGCTTTATCAATCTCAACATCGCTAAAATTAATCTCTTTTTTACCAGTTCCAACAATCTCTTTGAAAGAAATTGTTTTATGACCTAAATGAATTTCAGATAACTTATCCATGTTGTGTCTATTTTTTCCAGCATCCAACACATATGACATGAGCATTGTGTCTTCCATTGAGGAAATTGTTATTCCTTGTTTATATAAAACTATAAAATCAAACTTAATATTTTGACCAATCTTTTTTACACTAGTATCTTCTAATAAAGGTTTTAGTTTTTTTATGACAATATTTTTATCAATACATTTTGATAATTTGTGTCCAATTGGAATATAACAAGCTTTACCAATTTTAGAGCATAGAGAAACACCTACTAAATCTGCTTGATGAGGATCTAAAGAACTTGTTTCAGTATCTACTGCGACCTCACCTGTTTCTTCAGCTTCTTTAATCCATTGATCTATTTGATTAGCATCAGTAATTAAATGATAATTCTTATTATTTATTGGTTTTTGTTTTTCTAATATCTTTGCTTCATTTGACAAACTTGTCATTTCAGGTTCGCCATATGCTGAAATAGCTGAACTTAATAATCTGTTAAATTCCATCTCTCGTAAGAATTTATATAGCTTATCTTTATCTATATCCTTTAGTTTAAACTCACTTAATTCTCTATTTGTTGGAGAGTCTTGTTTCAAGGTAACAAGTTGTTTGCTAATCAGTGCCTTATCTTTATTTTCTATTAATGTTTCTCTTCTTTTATTTTGTTTTATTTCATGAGCAGATTTTAAAAGTTTTTCCAAAGTTCCATATTTATTAATTAATTCTGCAGCAGTTTTAACTCCTATACCTGGTACACCAGGAACATTATCGCTGCTATCGCCAGCAAGAGATTGTACATCAATCACCTTCGATGCATCAACTCCAAATTTATTCATTATATCCTCCTCTGAAATAAATTTATTTTTCATAGGATCAAAAATACGAACACCTTTTTTGTATAACTGCATTAAATCTTTATCTGATGAAACTATGGTAACTTTTGCACCTTTTTCTAATATTTTTTCCACATAAGTTGCTATCAAATCATCTGCTTCATAATTAGGAAGATCTACTGAGGGTAAATTAAAAGCTAGTACAGATTTTCTTATATATTCAAATTGAGGAGCAAGATCATCAGGAGCTTCTGATCTATTAGCTTTGTAGTCACTATAAATATCATTCCTAAATGTTTTTCTTGCAGAGTCAAAGATCACTGCAAAGTGTGTGGGTTTTTGTAAATTTTGATCTGATTTGGAATCTTCAAGAAGTTTGAAAAGCATACTGCAAAATCCACTTACTGCACCTACTGGTAGTCCATCACTTTTTCTAGTTAATGGTGGTAATGCATAATATGCTCGAAATATATAACCAGAACCATCAATTAAGTAAAAATGATCTGTTTTTTGAATTTTATTCATTAGATTAAATTAAATATTACAATGGTAATAAAATCTGTATATAAAAAAATATACTTTACCTAAGAACATTTTTTATAGCTAGATTATTATTAAGATTAATAGTATTGTGAATTCATGGAATTAACCAAAAACATTTCTCAAACTACATTAATTAAATCTTTATTTGCTATAATACTCGGCTCAATTGCTTTAACAATATCTGCAAAAATTAAAATACCTTTTTACCCTGTTCCAATGACCATGCAAACATTTGTTGTGTTATTTTTGGGAGTAAGCTTAGGATATAAAATAGGATTAGCTAGTGTTGGTTTGTATTTACTAGAAGGAATTTTGGGATTACCAGTTTTTTCAAATTCTCCTGAAAAAGGTGTCGGATTTTTGTACTTCACCGGTCCTACTATGGGGTACTTAATTGGTTTCTTAACTGCTAGTTTTTTAGCTTCAAAAGTAAATAGCAAGGATAGTTTTTTATTAGTTTTAACTAAACTTATAGTTGCAACTTCTACAATTTATATTCTGGGATTATTGTGGCTTGGAACGCTTATTGGATGGGATAAACCAATTTTTGCATTAGGAGCTACACCATTTCTTTTAGCTGAAATTTTTAAAATTATTATTTTAGCAATAATAACAAAACAAATTATTAAACTTAGAAACTTTATCTAGGCGATCTCTTAGATAGAATTCTTTGGAGAGTTCTTCTATGCATTTTTAATCTTCTTGCAGTTTCAGAAACATTTCTATTACATAGCTCAAAAACTCTGTGTATATGTTCCCATTTTACTCGATCTGCGGACATGGGATTTTCTGGTGGAGCAGCTTTTTTGTCAGGATCTGCCAATAAAGCTCTCTCAACATCTTCAGCATCAGCTGGTTTGGCTAAATAGTCTATAGCACCTTCTTTAATTGCAGCAACTGCTGTCGGAATATTTCCATATCCTGTCAGCATGACAATTCTACTGTCATTATTTGTTGATTGAATTTGCTTTACAACCTCTAAGCCATTTCCATCTCCAAGTCTAAGATCTACAACAGCAAAACCAAGTTTTTTTGTCTTAACTGAATCAACTCCCTTTTGTACACTCTCAGCTTGAAAAACTTCAAAACCTTTTTTTTCCATTGCTCTCGCTAGTCTTTCTCTAAATGGATTGTCGTCATCAACTATTAATAGAGATTTATTCTCAAAATCACTAAGGTTTTTAAGGATAATTTGTTCTTTCATGCTCTCTATATGGCTATTAACTATTAAAATTCAATACCTATTATTTGCTTTACTTTATTTACCTATAGGCTTAATAGGGGGAAATTTTAAAGTTTTTTATAAGTAAAAGACTTTTTTTTATTAAATTTTTTTTGGAGGCATTTTAAATGCAAAAATTTAAATCAGTTGAGAACTTAATAAATCAACTGAAACCTGAAAAACCGGTTTATTGTATCAGAAAGAATTCTATTCAATCTGCAGTTAGATATTTCATAAAAAATTTTCCTGGAAAAATTTTATACGCAGTAAAAACTAACCCACATCCTTTGGTAATCGAACAAATTATAGAAAGTGGCGTAGAGCAATTTGATATTGCATCAATTGAAGAAATTAAAACTATAAAAAGTTTTAGCCAAACTGCTAAATGTTCATATATGCATACTGTAAAGAGTAGAGAAAACATAAAAGAAGCTTACTTTAAATATGGAGTTAAAACTTTTTCACTAGATACTAAAGATGAGTTGATCAAAATTTTTGAAACTACCAATAATGCTAAAGACTTAGAATTATTTGTAAGAGTAGCAGTTTCAAATGAACACGCAGAAATAGATTTATCAAAAAAATTTGGTGCATTAAGCTCTGAAGCTGCTGGATTATTAAGGCTTGCAAAACAACACTCCAAAAAAATTGGTTTGAGTTTTCATGTTGGATCTCAATGTATGCATCCAATTTCTTACGCTAAAGGTATTAATGATATTGGAAATATAATTAAAAAAACAAAAATTATCCCAGACTATATTAATGTTGGTGGTGGATTTCCAGCTATATATCCAAATCTAATTCCACAAGCTTTGGATAGCTATTTTAATGAAATTAAAAAAAGTTTAGAAAACTTAAAGCTTGAAAAGTTGCCTGAAATAATTTGTGAACCAGGGAGAGCTTTAGTGTCAGAAAGTGGTTCAACAATTGTAAAAGTAAATTTACGAAAAAAACAAAAACTTTATATAAATGATGGAACATATGGTACTCTTTTTGATGCAGGTACTCCTAATATTGTTTTTCCATCTAAAATGATTAAAGAAAATAGTAGTAAAATAATTTCTAAAAAATTAACAGCTTTTGATTTTTTTGGACCGACTTGCGATAGCATGGATTATATGAAGGGTCCATTTTTACTTCCTAACAATATTAAAGAAAATGATTATATCGAACTTGGTCAATTAGGTGCTTACGGTTTAACATTTAGAACTCAGTTTAATGGCTTTTACTCTGATGAAATCTACGAGGTTGAAGATCAACCAATATTAACGATGTATGGTAAAGACATTAATAAAGCTACCCTGGTTGCTTAATGTCTGATCATAAAAACGTAGGTCATAATAGCAAAAAAGATTTTTTAAAAAATCCAATAGAACATATTGATATTACGTCATTTGACTCTCGAAAAATAATTTCTTCGATGGAAAAAATGTCTTTTGTTTCACGAGAAACAGCTAATGCAGCAAATATATATAACGACATGTTAAAAGATAAAGATTGCACAATATTTTTAACATTAGCAGGATCTACATCTGCCGCTGGTTGTATGAATATTTATAAAGATCTAGTTAAATATAATATGGTGGATGCGATTGTTGCAACTGGAGCATCTATTGTTGATATGGATTTTTTTGAAGCCCTTGGATTTAAACATTATCAAGGTTCGCAATTTCAAGATGATGCGGAATTAAGAAATAATTATATAGATAGAATATATGACACCTATATCGATGAAGAAGAGTTGCAAATGTGTGATAAAATTATATGCGAGATAGCAGATACATTAGAACCACGAAGTTATACTTCTAGAGAGTTTATTTATGAGATGGGAAAATATTTAAAAAAAAATTCAAAGAAGAAAGACTCTTTAATTGAGACTGCATATGAAAATGATGTTCCAATTTTTTGTCCTGCCTTTACAGATTCTAGTGCAGGATTTGGTTTGGTTATTCATCAGGAAAAAAATCCAAAACAACATATGACTATAGACTCTATTAGAGAGTTTAGAGAACTTACAGAAATTAAAATTCAATCTAAAGGTTCAGGGCTTTTTATGATTGGTGGCGGGGTTCCCAAAAATTTTATTCAAGATACCGTTATATGTGCCGAACTTTTAGGAAAAGAAGTTGATATGCATAAATATGCAGTACAAATTACAGTTGCAGATAGTAGAGATGGTGCTTGCAGTAGCTCAACCTTAAAGGAAGCAAGTTCTTGGGGTAAAGTAGATATAACAAAAGAACAAATGGTGTTTGCTGAAGCAACAAGTGTATTACCACTAATAGTAAGTGATGCTTACCATAAAGGTGAATGGAAAAGCAGAGATAGAAAAAACTTCACAAATATTTTTAAATAAAATTGAAATATCTTTCAAATAAAAATGGATTTTTAGGGATTGATAATAAAGTCAATTTCAAAGAAAAAGTAATAGTTGTACCATTTGGCCTTGAAAAAACAGTTAGTTATGGAGATGGAACTAAAAATGGACCCAAAGAAATAATCAAAGCATCTCATCAAGTTGAATTGTATGATGAAGAATTAAATTGTGAACCTTATAAAAAAATAGGGATTAAAACCTTAAAGCCATTTAAGATTGATAAAAATATCAAAAAAGCTCTAAATAAGATGTCTAAAATAAATGAAGAGATTTTAGGTAAAAAACTTTTTCCAATGACATTTGGTGGTGAACACTCCATTACCCCTGGATGTATTGCACCATTCACTAAAAAATATAAAGACATATGTCTTTTACATTTTGATGCCCATGCAGACTTGCGAGAAAGCTATAATGGAGAAAAATTTTCACACGCTTCTGCTATTAGAAGATGTTTAGATTATCCAAATGTTTCTGTAATTTCATTTGGAATTAGAAACATATCTCAAAGTGAAATTCCCTTTTTAAAAAAAAATTCTTCTAGAGTTAATATATTTTGGGCAAAAGATAAAAGTAAATGGAATTTAAATAAGTTTAAAAAACTGATAAAGAATAAAACAGTTTATCTGACCTTTGATGTTGATGGATTAGACTCAAGTATTATGCCGGCAACCGGGACTCCAGAACCCGGTGGATTATTGTGGGATGAAACTCTAAATATTATAAGAATTGCTGCAAAAAATTCTAAAATTGTTGGTGCAGATATTAACGAACTATCACCCATAAAAGGCTTTAACTCATATAATTTTCTTGTTGCAAAGTTAGCTTATAAAATTTTGTCTTATAAATTTTTATACTAAACTTTAACAGCTTTAAGAGTACCAAGTAGTAATCTAAAAGGTATTAACATTATTAAGGCTACAAATATCTTAACTGCTAAATCTCCTAAAGATAACGTAATCCATGGTATCCCTGTTGCATAAAAAGATATTGAAAAGAATAAAAAAGTATCAACTGTAGATCCAATAAATGAAGAAGTTATAGGGGCTATAAACCATTTTTTTTTTCTTAATTGATCAAATATTTGTACATCTAATAATTGAGCTACTAAAAAAGCAGTCCCTGACCCAATGGCAATTCTCACTGAAATTAAATCTGCAAAATTAGTTGAGAATAAAAGAGTAAAACTAACACCTATTGCAAATCCAATATAAACAATTTTTCTTGCTACCAACTTTCCATATGATCTATTTGCTAAATCTGTAATTAAAAATGCCACTGGATAACTAAAAGCACCATAAGTAAGTATCTCTTCGAGACCATAATATTTAATTGGAAACTGAACTAAATAATTTGATGACAAAACAACAACTCCCATTAAAAATGAGAGAAGCAAAAACAATTTATTCATTATGCAGATTTTGCTACTGGCTTTTTCTTAAACGGAGATTTAATTAAAATCCCTTTTTTTAATTTTTTAAGTCTTGGTGACAAGTTTTTGTTTTTAACAACCTTCAAATATTCATCAAAACTACCTTTTTTATCAACTGATCTTACTCCCGCATTACTTACAGTAAGTTTCAGACTTCTTTTCATCAGTTCACTTGTAAATTTAACTTTTTTAAGATTAGGTAAAAATCTTCTTTTAGTCTTATTGTTAGCATGACTAACATTATGACCTTTCATAGGGATTTTACCGGTTAATTCACATTTTTTTGACATAATAACAGTGCCTATATAAGGCGAGATGATGAATGCGTCAAGTTTAATAGATTTAAGATAGGGTTTTATTTCCTACAATTTCATTAAAATTCTTCACTCCATCTCTTAATAGTAAATCTTTTAGATCCTTTTTTATAATCCCTGCAATATTTGGGCCTTTAAAAACCATTCCAGTATAAAGTTGAATAAAATCTGCACCCGCTAAAAACTTAGCATATGCCGCTTGACCAGAGTCAACACCTCCTACTCCTATTATCTTAATTTTACCTTTTAATAACTTATAGAATTTATTAATTAAAATATTTGATTTTGTCTCTATAGGTTTTCCAGATAATCCTCCTTTTTGATGTCTTTGAATATCACTAAGCAAATTTCTTGAAGACTCAGATGTATTAGAAATAATTATCGCTTTTATCTCGTTTTCTAAAAGGATTTCAGAAATCAAATTAATTTGATTTTCGTCTATATCTGGTGAGATTTTTACTACAATGGGAACATTTGATTTTAAATCATTTTTTTCTTTTAAAATAGATGCAAGCAATTCTTGTAATTTACTTTCTTCGTGAAAATTTCTTAAATTTTCAGTATTTGGAGATGAAATATTTATTGTTATATAATCTGCAACTTCATGGAAGGTTCTTAATCCGATTAAGTAATCATTCAGCCTATTATCAGAATCTTTATTTGGTCCCACATTGATCCCAAGTAATCCTAGCTTCTTATTAGATTTAATTCGATCCAAAACAGTTTTAGCTCCATGATTATTAAATCCCAATCTGTTAATTAAAGCTTCATCTTCAACAAGTCTAAAAACTCTTGGTTTAGAATTTCCATATTGTTTTAAAGGAGTAATGGTTCCAACTTCAACAAATCCAAAACCTAGTCTAAATAAAGCATTATATACTTCTGCATTCTTATCAAAACCAGCTGCCATCCCTATTGGATTATCTATCTCCTTATCAAAAATTTTAGTTTTAAAAATTGGATCATCTTTATTTTTATCAAATATATTTGAAACTAAATTCAATTTTAAAGATTTAATTGCTAAAGTGTGAGCTCTTTCAGGATCTATTTTAAATATTAAAGATCTTAGCTTTGAAAACATTATTTTAGTTTATTTATTAACAGCTCTTTAGTTTCGTTGACACCAAAAAAACTTATAAAAAATCCCATACGAGGCCCATTTTCATCTCCAAAAACTACCTCATAAATCAATTTAAACCAATCTCTTAAATTTTCTGTATAACCATTTTCTTTTCCAGTTGAATAGATTAATGTTTGTATGTCTTCTGGCGACATTTCATCAGTACACTTTTCTAAAGTTTTTACTAAAGCTTGTAATGCTAATTTTTCATTATCATTGGGATTCTTATATTTTTTTTGTGCCTTGATTACATCATTAAAATACTTAATTGCATAACCTATCAATCCATCAAAAATTGAAAAATTTTCTTCAGAAATATCTGATTTATATTTTTTAACAAATTTCCATAATAATTCTTTACTGTCGGCATTACTAGTCTCAACCAAATTTAGCAACATTGAAAATGTCATAATCATATCCTCATTAGGAATATTGCCATTATGTACATGCCAAACAGGATTCATTAATAGTTGTAATTCATTCTGTTTTTTTGATTTTTCAATACAATCTAAATAATCATCGACAGCTTTAGGTACTATTTCTTTATAAAGTTTTTTAGCTCTTTTTGGGTTTTGATACATATACAAAGATAAACTTTCTGGAGAAGCATATTTTAACCATTGATCAATGGTAATACCATTCCCTTTTGACTTAGAAATTTTCTCACCTTTTTCGTCTAAAAATAACTCGTAAGCAAATCCCGATGGATTTTTTTTTCCTATTAAATTAATTATTTTTGTTGATAAAATTGCACTCTCAATTAAATCCTTACCATACATTTCAAAGTCGACATCAAGAGCATACCATCTCATCGCCCAATCAACTTTCCATTGTAATTTACAATTTCCATCTAAGATACTTGCCTCAAATTTTTTTCCTTTATTATCAAAAATAATCTTAGATTTTTGTTTATCAATTTCTATAACGGGTATTTCCAAAACATGTCCAGAGTCAGGACAAATTGGTAAAAATGGACTATAAGTTTGTTGTCGTTCCTTGCCTAGTGTTGGAATTATAATGTTCATAATTCCCTCATAATTATCTAAAATAATTTTCAGCGTAGGATTAAAAAAACCACTCTTATAAAGAGATGTGGAACTTTGGAAATTATATTTAAATTTGAAACTATCTAAAAAATTTTTTAACATTTCATTATTATGCTCACCAAAACTATTAAATTTTTCAAACGGATCAGGAACTTGGGTTAATGGTTTATGAAGATTATCATTTAATAATTTTTGATTAGGAACATTATCTGGAACTTTTCTTAATCCATCCATATCATCTGAAAATGTTATTATCTCAGTAGGTAAATCTGATAATTGATTTAATGCATTTACAAGCATCGATGTTCTTGCAACTTCGCCAAATGTTCCAATATGTGGAAGCCCACTTGGACCATAACCAGTCTGTAGTGTAATTTTACCTTTTTTTTCAATGAAAGATTTTCTCTCACGAAGCATTTTTTTTGCTTCTACAAAAGGCCATGCACTTGTTTTATCTAAATTTTCTTTTTTAATCATGAATTATTCTTCTAAAAAATCTTAAATTAGCGAATTTATTAATTCTTATAGAGTTGAAATTTATTTACCATAAAATAATGTTCTTTCAAAATGTCTAATTATAAAACTGTTTTTTTTACCCTTGGAATTTTACAAATAATTCTAGGTGTATCAATGTTCATACCTATAATTGCACAGTTTGTTTATTCAGAAATAGATTCATCTTTCTTTGGTGCATCAATTATTACAATTGTATTTGGAATTTTATTTTTTTTATCTAATTTAGATCACAATAAAAAATTAAACTTACAACAAGCTTTTTTGTTAACAGCTCTTTCTTGGTTGAGTATTGCAATTTTTGGTTCTCTGCCATTTATATTTTCAACCATTGAATTAACAATTACCGATGCTTTTTTTGAGAGTATGTCGGGTATAACAACCACTGGTTCTACTATAATTTCTAATTTAGAAGAAACACCTAAAGGAATATTGTTATGGAGAGCTATCCTTCAGTGGTTAGGGGGTATCGGTATAATTGTTATGGCAATTACTCTAATGCCAATAATGAATGTGGGTGGAATGCAATTATTCAAGATATCTAGTAACGATTCTTCTGAAAAAATACTTCCAAAATCAAAAGAGATAGCTCTAAGATTAATTTATATTTATTTAGGCTTAACGACTATATGTGCAATTACTTATTGGGTGTTTGGAATGGGAAAATTTGATAGTTTAACTCATTCTATGACCACAATTGCAACTGGTGGTTTCTCAAATTATAACCAGTCAATTGGTTATTTCGATAGCGTCCCTATCGAAATCTCATCAATGGTTTTTATTATTTTAGGTAGTTTACCTTTTATTGCATATATAAAATTTATAAATGGAAATAAAAAAATTTTTCTAACAGATATTCAAATAAAAACTTTTTTAAAAATTATCATCGCAACAGTTATTATACTATCTGTATATTTATTAATAAATGATAATGATAATTTTAATTTAAGGTCAGTTTTTTTTAATACAGTTTCAATATTAACTGGAACTGGATACGTAAGCGCAGAATTTGATGGTTGGGGTAGTTTTCCATTGACATTATTTCTGGCTTTAATGTTTATAGGAGGCTGTGCAGGCTCAACAACTTGTGGAATTAAAATTTTCAGAATTCAAATATTATATTTATTTATAGCAAATCAGCTTAAAAAAATTATTTATCCAAAAGGAGTTTTTGTAATTAAATATGATCAAAGCTCAGTGGATGATAAATTTATTGCTTCAATAATTTCTTTTATATATTTTTACTTTGTAATATTTTTTGTATTAACTACCTTATTGTCATTAACTGGACTTGATTTTATTACTTCAATCTCTGGAGCAGCAACTTCAATTTCTAATGTTGGTCCTGGATTAGGCCCTATAATTGGTCCTAATGGAGATTTTTCTTCACTACCAGATATTTCTAAATGGGTTTTAACTATAGGAATGATTTTGGGTAGACTTGAATTGTTTGCAATACTAGTATTATTCTTACCTTCTTTTTGGCGTAATTAAAAATGATTGAAATAAAGAAACAATCTTTATCTGAAACTTTTTCAGTCTATTTTGATAGTAGAATGTTAAAGATCTTATTGCTTGGAGCAATCTCTGGCTTTCCATGGGTTTTGATAGGGAGTAGTCTCAGTCTTTGGCTAAAAGAGGATGGTTTAAGCAGATCTACTATTGGATGGGCTGGCTTAATTTTTGGTGTATATGCTTTTAATTATTTATGGGCACCTTTAATTGACAGAATACAACTTCCTTTTTTAACAAAAAGAATTGGTCACAGAAGAGGATGGATAGTTTTAATGCAGTTATTAATTTTAATTTGCCTATTCCTGTGGGGCATAATTAATCCAACTGAAAATTTAGCTTTAGTAATTAGCGTTGGTTTATTAATAGCAATAGCCTCAGCTACTCAAGATATAACTGTTGATGCTTTAAGAATAGAACAAATTGGAGAAAACGAAGGAAAATCAATGGCTGCTGGAGCTGCAATGGCGGTTGTTGGTTGGTGGACTGGATATAAACTGGGTGGGGTTATTTCATTATTTTCCGCAGAATATTTACAAAATTTAGGATTTGAAAATTATTGGCAGTTAACATTTTTAATTTTAGGAGTGCTGGTAATACTAATGAATATTGGGCTAATGTTTATTAAAGAATCTGATTCTACAGATCGAGAAAATAAACAAAAAGAAAATGATAAATTAATTTCTAATAATTTTAAGAGCAAAAATCTAATTACCAACTTTTTTACATGGATTGGCGGAACTATAAGTGGACCAATTATTAGTTTTTTTAAAAAAAATGGATTTTCAATTGCCCTTGGAATACTTGGTTTTGTTTTTTTATTTAAAGTTGGTGAGGCCTTTTTGGGAAGAATGTCTATTATATTTTATAAAGAGATAGGTTTTAGCAAAACAGATATTGCTATTTATTCTAAGACTTTAGGATGGGTTACAACTGTAATTTTTACATTGTTAGGTGGACTTTTTGTAATTCGATCAGGCGTTTTAAAAGCAATGTTTCTTGCTGGTATTATTATGGCAAGCACAAACCTTTTATTTAGCTTTCTTGCTTGGAGTGATAAATCTGAACTACTTTTTGCAATAGCAGTTATTTTTGATGATATTGCAGCTGCGTTTGCAACTGTAGCTTTTGTTGCCTTTATTTCTTTACTGGTAGATAGATCCTATACAGCAACCCAGTATGCTCTATTAGCATCAATTGGAACAGCTGGCAGAACAACTTTAGCATCATCATCGGGTGCATTAGTGGATTGGTTAAACGGTGATTGGGGTACATTTTTTATTCTAACAGCTATAATGGTAATACCATCATTAATTTTATTATGGTTCATGAGAAACAAGCTTAAATTAAGTGAAAAATAATTATTATTTTAATCGTAGTTTAGGTAATATTTACATAAAGCCATCTGTAAAGTCAGAAATTAGTTCGCAAATTTTATATGGTGAAAAATTTTCTATTATTTCAAAAAATGAAAAATGGGTCAAAATTAAAACAAGTTATGATAGATATATTGGCTACTTAAAAAATGATAAATTCATAAAAAATTTAAAACTTACGCATAAAATATTTAGATTAAAATCTCAGGTATTTAAAAAATTAAATAATAAATTTGTTCCCACAAACCAATTTATATACTTTGCATCAAGGATAGTACTTCAAAATCAGAGTGTTAATTTTATTGAATTTGACAAAAATCAATGGGTTAAAAAAAAAGATATAAAAAAGATTAATCATGTTGAAAAAGATTTTGTGAAAATATTTAAATTATTTCTTGGAACTAAATATTTATGGGGAGGAAAAAGCTGTGATGGCATTGATTGCTCTGCACTTATCCAAATGTATTACTATTATAATAATTTATTTTTTCCAAGAGATACAAAAGATCAAATAAAGTATTGTAGAAAAAAATCTAAAAAAAATTATAAACCTGGAAATATAATTTTTTGGAGAGGTCATGTTGGAATTTGTTTAAAAAATAATGCTTTCATTCACGCCTATGGTCCTAGAAAAAAAGTCTTAATAATGAAAACAGAAAACACGATAAAATTAATTAAAAAAACAGCAAAACTTGAGGTTAGAAAAATTTGTAATATTAAAAATTATTAGCTTCTTCCAAAATCTGGTTTATCTATATCTTGTTTTAATTTAATAATTTTTGTTCTTACTTTTTTTGTTTGAATTAATTTTCTTAAAATTGATTTATTATTTTTTGAATTAATATCTTTTTTGAATGAATTTAGGTTTTTGATAAATAAATCAATAGCTTTTGAAATATTTTTCTTATTATTAAAAAATATATCCCTCCACATAATTTCATTTGAAGCTGCTATTCTTGAAAAATCTCTCAAACCGCCTGCACTATATTTAATCAAGTCATAATTTTGTATTTTTTCAAAATCTTGCGCTGACTTGACTAGATTATATGCAATTAAGTGCGGGAGATGACTGGTTATAGAAAAAATTTTATCATGTTTTTCAGGGCTCATAATAGCCACTTTTGAACCAATTTTTTTCCAAAACTTATTTAACACATTCAAATGAATTTTTTGAGTATTTTTCTCTTTTATTAAAACACACCATTTATTCTCAAATATATCTTGTTTACCATGCTCTGGTCCACTTACTTCAGATCCTGCAATGGGATGACTTTGTGTCCAAAAAATATCTTTTCTTAGAAATTTTTTAATAATTTTTGAAGTTTCTATTTTTGATGAACCTATATCTGTTATAATAGTCCTGGGTGATAAAAATTTATTCATCTTAAGAATAAGATTCTTATATTCACTCATTGGCGTGCATAGAATTATTAAATCTGATTTTATAATACCATCCTCTAATTTTTTTATAATTATTCCAGGAAGTTTTAATTTTTTTATTTTAGCAATACTAGATTTTGATTTTTCATAAATATAAATCTTTTTGGCCATCTTTTTTTTTTGAATTCTTCTCAATAAAGATGATCCCAATAAACCACATCCGATAATTAAAATATTTTTCATATTAACTTAATATTTTTTTTGCAGCATTCATAAATGCTAAATTTTCACTTTTAGACCCAATAGTTAATCTTAATTTATTCTTGATGTGATAACCATCTTCTGTGGATCTTACAATAATTCCTTTTTTTTTTAATCTCTCATAAAAATACTTGGCTGTATATTTGCATTTATCAAAATCTAAAAATAGGAAATTTGCAGAAATTGCATTAGAAAAAATATTATGTTGCTCAAGATAAGATTTTATCTTCTTAGCATAATACAAATTATGTTTTATTGACCGTTCTATAAATTTTTTATCTTTAAGCGACTCTGTTGCTGCTAATTGCCCAAGGAGACCAACATTAAATGGAGGTTTTATAACATTTAGTGCAGTTATTATTTTTTTAGATCCATATCCCCATCCAACTCTTAATGAAGCTAGTCCAAATATTTTAGAAAATGTTCTTAGCACAAAAACATTATCTTTATTTTTAAATAAATCTAATCCTGATTTATAATCTTTATTTTTCATGTATTCGGCATAAGCATCATCTACCACTAGTAAAATATTTTTATTTAATTTTTTTCTAAGATCTAAAATCTCATTTTTTGTTAAATAAGTTCCCGTTGGATTATTTGGATTAGCAATAAAAACAATTTTTGTATTTTTGCTTATCTTTTTAAGAATTTCATTACTTGAAATTTTAAAATTAACTTCTTTTGCAAACACAACCTTAGCACCAACAATATTTGCATAAATTCTGTACATCAGAAAACTATATTGTGGAACTACAACTTCATCTTTAGGCTTTACAAATAATTGACATATCATTTGAATAACCTCATCCGAACCTGCTCCACATATGATTTTATCTCGATTACAATCAAATTTTTTTGATATTTCTGCTCTTAAATTTTGAGATTTGCCGTCAGGATATCTCTCTAAATTAAATTTTTTATTGGATAATATCTTGGTTGCTTTAGGACTCATTCCTAAGGCTGATTCATTAGCTGATAATTTAATAATTTTTTTTTGTTTTTTAATCTTAGATTTACCAGGTTTATATGCCTCGATATTAAATTTTTTAAATTTTGGTGTAGTCATATTTTTAATTTATGGGTTCTTTATAGATAAAATTAAAAATTTTTACATAGAATAAGACAATTTTTAAAATAATTGACATAATAAATAACTTCTTGTACAAAATTTATGCGCTGATTTAACTGAATTGCGAGCGCTTAAAAAAAACCGCTAAAATTGTTTTTTTCTCTCAATTCAATTAATGACTTTTATTATGAATACAGAGATAAATTTAAAAACTCTAATAGTTAAAAAACCACTAAAACTAGATTGTGGAAAAACAATTAATAATTTTCCAATTGCCTATGAAACTTATGGGTCATTAAATAAAAACAAAGATAATGCTATTTTAATCTTTCATGCACTAACGGGTGATCAATTTGTAACTGGTCTAAATCCAATTACAAATAAAGATGGTTGGTGGTCCTATGCCGTAGGTCCAGATAAAGCAATTGATACTAATAAGTATTTTGTAATTTGTTCAAATGTAATTGGTGGATGTATGGGTTCATTTGGACCAAGTCATAAAGATCCTAATACACAAGAAATTTTAGGTACTAATTTTCCAGTAATCACTATTAATGATATGGTCAATGCACAGAATAATTTACTTGATCACTTTGGAATAGAAAAACTTTTTTCTGTTGTTGGTGGATCCATGGGAGGCATGCAGGTTCTTCAATTTATTAGTAATTTTCCAGGTAAAGCTAAAACTGTAATTCCTATTGCATGCACCTCTAGTCATTCAGCTCAAAATATTGCATTCAATGAACTTGGTAGACAAGCAATTACTGCAGACAACAATTGGAACGAAGGAAACTACAATACTAAAGATACTGTTCCAAATAAAGGTTTGGCTGTTGCAAGAATGGCTGCCCATATAACATATCTTTCAAAAAAAGGTCTTCAAGAAAAATTTGGAAGAAAACTACAAGAGAGAGAAGATATCAAATTTAGTTTTGATGCAGATTTTCAAATTGAAAGTTATCTTAGATATCAAGGATCAGTTTTTGTAGATAGATTTGATGCTAACAGCTACCTTTATATTACTAGAGCTATGGATTACTTTGATTTAGGTAAACAATTTAAAGGAAATTTATCAGATGCTTTTAAAGAAACTGAAGCTAAATTTTTTATAATATCTTTCACTTCAGATTGGCTTTACCCAACTCAGGAAAATAAAGATATCGTAATTGCTTTAAACGCTATTGGTGCTGATGTAGGTTTTGTTGAAATTGAGTCAGACAAGGGACATGACTCATTCTTACTTGATGTTCCAGATTTCTTAAATTCACTTAAAAACTTTTTAGATAAATCTTATACAGAAAATTAATTATGAAAAATGAATTTAAAGTAATTGCTGATTTAATTGAAAAAGATAAAAGAGTTTTAGATGTTGGGTGTGCAGATGGAACCTTAATGAAATTTTTGAAAGATAACAAAAATATTAATATTAGAGGTTTAGAAATTTCAAAAGACAAAGTTCAAAAATGTATCGCAAAAGGTTTAACTGTTATCGAGGGAAATGCTGAAAAAGATTTAAGTCAATTTCCTGACAAATCTTTTGATTATGTTATTTTGAGTCAAACACTTCAAGCATTTTTAAATCCTGAACTAGTAATTAATGAATTATTAAGAGTTGGAAATAAAGCAATAGTTACAATTCCTAATTTTGGTTACTGGAAAATTAGACTTCATTTATTAACCAAAGGTACAATGCCTATAACTAAAACGTTACCAGATGAATGGTATAACACTCCTAATCTACACATGTGTACAATTAAAGATTTTGTTCATTTTGTAAAATCTAGAAATTTTAAAATATTTAAATCACTTGCACTAAATAGTGAAAATGTTTCACTAATTAACAATTCTAATTTAGGAATTAAAAATTTGTTCGCTGATCTGGGGATTTTTTTAATTGAAAAATAATATGAAAATCGAAATAATTCCATGCTTACAAGATAATTACAGTTATTTGATAATTGATGAAATTAATAATAATGCATGTGTTGTTGATCCTAGTGAAGCAGAACCAGTTATAAACTTTATAGAAAAAAATAATATTAATTTAAAATATATTCTAAATACACATCACCATTTTGATCATATTGGAGGCAATATAAATTTAAAGAAAAAATATAATGCTATTGTAGTTGGCTACAAGGATGATGCTCATAGAATTCCTGAGATTGATTTTTTGGTAGAAGACAATCAAATATGGAAAGCTGAGAATTTTGAAGCAAAAATTATGTATATTCCTGGACATACTATTGGCCATATTAGTTTTTATTTTTTTAAGGAGAAATTAATCTTTACTGGAGACACATTGTTTTCACTTGGTTGTGGTAGAATTTTTGAAGGCACTTATGAGCAAATGTTTTCTTCTTTAAATAAAATAAAAAGTCTACCAGAAGATACTAAGATTTATTGTGGACACGAATATACACTTCAAAATTCTAAATTTTGTATTAAACATGATCCAGCAAATTTAAATCTTCAAAAGAAGATAATAGATATTAAAAAAAAACTTGAAAATAATACCCCTTCAATCCCATCTACTCTAAAAGATGAAATAGAATGCAATATATTTTTAAGAGCAAATAATATCGAATCTTTTTCAAAATTGAGAGATTTAAAGGATAATTTCTAATTAATTCGACTTGACTAAAACCTTGCTACAACTATATTGCGGTAACTTAAATTTAAATTCATACTATGTCATACGCAGTAATCAAAACAGGTGGAAAACAGTATAAAGTTAAAGCTGGTGAAATCTTAAAAATTGAAAAACTACCAGATTCAAAACCTGAGTCTAAAATAGAATTTAACGAAATACTTGCATACGGAGATGATAAATCTATAGAAGTAGGTTCTCCATATGTTGAGGGTGCAAAAGTAGAAGCTGATTTAATTAAAAATGGCAAAGATAGAACAATTTTAATCTTCAAAAAAAGAAGAAGACACAATTCAAGAAGAAAAAATGGTCATAGACAAGAACATACAATGATTAGAATTAATAAAATTTTTTCTAAAGATAGTAAAGTTTTAGCAGAAGCAGAAAAAATGGTTGAACCAACTAAAAAAGTTGAGACCGAAGTAAAAGTAAAAACAGAAGTGGCAAGCAAATAAATTAGGTAAGTTATGGCAACAAAAAAAGCAGGTGGATCATCGAGAAACGGACGAGATAGTGCCGGGCGAAGACTTGGTGTTAAAAAATACGGTGGTGAAACAGTAGTACCTGGAAATATAATTGTAAGACAAAGAGGAACTAAAATTTTTCCTGGCGAAAATGTAGGAATGGGCAAAGATCATTCAATTTTTTCAGTTGTTAAGGGTAAAGTTGTGTTCAAAAAATCTAAAGCAGATAGAACTTTCGTTTCAGTAAAACCCAATTAATAGTACAACTTAAATAGATGTTGTATTATGAAATTCCTAGATCAAGTTAAAATTTATATTAAGGCTGGTAATGGTGGAGATGGATCACCAAGTTTCAGAAGAGAAAAGTACGTTGAGTACGGAGGTCCAGATGGTGGTGATGGTGGAAAAGGTGGATCTATAGTTTTAAAAGCAGAAGAAAATCTTAACACACTAATTGATTACAGGTATCAACAACACCATAAAGCCCAACGAGGAGAAAATGGAGCAGGACAAAATCGTACAGGTAAAAGTGGTGATGATTTAATTTTAAAAGTTCCTCTTGGCACACAAGTTTTTGAAGAAGATAATAAAACTCTAATATTTGATTTTAATAAAAAAGGAGAAGAATTTGTTGCAGGGATTGGTGGAAAAGGTGGGCTTGGAAATACTAGATTCAAAAGTTCAACTAATAGAGCACCTAGAAAATTTACCAAAGGAGCAACTGGTGAAGAATTTATAATATGGCTTCAATTAAAAACTATTGCTGATATTGGAATAATTGGATTACCCAATGCAGGAAAATCAAGTTTGTTAGCAGCAATAACAAATGCAAATCCAAAAATAGCAAATTATAGATTTACTACTCTCAATCCTAATCTCGGGGTTGCTTCTTACGATGATAAAGAAATAACAATTGCTGATATTCCTGGTCTTGTAGAGGGTGCCCATGAAGGTGTGGGTCTTGGAATTCAATTTTTAAAACATATTGAAAGATGTAAATCATTATTACATTTAATAGATATCACAAATTTAGATTTAAATGACTCATATCAACAAGTTAAAAATGAATTAAAAAATTATAGCTTAAAATTACTTGAAAAAAAGGAACTAGTCGTACTTAACAAAATAGACTTGGTAGATGAGAATACTGTTAAGGAGGTAATTAATCATTTTTCTAAAGATAAAAATTGTGAAATAATGACTATGACAACTTTAGAAAAAGATTCTATATCTAAGATTAAAGCAAAACTATTGTCATATGTATCTTAAAAATTCTAAAATAATTGTTATCAAAATCGGTTCTTCACTACTTGTTGATAATAATAAAAAGATAAGAAAAAAATGGCTTTCAAGCTTTGCCAAAGATATTCAAAAATTAAAAGATAAAAATCAAAAAATAGTCATTGTTAGCTCAGGTGCCATAGCGCTTGGCTGTAAAAAAATGAATTTTAATAAAAAAAATATCAAACTAGATAAAAGTCAAGCTATAGCCTCCATTGGTCAAATTGAATTAATGAATTTATTTTCACAAACATTCACAAAATATAAATTAAATATTTCCCAAATTTTGCTTACTCTTGAAGATACCGAGGAAAGAAGAAGGTCTTTAAATGCAAAAAGAACTTTTGAAAATTTATTTGATCTTGGTTTTATTCCAATTGTGAATGAAAATGATACTATAGCTACAAGCGAAATAAAATATGGTGATAACGATAGATTGGCATCAAGAGTGGCTCAAATTACCAATGCTGATACTTTAATTCTTCTTTCAGATGTTGATGGGCTTTACACAAAAAATCCAAAAATATTTAAAGATGCTAAATTAATAAAAAAAGTAGATGATTTAAAAAAAGATTTAAAAGAAATTAATATTAAAGGCATTAACGAATACGGAAGTGGAGGTATGCAAACTAAAATTGAAGCAGCAAAAATCTGTCAATTAGCTGGTTGTAGCATGATTATTGCGAATGGATTATATACTAATCCAATATCTCGAATTATTGATAAAAATTATTGTACCTGGTTTAGCTCTAAAGTTTCAAAACTTGATGCTAGAAAAAAATGGATAATTAGTTCAGTTGCTCCCAAGGGTGCAATCATAATTGATGATGGTGCAAAAAAAGCTTTAAGATCTGGAAAAAGTTTATTAGCAGCAGGAATTAAAAAGATCATAGGAAAATTTAATAAAGGTGATCACATAAAAATTTTAGATAAAAAAAATACTGAGTGTGCTAGAGGCTTAAGTTCTTTTACATCTGAAGAAATAATCAAAATTATGGGGCATCATTCTAATGAGATAGAAAAATTATTAGGCTATGTTGCAAAATCAGAAGTTATTCATAAAGATGATATGGTAGAATTATAAAATGAATAAATTTATGAATTTAATTGGTATTAAAGCTAGAAAAGCTTCTGAGATAAAAATAAATACTAAAATAAAAAATAAAGTTTTAAATAACTACGCTTTATTAATTGATAAGGAAAAAAAATCTATTCTAAGAGAGAATAAAAAAGATATTAAATTTGCTGAAAACAAAGGATTAAAAGAAAATCTTATTAATAGACTAATTGTGAATAAGGTGAAGTTAAAAGGCATTGTAAGCTCTATTAAAAAAATTTCAAAACTGAAGGATCCTGTAAATATTACATTACAAAAATGGAGTAGACCTAATGGATTAAATATTAAAAGAGTATCGATACCAATAGGTGTTATTGGAGTAATTTATGAAAGTAGGCCCAACGTTACTTCAGATGTGGCGGCTCTATGTTTTAAATCTGGGAATGCTGTAATTTTAAAAGGTGGATCAGAGGCAATAAATACTAATAGAATTTTAGCAAAATTATTTCGAAGAGCTTTAAAAAGAAATAAAGTTGATGAGAACTTCATTCAATTTGTCGACTCTAAAGAAAGAAAAATGGTCGACACAATGCTTTCGAAAATGAAAAAATATATTGATGTAATAATACCACGTGGAGGAAAAAATTTAGTAAAAAGAGTTCAAGAATTATCAAAAGTACCTATCATTGGTCACTTAGAAGGTCTTTGCCATACATTCATAGATAAAGATGCGGAATTAAAAATGGCATCAAATATTGTTTATAATGCTAAGTTAAGAAACACTAGTATTTGTGGTGCAACAGAAACAATTCTAATGCACGAAAAAATAGTTAAAAAATTTTGTAATCCAATTTTAAAAAAGCTTGAAGATAAGAATTGCAAAATATACGGCGATAATATTTTAAAAAGATACTACAAAGGTAAACTGTATCCAGCTAAAGAGAAAGATTGGTCGACAGAATATTTAACATCAACTGTTTCTGTAAAAATTGTAAAAAACTCTAAAGCCGCTATTAATCATATAAATAAATATGGAACTATGCATACAGATGCAATTATTACTAAAAATAAAAAAACTGCACAACAATTTTTAAAAAATATAAAAAGTTCTATTGCTATGCACAATACTTCAACTCAATTTGCTGATGGTGGTGAATTTGGTTTTGGAGGAGAAGTAGGTATTTCAACGAATACTCTCCCACCAAGAGGTCCTGTTGGTTTAGAACAATTAGTTTCATATAAATATGAAATTTCAAGTAAAGGAAAAATAAGAGACTAATTTGAATAATAAAAAAATTAGAGTTGGAATATTAGGTGGATCATTTGACCCAGCTCACAAAGGTCATTTGGCAATTTCAAAAGAAGCAAAAAAACGATTTAATCTAGAAAGAATAATTTGGGCAATAACTAAAAAAAATCCATTTAAAGCCGAAAGTGAAACGTTACTATCTAAAAGAATTAAAGATTGTAAAAAAATAATTGGAACAAACTTATTTATAAAAGTAAGATTTTATGAAAATGTTATTAAATCAAATAAAACTATTGATTTAATTAATCATATTAAAAAAAATAATAATATAGAAATTTACTTTTTAATGGGTGCAGATAACTTAATTAACTTTCATAAATGGCATAAATCAAAATCAATTTCACAAAAATGTAATATTTTAGTTTTTGATCGCCATGGTTACAAAAAAAGTTCTTTAAAATCAAAGACATTTAAAGAACTTAATAAAAGTATTCTTACATTCGTTGAGTTTGAAAAAGTCAACATTTCATCTTCTCAATTAAGAAAAATTTGATAGTCTAATTTCAATTAATGGATAAAATTTCAGATCTCAAAAACATTGTAATCAACACATTGGATACCAATAAAGCAGAAGATATTGTAACTATTGATCTTAAAGATAAGAGCTCAATGGCTGACTTCATGATTATTGCGAGTGGAACTTCTTCAAGACACATTCAGTCTTTATCAGAACAAGTCCTGGAAAAACTAAAAGATAATGGTTTTAAAAACTCAAAAATAGAAGGTAAAGAAAGTAGTGAATGGAAACTAGTTGATGGAATTGATTTAATTGTACATATCTTTCATCCTGAAAAAAGAAAGTTTTATGAACTTGAAAAAATTTGGTCTGAATTAATTCCAAAAGAGAAAGTTATCATATGAAAAAAATTCAAATTTACTTAATAGTTTTTTTTATTCAATTTCTTTTTTTGGAAAAAGTAAATTCAGCAGAGATTGATATTTATAAAAAAATTGATCTTTTTGGAGAAGTTCTTGAAAAAATAAATAAAGAGTATGTTGATGAAATTAATCAATCTAAAAGTATGGACTCGGCTATTGATGGCCTTCTTCAATCACTTGATCCTTATTCATCTTACATGTCCCCTGAAATTTTTGAAGAGATGCAAACAGAAACAAGTGGTGAATTTGGAGGTCTTGGAATTGAGGTAAGTATGGAAGCTGGTGTTGTAAAAGTAATTACCCCGATTGATGATACACCTGCATCAAAAGCAGGTTTAAAAGCGGGGGATTATATTGTTAAAATAAATGATATTCAGGTTCAGGGTAAATCCTTAAGTGAGGCTGTTGATTTAATGAGGGGTCCTGTTGGATCAGGAATAGAATTAACTGTTAGAAGAAGAGGTGTGAAAAAAGCTTTAACGTTTAATGTGGTTAGAGAAATAATTGAAGTTCAATCTGTTAAATCTGAACTATTAGAAAATAATATTGGTTATCTTAGATTAACTTCCTTTAATGATAATAGTAGTCAACAAATTAAAAAACAAATTAAAAAATTAAAAAAGAATAAGAATTTAAGTTCTTACATTTTAGATTTAAGAAATAATCCTGGAGGATTGTTATCACAAGCAATTAAAATTACAGATTTCTTTTTAGAAAATGGTGAAATTGTATCAACAAAAAGTAGAAAAAAATCTGAGAATAGAAAGTGGTTTGCAAAAAAAGGAGATATTCTGGACGGTAAAACTTTATTAGTTTTAATCAACTATGGTTCAGCATCTGCATCTGAAATTGTTGCTGGTGCTCTTAAAGATCATAAAAGAGCAATTTTAGTAGGAGAAAATAGTTATGGCAAAGGGTCTGTTCAATCCATAATTCCACTTAAAAATAAGGGTGCAATACGTTTAACAGTTGCTAAATATTATCTTCCTTCTGGAAAATCAATATCAGAAGTTGGAGTACGACCAGACATTGAAGTTAACGAAGAAGGTGAAAGCTTTAGAATCAAAACCGATACTGACAATCAACTAAATTACGCTATCAAACTACTTAACGGATAATATGAAAAAAAATTTAAGTGAATTACCACTTAGAAGTGGAGTGGGGATAGTTCTGTTAAACAATAGCGATAAAGTGTTTGTTGCAAAACGAATAGACAATCCAAAAAATTTTTGGCAAATGCCTCAGGGTGGTGTTGATGAAGGCGAAGATTTTTTGAAAGCTGCCTATAGAGAATTAGAAGAGGAAACTAGTATTAAGAATGTAGAATTAATAAAAGAATTGGAAGGAACCATAACATATGAACTTCCTGATCGCCTGTTAGGAATTATTTGGAAAGGTAAATATAGGGGTCAAAAACAAAAATGGTTCTTAATGAGGTTTATAGGTCAAGAAGAAGAAATAAATGTTGAAACAAAAAATCCAGAGTTTTTAGATTGGAAATGGATTGAACTTGATCAAATAACTGAAGTTGTTGTTGACTTTAAGCTGCATGTTTACAAAGAGCTCAAAGAAAAAATTAAAAAAATTATTAATTAATAGATTTTAATACTTCAACTTTTTGATCTACTAAATATTTAGATTGATCATTAATCTCTGGCTTACTCGCTTCATCTTCAGCTTGTTTAAGCAACTCTTGTTGTTTAGTCTTATCAAAATCATTAAGATTAAATATAGAGCTTGTAAGAATTGAAAGATTGTTATTTTTAAATTCAACAATTCCATCTTCAACATAAAAATTTTCATCCCCTGATTTTGATAAAATTTTAATTATACCTGGCTTTAAAAAAGAAATTATAGAAATATGGTCTTTAAGTATTCCCATTTCTCCTTCAAATGCGGGAACAACTACTTCAGAAACATCTTCTTTAACTAAAAAAGATTTTTCTGGATTTACTATTTCAACTTTAAACTCTTCACTCATTAAGCAGCAGCTTCTTTCGCCATTTTTTCAGATTTTTCTATTGCTTCTTCAATGGTTCCGACCATATAAAAAGCCGCTTCTGGTAAATGGTCATAATCACCTTTACAAATAGCAGCAAAGCCTTTTATTGTAGATTCTAGATCAACTAGTTTTCCTGGTGATCCTGTAAATACTTCGGCTACAAAGAATGGTTGAGACAAAAATCTTTGGATTTTTCTAGCTCTTGCTACAACAAGCTTATCTTCTTCTGATAGCTCATCCATACCAAGAATTGCAATAATATCTTGCAGTGACTTATAAGTTTGTAAGATTTTTTGCACTTCTCTAGCAACTCTATAATGTTCATCTCCCACTATTCTAGGATCCAAAATTCTAGAAGTAGAGTCTAGTGGGTCAACTGCAGGGTAAATACCAATTTCTGCAATTTGTCTTGAAAGTACTGTAGTTGCATCTAAGTGAGCAAATGATGTGGCTGGCGCAGGGTCAGTTAAGTCATCCGCAGGAACATAAATTGCCTGCACCGATGTAATTGATCCTTTGTTGGTAGTAGTAATTCTTTCTTGAAGATTACCCATATCAGTAGCTAACGTAGGTTGATAACCAACAGCAGATGGTATTCTTCCTAATAGTGCTGACACTTCAGAACCTGCTTGTGTAAATCTAAAAATATTATCCACAAAGAAAAGAACGTCCTGACCTTCTTGATCTCTAAAATATTCAGCTACAGTTAAACCTGTTAAGGCAACTCTTGCTCTAGCCCCAGGAGGCTCGTTCATTTGTCCATAAACTAGTGCTGCTTTTGATCCAGGTCCCTCGGGCTTAATAACTCCCGAATCTATCATTTCATGATAAAGATCATTTCCTTCTCTAGTTCTTTCTCCAACACCAGCAAAAACTGAAAAACCACCATGTGCTTTTGCAACGTTGTTAATTAATTCCATAATTAAAACTGTTTTTCCAACCCCAGCTCCACCAAATAGACCAATTTTTCCACCTTTTGCATATGGGGCCAATAAATCAACTACTTTAATTCCTGTAACTAATATTTCTGTTTCTGTTGACTGATCACTAAATTCAGGAGCTGCTCTATGGATCGGCCACTTTTCTTGTGTTTTAACTTCACCTTTTTCATCTATAGGCTCACCAATAACATTTATAATTCTTCCTAAAGTTTCTGGTCCAACAGGAACTTGGATAGGTGCTTTAGTATTTATGACCTCATCACCTCTCTTTAATCCTTCGGTAGCGTCCATTGCAATTGTTCTAACAGTAGATTCTCCTAAATGTTGAGCAACTTCTAAAACTAGTCTGTTGTCTCCATTTTTACACTCTAACGCTGATAAAATTTCTGGAAGATCTTCATCAAATTTTACGTCTACTACTGCTCCAATGATCTGTGTGATTTTTCCTTTGCTCATAATTATAAACTTTCTGCTCCTGATATGATTTCTATTAGTTCTTTAGTAATTGCTGCTTGACGACTTCTATTATACTCAATAGTAAGCTTGTCAACCATTTCACCTGCGTTTCGGGTTGCATTATCCATTGCACTCATTCTTGAGCCCTGTTCACTAGCTGAATTCTCTAACATCGCCTTAAATATTTGTGTTGAAATATTTTTTGGCAATAAATTGCTTAAAATTTCATCTTCATCTGGTTCAAACTCATAACTATCTTCAGATTTATCTTCCTCTAAATTTTCAACATTTAAAGGAATTATTTGTTGTGCTTGAGGAATTTGCGTAATTACATTTTTAAATTGGTTATAAAAAATAGTACAAACATCAAACTCTTCAGCTCCAAATTTTTCAATTACCATTTTACCAACTTTTTCAGCATCAAAATAATTTGCATGTTTAGATTCTTTAAATGAAATGTTTGCAATTATCTTATCACCAAAAGCTCTTTTAAGTTGGTCGTTACCTTTAGAACCAACAGTAATAATTTTTAAATCTTTTCCAGACTCTGTAAGTTTTGTAAAGTAACTCTTAGCCTTTTTAATTATATTTGAATTAAAACCACCACATAAACCCCTATCAGAAGTCATCACAACACAAAGATGTACTTTATCATTACCTGATCCAGATAATAATTTTGGAGAATTTTCTTTATCTGAAATCCCACTAGAAAGATTTAGAATTATATTATTCATTTTTTCTGAATAAGGTCTTCCCTTCTCGGCACTTTCTTGGGCTCTTCTTAGTTTTGCTGCTGCTACCATCTTCATAGCTTTTGTAATTTTCTGTGTAGACTTTACACTGGCTATTCTTTTTTTAAGGTCGTCTAAACTTGCCATAATAAATTAAGATTTAAAATTTTCTTTTAATTGAGTAATTACTTCAATTAGTAATTTTTCTTTATCATCCTCAAGTTTACCTGAACTTTGAATTGAATCGATTATTTCAGGTTTATCAGACCTACATTTTTCAATGATTTTGTTTTCAAACTCAGCAATATCTTTTAATTCAATATCATCCAAATATCCCTTTACTCCACAAAAAACTGAAATAACTTGTTCGGCAACTGTCATTGGTGAATATTGTTTTTGCTTAAGAAGTTCAGTCAATTTTGAACCTCTATTTAAAAGTTGCTGTGTTGAAGCATCTAAATCAGAACCAAATTGAGCAAAAGCTGCCATCTCTCTGTATTGGGCTAATTCTAATTTCATGGATCCAGAAACTTTTTTCATAGCTTTTGTTTGTGCTGAAGAACCAACTCTAGAAACTGATAGTCCAACGTTAATTGCTGGTCTAATCCCTTGGTTAAAAAGTTCAGTTTCTAAGAAAATTTGACCATCAGTAATTGAAATTACATTAGTTGGAATAAACGCAGATACGTCACCACCTTGTGTTTCAATAATTGGAAGTGCTGTTAAAGAACCTCCTCCATGCTCATCACTTAACTTAGCTGCTCTTTCTAATAATCTACTATGTAGATAAAATACATCACCGGGGTAAGCTTCACGTCCTGGAGGTCTTCTTAATAATAGAGACATTTGTCTATAAGCAACAGCCTGCTTAGATAAATCATCATAAATAATTAATCCATGCATTCCGTTATCTCTAAAATATTCACCCATTGTACACCCTGTGTAAGGTGCTAAGAACTGAAGTGGTGCAGAGTCAGATGCTGTTGCAGCAACAATTGTTGTGTATTCCATTGCTCCAGCCTCTTCCAGTGTTTTTTGTATTTGTCTTACTGTTGATCTTTTCTGACCAATAGCAACATAGACACAATAAAGTTTTTGTTTCTCATCACCAGATTCATTAATTTTTTTTTGGTTTATAATTGCATCAATTGCAACTGCAGTTTTACCTGTTTGTCTATCTCCAATAATTAATTCACGCTGACCTCTTCCAACTGGAACTAAACTATCAATAGATTTAAGCCCTGTTTGCATGGGCTCACTAACTGACTGTCTAGGAATAATTCCTGGAGCTTTAACTTCAACTCTACTCTTTTTAACACTTTTATCTAAAGGTCCTTTACCATCAATTGGATTTCCTAATCCGTCAACAACTCTACCTAACAATTCTTTTCCAACTGGAGTATCGACAATGTTTCCAGTTCTTTTTACTGTATCACCTTCTTTAATATTTCTGTCATCTCCAAAAATTACAACACCAACATTTTCACTTTCAAGGTTTAAAGCCATACCTTTAGATCCATCAGCAAACTCAACCATCTCTCCAGCTTGAACATTATCAAGACCATAAATTCTAGCTATACCGTCTCCTACTGATAATACTTGACCAACTTCAGTTACTTCAGCTTTATCTCCAAAATTTTTAATTTGTTCTTTTAGTATCTTTGTTACTTCTGAAGGATTTATTTCCATTTATGCCTCTATCATTCTGTTTTCGATTTGTTGTAATTTATTTTTAATTGAGGTATCTACCATAGTACTTCCAACTTGTACTACTAAGCCTCCTATTAAACTTTCGTCATGTTTGTAGTTTAATTTTATTTTAGAACTAAAGTTTTTAGTAAGCTCATCTGTGATTTTAGAAATTTCATCACTAGATAGTTCATTTGCAGACTTTAATTCAGCTTTTAATTCTCCTCTTTTTTGAGAACATGTTTCGATAAAACTCTTTAAAATTTGTTCTACATAAAAAAAACGTCTTTTTGTAATTAAAAAACTTAAAAAACTTTTTAATAAGCTCTCAAATTTATTATTATCAGAAATATCATTAATAACTTTTAAAAGATCGTCTTGGTTATTTGTTGGATCTTTAATTAAATTAGAAAAATCTTTACTTGATGAAATCAAACTCAAAATAGATAAAGATTGATCTTCTACTTGTGAAAGAACATTGCTTTCGCTTGCAAGTTCATACAAAGCTAAAGAATATCTGTCAGCTGAAGTTATTGAAAATCCCTTATTTTTACTCAACTTGGTACCTTTGTTATGTTGAAGATTATTTTTTAAATCACGCTCTAATTAGCATATGACCATTATGTCTTCAAGTAGCACATTCGTTTAAAAGTCCTTTTTTTAAAGGTTAATTGAAGTTTATTGGATCAACATCAACTGAAAGTTTTATTCCTGACGAAAATTTGTAATTTGGGATAATTTCTGCGATTGAGTTCTGTAATTTGAGGGATTTTGAACCCCTGATTAACATTCTTATCCTAAATTTTCTTTTTAATCTAAAAATTGGTGCACTTACCGGTCCCAGCACTCTTGCCTCAATTTTTTTTTCAATAAAATTTTTAAAATAAAAAGCTTCTTTTTCTAATTTAGCTTCATTGTCACCTGTTAAGATTAAAGAAATAAATCTTTGAAATGGTGGAAGTTTGTTTTGTCTTCTAATATCTAATTCTCTATCAAGAAAAATATCAGGATTACTATTGGTTAAATCTGAAATCATTTTAGTATTAGTATTATAAGTTTGAAAGTACACAGTTGCAGGTTTACCTGTTCTTCCAGCTCGACCAGAAAGTTGATGATATAACTGTAAATTTTTTTCAGCTCCTCTTAAATCATGTCCCTGTAAGGAAAGATCAATATCAACTACCACAATACAATTAAGGCTTGGAAAATGAAAACCTTTTGAAATTAGCTGGGTTCCAACTAAAATTTGAACTTCATTATTAATTATTTTTTCTAATTTTTCACTAGAGTCTTTTTTACTCATAGTATCACTTGAAAAAATTTCAATTTTTTTTGATGGAAAATTTTTTTTAACCTCTTCAGATATTCTTTCAACGCCAGGGCCACTAAAAATAAACTCACAGTAACCATCTTTGACACAAGTTCTTTTTAAAGAAGATTTAAATCCACAATAATGACATAATAAATTGTTTTTATTTTTATGATAAACCAGATTAATTGAACAATTAGGACATGAGTAACTATTAAAGCATTTGTTACAAAGTACGTGTGGAGAAAATCCTCTTCTATTTAAAAAAAATAATACCTGATCATTTTTATCAAGATGAAAATTTACTTTTTCAATTATTTTTTTTGATAGCCATGATTGTTTTTCCAATTTTGTTTCATTGAGATTTATTATTTCATAATTAGGCAATGAAGCATTTTTATAACGCTTTTCTAGTTTTGAGATAGTATACTTACCTTTTTTAATATTTTCATAAGTTTCAATTGAAGGAACAGCTGTAATTAAATTAATAGGGATATTTTCAAATGATGCTCTTGCAATTGCCATGTCTCTTGCATTATAGGTGACACCCTCATCTTGCTTGTAAGACTGATCATGTTCCTCATCAACAATGATTAATCCTAATTTTTTAAATGGTAAAAATAATGATGATCTAGCACCTATGACAACTTTAATTTCTCCATTTGCAATTCCACTCCAAATTATTTCTTTCTTTTTTTTTGTAATACCTGAGTGCCAAACTGCAGGGGTAAAGCCAAAAAATTCTATAAATTTTTTTTCAAATTGGCCTGTTAAACCAATCTCTGGTAATAAAATTAAGCCCTGAAAACCCTTATTTATAATGTCTTTAAGGGCTTCAAAATACACCATGGTTTTTCCTGAACCCGTTGTTCCTTGTAGAACATGAGCTCTGAATTTTTGATTAGAAACATTCATTTTTTTAAGAGATTTTTTTTGTTCTTCAGAAAGTTTTATTGAATTTTTTTTAATACCTGTTGCAAAAATTTTGTAAGCATCTTTTTGAAACTTTTCTACGGCATTGCTACTTAATAATACCAGTTTTAAAGCCATTCCTTTTGGAATTATATTGTATTCAGAAAACCAATTCAGAAATTTAATAGTCGTTTTTTTTAATGGTGTTACATCTAATTTTTTTAAAACACTTTTAATCTTAAAATTTCTATTTTTTTTTTTTTCAAATTCATCCCAAACTACTCCTGTGATTTTAGATTTACCAAAAGGTACAACTACATAATCACCTACTTTTAAATTAATATCACTCTCATATGTAAAAGGATGATTGAATATGTTCGGTAAAAGAATCGGTACTTTCATATCTCAATAATATGAAAATTTACTAAGAGTGTATTGCTCTTTTATCTACTGATAATGCTGCTTCTTTAACAGCTTCTGAAAAAGTTGGGTGGGCATGACAAGTTCTTGCAATATCTTCAGAACTAGCACCAAATTCCATTGCAACGCCAATTTCTGCAATTAGCTCTCCTGCATGAGGTCCAATAATATGCGCACCCAAAACTTTATCTGTAGTGTCGTCTGCTAAAATTTTAACAAACCCTTCTGCATCATCTATTGCTTTTGCTCTAGAGTTTGCCATGAATGAAAACTTACCAATTTTATATTTTGTATTTGATTCTTTTAATTGTTCTTCAGTCTTGCCAATTGATGCAACTTCAGGTGCTGTATACACAACTCCAGGAATTGTATCATAATTTACGTGACCTGATTGACCTACAATATTTTCCGCAACTGCAATTCCTTCATCCTCTGCTTTGTGGGCAAGCATAGGTCCACTTATAACATCACCTATTGCATAAATGTTATCTATATTAGTTTTAAATAAATTGTTTGTTTTAACTCTTTTTCTTTCGTCTAATTCAACCCCAACAGTTTCTAAGTTTAAACCATTTGTATTTGCTTTTCGACCAACTGAAATAAGAACGACATCACAATCAAAGTTATTTTTATTTCCATCTTTATCAACTGTTGAAACAACTGCCCCTGATTTATTATTTTGAATAGCTTCAACTTTATTTTGCATATTAAATTTGATGCCTTGTTTTTTTAAAATCTTCATAAATTCTGATGAAATTTCTTTATCCATGCCAGGAGTAATATGATCTAAAAATTCTACTACTTGAACTTCAGCTCCCAATCTTGACCATACTGATCCCATCTCCAATCCAATATAACCACCCCCTACTACAACCATTTTTTTTGGAACTTTATCTAATTTTAATGCACCTGTTGAAGATACAATGACTTTCTCATCAATTTCTATTCCAGGCAAAGATACTGGCACAGAACCTGTTGCTATCACAATTTTTTCAGCTTCAATAATAGTCTCTTTATTTTGATCATCTTTAATTATAATTTCATTTTGAGACTTGAAGCTTCCGATTCCTTTATAATAAGTTACTTTATTTTTTTTTAGTAAAAACTCGACACCTTTAGTAAGTATAGTCACTGCTTTATCCTTACTTTTCATCATTTTTTCAAGATTTAGCTTAACTTCACCGACTTCAATTCCTTTACTGGATAAGTTTTGAACTTTATGAAATTCTTCAGATAAATTTAATAAGCTTTTTGAGGGTATACATCCAACATTTAAACATGTTCCTCCAAGAGAACCTCTAGATTCAATGCAAGCTGTTTTTAATCCAAGCTGAGCAAGTCTGATTGCACAAACATAACCACCTGGACCACCACCAATTACAACAGCTTGAAATTTTTCTGACATTTAAATATCCAAAAACAACCTTCTAGGGTCCTCTAAGTTTTCTTTAACCATTTTTAAAAACGAAACAGACTCTTTGCCATCAATTATTCTATGGTCATATGACAATGCTAAATACATTATTGGTCTAATTTTAATTTCACCATCAACAACTACAGGTCTTTCAACAATATTGTGCATTCCAAGAACTCCTGATTGAGGAAGATTTAATATTGGAGTTGATAACATCGATCCATAAACTCCACCATTACTAATAGTAAACGTTCCTCCTTGAAGATCTTCGATTGTTAATTTGCCATCTCTTGCTTTTTCTGAAATATTTTTAATATTTTTTTCTATATCAGCAAACGATAATTCATCAGCATTTCTTAATACAGGTACCACTAAACCTTTTTCTGTTCCCACTGCAAAACTTAAATTATAATAATTTTTATAAACTATTTCATCTCCATCTATTTCAGCATTTACTGTAGGGAAATTTTTTAATGCAACCACACATGCTTTTACAAAAAAAGGACATGAAGCCTAATTTTATTCCATATCGACTTTGAAAATCCTGTTGATTCTCTTTCCTCATTTTCATGATACTTGACATATCAACTTCATTAAAAGTAGTTAATAGCGCTGCATTTTCTTGTGCCTGTTTTAATCTTTTAGCAATAGTCTGTCTTAGTCTGGTCATTTTGATTCTTTCCTCTTGACCATATTGGACTTTTCTATCCGATGGCTGCGGGTTAACCCCCATCAAACTAATAAGATCCCCTTTTAAAACTCTTCCGTCTTTTCCAGATCCTTTTACAGAATTAATATCTATTTTTTTCTCAGCTACTATTTTCCTTACAGCTGGTGAGAGTATTTGATTTTCTAAATTAGGTTTGGGGGTTGTATTTTCTAATTTTTCATTTGATATTTTTTTTTCTACAACTTCATCTGTTAAAATTAATGGTTTTTCTTCCAATGTTTCTTTTTTAACTTCATTTTTTTCCTCAAAAATTTTTGGTTCTTTTTTTGATGCATCTAATTTAATTACGTTACTTTCTTCAGAAGTAGTTTCTATTTTTTTTATCTCTTCTTCTTTTTCTTTTACAGAAGATGTTGCAGCTCCATTTTCTGAAACTAAACCTAAGAGAGCCCCTACTTCCACTGTAGAGCCATCTTTTGAATTAATTTCTGTTAGAACACCTTTTACTGGAGATGGCACTTCTAGATTAACTTTATCTGTTTCAAGCTCTACAATTGGCTCATCTGCTTCAACTGTATCACCAGTATTTTTTAACCATTTTGCAACTGTTGCTTCAGCAATACTTTCTCCAAGAACTGGGACTAAAATTTTTTCACTCATTTCAAATTATTCAAATACCTTATTAATTATTTCTTGTTGTTGAGAAATATGCCTTTTTGCATATCCAGTAGCAGGAGATGCATCTGGGCTTCTTCCTATATAAGAAATTTCTTTATTATTAGCCTTAATAGTATCCAATGTCCATTGGATATAATCTCTTACAGAAAACCATGCACCCATATTTTTTGGTTCTTCCTGACACCAAAAAAATTTAGAATTTTTTGCATATGGTTTAAGCTCTTTAACAAGAGTTTTTACTGGAAAAGGATAAAGCTGTTCTATTCTAAATAATATTACATCATCTTTTTTTAATTTTTCTCTAGCCTCCAATAAATCAAAATAAACTTTACCAGAGCATAATATAACTTTTTTAATATTAGAGCTCTCTTTTAACTCAATAAAACCTTTTGATTTTGGATCTATAGCATGATCCCATAAAATTCTATGAAACGAATTCTTTTTATTAAAGTCCTCTATATTAGAAACACAATACTTGTTTCTTAACAAAGATTTTGGTGTCATCATAATTAGTGGCTTCCTAAAATCCCTAAGCATTTGTCTTCTAAGAGCATGAAAATAGTTTGCAGGTGTTGTGCAATTCATTACTTGCATGTTATCGTTTGAACACATTTGCAAAAATCTTTCTAATCTAGCTGATGAATGTTCTGGTCCTTGACCTTCATAGCCATGGGGTAATAACATTACTAATCCAGAGGCCCTTCTCCATTTTCTTTCTCCTGATGCAATAAATTGATCAATGACAACTTGTGCGCCGTTTGCAAAATCACCAAACTGCGCCTCCCAAAGTGTAAGCGTGTTAGGTTCAACTAAACTATAACCATACTCAAATCCTAAAACAGCAAGCTCAGATAAGAAACTATCAACCACCTCAAATTGTTTTTGGTTACTTGAAATATTATTTAATGGAACATATCGACTATTATCTTTTTGATTTCTTAATACAGAGTGTCTTTGACTAAATGTTCCTCTTCCAGAGTCCTGTCCAACTAACCTTACTGGATAACCTTCTTCCAATAAAGAACCAAATGCTAACGATTCTGCTGTCGACCAATCTATATTTTTTCCATTTTTAACAGCCTCTTTCCTGTTATTTAATATTTTAACTATTGTTTTATGTAAGTTTAATTCATCAGATAAAGAATTTATTTTTTCAGAAATTTTTAAAAGTTTATTGGTATCTGCTCCAGTTACTCCTCTTTTATCTTTTCCTTTTTCAGGTTTATATGCAGACCATGTGCCTTCAAACCATGCAATTTTAGGTTTATAATCTTTTGCACTTTTGAATTGTTCATCAAGTAAATTTTTAAATATCTTAATCAAACTATCTAAACTTTCATTAGAAATAATATTTTCATCTACAAGTTTCTTTCCATAAACTTTTATAGTTGAAGGATGTGATCTAATCTTTTCATACATCAAAGGTTGAGTAAATGATGGCTCATCTCCTTCATTATGACCAAACCGTCTATAGCAAATTAAATCCACGACCACATCTCTATTAAACTTCAACCTAAATTCGGTTGCTATTCTAGCCGCATAAACAACTGCTTCTGGATCATCTCCATTTGCGTGAATAATTGGAGCATCAACCATTTTTGCAACATCAGAAGGATAGGGAGAGGATCTAGCAAATCTTGGGCTGGTAGTAAATCCTATCTGGTTGTTAACTATTATGTGGATTGTGCCTCCAGTATTATGACCTGGTAATCCAGACATTGCAAAACACTCAGCAACTACACCTTGACCTGCAAATGCAGCATCACCATGAATCAAAATTGGTATCACTTTATTTCTTTCTTTATCTTTATGAAAAAATTGTTTTGCCCTAGTTTGACCAAGAACAACTGGATTAACTGCTTCTAAATGAGAAGGGTTATCTGTCAAACTGACATGTACTGAATTTCCATCAAATTCTCTATTAGAAGAGGCTCCTAAATGATATTTAACATCTCCCGCACCTTCGTCAGATGAAGTTCCAAATTCTCCAGCAAATTCATTAAATATTCTTTTGTAAGACTTTTGTAAAACATTAGCTAAAACATTTAACCTTCCTCTATGAGACATACCAATCTTAACTTCTTTAACTTGAGCTTGACCACTAATCTTAATTATTTGTTCTAGCGCAGGTATTAAGCTTTCACCTCCATCTAATCCAAATCTTTTAGTTCCAACATATTTTGTGTGAAGAAACTTTTCAAAACCCTCTGCTTGAATTAATTTATTTAAAATTGCTTCCTTACCATTTTTGGTAAAATTCATATTATCTTTTGATTTTTCTATTCTATCTCTAAACCATTTTCTTTCTGTTGGGTTTGAAATATGCATGTATTCATATCCAACTGGTCCACAATAAGTTTTTTTTAAAAATCCTAATATTTCTCTAATATTTGAATTTTCTCTATTTATAACTCCACCTAAATAGATATTTTTGTCATAGTCTTGTTTTTTAAATCCAAAAGACTCAGGATGAAGTTCGTCTAAATAGTCTGATTTAATTAATTCTAATGGATCAAGTTTAGCAATAAGATGTCCTCTTTGTCTGTAAGATCTAATCATCGAGACAGCTTTTATTGAGTCTTCATTTGATCTAGATGAATTTACATGAATTGTTTTGATGCTTAAATTATTACTAATAGAATCTACATCTTCTTGATCAATTTTTTTTTGAAGCTCATCTATATTTACTTTATTTTTTTTGGGTCCCCATGAAGGTCCATTAATTTCATTTGCAATAGTATTTAATTCATCTCCAATTCCCTCAAAATAATCTTTCCAGCTATCTGGTAAATCTACATCCTTATTAATAAACTTAAGATACATTTGCTCAATAAATGCACTATTAGATTTGTTCAAAAATGAAGTTTTTTCGTATTCAAGATTTTTTGATGATGACATCTATTTATTTAATATAATCCTCTAATATTATTTTTCAATTTGACAATTTATTAAATAAAGTTTTTCCAATTATTGAAGGCGATTTTGCGACTGTAATACCAGATTCTTCCATTTTCTTAATTTTATCCTCTGCACCACCTTTACCTCCTGAAATAATTGCTCCTGCATGACCCATTCTTCTTCCAGGGGGAGCTGTAATTCCAGCAATAAATCCGACAATAGGTTTTTTAATTTTATGGTTTTTAACAAATTCTGAAGCTTCTTCTTCTGCTGTGCCCCCAATTTCTCCTATCATTAAAATAGATTCTGTCTCTTCGTCATTTAAAAATAAATCTAAACAATCAATAAAGTTTGTTCCATTAATTGGATCACCTCCAATACCAATACAAGTTGATTGGCCTAAACCATTCTCAGTTGTTTGAGCGACCGCCTCGTAAGTAAGTGTTCCAGATCTTGATACAATTCCAACTGATCCTCTTTTATGAATATTTCCTGGCATAATTCCAATTTTACATTCATCTGGTGTAATTATTCCAGGGCAATTTGGTCCTATTAATCTACTTTTTGATCCATTTAATTTTTGTCTTACTTTAAGCATGTCTTGAACTGGGATGCCTTCAGTGATGCATACTATTAATTCAACATGTGCATCAATTGCTTCTATAATAGCTGCAGCTGCAAATTTTGCTGGCACATAAATCATTGTTGCATCTGCACCAACTTCATTTTTAGCTTCAAGTACACTATTATAAACAGGTCTATCTAAATATTTTTGACCACCTTTTTTTGGTGTCACACCACCAACTAAGTTGGTACCATATTTTATTGCTTGTTCAGAGTGAAAAGTTCCATGTGCACCTGTAAAACCTTGGCAAATCACTTTTGTATTTTTATTTACTAGTACAGACATTTTATTTTATTGCCTCAACAATTTTTTTAGCTGCATCATCTAAATTTTCAGCTGATATTAATTTTAGTCCTGAATTATCTAATATCTCTTTTCCTTCTTTAAAATTTGTTCCTGCAAGTCTAACAACTAATGGAACACTGATATTAATTTCTTTTGCAGCATCTACTATTCCTTGAGCAAGAACATCACATCTCATTATTCCACCAAAAATATTGACCAAAATTCCTTTAACGTTCTTATCTGAAAGAATTATCTTTAGAGCAGCAGAAACTTTTTCTTTTGAAGCTCCACCACCAACATCTAAAAAGTTAGCTGGCTCTTTTCCATATAATTTAATTATATCCATAGTTGCCATAGCCAATCCTGCTCCATTAACCATACAACCAATACTTCCATCTAATTTAATATAAGCTAGATCATGTTTGCTTGCTTCTATTTCTGTTGCATCTTCTTCATTTAAATCTCTTAACTCAATAATTTCAGGGTGCCTAAATAAAGCATTAGAGTCAAAATTTACTTTTGCATCTAAACAAATTATCTTTTCTTCTTTAGTTAAAATTAATGGATTAACTTCAACCATATTTGCATCAGTGCTTATAAACATTTCATAAATTGATTTTATTAGTGAAATTGCTTGTGTTTTTGCACTATCACTTAAGCTGAAAATCTTAACTATCTCCTCACAATCTTTATCTGAAATTTCATTATTGATATCAACTTTAGTTGTTATAATTTTCTCAGGCGTACTACTTGCTACTTCCTCAATATCTATTCCACCTTGATCACTAGATATAAAGGCTATTTTTGAACTTCCTCTATCAACTAAACAAGATAAATAAAACTCTTTGTCTATATTTGATGACTCTTCTACATATAGTCTTTTAACTTCTCTTCCCTCAGGACCTGTTTGATGAGTTACTAAAGTTTTTCCCATTAACTCTTTTGCTGCCTCACTTAATTCTTCAATAGTTTCTAAAATTTTTACACCTCCTGCTTTACCTCTTCCACCAGCATGGATTTGGGCTTTTAAAACATATTTTTTTGTATTTAATGATTTTGCTTTTTCAACTAAATCTTCAACAGTAAGTGCAAACACACCCTCTGGCACAACTGCACCATATTTTTTCAAAATTTGTTTAGCTTGATGCTCGTGAATGTTCATTATTATTTAGAAAGATCAGGATCAATTTTAGATGCTGCTTCCCAAAGTGCTTTGACTGCATCGATAGAATGCATAAATTCTTTCTTCTCTTTATCATCCAAATCAATTTGTTCTATTTTTTCCACTCCATCTTTTCCAATAATTACAGGAACACCTGCATAGACATTGCTTACACCGTATTCTCCGTTTAATTGAATAGCACAAGGTAATAATTTTTTTTCATCATTTAAGTAAGCCTCTGCCATTTGTACTCCTGATGCAGCTGGCGCATAAAATGCTGATCCTTTTTCAAGATATTTTACTATTTCTGCACCACCATCTCTCGTTCTTTGATTTATTTCTTCTAACCTCTCTTGTGAAATTTTTCCTTCTTTAACTAAATCTAATAATGGTTTTCCTGAAACTTTTGTAAATCTTGGCATTGGCACCATTGTATCTCCATGGCCTCCCATAACCATTGCATCTATTTCTTTTACTGGAACATTTAGTTCTAATGATAAAAATAATTTAAATCTTGAACTGTCTAAAATTCCAGCCATTCCAACAACTTTGTTGGCTGGTAAACCTGAAAATTTTTGAAAAGCCATAACCATTACATCCAATGGATTAGTAATACATATAACAAAAGCATTAGGAGCATTTTGTTTAATTCCTTCAGCAACTTGTTTGATGATCTTTAAATTTATCCCTAATAAATCATCTCTACTCATACCTGGTTTTCTAGGAACACCAGCTGTAATAATAATTACATCAGAGTCTTTAATATCTTTATAGTCGTCAGTACCTGAAAATTTAACATTAAAGCCATCTACAGAAGAAGATTGAGCAATATCAAGGGCTTTTCCTTTAGCAATTCCACTTGCAACATCAAATAAAACTACTTCATCAACTATTTCTTTTGTACCAATCAAATGAGCAAGAGTGCCACCTATTTGACCTGCACCTATTAAAGAAATTTTTTTTTTCATGAATGAGCCTATCTTTTATTGATAATTAAAAATTATTCAACTGATATTTAGAGTAATTTACTTTTCTTCAGTAAGTTTAGAGCAGATCGTCATATCATTTGCAATATATGAGCCTTTAAAATGTGATTTATTTTTTTCCCAGTTTTTTTTACCCTCAGCTATGTAATTATTGAATAGTTCTTTTCTAATCTCTTCAGCTTTTTTTTGAACTTCCTCTAATTTTTTTTCTTCTTCAATTATTGTAAGCTCAACAGATTTAAATAAGAGGTTATTAGAGATTTCAATAAAATTCTTAGAGCTTACAGCATCTGTTTTTAAAATAATACCTGATGCATAAGCATATACAGCGCTACATCTGTTTAGTAAATAAATTTGAGTTTCTCCATTTTCAATATTATTTTTATCTAAGTAATTTTGTAAAGAAAAATTAGACTCAGCTTTAACAGAACTCACAAAAAAAGTTATACTAAAAATTATGATTAGAAATTTTATTTTTTTCATTTAATTTAATATCTATTTTATGGACCATAAGCTACTTTAGGTAGCCATGTAACTACTTCTGGAAAATTAAAAACAATTACAACGGCTATAACTTGAAGTAAGACAAATGGAATTATTCCTCTATATATGTTTGTTATTGTAATACCTTGAGGTGCTACACCCTTCATATAAAATAGAGCAAACCCTACTGGAGGTGTGATAAATGAAGTTTGTAAAACAACAGCAAACATTACTATGAACCAAACCATATCAACTCCAAGATCCATCATGACAGGAGCTAAAAAAGGTAAAATTATTAATGTAATTTCAATCCAATCTAAAAAGAAGCCCAATAAAAATGCAACTATTAAGACAACAATCACCACTCCATTTGTTCCAAATGGTAAAGCGTTTAAAGCACCTTCAATTAATTCATCGCCACCTAATCCTCTCAAAACTAACGCGAACATGGTTGCCCCAACAAAAAGTGCAAAAATATAAGCTGTGGTATGTGTTGTTTTTCTAATCACATGTTTTAAATCAGAAAAAGATAATCTTCCTCTAATAATTGCTAATAATGATGCTCCCAATGCCCCGACTCCTGATGCCTCTGTTGGGGTAGCAATACCCATAAATATACTGCCTAAAACAGCAAAAATTAATAATGCAGGTGGAATAATAGATTTTAAAACTCTAAAAATTATTTTGATACTTACTGGTTCAGCATCTTTTGGCAGTGGAGCTGCCTTAGGGTTCATATAAGCATAAACAAAAATATAAATTGTATATAACAAACCTAATAAAAGACCTGGGAATACAGCTCCCATAAATAAATCTCCTACTGAAATTCTTACTTGGTCTCCCATTATGACCAACATGATACTTGGAGGAATAAGTATTCCTAAAGTACCCGTTGCACAAACAACACCACAAGCTAAATCTGGATTGTAATTATTTTTTAGCATTAAAGGAACACCAAGTATGGTCAATAACACTACAGCCGCTCCTATAATTCCTGTTGAAGCAGCTAATAATACTCCAATAAATACAATGGAAATTGCAAGTCCACCTCTTGTTTTTCCAAATAATTTCGATAAGTCTGTCATTAAATCTTCTGCAATTCCAGATTTATCCATCATAATTCCCATAAAGATAAACATCGGAAGCGCAACCAATACCCAATTAGCCATTACGCCATAAAGCCTGTAGACCACCATCGAAGCAAAGCCCCAGTCAACACCATAAAAAGTATCAAACAAACTATCTGATAACATTGATATAATTATAAAAATTACACCAAGACCTCCCATAGTCCATGCAACTGGAAAACCATAAAAAATTAAAGTTATAAAACTAAAAAAAAGAGCTATTGCTAAAAAATATTCTGTAACCAGTGCAATCATTTGTTAGTTTCCAGTCCATATCTAAGTGTTGCGATTACTCTTGTAATTCTGGATAGGCCAGAGATTAATAAAAGAAAAAAACTTATTACCAAGAACCCTTTAACAAACCATCTTGCAGGTAAACCATTTGCAGAGGTTGATCTTTCATTTGTAGTCCATGATAATTCAAAAAATGGAACCGCATAATAAAGTACTAAAATTACGAACGGTAAAAACAATATAATAATACCAAACAACTCAAACCATAATTTTTTTCTATAATCTAATCTTTCGCTTAAGACATCAACTCTAACATGTGAATCCACTATATATGTTGAAGATAAACCAACTAACCATCCAATACTGTATAAGTGCCATTGTAATTCTTCTAGTTCAATCATTCCATTTTTAAAAACATATCTTAAAACTACATTAAGAATAATTACTGCTACTAAAGCTACCCACAACCAATTAAAAATTTCACCAACTCTTAAAACAAAGTTGTCTATTGTCTTTGTGATAGGTAAATGCCTAAGTTGAAGCTTTTTATCAAGAGCACTTTCCACTTCTATAAAATCTTTAGACATATTTTTTTTCTTTAAAAACAAAAGCAGCCGGTGAAACCGGCCGCTTTTATTATTATAATCAACTTTTTAAGTATTAAATACTAAAAGTTTCTTGGTAAATATCCCCATTTTTGCCAAACATCATACTCTTTCATGAATGCTTGTTGAGAATTCCAAACTTTTTTAAAGTCAGCATCTTTTGCAGATTGTTCATCCATAACTCTTGCACTAACTTTTTGTAGTTCTCTCAATACGCTATCAGGCAGTCTAGCAGCTGTTACGCCTTTAGAAGGAAAACTTGCGATTTGTTTACCTTGTAAAAATTCTCCAGTTGTAATTGCTCTCATAGCTGCTGCTGTACAAGCCATTTCGAATAAAGCTTGGTCAGCTGCACCCATTTTTTTCCATAAATCTAAATTGATCATGAAGTGAGTAGATGTTGATACTTGGTGCCAACCTGGAAACAAGTTGAACTTAGTAATTTTGTGAAAACCAAGAACTTCATCAATTGCAGGCATTGAATATTCTGTTGCATCTAGAGTTCCTTTTTCTAAAGCAGCAAAGATTTCACCACCAGCCATTAATGTAGCAGATGCTCCGATTTCATTTAAAACCATTCCTCCTAAACCTGAGAAACGAATTTTTAAACCTTTAAGATCATCTAAACTTGTAATTGGGTTTCTATACCAGCCAGCAGTTTCAGGTCCAATCGTACTACATAACAAAACTTGAATATTTTGTTTGTTGTAGATTTCATTTGCTAATTTTGAACCTTCTCCTTCAAACCACCATGCAGCATATTCCCATGGTTCCATTCCAAACGGTACCGCTGCAAATAAAACAGCTGCTGGAATTCTTCCTTGGTCATAAGCCATATAGTTGTAAGCCGCAGGTAAGTCACCTTTACTTATTGATGGTGAAATCTCTAGCGGAGGAAGAATTTTTCCAGGCTCGTAAACCTTTAGTTTTATTCTTCCATCTGTAGCTCTATCTAAAGTGTCTGAAAGACGTGCAACAGGATCACCTAATGCTGGCCAACCAGTGTTGAAAGTGGATTGCACTTTCCATCTAATTTTTTCTGCTGCATTAACCTGCTGAAGTGAAAAAGTAAACACAATAGCAAAGGCAGCAAAAATACTAAATGATGTTTTTATTAGTTTTTTCATTATACCCCTCTCGTTTTGTTTAGAGTTGTTTTTTAAAGAAGAACATTTCCAACTCATACTAAAATGCTCTCCATGCTTGTCCGTAAAGATCTACCATCTCGTTTACAGAAGGCACTCTTGGATTGAGGTTTGGTGCTCCTGAATTTTCTGCATCAGTTGCCATATTTTCTAACTCTTCCTCAAAATTTTTTTGATTAATTCCAAAATTAAGCATTGATGGAACTTCAAAATCATTATTAATTTTATAAAGACCTTTAATTAATTTATCACATGCTACATCATCAGAATCCTCAGGATGTGCAAAATTACCTGCCCGACTACAGTCAGCATATCTACTCTTTGCATGCTCTATTGAAAATTCAGTTATAGTTGGCAATAGCATTGCATTACTTAGGCCATGTGGAACTTTAAAATTACTTCCTAAAGGCCTACTCATTCCATGCACCAAGCAAATAGATGCATTTGAAAATGCCAAACCACCCAATGTAGCTGCTAACATTAGTCCTTCTCTTGCTTTTAAATCTTTTGGGTCTTTATCAACGGCGTAAATATTTTGTGAAACAAGTCTTATTGTATCTAGTGCCATTCTATCCGAAAATAGTGTAGCTTTTTTACTTACATATGCTTCTATTCCATGCGTTAAAGTATCAATTGCACTATCAATTGTTAATCTTCTAGGTTTTGTTAAAGTTAATTCATAGTCAACAATAGCACAAATTGGAACAAACCCTTCGCCTCTGCAAGAAATTTTCTCATTATTATTAGAATCTATAATCACTGCATGATGCGTTACCTCTGAACCTGTTCCAGCTGTTGTGGGTATTGCAATGATTGGTAAACCTTTTTTATCAAACATTGAAGGTGGTTTATAATCTTGAATATTTTTACTATATTTAGCCATCGCAGCAATCGCTTTAGCTGTATCTATTGGACTACCTCCACCAAACCCTATGACAGCATCATTTTTGCATTTTTCTAAGAATTTAATACCATTTAAAACGACTGTATCTGTTGGATCGGGTACCGTGTCATCAAAAACATCTGATTTTAATCCTGCTTTAGTTAAAACTTCTTGTAATTTTTTAACATAACCAAATGATACCATTTGTTTATCCGTTACAATTAATAATGATTTTATTGACCCTAGAATATTTATAATTTCAGGTAATTCATTTAAGCTACCTTTGCCAATTTGCAAATATCTTGGCACACAAACTCGTACGTTGTCTCTTTTAATCAAAACTATCTTTCATTTTAATTTTTTAAGCCTGATCTAAACTTATGTAAATTAAGGAGTCAACAGCTGAAATCATCTAATTGATAATATTTTTCTCATTTAAGGAATAAGAGATTGAAATGAAAAAAAAGCTAGTGTAACTTTTAAATAAATATAAAAGGAGTACCATGAAAAAAATAAGTCATTTTATAGATGGAAAAACTTATTCAGATAACGAGTCAAGAAAAGGTCCAATCTTTAATCCAGCGATAGGAGAACAAATAGCAGAGGTTGAATTAGCAAGTAAAGATACTGTTGAGATAGCGATAGAAAGTTCTAAAAAAGCTTTTACATCATGGTCAAAAACTACCCCAATAAACAGATCAAGAATTCTTGCAAAGTACAAAGATTTATTAATTGAAAATATGGAAGATTTAGCTGTAATGGTTTCAGAACAGCATGGTAAAACTATACCGGACGCCAAAGGATCTATTCAAAGAGGAATTGAAGTTGTTGAGTATGCTACAGGAATAACTGATTCGCTGAAAGGAGATCACTCTGCTAGTGTTGGAACTAATGTAGATTCATATTCAATGAGACAACCGCTAGGGGTTTGTGCTGGGATAACTCCTTTTAATTTCCCAGCAATGGTACCTATGTGGATGTATCCTGTTGCTATAGCTTGTGGAAATACATTTGTTCTTAAACCATCAGAAAAAGATCCAAGCTGTCCTATAAGACTAGGTGAATTAGCTATAGAAGCTGGAATGCCTCCTGGAGTTTTAAATGTGGTAAATGGTGATAAAGAGTCTGTTGATACTTTATTAGAAAGCAAAGATGTTCAAGCAATTAGTTTTGTGGGCTCAACTCCAATAGCAGAATATGTTTACCATACTGGAACAAAAAATAATAAAAGAGTTCAAGCACTTGGCGGTGCTAAAAATCATATGGTAGTTATGCCTGATGCGGATGTTAATAAGACGACTGATGCTATTATAGGTTCTGCTTTTGGATCAGCTGGTGAAAGATGTATGGCTATTTCAGTTGCAGTGTGTGTTGGAAAAAAGACAGCAGAAAACCTAAAAACTAAATTATTAGAGGAAACTTCGAAACTAAATGTAGGACCATACACAGATGAAAAAAGTGATTTTGGTCCATTAAATAATAAAGCTCACTATGAAAAAGTATTGGGATATATTGATACTGGTGAAAAAGAGGGAGCAAAGCTACTTTCAGATGGAAGAAATATGAAACTACAAGGTTATGAAAATGGTTACTTTGTAGGCCCTACTATCTTTGATGAAGTGAAGCCAGATATGAAAATTTATAAAGAAGAAATTTTTGGTCCAGTACTGAGTATGATGACAACTGATACTTATGAGGATGCATTAAAGCTTGTTAATGATCATGAATTAGGCAATGGAGCTGCCGTATTTACTAAAAGTGGAATGATTGCAAAACACTTTACTGAGAATGCAAAAATAGGAATGATAGGAGTGAACGTTCCCATACCTGTGCCTGTAGCTTACCATAGCTTTGGGGGATGGAAACGGTCATTATTTGGGGATCATTCAATGCATGGACCTGAAGGAGTAAGATTTTACACTAAATTAAAAACTGCAACTGTAACTTGGTCAGAAGATGATAGTGGTCCAGAATTTACAATTCCAGTTCTATCATAGTTTTTAGTAAAATTTCGAGTTGATGAGTGAAATAAATAGTAGGACTTCACCTAGAAGAATATTAAACATCCTGGAGGAAATTTTATTAGATCCAGATAATTTTACTGCTAAAAAAATATCTCATAAATTAGAAATTCCCTTAGCAACAGTTTATCGACATATAGAAACTTTATGTGATGAGAGATTTCTAATTGCCGATAATTCAAAGAAATATATTCCAGGACCAAAAATAAGAAATATAATTTTACATAGTTTGCCCTATGAACCAAACTTTACACTTAGAAGATCATATTTAAGAAAGCTTACTGAAGAAATAAAAGAGACTGTCAGCTTGTCAGTCCCAATTGGAACAAAGCTTGTTTATTTTGACAGAATTGAATTTCATTGGCCTATGCAGCTTAATCTAGAAGCTGGTGACCATCTACCATTGCATGCATCTGCTTCTGGAAAGCTATATCTATCATCTATTAAAAAAGTAGATGCATTAGAAATATTTAATAATATTAAAACTCCAAAATCTGCCAAAAATACTATTACAGATATTGACAAATTTAAAAAAGAGTTAAATAAAATCAATAAACAAGGATATGCATTTGATGATGAGGAGTGGTTTAATGGAATGGTTGGAATATCTTTGCCTATTACAAATTCCAAAAATGAATTATGCTTTTGTTTATCTACTCACACAGCAAAAAGTAGAAAAAATATAGATGATTTAAGAAAAATTTATCCTGTGATGTTATCTGCAGCTAAAAATTTAAAGAAAGCTTTGTTTAAAGACTAGAAGTTGCTAACATTTTTTTAATTTCAGCTATTGCTTTTGCTGGATTCAAGCCTTTTGGACAAGCACTTGTACAGTTGAGAATAGTATGACATCTATAAAGTTTTAATTCATCAGCAACCTTCTTTAATCTAGCTTTTCTTTCATCATCTCTACTATCGACAATCCATCTATATGCTTGAAGCAAAACTGCTGGACCTAAGTATTTATCACCATTCCACCAATAACTTGGGCACGAAGTTGAACAACAAGCACACATTATACATTCATATGCACCATCTAGCTTTGCACGATCTTTTTTGGACTGAATAATTTCTGTTTTTTCTGTTTTTGAATTAGTTTTTAACCATGGTTCAATTGATTGATATTGTTTGTAAAGACCATCTAAATCTCCAATTAAATCTCTCTTAACTTTCAGGTGTGGCAAAGGATAAATATCTATATCACCATCAATTTCTTCATGAGGTGTAGTACAAGCAAGGCCATTTTTTCCTCCCATGTTCATAGCACAAGATCCACAAACTCCATGTGCACATGATCTTCGGTAAGCTAACGTTGGATCAATTTCATTTTTAATTTTGTTTAAAATATCTAAAACTTTTGAGGGACAATTATCCATATCTACTTCATAAGTATCTAATCTTGGATTTTCCTCCGTAGAAGGATCCCATCTATAGACATTAACTTTTCTTATATTTTTTGAACCAGTTTTATCTTGATAATATTTACCTTTAGTTACTTCAGAATTTTTAGGTAAATTTATTTGAACCACTAATAAACTCTTTCTTGTGGTGGGAAGTATTGTACTTCGTTAGTTAAAGTAGATTTATGTACTTCTCTATAACTTATTTTAGTATTTTTACCATCACACCAAGCTAGTGTATGTTGCATAAATTTTTCATCGTCTCTTTTTGGATAATCGTCTCTCGCATGAGCTCCTCTACTTTCTTTTCTATGATATGCGGAGTCTACTGTTGTTACAGCTTGTCTTATCAAATTATCAAATTCTAAAGTTTCTACTAAATCAGTGTTAAACACTAAAGATCTATCTTTGACTGAAATAGATTCCATTCCATCATATGTTTTTCTAATCTCATCAACTCCTTCTTTAAGATTTTTTTCAGTTCTAAAAACTGCACATTTAGCTTGCATAGTTTTTTGCATAGCAAGTCTCAGATCTGCTGTACTGTTTTCACCTTCAGCATTTCTAAGTTTATCAAACCTATCCAAACATTTTTGAGTTTCAGTCTCTCCAATTTCTTCATGAGGTGTTCCTGGTTTTACTAGCTCAGCAGCCCTTTTTGCAGCAGCTCTTCCAAAAACAACTAAATCAATTAACGAATTAGAACCTAATCTATTAGCTCCATGAACAGAAACACATGCTGCCTCTCCGATTGCCATCAATCCAGGAACAGTTTTGTCAGAGCCGTTTACTGTTAAAACTTCTCCTTTATAATTTGTTGGAATACCTCCCATATTATAGTGAACAGTCGGCACAACTGGAATTGGTTCTTTAGTAACATCAACATTTGCAAATAATCTTGCAGCATCAGTAATACCTGGCAATCTGCTCTCAATAATTTCTTTATCTAAATGACTTAAGTTTAAATGAACATGATCTTGATCTTTTCCAACTCCTCTTCCTTCATTAATTTCAATAGACATTGATCTACTTACAACATCTCTTGATGCTAGATCTTTTGCGTTAGGAGCATATCTTTCCATAAATCTCTCACCTTTTGAATTTGTAAGGTACCCACCTTCACCTCTAGCTCCTTCTGTTATCAAAGTGCCGTGACCGTATATTCCAGTTGGATGAAATTGAACAAATTCCATATCTTGTAATGGAAGTCCGGCTCTTAAAACCATTGCATTACCATCACCTGTACACGTATGAGCCGATGTTGCTGAATAATATACTTTTCCATATCCACCTGTTGCAATAATAACTGTATGTGCTCTAAATCTATGAATTGTTCCATCATTTAAATTCCAAGCAATTAATCCTTTACACTCACCATCTTTCATCAATAAATCTAAAGCAAAATATTCAATAAAAAATTCTGTATTATGTTTTAAAGCCTGTCCATAAAGAGTGTGCAATATTGCATGACCAGTTCTATCAGCTGCTGCACAAGTTCTTTGAACTATTCCATTTCCATAATTTTTTGTCATTCCACCAAAAGGTCTTTGATAAATTTTTCCTTCGTCTGTTCTACTAAATGGAACACCATACTTTTCTAGCTCAATTACTGCTTTAGGTGCTTCTTTACATAAATACTCGATACTATCTTGATCTCCTAACCAATCAGCACCTTTTACTGTATCGTACATGTGCCATCTCCAGTCGTCTTCTCCCATATTACCTAACGCAGCTGAAATTCCACCTTGAGCAGCAGAGGTATGACTTCTTGTTGGAAAAACTTTTGAAATACATGCGGTTTTTAATCCGGCTTCGCTTAAACCTACAGCAGCTCTAAGGCCTGATCCTCCAGCACCTAGGACTACAACGTCATATTCATGGTCTATAATTTTATAAGCACTCATTAATTTAGATTAAATAAAGATATAATTGTTAATAATGGAATTATTATAGCAGATAAAAATAATAGACTGTTTGCGACATTTTTGATTTTATCATTGTCAATATAGTCCTCAAAAACCTCACTAATACTTAAAGATGAAAAAAAATATGCAAATATTATAAACAAACTAAATAAAAATTTAGTGGTTGAGTTACTAAAAAATTTTAAAACCTCCTGATAACTTTGATCGTAAATTGCAATAAAATTAAAAATAAACCAAACCATTAGAGGTAATAAAATTATTGATGAGATTTTTAAAAAAATCCATTTTTTAGTTGCTAAATTCATATTAAATAAAATTCTTACCTATTAAATAAATTAAAATAGTTAGCAAAATTGATCCAAAAATAACACCTAATCCTGTGATACGAGTTGTTTGTAATTCAAAACCGTAACCCATATCCATTAACAAATGCCTAATTTCACTTAATATTTGAAAACTAAATGACCAAGCTAAACCAATAACAATAAATTTTCCGAAAATTGAAGTTAAAAATGAATTTATAAAATCATAGTTTGTGTCACCAAGAATTAATGATGCAGTCCAAATACAAATTAGAGTTATTGCAACAATATTAATTATTCCAGTTATTCTATGAGAAATAGAGACTAAAGATGAAATATGCCATCTATAAATTTGAATATGTGGTGATAAAGGATTTTTATTTTCCATAAAAATTATTTTTAATTAAAGTCTCAGCAATCTCAACTGCATTTAATGCTGCACCTCTTAAAAGATTATCTGAAACAATCCACACATTTAAACCATTCTTCACTGTTTTGTCCTCTCTTATTCTTGAAATAAAAGTTTCATCTCTCCCTTCTGCCTCCAAAGGAGTAGAATAACCTCCATCAGATCGATCATCAATTACTTTACAGCCTTCAAAATTATCGAGTGCATCTCTGACTTTTTCTAATGAAAAAGGATTTTTAAATTCTATATTAACTGACTCGGAGTGAGATACTAATACAGGTAATCTTACACAAGTAGCAGTTAAATCTATTTTATCATCTAAGATTTTTTTTGTTTCATTTTTCATTTTAAGTTCTTCTTTTGTGTAACCATCATCTGCAAATACATCAATGTGAGGAATTGCATTAAATGCAATTTGTTTTGTAAAATTTTTAGATTCAACTTTATTATTTTGTAAAAATTGCTTTGTCTGCTCAATCAATTCATCCATGGGTGCCTTGCCTCCTCCTGAAACTGATTGATATGTTGAAACAACTATTCTTTTGATTACAAATAAATCATGTAAAGGCTTCAAAGCAATAACAAGTTGGGTTGTTGAACAATTTGGATTAGCAATAATATTTTTTTTTATATTATTTAAGTGATCTAAATTAACCTGAGGTACTATCAAAGGAACATCAGGGTCCATTCTATAGAAGCTTGAATTATCTATAACTAATGAGTGCTTAGCTGCTTTTTCTACAAAATTTTCTGAAATTTTTCCTCCTGCTGCAAAAAAAGTTATTTTTACTTTAGAAAAATCAAAAGTTTCAAGGTCTAAAACTTCATGTTCTTTGCTATTAAAATTAATTTTAGATCCAGCGCTTCTTGATGAAGCTAATAAATATAAATTATCAATGGCTAGTTTCTTTTTTTCAAGAACTTCGAGTATTTTTCTGCCTACATTTCCAGTGGCTCCAACAATAGCTATATTCATGATTATGTTAAAACTTATACTAAATGAAGGGTAATTCGCAAATAGTTCCTAAATGAATCTTTTCATTTATCTCAATTTTAAATGAATTAGTTGAATTCCAATAAGGTTTATTAATCATTGCTATACCAATAATCTTTTTAAAGGTTGGTGAATAAGTAGCAGATCTTACAAAACCGATAATATTATTACTATCGTCAAATAGAGTTTTTTCACAATACATATCAATTTGATCATGATCAATTTTAACTCCCATTAATTTTCTTGTTATTCCATTATCTCTAATTTTTTTTAATCTTTCTTTACCTAAAAATTCTACATCACTATCTAAACTGATATATTTTTCAAAATTTGCCTCAAATGGATTATCTCTATTATCGAAGTCATTTCCATAAGAGAGAAGCGCACTTTCAATTCTTTCAATTAAGTTTGGACAACCAGGCTTAACATTAAATTCTAAACCTGCTTCAAATAATAAATCATAAAGATCTTTTCCAGCTTCAGAGCCTTCTACATAAATTTCAAAACCACTTTGTTTAGACCAACCTGATCTGGCTATAAAATGCTTTACACCTCTAAACTCAAAATAATCAAAATTAAAAAATTTTAACTGACAGATTTTTTCCCCAAATACTTTTGACATCAATTTATCTGAAAGAGGACCTTGAACAGCTAAAATATTTACATCTGGCTCTTTTATCTTAACATCAAATTTATTACCTGAAGCAAGACCCTTTGCAAAAAAAATAACATCAGAGTCAGCAATAGACAGCCACCATCTATCTTCAGCTAATTTATTAATAATAGGGTCATTAACTAAATTTCCATGTCCATCAATTATGGGAGCATAATAACATTTTCCAACTTTAGATTTTGATAAATCTCTACATGTCATTAATTGAACTAATTGAGCAGAATTTTTTCCCGAAATCTCAACTTGTCTTTCAGCTGAAACATCCCAAACTTGAACAAATTCCTTTAAGTGATGATAATCTGCCTCTACTGAAACAAATGATGCTGGTATCAACATGTGATTATAGACGGTGTAAGAGCTTACTCCTTGTCTTTCAATTCTATCAGTATAAGGGGTGCTTCTTAGTCTTCTTGATTTAGCTATTGGAAAGTTTTTCATTTTTTTAAAAATTCTAGGACTTTCTCTCTCATTTCAAAGGCTTTTTCAATCATAATCATATGCCCACAATCATCTATCACATGAGTGACTGAATTATTAACCAAATTTGCAAATTTTTTTCCAAATTCTAAATTACACATCTTGTCGTCTGATCCCAAAACAAACATCGTCGGACAATCTAATTCCTTTGCTGCATTTGAACCGTTGACGTAATTATTGCATGCAACGAGATCGATCGCTAATATTTCACTTATATCTCTTGGAGATTGGATGATTTTTTCAACTGGATTACCTCCTATGAATCTTTTTGGGTCTTTAAACCCCCATTTCATCATTAGTTTAACAGCATCAGAATCGCCATTTTTTGCAAGATCTATAAGATCTTGATTAACTGGCATCCGATATGACCCTCCGATAAAAACTAACTTTTTAAGCCTATTTTTGTATTTATGGGCATACTCTAATATTTCTAAACACCCTTGAGAGTGGCCAATAAGTGTTACCGTTTTTAAATCTAGTTCTACTAGTACACTTTCTAGCCAATCAGCAATTTTTTCAATTGTATCCAAACAAGGGCCATCTGAATTGCCATGACCAGGCAAATCAAGTGATAAAACATTAAAATTTTTATTTGAAAAAAATTGTTCAGCTAAAGACCAGACAATATGTGAAAGACCACTTCCATGAAGAAATATTATAGTATCCTTCTTGCTATCAATGCCTTGCCCAGCATCTGATGCATGAACATTTTTATTTTCTATCTGAAATATCAAGTAATTACCTAGAATTGTTTTCTTAATTCAAATTTTTGAATTTTTCCTGTAGATGTTTTTGGCAACTCACAAAAAATTACTTGTTTTGGAACTTTAAAACCAGCTAACGTTTCCTTACAAAAATCAATTAGCTCTTTTTCAGTAGTAGGCTTATCGCTAACCATTTCAATAAAAGCACAAGGTACTTCTCCCCATTTTTCGTCTGGTTTAGCTACTACTGCAGCAATAGAGACTGAAGGATGTTTAGAAAGAGTATTCTCTATTTCTATTGATGATATGTTTTCACCTCCTGAAATAATTATATCTTTAGATCTATCTTGTATTTTGACATATCCGTCTGGATGCATAACTGCTAAATCTCCTGAATGAAACCAGCCACCCGCCATAGCCTTATCAGTTGCACCTTTATCTTTAAAATATCCTTTCATTACAACATTGCCTCTTATCATTATTTCACCGATAGTTTTACCATCATAAGGAACTTCCTTCATTGTTTCGGGATCCATAACCGTCACACCTTCAGTGTTAGGATATCTTACACCTTGTCTTGCTTTAATTTCATTCTGTTTATCTTCATCAAATTCATTCCATTCATCATTCCATGCACATTGAGTAACGTGACCATAGGTTTCTGTTAAACCATAAACATGCATCACCTCAAAACCAAGATCTTTCATCTTTTTAAAAATTATACTTGGTGGAGGAGCTCCTGCTGTTAATACATGAACTTTTTGTTTTAATACTTTTCGATCACTCTCTGGTGCTCCTGTAATCATATTTAATATAATTGGTGCTCCACCAAAGTGAGTTACATTATATTTATCAATTAATTCAAAAATCTTTTTGACATCAATATTTCTCAGACAAATAGTTCTTCCATTTAACATTGCAATAGTCCATGGATAACACCATCCATTACAATGAAACATGGGGACGATTGTTAGAAAATTTAGTCTATTTGGCATATTCCATGCAACTGCACTACCCGTTGACATTAAATATGAGCCTCTATGATGGTAAACAACTCCTTTTGGATTCCCAGTAGTACCTGAGGTATAACTTAATGATATTGCCTGCCATTCATCATCAGGCATTTTATAAATATAATTTTCATCACCTGTATTTAAAAAACTTTCATATTCTAGATCACCAATTTTTTCTAATTTTGACTGATCTGCATGTTTATCATTTATATCGATAACAATAATTTTTTTATCTAAAATTTTTAAAGCCTTTTTTACTTCAGTATGTAATTGTCTATCTACAACAAGAACTTTTGCTTCGCTATGTTCTAAAATGTATGCAATTGTATTAGCATCCAATCTGATGTTTATCGTATTTAAAACACCACCCGTCATTGGAACTGAGTAATGAGCTTCAAAAATTTCTGGCGTATTAAAAGCTAAAAACGAAACTGTATCTCCTTTTTTGATACCAATTTTTTCTAGTGCACTAGCAAATTTTATAGCTCTTTTATAAACTTTGCTCCAAGTATAGCTTCTATCCTCATAAACTATGGCCTCATAGTTAGGATATATATCTTTGGCTCTCTCTAAAAAAGTTAACGGTGTAAGAGGAACATAATTTGCTGAATTTCTATCTAAATTAGTATCGTAACTGCTCATAACTAATTGAATTTAAAGTTCATTATATTTGAACTTCCAGATAGTGCTGATTTATAATGATATTCAGCTCTAGGTAATACTTTATCAAAAAAGAATTTTGCTGTATTAATTTTATCATCATAGAAATCTTTATTAGTATCATAATCATTAAAGCTTACTTTTAAGATTTTAATCCAAGAATATGCTAAAGAAACAAATCCTAGTGTTTTTAAATAGTCGTTTGCTGCAGCACTGACATCATCTTTTTCTTCTTGGCTTTTATCATTTATCCAATCAGTGAACTTTGATAAAATCTCTATATAATAATTTAATTCCTTAGCAAAACTTTTTACTTTTTCATTATTAGTTTCGCACTCTGCCTTAATTATATCTAAAAAATTACCAATTATATTTCCGTTTTTATTCGATAGTTTTCTAAATACTAAATCTGCAGCTTGAACTGAATTTGTACCTTCATAAATTGGGGTAATTCTATTATCACGGTATAATTGTTCAATACCTTGATCTTTTGTAAAGCCATATCCTCCATGAATTTGCATTGCATCACTAGTAATTTCCATGGCTAAATCTGTAAATAATGATTTTACTACTGGTGTCATTAACGACACATAATCTGAAGCTTCTTGTTTAATTTTTTCATCTGGATGATTTAGACTAACTTCAGTTTGTTGAGAAAGCCAAAAACATAAAGCTCTTTCACTTTCAATAATAGATTTCATGTTTAATAGTGATTTTCTAATATCAGCGTGTTCAATTATAAAATCAGCTCCGTTTGTAGATTTTGAATTATTTGTTTTCCCCTGTTTTCTTTCTTTAGCATAGCTAAGTGAATTTTGATATGCTATTTCAGAAATTCCTAAACCTTGTACTCCAACTATTATTCTTTCTAAATTCATCATAGTAAACATTTGGCTTAGACCTTTATTTTTTGGCCCAATCATATACCCAACTGCATCATCAAAATTTAACACACATGTTGCAGATCCTTTAATTCCCATCTTATGTTCTACTGAACCAGTAGATACTCCATTTCTAGTACCAATAGACCCATCATCTTTGACTATAAATTTAGGCACAAGAAATAAACTTATCCCTTTAGTTCCAGGAGGTGAGTCTGACGCTCTTGCAATAACAAGATGAATAATATTTTCTGTAAGATCTTGATCACCAGATGTTATAAATATTTTTTGTCCACTAATCTTATGGGTTCCATCAGATTGTTCTACTGCTTTTGTTTTTAACATTCCTAAATCTGTTCCACAAACTGGCTCTGTTAAACACATTGTTCCACTCCATTTACCTTCAACCATTTTTGGAAGATATTTATCTTTCATTTCGTCAGTAGCATGCCGTAAAATACAATTATAGGCACCTATAGTTAATTCACTGTAAAGTTTAAATGAAAGTGAAGTTGCAGATAACATTTCATCAAAAAATGCACTGACTGTTTTGGGCATACCTTGACCCCCGTATTTTGGATCACAAGATAACGAAACCCATCCATCTTCAATATATTTGCTGTATGCTTCTTTATAACCTGGTGGGGTTCTAACAACGCCATTCTCTAATTTAGCAGGATTTTCATCTCCAGCAATTGCCAATGGTAATATAAGGTTTTGATTTATTTTTGCAGCTTCCTCTAAAATATCTTTTACTAAATCTGAACTAACTTCATTATATTTTTCTAGTTCATTGTAATTTTTATTGTCTCTTAATTTTTCAAAGAGAAATAACATATCCTCTACTGGCGCAGTATAATTTGGCATTCCGCGACCTTAGAATAATTCTAGAATTATTGCAATTTTGAAATTATCGCATCACCCATTTCAGGTGTTGAAGTCTCTTTCATGCCTTTAGATAGTATATCCTTAGTTCTAAGACCATCATTAAGCACATCTTGAACAGCTTTTTCTAGAGCATCAGCTTCGTTGTCTAGATCTAATGAATATCTTAATGCCATTGCGAAGCTTAATATTGATGCAATTGGATTGGCAATTCCTTTGCCTGCAATATCTGGTGCAGATCCATGAATAGGCTCGTACATCGCTCTCATCTCACCGTCTTTATTTTTTGCTCCCAAAGATGCAGATGGAAGAAGTCCTAATGATCCTGTTAGCATTGAAGCTTGATCTGAAAGCATATCACCAAATAAATTATCAGTTACTATTACATCAAACTGTTTTGGGTTTCTTAAAAGCTGCATGGCACAGTTATCTGCAAGCATGTGGCTTAATTCCACGTCTTTATATTCTTTATCATGAAGCTCTTGAACTTCTTCTTTCCAAAGCTGTCCAGCCTCCATTACATTTGATTTTTCACATGAAGTTACTTTGTTTGATCGTTTTTTTGCTAAATCAAAAGCTATCCTAGCAACTCTAGTTATTTCACTAGTTGTGTAAGTATGAGTATTAATTCCTTTTCTTTCACCATTGTCGATTGGTTTAATTCCTCTTGGTTCGCCAAAATAAATTCCACCTGTTAATTCTCTTACTATCATAATGTCTAAGCCCGAAACTATTTCTGGCTTTAGTGTTGATGCATCTACCAATTGTTCAAAACATATAGCAGGTCTTAGATTTGCAAATAACTTAAGTTCTTTTCTTAGTTTCAATAATGCTCTTTCAGGTTTTTTAGAAAATTCTAAATTATCCCATTTAGGCCCACCAACAGCACCAAGCATAACAACTTCGCATTCTAGCGCTTTATAAAATACTTCATCTGTGATCGGTGTTCCGTGCTTGTCATATGAACAACCCCCTGCAAGACCTTCCTCTATTTCAAAATCTAATGATTTATTGTCATTAAACCACTTAATAATTTTTTTAACCTCACCTATAACCTCTGGGCCAATACCATCTCCAGGTAATAAAAGTATTTTTCTTTTTTTTACTTTAATCATTAAAAATCCAGGGTTTTTTATTAATTAAATCTTTTTCAAAATTTTCAATTTTATCAGATTTTTTAAGAGACAAAGCAATATCATCAAGTCCCTCGAGTAGACATTTTTTCTTAAATGGATCTACTTGAAATGTAATTTCATTATTTCCATAAATAATTTTTTCTTCCTCTAAATCTACAGATATTTCTTCTTTTCTATTAGCATACTCTGATAATTCTTTAATTTTTTCTTCTTCAAGAATTATAGGTAAAATTCCATTCTTAAAACAGTTACTATAAAAAATATCAGCATAACTTGAACTAATTACACAAGTTATTCCAAAATCTAGTAGTGCCCATGGTGCATGTTCTCTTGAAGATCCACATCCAAAATTTTTACCAGCAATTAAAATTTTTGAATTATTAAAAGGGCTTTGATTTAATGTAAAATCATTAACTTCTTTACCTTGGTCATCGTATCTCATTTCAAAAAATAAATTTTTTCCAAGACCTGTTCTTTTAATAGTTTTCAAAAATTGCTTTGGAATAATCATATCGGTATCAATGTTAACTATTGGTAGATATGCTGGGATACTTTTTAATTTATTAAATTTTTGCATTTAATTTTGATACTTTCTAACATCATCTAAGTTTCCAGATATTGCTGCCGCAGCTGCCATTCCAGGACTTACCAAGTGTGTTCTTCCACCTCTACCCTGTCGACCTTCAAAATTTCTATTTGATGTAGACGCACATCTTTCTTCTGGTTTTAATTTATCTGCATTCATTGCTAGACACATTGAACAGCCCGGTTCTCTCCATTCAAAACCAGAATTTACAAATATTTTATCTAATCCTTCTTGTTCTGCTTGCTCTTTTACCAATCCTGACCCTGGAACTACCATAGCACTTACATGTGATGATATTTTCTTATCTTTTAAAATTTTGGCTGCTTCTCTTAAGTCTTCTATTCTACCATTGGTGCAGCTTCCAATAAACACCTTGTCAATTTTAATGTCCTTTGCAGCCATATCTGGCTTTAACCCCATATATTTTAGAGCTCTTTCGATTGAATTTTTTTTATCTTCGTCACTTTCACTTTGTGGATTTGGTACTTTTTCATCAATTGTAATTACATCTTGCGGAGATGTTCCCCAAGTAATCATTGGTAAAATTTCACCAGCATTTAAATTAAGCTCTTGATCAAAACTTGCATCATCATCTGTTTTGAGACTATTCCAATAGTTTAAAGCTTTTTCCCAATTATCTCCCTTAGGTGACATTGGTTTTCCTTTTAAATAATTAAATATTTTTTCATCTGGTGCAATTAATCCTGCTCTTGCCCCACCTTCAATTGTCATGTTGCAAATTGTCATTCTTTGTTCAACACTTAAAGATCTGATTAAATCACCTGCATATTCTATAACAGAACCTGTTCCTCCTGCTGTACCAATTTTTCCTATAATTTGAAGTATTACATCTTTAGATGTAACTCCAAGAGGAAGTTGACCATTAACATTTATTCTAAAATTTTTTGCTTTTTTCTGAACTAACGTTTGTGTTGCTAAAACATGCTCTACTTCTGATGTACCAATTCCAAATGCTAATGAACCAAATGCACCGTGTGTTGCTGTATGACTATCTCCACATACAATTACTGTTCCAGGTTGAGTAAAGCCTTGTTCAGGCCCAATTATATGAACAATTCCTTGTCTCTTATCATTCATTCCAAAAAGCTGCACACCAAATTCTTTACAGTTAGCTTCTAAGGTGTCTACTTGTATTTTTGACTCTTGATCAGCTATTCCTTCGGTTCTATCAGTTGTAGGAACATTGTGATCAGCAACCGCTAAAGTTAAATTAGGATGCCTTACTTTTCTATTTGAATTTCTTAAGCCTTCAAAAGCTTGTGGACTAGTTACTTCATGAACTAAATGTCTATCAACAAAAAGTAACGCAGTTCCATCATCTTGTTGATCAACTAGATGATCATTCCAAATTTTATCGTAAAGAGTTGTGGACATTGAAAAAAAATTATTTTTTTTCTGAAGAACCTTCTGATTTTTGTTCGTCTTTTGGTGCTTCAGTTACTGGAGTTTCTTCTTTAGGAGCTTCTGCTGCTGGAGCTTCTGTTGTTGGTGCCGCTTCTGCTGCTGGTGCCGCTTCTGCTGCTGGAGTTTCTTCTTTAGGAGCCTCTACTACTGGTGCTACATTTTCCTCTGTAACAGCTTCAGGTTTAACATCAACATCTATACCAATTTTTTTTCTTATCTTTTCTGCAATTCTTGCTGATTTACCAGTTCTATCTCGTAGGTAATATAATTTTGCTCTTCTAACTTTACCTGATCTAATTACTTTAATTGAATCAATTAACGTTCCATACAGGGGAAAAGTTCTTTCAACACCTTCACCAAAAGAAATTTTTCTTACAGTAAAAGATGAATTTAAATCTCTGCTTTTTTTTGCAATACAAACACCTTCAAAATATTGAATTCTTTCTTTTTTACCTTCAGTAATTCTAACTCCAACTTTAACCACATCACCAGGATAAAATTCTGGAATTTTTTTCTCTGCAAGAATTTTTTTTACGTTATGCAGGTTTATTTCTTCAATTGTTTTCATGTTTATATTTATCAAATTAATTTTTCTTATATTTTTGCCATAAATCTGGTCTTCGGACGCGTGTTATAGCCTCAGATTGAGATAAACGCCAGTCTTTAATTTTGTTGTGATCTCCTGATAATAAGACGTCTGGAACAGCTTTTTCCTCCCAAATTTGAGGTTTTGTATACTGTGGATACTCCAAAAGACCATTTTCAAAACTTTCGTCCATTTTTGAATTTTCATTACCTAGAACTCCCGGAAGAAGTCTTAAAATACTATCTATAACAACAAATGCTGCTGTTTCTCCGCCTGATAAAACATAATCTCCAATGCTAACTTCTTCTATATTTCTTGTAGATAAAACTCTTTCATCAACTCCTTCAAAATGACCACAAATAAAAGATACAGATTTTTCTTTTGATAATTCTTGAGCATACAATTGATCAAATTTTTTACCTTTAGGAGATAAATAAATAATTCTATCACCCTCTGTTTTATTTTGATCTAAAGATTTTGCTAAAGTATCTGCTTTTAATAACATTCCTGAACCGCCACCATAAGGAGTATCATCAACTGTTTTATGTTTGTCCTCAGCTACATCTCTAATGTTTACAACCTTTAAATTCCATAACTCTTTGGATAAAGCTTTTCCATACAAACCTTTAGATAAAGGTCCAGGAAAAACTTCAGGATAAAGTGTAAACACTTGAGCTTGCCACATAAATAATTTTTAAATTATTTTTGTTCCTTTTTAGGAGCTTCTGCCGCTGGAGCTTCTGCTGCTGGTGCTGCTTCTGCCGCTGGAGCTTCTGCTGCTAGTGCTGCTTCTGCCGCTGGAGCTTCTGCTGCTAGTGCTGCTTCTGCCGCTGGAGCTTCTGCTGCTAGTGCTGCTTCTGCCGCTGGAGCTTCTTCTTTAGGAGCTTCTGCTGCTGGTGCCGCTTCTGCTGCTTTAGGAGCTGCTGCTGGAGCTTCTTCGCCTTCTTTTTTTCTTTCTTTTTTAGGAACAGCTTTTTGAGGATTGTTTCCATTTACAGGCATTGGCATTAATTCATTTTCTCCTAAAATTCTTGCAACCCTAGTTGTTGGTTGCGCACCTTGACCTAACCAATACTTAATTCTCTCAGCCTCAAGACTAACTCTTTCTTTTTTATCTTTAGGTAAAAGAGGGTTAAAAAATCCCACTTTCTCAATAAATCTACCATCTCTTGCAAAACGGCTATCTGCTACAACAACTTTGTAAACAGGACGTTTCTTTGTTCCACCTCTTGATAATCTTAGCTTTAACATTCGTTCTCCTTTTTATTATTTTAATTGATTAAATAGCTCTGGCGGTATTCCTTTATCAGACATACCTTTCAGATTTCCTTTTGACATCTTCTTCATCATTTCAGACATCATTTTAAATTGCTTAAGCAATTTATTGATAGTGGCTGGATTTGTGCCAGAGCCATTAGCAATTCTTTTTTTTCTAGAACCATCAATAAGTTTTGGGTTCTCTCTTTCTCTTTTAGTCATTGACAAAATGATAGCTTCATTTTTAGTAATGATACTTTCATCAATTCCAGCTGAATCCATTTGAGATTTCATTTTTGAAACTCCTGGCATAAAAGACATTATGCCCTCAATACCACCCATTTTTTTCATTTGTCTCAACTGCGTTAAATAATCTTGCATAGAGAATTGCCCTTTTTTTAAATTCTCTTCTGCTTTTTTAATATTATCTTCACCTAAATCTTGTGCAGCTTTTTCTACCAAAGAAACAATGTCTCCCATTCCAAGAATTCTGTTTGCTATTCTATCTGGGTGAAATACCTCAAGGTTATCAACTTTTTCACCCACCCCTAAAAATTTAATTGGAACATTTGAAACATATTTCATACTAACTGCTGCCCCACCTCTAGCATCACCATCTGCTCTAGTTAAAATGATACCAGAAAGATTCACAGTATTTTTAAATTCTTTTGCAACTGACGCTGCAACTTGCCCTGTTAATGAGTCTGCAACTAAAAATGTTTCAGTAGGATTAATTACGCTTTCAATTTGCTTAATTTCACTCATCATTTGTAAATCAATTTGAGTTCTTCCAGCAGTATCAAATAAAATAATTTCTGCTCCATTAAGATTTGCTGCACTAATTGCTCTTTGGCAAATATCTGTTGGTTGTTGACCCTCTATTATAGGAAGCGTTAATATATTATTTTGTTCTCCAAGAGACCGAAGTTGTTCCTGAGCAGCTGGTCTATAAATATCAAGACTAACCATCATTACTTTTTTCTTTTTATTGGTTTCTAAATACTTGGCTAATTTTGCAGTTGTCGTAGTTTTTCCTGAACCCTGAAGCCCTACAAGCATCATTGGAACTGGTGGTACAGCACTAAGATTTATCTCATTATTAGTTTCACCTAATAAATTAACTAATTCATCATAGACAATTTTTACAACCATATCTCCAGGAGAAGTTGATCGGATAATTTCTTGACCTAGAACCTTTGGTTTAACTTTTTCTATAAAATCTTTAGCAACATCCAGAGAGACATCGGCTTCTAATAAAGCTTGTCTAATTCCTCTTAAACCCTCATCCACTTGAGTTTCATCAAGTGAGGGAGCTTTTTTTAAAGAAGAAAAAATTTCTTCGAATTTATTTGTTAAATTTTCAAACATAATTATTACACACAGCAGTAATCGCACTAGTGGGCGAAGCCTCGCTGACTAGTGTCGATCTCTTTGTTTCCAAAGACACCGCAAAGTTAATGTTTTTGCGGAAACGGAGACAACCTATAATAGAGGTTCAAAAAGTCAATAAATAAGTTAAATATCTATATATGTATATTAAAGCTTTTAAAATGGATGGTTTGGGAAATGATTTTGTAATCATTGACCAGAGAAGTCAAAATTTTAATCTAAAAAAAGATCAGATTATTAAGATATGTGATCGAAATTTTATTGGATGTGATCAATTAATCTTAATTAAAAAAATTGAAAAAAAAGATGCAGCCTTAGAATTTTATAATTCAGATGGTAGTATTTCGGGTGCCTGTGGAAATGGAACAAGATGCGTTGCTGATTTACTATCAAAAGAAAACGATGATAAAGAAATTATACTTTGGACATCTTCCGGGTCATTAAAGTCAAAAATTTTAGATAGCAATTTAGTGGAAACTGAAATTGGTGTTCCTAAAACTGAATGGAATAAAATTCCCTTAAATAAAGATTTAGATACAAAGAACTTGAATATTCCAATTATTAACAAAAATGGAGTTGAACATATTGGTGGGACTTCGGTTAATGTTGGAAATCCTCATGTTATATTTTTTGTTGAGAATATTGAAGATTATGATTTAGAAAAAATTGGCCCTGAAATAGAAAATCATAAATATTTTCCTGAGAAATGTAATGTTACTCTTGCAAAAGTTATTAATAAAAATTTAATTAAAGTTAAGGTATGGGAGAGAGGAGCTGGACTAACAAAAGCTTGTGGAACTGCAGCATGTGCTACTGCTGTAGCTGGAAATATTAATGGATTAACTGATAAAAAAACTGATATTGAGTTTGCACTAGGCAAGCTATCAATATCAATTGATGAAAATAATAGTGTCCATATGAAAGGGCCTGTCTCAGATGTCAAAAATATTGAGATTAATATTTAATGGGAATTTTCGATAAATTTAAATCTGGATTTAAAAAGAGTGCATCTGCTTTTACATCAGGTTTAAGAGATATAGTTATAAAAAAAGAAATTGATGACAAAACTTTAGATAAAATTGAGGAATACCTAATCCAGTCTGATGTTGGAATTATTGCTGCAGCTGAAATTAAAGAAATAATTTCTGACAGTAAAATCGATCCAAAGAAAGATATTGCTGAAGAAATAAATACTATTTTAAAAGAATATATAGTTTCTCTAATGAAGCCACTTGAAAATGATAATTTCTTTAAAAAGAAAGATAAAATTAATGCTACTTTAGTTTCAGGTGTTAATGGTGTTGGAAAAACAACTACTATTGGAAAAATTAGTAAAATATTAAAAGCAAATGGTAATAAAGTTATGCTTGCTGCATCAGATACTTTTCGAGCAGCAGCTATTGAACAATTAGAAAATTGGGCAAATAAAGTTGAAGTTGATATAACAAAATCTTCACAAGGTGCAGATCCTGCATCAGTTGCTTATAAGGCAATTGAGGAAGCAATTAATAATAACTTTAATCAAGTTTTAATTGATACTGCTGGAAGATTACAAAATAAGAAAAATTTAATGGAAGAATATAAAAAAATTGCAAATGTAACAAAAAAAATAGATCCTGAAGCACCTCATGATGTTATATTGGTTTTAGATGCTACTTCGGGTCAAAATGTAATTAATCAAGTTGAGGAATTTAATAAAATAATCCCAATTACTGGTCTTGTAATGACAAAACTAGATGGAACAGCTAAAGGAGGAATTCTCTTAGCTGTTGCTAAAAAATATAAACTTCCAATCATTGCTTTAGGTTTAGGAGAAAAAGAAGATGATCTTCAAATTTTTGAAGCAAAAAAATTTGCTGAAGCTTTTACCCAAATTAATTGATTAAAGTGCTTGATATTAAAGGCTTATAGAAAGTACATTTATAATTCTCTTTAAAAGCATCATGCCCACAATTTTTAGCTATTGAAGAGATTATAAAATCAAATTTTCCATTTTTTGGATAAAGTTCTAATTTTTTTTTATCAATATCAAATTTAAAGTTAGCATTTAAACTTTTAACAGCACTTATCATAACTAATGTTTTATTATCCCTTAAAAGATAATAAGCAAAGTCATCAGGAAAAACTGGAAAGTCATATTCTTCAAGAAAATATTTTGCTCTAGTTGGAAACCATTCATAAGAAATTAAAGGAGAAGAGTTTTTTGTTTTATAGTTATATATATAAAGATCTTTTGGAAAATCATTAATATAATTACTATTTTCACCTCTTGCTAAGATTGCTTTATCTCTTGTCTTAAAATAGAGAGCAAAATTTTTATTATGTGAATTCATTTGATCAATGTGAAATAAATTATCAACCAAAGACTTATTATCTTGAGCAAATACAAAATTTTCAAAGGATAACAATATAATAATTAAAAGAAGTATTTTTTTCACCTCTAATTAATCCTAAAAAACTTTGTACTATATTTGTTTAGAATGTGGCTTAATTTAAACTTTCAATGAATTTCTTCAACGCCAATACAAGCTTTTCATCATATACCATCATATGATCGTCAGATTTTGTAAAATAAGAATACTTAGGTTGATTAGCCATTTCGTAAATTTTTTGACCCATCCAAAAAGGAACGATCTGATCAACCTCACCATGCATAACCAACACTGGTATATTAATATTCTTAATCTTATTATGATTGTCGTATTTATCCTTGAGCAACAATGATACAGGAATATATGGATAAAAATTTTTTGCAGCTTCTATCATTGACGTAAAAGGTGTTTCAAGCACTAACCCCGCAAAATTATTATTTTGAGATATCTCTGTTGCAATACCTGTACCAAGCGACTCTCCATAAAGAATAATATCTTTCTCAACTAAGCCCATTTTTTTTAACCAATCAATTGCACTTTTGCCATCTTTATAGAGCCCTTGTTCAGAGGGTTTACCAGAGTTTCCACTAAAACCCCTCCAAGAAATAATTAAAAAATTTACATCCATTTCTTTAAAATGATTTAATTTATGAATTCTATTTTCAAGATTTCCTGCATTTCCATGAAAATAAACAATTGTTTTAAATTTTTTTAGATCTTTCTTATGGAACCAACCTAATAGATTTAGATTATCAGATGTTTTGATTTGAACTTTTTGAACTTTTACTTCTAATTTATCACCAAAATAATTGTTTTCTTGAGGGTGATACATTAAATTTCGCTGAAATATAAATAATATAATTAATACTGAAGTATAAACGACTAATATTCCAATAATAATTTCCAAAAAAAAATTCCTACGTTTTATTTTCATTTTTTTTTAGCTAAATATACGCCAAAAAATACTAATATTGTTCCAATGTAATGATAAATTTCTAATTTCTCATCAAATAACAAAAACCCATAAATTGCGGCGTAAACTGTAAATATATATAGAGTAAAGCCCGTTAAAGAAGCACCAAGTTTTTCTTGAGTTTTAGCATAGAGAAGAAATGCAATAATACCTGGAGATACAGCTGCAAAAATTACCCATGAAAAAAATTCTGACGAAAACGTAGTTTTTTGAAACATAAATTCTTCAATAATATAAAAAGGAAACAAACTTACTGCTCCAAAAAAAGCAATCAAAGCAAATCTTTGAATTATTGGGAGTTTAGTTTTCCAATAAAATAAATATATAGAGTACAGGGCCCAGCCAATCGCTGATGCCAACATCCATAAATCACCAATTGTAAATTTTAAACTAATTAATAGATTTAAATCACCCTTTATAATAATTGAAAACACTCCTATTAGACAAGAAGTCAAACCAATTATTTTGATAAAATTAATTTTTTCTCTAAAAAAAATACTTGAAATTAAGATTATAAATATAGGTGAAGATGTATAAATAATTCCCATATTAGCGACTGTAGTGGTTTGACCAGCTAAAAATGGAAATGCTCCACAGACGCCACATCCCATTGCTCCTAGAAAAAATAATTTCTTATATTCGTTTTTAATGATTTTAGAATTTTTTTTTAAAGAAAAATATATAAATGGTAATAGAATTATAAATACTACTGTCCATCTCCAAAATGCTAATGCAATAGGAGGAACAAACTCAACTCCACCCCTAGCAACTACTAAATTAGATGCCATAAAAATTGGCTGGATAAATAAAAGTGAAAAAGCTAGAAAATTATTCTTTTTATTGGGCAACTTTTTTTAATTAAAAACTATTTTTTTTTATCAAAGAAGGCTTCATAGACCATCATAAAAATTGCAATAGCCATTAAAATATAAACCGGCAATACATCAAAAAAACCTATCATTGATGATCTTGTTAAGGTAGTTGCTAAACCAATTAAAAAAGAGGCTGCGAGTATTGACCCAAGTAAAGTTGTAAATATTTTCATTTTATTTATTACATTCCTTTTCTAGCCAATTGGCAACACCTAAAAATCTATGGTCATCATAACGAGCACCAATTAATTGAACGCCTAAAGGCATGTTATTTTCACCCTGTAAAAGAGGAAGTGAAATGCAGGGAGTTCCAAGATATGACCAAACTTTATTAAATTCTGCAGTACCTGTGCTTTTTAAACCTTTTGGGGCAACACCCGGGCTAGAAGGTGTCAAAACACCATGGTAATCTTCAAATACTTCTTCATATGAATCATAACTTCTCTTCATGAAATCTATGGCTTCTGCATAATCTTTGGCTGAATGCTTGTTACCTTTTATGATAGCATCTTGCATAAATTTAGATAATTTCTTTTTATATTTTTTGTAATAGATACCAAAATTATTAGCTAAATCAGTTTCATGAATTATTTGATGATATTTATGAATATCTTTGAAGTATGAAGGGGTATCAAAAATTTCAATATTTTTTTTAAATGATTTAATAAAATATTCAAAAGCATCTCTAGATTTTTTATCAATTATTTTCCAATGATCAGTTTTATAAAAAATGAATTTAGGTTCAAACAAAGGTCCTTTTTTTGTTTCATTTAACATATCCTCTGTTGAATAATGTACTGTTGCTAAATCATAATTATCTTTTCTAATCAAAACCTTGGCTAATAAAGCAACATCTTCTACCGATCTACCAAATACTCCTATGTGATCTAATTTTTCAGAAGTTTTTAAAACACCATTACGAGAAATTAATCCATATGTTGGTTTATATCCAACAACTCCACAATAAGATGCTGGTCTTATTACTGATCCCCCCGTTTGAGAACCAATTGATAGCGGTGCCATAAAAGATCCAACAGATGCTGCTGAACCACTAGATGAACCTCCTGGCGTTCTTGCTTGATCATGAGGATTTTTAGTTTTTGATGGGCCTAAATAGGCAAGCTCTGAGGTTGCTGTTTTACCCATTACAATTGCTCCTGCAGATAAAAGTAAATCTACTATTTCAGCATTTTGAGAATAAGATTTACCTTTTCTAATTGGTGTTCCGCATTCAGTCGGCATGTCAACTGTACCTATAATATCTTTAAGAGCTATTGGAATTCCATGCAGTGGACCTGTTGGTTTTCCAGATCTCCTATATTCATCTGCTTCTTTTGCTTTTTCTAACAAAAGTTTTTTATCAAAGTGTGCCCAGGCTTTTACCTCTTTTTCAAACTTAATTATTCTTTCTATATATTTTTGACAAACTTCAACCGATGTAAGCTGAGCATCTTTTATCTTAGATACTATCTCTTCAACTTTTAACAAAAATATATCTGTCATTTTTTTTGTTTAATCTGCAAATAATGTATCAGGTAACCATAATGCAATTCCTGGGAACATGTACATTAAAAACATTGCAAAAATCACGATGCCTAAAAATGGCATTATGCCTGCAAATATCTGCATTAATTCAACATTATTTTTTTGAACACCTTTTAGATAATAAGCGGACATTGCCATGGGTGGTGTTAAAAAAGATGTTTGTAAATTCAGAGCAATCAGCATTGCAAAGAAATATGGGTTAACATCAAATACTTCTAATAATGGTAAAAATATTGGAACAAAAATAATTAAAATTTCAGTCCATTCCAAAGGCCATCCTAAAAGAAAAATTATTATTTGTGTAATTATTAAAAATTGCCAAGTAGTTATATTTATTGATGTAAAGAAATGCTCAAATACCTCGTGACCACCTAAATATGAAAATACAGATGAAAAAGTCCAAGAACCAATGAACAACCACATAATCATAGCTGTAGTTTTTGCTGTTAAAAAAACGGACTCTTTAAAACTTTGCCATTTAAGAGTTTTATAAAACCAAGATAAAAGTATTGCTCCAAAGGCACCTGCTGCTGCTGCCTCTGCTGGAGTTGCTATTCCTGCTAAAATTGTTCCAAGCACTAACATTATCAATCCAAAAAGTGGTACAAATGAAACTAATACTTCTTTTAGAATCTCTGAGCGTGGAGGCACATCTTCTGCTTTAGGTCTGGGAGCAATTGATGGATCCATCCAAGCTCTAAAAACTGCATAACCAATATACAAACCAGCTAGCAATAAACCTGGAAAAATTGCTGCAGCAAATAATCTTAATGGTGATAATTGTGCGATAACTGAATACACAATTAACATAATGCTCGGTGGTATCAAAATTCCTAAACATCCACCTGCACAAATTACACCTGATGCAAATTTTTTATCATAACCAGCTTTAACCATTGCCGGCCAAGCAAGTAATCCCATCAAAGTTACAACTGCACCTATAATCCCAGTTGCTGTTGAAAATAAAGTACAAGTAATCAAGGCAGCGACTGCCATCGATGCTGGAAGTCTATGTGCTGCTAATCTTATAGCAAAAAATAATTTTGCAACTATCCCAGCTCTTTCAACAAGGTAACCCATAAATAAAAATAAGGGCACTGCCGTGAGGACATTATTGTCCATAACTGTGTATGTATTTTGAACAAACAATTGAAATATCCTATTATCAAATAGGTGTTCCATCATTGTAGGATCGTAGTAAGCGTAGTAACCGAAAGCTATTCCCATTGCCATCAAAGTGAATGCAATTGGGAATCCTAAAAGCACTGCAAATAAAAATAGGCCCATCATTAAAATGGCTACTTCAGGGTTTGTAAGACTAAACAGCATCTTTTTGATCCTCACTCTCAGCTTTTTTCATTAAAATTTTTTCTGTCTCTTCTGCAACAACCATTCTAGCAGGCCACTCACCTTCTTTAATACATATAATAGATCTAAAGACTTCACTGATCCCTTGAATAATTAATAAAACTCCTGCAGCTGGTATCATAGATTTAACCATGTAAATTTGTATTTGAGCTGGACTACTCCAGCTAGTTTCCTTTATTTTCCATGCAAGAGCTGCGTACTCATATCCATAAAATGCTAAAGCTACAACGCCAGGAAAAAAGAAAATAAAATAAAGCACTAAATCTAACCATGCTTGTGTTCTAGGTTTAAATAATCTGTAAATAACATCACCTCTTACATGAGCTTCTGTTGCTAAACAATAAGCACCTGACATCATAAGTATTGCACCATACATCTGCATACTAAAATCAAAATTCCATAATGTTGGCTTATTAAAAGCATAAGCCATTACAACTTCATAAACAGTTCCACCCATTAAAATAACGATACACCAAGAAAAAGCTTTTCCCATAGAAGTACTTAGGGTATCTGCAAATTTAATGAATGATTTCATCATAAAGAATTATATTAAATTGAAACAAAAAAAAGGGGGTTTTTCAACCCCCTCTTTTTAAATTTATCTAAAGTTAATTAAATTTTAACTTTTCCGATTGGACCAAACTCATTTTCATAAGCTAATTTGTAGTTCGGTTGATTCATCAACAGATACTTCATTGTTCTCTTAGCATATGCTTTTTGTGAGTCGATAACTTTCTTAAAGAAAGCATCTTTTCCTGAGAACTCAGCAACGATTTTATCCCAACCTTTTAACTGTTCTGCTAGGATAGCATCAGATGTTTGGTAAACATTAACCTTATGCTCGTTCATCAATTTAGCTAAGTCAGCAGAATATCTAACTAGTGCCTTGAAGTAGTTATCTGAGTTTGCAGCATAAGCAGCATTCTTCAAGATAGCTTGATGAGCTGGTGAAAGGCTATTTAGTCTCTTAGTGTTCATAGGAATTTCGAACATTTCCTGAGATTGGTGGAAACTTCCTAAGTGATAGTGTTTAGAGACGTCTTGCATTCCAAACTGTGAGTCTGATGTAGGGTTGTTAAACTCTGCAGCATCAATCAAACCAGTTTTCATAGCTGGTTGAATTTCACCACCTGGTAATTGTCTTACGACCATTCCCATAGCAGTTAAAACGTTAGTCGCTAGACCAACTGTTCTATACTTCATACCTTTAACATCAGATACTTTAGTTACATTCTTTTTAAACCAACCAAATGGTTGAGCTGGCATAGGCATATGGAAGAAACCAGTATAGTTAAATCCTACACTTTTTACTGCTTCCTCGTATAATGCTCTTCCTCCACCATACTCCATCCATCCCATAACTTCTTGAGATGACATTCCGTATGAAGGACCAGTTCCAAAAAGTGAAGCTGCAGCATTTTTACCATACCAATATGCAGTCACCCAGTGACCCATATCAACTACACCTGAACTTACTGCTTGTCCAATTTCTGAAGTTTTTACAATTGCGCCAACTGGCTGAAGATCAATTTTTAATTCTCCTCCAGACATGTCGCTAACCATTTTTGCATAATCTCCTGCCATTTCAAAAAAGATATTAGCGCCTGACGGCCAAGCTGCTTGCATCTTTAAAGTTAATGGAGCACCAAAAGCTACATTGGGCATTGCTACAGCTGTTGCTGCTGCTGCACCTGTTGCTGCTGCTGCTTTGAAGAACTTACGTCTTGAAGGTGTTTTTGTACCCTTCAATGATTTTTTACTTTTAACCATTTGTTCTCTCCTCATTTAGTTAATTAACTTTGGCATTTTAATTATAATTAAACTTTAGAGTCTATAGAGAAAGTGACCCATACTAACTTTAGTACAATCACAGGTAGAAAAATTTGATCTAAATTGAATTAATTTACTTTATTTTTGCAATTACCTGTTTTGAAAAACTCATCAATATTATCTATTGCTAAGTTAGCCATTGCAGTTCTTGTGTCTTTAGTTGCACTTCCAAGGTGTGGTAAAATAAAAGCAGTTTTAATCTTTAAATACCCAGGGTTTAAATTTGGCTCTCCTTTATAAACGTCTAAACCAGCTGCATAAATTTTTCTTCTATTTAAAGCATCAATTAAAGCTTCATCATCTACTATATCACCTCTAGCAACATTAGTAATTACTGCACCTGTCGGAAAGTATTCTACTGTTTCTTTATTAATTAAATTTATTGTTTCTTTAGTTGCAGGACAACAAATTGATAAAACATCAGAAACTGAAAATAAACTTTTGAGATTATCATGATATACTGCACCCTGTTCTTTCTCTTCACTTAGTTTTGAACGATTATGATAATGTATAATCATACCAAGTGATTTTGCAATTTTTGCAATTTTTTGTCCAATTCTACCCATGCCTAGGATCCCTAGTCTAGTGCCAGTTAACTGCTTTCCAATTAGATAATCTGCAGACCATTTCCAATTACTTTCTTTTGCAGATTCAATTCCTTCAGCTGCTCTTCTACATGCACCTAAAATTAAAAGAATACCAATTTCAGCTGTAGCATCTGACAAAACTTCTGGAGTATTGGTAACTGCAATTCCTCTTTTTTTTGCTGCTTCTAAATCTATATTTCCAAATCCAACTGCAAAATTTGAAATAATTTTTACAGTTTCAGGTAATTTATTGATTGTTTCTTCATCCATTTTTTCTGTTAAAGATGTTAGCACTGCATCACATCCTTGGCTTAATTCTATTAATTTTGATTGAGAATAAAGTTCATCATTAGAATTTAATTTTGCTTCAAAAGTTTTCGTTGCTTTATCTTCGCAATCTTTGAGTAGTCTTCTAGTCACTAGTATTTTTTTCATAATTAATTTTTTTGTAATATTTTTGGTTTTGGTCCTCCAGTATACCAATCTAGAACCTCAATGGTATGTAAAATTGGAGTCTGAGTCCCGTTAGAAATTTGAGTAATACATCCAATATTTCCTGTAGAAATAAAGTCTGGTTTCAAGCTTTCTATGTTATTTACCTTTTTCTTTAATAATTCTTTAGCAATTTTCGTCTGCAAAATATTATAAGTCCCAGCTGATCCACAACAAATATGTCCTTCAGGAATTTCCATGATCTCATTATTTGTTTTTAATAGTAATTCAATAGGCTGACTGTGTACTTTTTGTCCATGTTGCATGGAACATGCTGAGTGATAAGCAATTTTATATTTTTTATCTTTTGATTTAAAATCTAATTTTAGACTTTCATTTAAATATTCTGTTACATCTTTTGTTAGATCAGAAATTACTTTTGCTTTTTTTTTCATTTTTTCATCATTCTTAAAAATAAAACCATAGTCTTTCATGGTGGTTCCACAGCCTGACGTATTTGACAAAATTGCATCTAAATTACCTTTTTGATGTTCTTCATACCAAGTATTAATGTTGTTTATAAAGTCTTGATGAGCATCATCTTCTTTGCCTAAATGATGATTTAAAGAACCACAGCATCTAATTTTTTTTGGAACAACCACCTCTACCCCATGTCTGTTTAAAAGTCTTATGGTTGACTCATTAATCTGAGGTGAAATTTCTTTTTGAACACATCCAGTTAAAAGTGCAACTCTAGCAACTCGTTTTTGATTCGGAATAGAGTAAATTTCTTTTTCTTTAAGAGTTTTTTTTGGAAAATTTGTTGGCATTAAACTCATCATATCTTTAATTTTTGAGGGCATTAAAAATTGAAAAGGTTTGCCTAATTTAACCATGAAGCTTGCTAATTTAAAGTATTTAATATTTGGAAGAGTAACGGACAAAAAATTTCTTATTAATCTATCAAAAAACGGTCTTTCATAATTTTTTTCAATGTATTTTTTTCCATGGTCAATGACATGCATATAATTCACTCCAGCGGGGCATGTGGTCATACAGCTATAACAAGACAAACATCTATCAATATGTTTTACAACTTTAGCGGTCGGTTTTTTATCATTTTCTAACATGTCTTGAATAAGATAAATTCTACCCCTTGGTCCATCTAGCTCATCTCCCAATAATTGATGGGTGGGGCATGTTGCATTACACATTCCGCAGTGAACACATTTTTTAAATATTTTTTCTGTGGATTGATTATCTTTGTTTTGTAATTGTTTTTCATTAAAGTTTGTTTGCATTAAATTCCTCTATACATCTTTCCAGGATTAAAAATTCTTTTTGGATCAAAACTTTTTTTTATTTTTTCAGAAATTAAAAGTCTTGTCTCATCAATTGTAAATATTGTTTCCTCATAATCAAATTCGTTAGATTTTTTAACAATAGTTAGATATCCACCAAGTTCTATAATTAATCTTTTTATTTCTATAATTTTTGAATTTTTATTAGATTTCACTTCAATCCAATACAAGGATCCACACCAATCAATATAATATTTAAATTTATTTCCTATTTTTTGAATGAGCTCATTACCTTTTGATGGAGGAATAACAGCTCTTAATAAGTTATTTTTTGTATTTTCAAACAACTCAAGACTATTTATTTTTTTCCAAAGAGGGACTGACTGATGAACATCTAATATTGAGGTATTAAGATTTTGAAGCTCTAATTCCATAGTTAATACTTTTATTCTTTCTTCAATTGATAATTTATCACCTTCAATTCTTAATGCCAAAAAAGAACCTTGAAATTTAAGATCATTAAATTTAAATAACATTTCTTTATTTTGATTGTAGCTATCATCTTTAGGCTCTTCCGGAACATAAACAGCACCCGAAACTTCGCTACTAGAACTAGAAATTTTTTCAAAAAGTTCATTGACTAATTTTTTGTCTTCCGTGTGAATAGTTATTGTATTAGATGATTTTTTTTTTGGTAAAACTTTGAGGGTTATTTCAGATAAAGCAACGAGTGTTCCAAAAGATCCAGAAACAAGTTTTGACAGATCATATCCAGTAACATTCTTTACAACTGTACCTCCAGATTTTATAATATCTCCTTTGCCATTTACTCCTCTAAAACCTAAAATATGATCTCTCACACTACCAACTTTAAATCTTCTAGATCCAGCAAAATTACAAGATAAACACCCTGCTATTGTTCCTTTATTTGATTTTCCATTTTCAACAAACCCAAAATCAATTGGTTCAAAAGCAAGTTCTTGATTATTTTTTTCTAACTCTTTTTCAATAAGTTCAACTGGAGTATTTGCTTTTACCTTGATGTAAAGTTCTTCAGGTAAATATTCAATAATTCCTGATAATTTTGAAAGAGATAATTTTTTTGCTGACTGAATTTTATTACCTATAAAACTTTTAGAACCCAAGCCAATTACTTCTGCGGGTTGATTTTTTTTAAATAATTCTTTAACTACACTGGAAATTTGGGTTTCATCCTCAGGAAAATATGTGTTGTTAGAATCTTGGAAGATCTGGGAATTTTTCCTCACCTCTGTGGACATGAACCCTCCCTTCTTCAGCACATTTTCTAAGTATTGGATAGACTTTACCTGGATTTAATAGATTTTTTTCATCTAAAGAAGTTTTTATATCAAGCTGTTGTTGGATGTCATTGTCATTGAACATCTCACACATTAGTTCTCTTTTTTCAACCCCAACTCCATGCTCACCAGTTATAACACCTCCTAGTCTTACACATGCTTTTAGTATTTCTGCTCCAAACTCTTCTGTTTTTCTAAATTGTTCTTTATCAGCCCCATCGTACATAATTAAAGGGTGTAAATTTCCATCACCTGCATGAAAACAATTGGCAACAGGTAAATTGTATTTTTCAGATAATCTTCTAATCTCTAATAAAGCCTCAGCTAACTTTCCTCTTGGAATAACACCATCCATACAATAATAGTCTGGGGCCATGGCACCACAAGCAGGAAACGCTGATTTTCTTCCTGACCAAAATGATAATCTCTCTTTTTCACTTTGGCTTAATTTTAAACTTGAACAATTATTTTTCTTACAGATGCTACTTACATCTTTTAATAATACATCTACTTCTGACTCAGTTCCATCAACTTCAACTATTAGTAAAAGTTCAGCATCACGAGGGTATCCGGCTTTACTAAAATTATCTGTTGCCTCTATTAAAGCTTTGTCCATTATCTCCATACCAGCAGGGATAATACCATTTGAAATAATTTCTGAGGTTGCATTTGCTCCCTCTTCAATAGTTGGAAATCCAATTAAAGCAGCTTTGACAACTTGCGGTTTTTTTAAAATTTTAGCAGTAACTTCAGTGATCACTCCTAGCAATCCTTCAGAGCCACATATCAAACCCATTAGATCATATCCTTCTTGATCAAGAGTTTTTCCACCAATTCTACAAATAGTTCCATCCATCATAACCATTTCAACACCTAAAATATTATTTGTAGTTGTCCCATATTTTAACGAATGAACACCACCAGAATTTTCTGCAACGTTTCCTCCTATAGAACAAGCAAGTTGACTTGAAGGATCTGGTGCATAATAAAAGCCTTTATGCTGAACAGCATGAGTTAATCCTAAATTAGTAACTCCTGGCTGTGTCACAACACACTTATTTTCAAAATCAATTTCTAGAATTTTATTAAATTTACCAAGACTTAATAATACTGCATCTTGTAAAGGTAGAGCACCACCTGAAAGTCCCGTTCCCGCTCCTCTTGGAACTACTTTTATATTTTCCTCATAACAAAACTTTAAAATACTACTGACTTCTTTAGTGTTTTCAGGCATCACTACTGCTAATGGAGTTTGTTTATAAGCAGACAAACCATCTGTTTCATAGGGTTTAATTTCATCCTTATGACTTAAAACATGCTCAGGATTTATAAGTTTAGCTAACGATTTAAAGATATAATCTTTTTTGTCTAAAGTTTTTTTATCTATTTTCGGTAAAGCTAATTCGGTCATTAGTCTTAGCCTAGCATTTTTTTAATATTTTCCAATGCATTAGATATATTATCTTGAGAAGCGGCAAAGCTAAATCTTACGTAATCATTACAAGTTTTACCAAATGCAGTTCCTGGAACAATAGCTACTCCAGCTTCATGCATAGCTTTTTTACAAAATTCAGAACCATTCATTCCAGTTCCAATTACTTTTGGAAATGCATAAAACGCACCACCAGGCAAACTACATTCAACACCAGGTAAACTATTTAATCCTTCATGAATTAATTTTCTTCTTTGAGTAAACTTTTCCATCATAAGATGAATTGAGTCGTCTGGTCCATCAAGTGCTGCTATACCTGCAAACTGCGCAGCAGCATTTACACATGAGACACTATTTATTAAAAGTTTATTTACATGTGGAACTAAAGTTTCCGGCCAAAAACTCCAACCTAATCTCCATCCAGTCATTGAATAAGCTTTGCTCCATCCTTCTAGAACAATTAATCTATCCCTAAGTTCTGGATAATTAAAAAAAGTAGGCATTTCTTTTCCATCAAAAATTTGTCTACTATAAATTTCATCACTTAAAATAGTAACATGAGGATGTTTTTTTAATCCTTCAGCTAATTTATCAATCTCAGGTTTTTCAACAAAACTTCCTGTAGGATTATTTGGATTAATCAAAATTAACAATCTTGTTTTATCAGTTATTAAAGATAAAATTTTATCTGCATTAAATTTTAAATCTTTATCTTCTGTTAAATCATAAGGAACTGCTGTTGATCCTGTATAATTAATCATAGATTCATAAATTGGAAAAGCTGGTGTTGGATGAATAATTTCAGCTCCTGGTTCACCAAAACATTGAATTGCGTAACTCATTGTAGGCTTTCCACCCGGCATAATTAAAATTCTTTCAAAATCAACATCTACATCGTAACGTTTTTTAATCCATCTTGTGACCGCTTGTCTACATTCTGGAATACCATTTGACATAACGTAACCATGATGGCCATCATCCAAAGCTTTTTTGGCAGCCTCTACGACATGTGGAGGAGTTTTAAAATCAGGTTGACCTAAACCCAAGTGAATCATCGGATTTCCTTGAGCTTCTAATTTTTTTGCCTCAGCCAATACACTAAAAGCTGATTCTGTCCCTAAACGTTCTAAATTTGAAGCTAATTTCATTGTAATCTTTTCTCCTATCTTATTTTCTATATATTAATTTTGTTCGATTTAAATCTTTTAAACTTTTACACCCCATCAGTACCATATTTCTGTTAATTTCATCGTGCATATTTTGTAACAGGTGTTCCACACCAGCTTGACCTCCAGCACCCAAGGAAAATAAGAACATTTTACCAAAACTACATGCTGTAGCACCTGCAGCCAGTGCTTTTAAGACATGAGTTCCTCTCCTTATTCCTCCATCTAAAATAATTTCTAGTTGATCTCCTACCGCATCTGAAAGTTCTTTAACCTGGTCAAATGGAGACCTTGATCCATCTAATTGTCTACCTCCATGATTTGAAACCATTATAGCAGTACAACCTATATCTATTGCTCTTTTTGCATCCTCAACGGACATAACGCCTTTTAATGCAAATGGTTTATTCCATTTTTTTACACAATACTCTGCATCCTTCCAATTCATCGCTGGATCGTATTGTTCGTTGATATATTCAATTACTGACTTTGCAATATTAGTTCCTTTATCTGTTTTTTTTGAAACATTAGATAATTCAAATTTTTTATTTGTAAAATAGTTAAAAACCCATTCAGGTCTCATTGCAAAACTCATTAAGCTTTGAAGAGTAAGTTTTGGTGGTGTTGTAAAACCAGTTCTGTGATCTCTCTCTCGATTTCCTGCAACCAATGTATCAACTGTAAGACACATTCCGTCATAACCAGATGTTCTACATCTTTCTATTAAATCATCAGTTATGGATTGATCTTTATGAACGTACAGTTGAAATAATTTTGGTCCATTAGAAATTTCAGCAATTTCCTCAATAGTATTGTTTGCCATTGTGGACATGCTATAAAAAGTACCAAATTTTTCAGCAGCTCTAGCAGAAGCTTTGTCTCCATCGTGATGGTAAAGTCTTTGCATTGCTGTTGGTGATAAAAAAATTGGCATATCAATTTTTTTACCAAACACTGTTGTTGATAAATCTGGTTTGCCTACACTTGCAAGTACATTTGGAATTAAATCACAATCATTAAAAGCATCAGTATTTCTTTTTAGTGTAGCCTCATCATCTGATCCACCATCAATGTAGTGAAATATTGGTGAGGGTAATCTTTTTTTTGCAAGTTTTCTAAAATCATTAAAATTATAACAATCCTTCAAGTTCATAACTGTTATTAAAAGTTTTTAATGAAATTAAACATATAACTATTTGCCCCAGGATTTTTATCTCCAATACTGGCATTTGATATATGATTATAAGAAAAACCTAATTCACTATTTTGTGATAGATTAAGTGATAATTGAACCTCACTTTTAAATTCAATCATATGTCCAAGATCTTTACCATCACCTTCATGATATAATCCTGGAGTAAAACTCGGTGTAATATTTAAGGCACCAACTTTATATTGGGCTTGTACTCCTGTATAAATATAGCCAGCATTATCAGCTGTAAATAATCCACCCGTTATAGGTGAAAGATTTCCTAAAAAAGTATCTCGATTAAGGTTTTCGTTTTGATGTTGAAAACCAATTAGTGTTGAACTTTTACCATCATCACTAAAATCAAACATGCCTGTATAAACATTAAATGCATTGCTTGAATTATTATTTTTTAATTCCTCTGCGTTTATTGAAAAAGCAAAAAATACAAATAAAAGACTAAAATAAAATTTTTTAAGATTCATAATTTGACAGTTATTTTTTAAATATAAAACTTTTAAAGATTATTGCACCCCCAATTAAAAATATCAATATTGGTAATAACCAAAGTAAATAAGTATTTTTATTAAGCTCAGGATCATACAATATCCATTCTCCATATTTATCTTTAAAATAGTCATAAATTTGAGTTTCTGAAAAACCTTTTTCTAATTTTTTATCTACTAAAACTTTCAAACTGTTGGCAAACTCTGAATCTGAGTCATAGACTGATTGACCTTGACAGACCAAACATCGTAAATTTTTTGTAATTTTTATTTTCATCTCCTCATTGTTTGCATTCAAATGATTAAATGAAAAAATAAAAAAGATAATTAAGAATAATTTTAATATTTTCATTTTATTAAAAATTTAATTTCTTTGATTGATTGTTCATCAAGTGGTCCAATATATTTTTTTAAAATTTTTCTATCATAAATTAAAAAAGACTCGGGTACACCATAAGCCCCCCACTCTATTGCGGTAACACCTTCTTTATCAAAAATTATTTGATAAAAAGGGTTTCCAAGTTCACTTAAAAAACTTTCAGCATTTTTTTTGGTATCTTTATAATTAACACCAATAATTTTAATTTTTTTAGTCTCCATTAAATCCATTAATAAAGAATGCTCTTGTCTACATGGTGCGCACCATGATGACCAAATATTTAATAAATAAAATTTATCTAAATCAAAAATCTCCTTTGATTTTACAACTTCGTTTGAATAAAATAACTCTGAAGTAAAAGAGGGCACTTCTTTATTAATTTTTATATCTGGAGTATAGACATTGGTATTCTTTAACCCTTTGTAGAAAATTATAAAAATAATTGTAAAAATAGAAATTATAAATAATAATAATAATTTATTTTTCATATTCTTTTTTAAATAAACTAATTAGAGCACCTAAACTAATTAATAGCACTGATAACCAAATCCATAGCATAAAGGGTTTAACTTGATATCGAACATTAAAATAATCTTGATTTTGAACTAAATTAATTACTAAAAATTTATCAGACAATAAGGTTGTTTTAATATCAGCTTCACTAGTCACAATATTTGGTTGATTATATATTCTTAATTCAGGTGACAAATTATCTATTTTTCCATTTGAATTTTGAATACTAAAATTTCCTACAACAGATTTATAATTTTTTTCTTTTTTTTGGTTTATATTCTTAAAAATTATTTTGGTCGTTGAAGTCTCAAAAGTTTCACCAACTTTTAAATTGGTGATTATTTCTGTTGAAAACAAACTATTAAATAAAATACTTAAAATTAATAAACTAAATCCAAAATGAGCAATATTTTGAGAAATGTTATTTTTTTTCATAATAAAAAAGTCTCTCAAAGTTACAAAGAATAAATATAAAGCACTTGAAATTAAGATTGTATTAATAAGAAAATTTGAATTAAAATTTTTAACAATTAAAAACGATAATAAAAAAGAAATGAATAGCAAAGAGATTAGATAAACTTTATCCTCTAAATTAGACTTTATCCATTTTAATTTAGGTCCAATTGCCATGATCAATAAAAAAGGAATTAAAAATGGAATTATTAATTTATGATAAAATGGTGGTCCCACGGATATTTTTTCAGAAGTTAAAACATCAAGGAATATAGGATAAACGGTCCCAACTAACACTACAGATAAAAAATACATCATAAACCAATTATTAATTATTATTGATGTTTCTTTACTTAACCAAAAAAAATTATTTAAGTTACTTTGATTGGGTTTGTGAAAAAAGAAAAAGATGAATAGTGAAATAAAAATTAAAGAAAATAAAAAAATTAAAATAAATAAACCTCTCTCTGGATCATTTGCAAAAGTATGAACAGAGTTAAGTATTCCAGATCTTACTAAAAATGTTCCACACATACTTAATGTAAATGTTGAAATGGATAATATGATGACCCAGGAAGTTAAAACTAATTTTTTTTCTAAAACTAAAACACAGTGTAAAAGTGTAGTTAAAGCTAACCACGGCATTAAGGAAACGTTTTCAACCGGATCCCAAAACCAAAACCCTCCCCAACCTAATTCATAATAGGCCCAAATTGATCCTAGCAAGATCCCCAGCGTAAGAAAAACCCAAGAAATTAGAACCCATTTTTTTATATGAGAAGCCCATTTTTTAGAAATCATATTAAGACTTGTTGCAGCTAAAGCAGATGAAAAAATTATTGATGAGCCCACATAGCCTAAATATAAAATTGGTGGATGAATTGCTAAAGCTGGATCTTGTAGTATTGGATTTAAACCTAAGCCCTCTTCTGGTATTGGGTAAAGATAATTAAATGGATTAGAAGTTTTAATTAAAAAAACAAAAAAACCAATAATTATTACTTGCTGAAATACTAAAGTTAAAATCTTATACTTTATAGGTTGGTTTTTTGTTTTTATTAAAAATAAGAAAATAAATAGAGTTAAAACAAGTAACCAAAGCAATAAACTTCCCTCATGATTCCCCCAAGTGCCTGATATTTTATAAAAAAGTGGTTTTGTTGTATGTGAATTATTAAATACAGTTTCATTACTAAAATCAGAAAAAATAAAAGATAAAATCAAACACAGAAAACTAACTACAACTAAAATAAATTGCAAAAAGGTAAAAGATAAAATTTTAGTATCAAAAGATTTTGAATTTTTAAAATTATTTATCGAAAAAAAAATAAGAGTTAAACTAATCAAAAGTCCTAAAATTAATGAATAATGTCCAATAATACTAAATAGCATTTATTTTTTTCCCAACGCTTCTTTTACTTCTGGTGGCATATAATTTTCATCATGTTTTGCTAGAATTTTCGTAGCAGAAAAAAGACTTCTGTCTTTTAAAAAACCTTCAGCAACTACTCCTTTTCCTTCTTCAAAAAGGTTTGGTATAGCTCCTGAATAAGTAACATTTATGTCATTTTTAAAGTCTGTGATAATAAACTTAACTTCATTAGCCGTAATAAAAATAGAGTTTTTTTTAACCATTCCTCCAACTCTAATTTTTTTTTTATCTAATTCTGATAATAATTTAATTTCTGAAGGAGATTGAAAATATACTACGTTTTCTTCAAGTGATTTTAAGACAAGAAATGCTGTTAATATTAAAGTTATTAAAATAAGTACTATAAATAAAAATCTTAATTTAACTTTACGACCATACATGGTTTAAAAGTTAATTATTTGTGGCGTTAGCTAAAATTTCTTTATTAATTCTTTGTGATATTGCGGATTTAGCTTTCTTAGAGTTCAGAGATCCAAATTTAGCTACAAATTTATTTTGCTCCTTAATAAATTGAATTTTTGTAATTAAATATAGAGCTGAAAAACTTACAAGAGTAAAACTGAAAGCAGATAATACATATGCTCCGTATCCGTTCATAAAAAGTAATTCATTTATCATAGTCTATCTAAGCCTTTATTTTTAATTTTTATCAGTTCTGTATTATATTTCATCAAAAAAATTAGCAATGAAAAAAGAGCAAATGCCGCAGTCATTATAATTAAAGGGAAAAGCATGGATGAATGAATTGAGCTTTTTGTTAAAATGTTAATTGATGCTGGTTGATGAAGCGTATTCCACCAATCTACAGAGTATTTAATAATAGGAACATTTATTATACCAAGTATTGTTATAAAAGTTGTAATCTTAAAAACCTTTTCCTCACTTTCGTAAATTCTCCAAGAAATTAAATACATTCCATAAAATAATGCCAAGATTAACATTGAAGTAATTCTAGCATCCCAGGCCCACCATGTTCCCCAAGTTGGCTTACCCCAAATAGCGCCCGTAACTAATGCGATAATATTAAATACGAATCCTGAGGGCGCTAAACTTTTTGATATTAAAAAAAAGTTTTTATTTTTAAATATAAAACCACTTATTGATAACAAAGTAATTGATGAAAAAATTCCAAGAGAAATCCAAGCAGAAGGAACGTGTACATACATAATCCTGACCGCATCACTTTGTTTATAATCTTCTGGTGATAAAAATAATGCCTCCGTTAAACCAACTGAAAGTACAACAATAAATAAAAACAGAACATATTTTGGAGCTTTTGAAGTTATCTGAAAAATTTTATTAGGTTCAAAAAATTTAAACATGTTTTATTTTGGATTTATCTTAATGATATCTATTATGAAAAGGTTTTCTGATCAAGAATGCAGAGGGAAATAATGATTTGAAATTAACGTTTAACACTCTTGATCAGAATATAGTTTAAAATTACTTAATTAGTGTGGCCTAGATTTGAACTAAATGTGTTTGAATAGTGATATACTTAATTAGAAAGCTTGAAATAAGTAGAGCCTTTTTTGCCTGAAAATATTTCCTCAATTAATGGGTGTTTAATAGGCTCATCGGAGTCGTCCACTAAAAGGTTTTGTTGTGAAACATAGGCTTCATAAGTAATTTCATCATTTTCAGCTAACAAATGATAAAATGGTTGATCTTTTCTTGGTCTCACATTTTTTGGAATAGACTGATACCATTCTTCTGAATTATTAAATTCAAAGTCAACATCATATATTACACCTCTAAATTCAAAGTGTTTATGTTTAACAATATCTCCAATTGAGAATTTAGCTTTTTGGATTGGCATTGAACTTAGTATGGGTATTTAAAATTAAAAATCAATGCTAAAAATATTAATGTTTTGTCATGTGGCAAATATGTTATTATCTTTCTAGTGAATAAATCTTTTTTAAAATTTGTTACTGATTTTGGGCCTTTAGCTATATTCTTTTTCTACTACTATAATAATGACAAAAATTTATCAGTTGCAATCCCTCCACTTATAGTTGCAACGTTAATTGCACTAGCTGTTGTTTGGTTTTTTGAAAAAAAAATTCCAATGATGCCATTAGTCAGCGGAATATTAATTACTTTTTTTGGTGGTTTGACAATTTATTTTAATGATCCAATTTTTATTTATGTAAAACCAACGATTATTAATATTCTATTTGCATTAGCTCTATTTTTTGGAAAATATTTTACTAAAGAGCCAATTCTCAAAAAAATTATGGGTAAATCAATTCCTCTAACAGATATTGGTTGGGAATTATTAAATAAAAGATGGATGTTTTTTTTCTTTAGTCTAGCAATCTTAAATGAATGTATTTGGAGAACACAAACAGAAGAGTTTTGGGTAAACTTTAAGGTTTGGGGAATGTTACCAATAACAATTGTTTTTACAGGCTTTCAAATACCTTTAATCAATAAACACAAAATTGATGCGTAGTAATTTAAAATTAGTAGTAAATAACCCACAAAAACAAATAGAAGAAAGACAATTTTTTGAAAAAGATGAACTTAAGATCATTTTAGATCTTTATGCAAAGATGGTCTCTGAAGGGTCTTGGAAAGATTATGGTTTAAATATTTCTAGCAAACAAGTTAGCTTTAGCGTATTTAGAAATGCAGCAGAAAATGCTTTATATAAAATTTGCAAAAACTTTAAGCCTAAAAATAAAAATCTTAAATATTTAATTGCAGATACTAGTGGTAAAATTTTAAAAAATTCTTTTGATCTTCAGATACTTTTAAAAAATACTAACTGGAAAAAATTGCAGAAATAAAATTATCTTCTTTGACCAAATAATCTAAGCAACATTATAAATAAATTTATAAAGTCTAGATAAAGTGTAAGAGCACCCATTACTGCTTTTTTGCCAATAATTTCACCCGTATCACTGGCTGCATACATATTTTTGATCTTTTGAGTATCATAAGCAGTTAAACCTACAAAAATTAAAACACCTAAAATAGATATTACAAAATACATCATTGAAGATTGCATAAATATATTAACTATAGATGCAATAATAATTCCAATTAATCCCATCATTAAAAATGAGCCTAGTTTTGTTAGATCTCTTTTAGTCGTATAACCATAAATACTCATTGAACCAAAAGTTGCTGAACAGATAAAGAAAACTCTTGTTACACTCATTCCTGTGTAAACTAATAAAATTGAAGATAGTGATAAACCCATCAAGCCTGCAAATACCCAAAAAGTTGTTTGAGCCTTTGATGCACTCATCTTATTTATTCCAAAGCTCATATAAAAAACAATCCCTAATGGCGCCAACATAACAAGCCATTTTAATCCAGACATATAAATTGCATTTCCCATTGAAGTAAGACCTACAATTGATCCAGCATCATTAGTAACTACAGACATTTTAAATGTTAAAAGTGCCACTATTCCTGTTAATAAAATTCCAGTTGCCATATAATTATATACTTTAAGCATGTAGGCTCTTAAGCCCTCATCCATTACAACTGTTGACTGTTGAGCTGCTTTTGCTCTGTTCAAGATTCCGTTTTTATCAAATTCCATAATGTGTAATATATAATAGTCTTTTACTAATTATTCAAGATACCTTAAAAGATTAATAAAATATTAACATTATTTTACTTTAATTCTAATGAACTACAAAAAATTAGGTAATACAGACCTTAAAGTAAGCACAATTTGTCTTGGAACCATGACCTGGGGTGAACAAAACACTCAAGAAGAAGGTTTTGAACAAATGGATTATGCTCTAGATCAAGGTGTAAATTTTTGGGATACCGCAGAATTATATGCCGTACCACCAAGAGAAGAAACATACGGTCACACCGAAATCATAATTGGTAATTGGTTTAAAAAAACAAAAAAAAGAGAAAAGATTATTTTGGCATCAAAAGTTGCAGGTCCTATGAGGGCTTATCTTAGAGGAGGTGGAAATAATTATAGTTTAGATAAAATGACTGAGGCAGTGAATGATAGTTTAAAAAGACTACAAACAGATTATATTGATCTCTACCAGCTTCATTGGCCTGAAAGAAATACAAATATGTTTGGAAGATTGGGTTATGAGCATAAAGAAAATGAAAGCTGGAATAAATTTGAAGATGTTCTTGGCAACCTAAAAAGGTTTGTTGATGATGGTAAAATAAGAGAAGTCGGATTATCGAATGAAACTCCTTGGGGTGTTTCAAAATATTTAGAACTTTCTAAAGAAAAAAATTTACCAAGAATGATGTCTATTCAAAATCCATATAGCTTATTAAATAGAACCTATGAAGTCGGATTAGCTGAGATATCAATAAGAGATGAAATAGGTCTTTTGGCTTATTCACCTCTAGCCAGTGGATATTTATCCGGAAAATATAGAAACAATCAAATACCAAAAAATTCAAGAATTGACAGAGATCCTGATTTTTGGACAAGATATGCAAAACCCAATACTGAAAAAGCAGTAGATGCTTATTATGAAATAGCTAATAAACATGGACTTGATTTGGCCCAAATGTCTTTAAAGTTTTTAGAAATTCAACCATTTGTATCTTCAGTAATTATTGGTGCAACGACGACGGAGCAGTTGAAAACTAATATAGAAAGTGTAAACATAAATTTATCTAATGATGTCATTAAAGAAATTAATGAAGTTCAAAAAATTTATCCAAATCCATGTCCATAATTAAAAAAATTATATTAATTTTACCAATATTTACTCTTGGCTATTTCGGACAATTGTCTTCTGAAGAAATTAAAAAAATTGGAAAATATAAAGACTGGGAAGTAATGGCTGTAACAGAGGCATCAGGAAAAGTGTGTTTTGCTCAATCTTCACCTATATTACAAGCTCCAAAATCAAATAAAAGAGACGCAAAGTTATTTATTGCTTTTAGACCTGCAGAAAAAATAAAAGATGAAGTTAGTGTAACTGCTGGCTATGAATTTAATAAGAATAATTCAATAACTGCAGCTTCAGGTAAATATAAATTTAAATTTGATATAAAAGAACAAGGATTTGCTTGGATTACTGACACAAAGATTGAATTAAAAATGATCAAAAGAATGAAAAGAGGATCTAGAATTATGATTACTGGCTACAATCAAAAAGGGTCTCAAACAATTGATCATTATTCTTTGTTAGGGTTTACAAAAGCTTACAACGCTACAAAAAAAGCTTGTAGCTAATTAATGAAATCAAAAAAGAAAATTGTTCTAGCTTACTCTGGAGGGCTTGATACTTCTATAATTTTAAAATGGCTTCAAGAAAATTATGATGCTGAAGTAATTTGTTACACTGCAGATGTCGGGCAAGAAATTGATAAAAAAAAAATTATTTCTAATGCTAAAAAATTTGGAGTTAAAAATATCGTCATAAAAGACTTAAAAGATACATTTGTTAAAGATTATGTTTATCCAATGATTAGAGGTCATGCGATCTATGAGGGTGTTTATTTATTAGGAACATCTATAGCAAGACCCCTTATTGCTAAAGACCAAATCAGAGTGGCTAAAAAATTTAAAGCTTATGCGGTTTCACATGGTGCAACTGGAAAAGGAAACGACCAAGTGAGATTTGAATTAGGCTATCATTATTTTGGACCTAAAATAAAAATAATTGCACCATGGAGAGTTTGGAAATTAAAATCTAGAACTGATTTAATTAATTATGCAAAAAAACATGGCATAACTATTCCTAAAGATAAAAAAGGAGCGCCACCTTTTTCAATTGATGACAATCTATTTCATACATCAACCGAAGGAAAAGTTTTAGAAAACCCAAAAAATTCTGTACCTGAATTTATATTTCAACGGACTACTTCACCTGAAAAAGCCCCAAACAAACCAAGCTTTGTAACAATCAATTTTAAAAATAGTGACCCAATTGGTATTAATGGAAAAAAATTATCACCATCAAATTTGTTAGAAAAACTTAATCAACTTGCTGGTAAAAATGCAATTGGAAGAGTTGATTTAGTTGAAAATAGATTTATTGGAATAAAATCTAGAGGAGTATACGAAACACCCGGTGGAACATTATTAATCCATGCTCATAGAGCAATAGAATCAGTAACTTTAGATAAAGAAACTATGCATAAAAAAGATCAAATTATGCCAAGATATGCTGAACTTATCTATAATGGTTATTGGGATTCAAAAGAAAGATTTAAACTTCAAAAAATCGTTGATCTTAAAAAGAATAAAGTAAATGGATCAGTTAAACTTAAACTTTACAAAGGAAATATAATTATAGAATCAAGACAAACTAAAAGCTCCGCCTATTCAATGAAAAAAGTATCTTTTGAAGAAAATAAAACATTTAATAAATCAAATGTTGAAAGATTTATTAATTATCATAAGAAAAAACTTAGATCATAAATTAATGAAAATAAATATTTTTGCAGATACCATTTGTGGGTGGTGTTTTATTGGGCATACAAATTTAAATAAAACTTTAAAAAAATTTCCAAATATAAAATTTGATATTCGGCATGTCCCCTTTCAATTAAATCCAGATATGCCAAATGAAGGAATTCATCGAGAAAAATACCTAGAAATAAAATTTGGTGGAAAAGATAATGCTGCTCCTATGTATGAAAATATGAAATTAAAAGCAAAAGAATCAGGAATAAATTTAGAGTTAGATAAAATAAAAAAAACTCCGAATACTGTTCTTTCTCATTTGCTTATTATTTTAAGTGAACAATTTAATTTAGAAAACGAAATTAAAGAAAAAATATATCAATCATATTTTATTGATGGGCTAGATATTGGAGATATCAATATTTTAGTAAATATTGCTAAAGAATTTAATATTCAAGAAAATGATTTTAAAGATTTTATCAATGACGATAATATTCAAAAAGTAAATTCAAAAATATCTACCGCTAGAGAAAAAAATATTAGTGGAGTTCCTTTTTTTGAGATAGGAAAAGATTTTATTTCAGGTGCTCAAAGCTCAATTCAATTAGAAAATGTCATTAAAGCAAATTTAAACTAATATTTAGGACAATTTAACAATTGTTATAATTTTAAAAAATTATAACTTAGTATTATGGAATCATTAAAAAATTGGATGGTAGATGCAGCAAATATTCTATTTGATGACAGTAAAAATGATCTAAGATCTTTACCAAGATCTGTAAGATTGCAAATTTTATTAGTTTTAAGTTTTATTTGGACAACAGTTTTTAGCTTATATATTTTTTCTTATACAACTTTTGCATTTGGTTGGGCAGGTCTTTATATTGCGCACATCGGTTTAATATTTGCAGTCTATATGACTTTCAAGCATTTTCATAAAGCAGAAGCACAATCTAGCAGTGTTTTTAAAACTAAAAATTTTGACCCTTTTAAAATAATGGTAATTGTCTTTGTTGTAGTTTTCATTTTTGTGTTTTCTAAAGGAATTGAAGTTTTAACCAGTCCTAATCCAAGTTCGTATTCAATTCCCTACGATGGACCATCTAAATCAGTATTTGAAAAATGGCTACCATTTAGTAAAGATTAAGTAATGGAAAAAATAGCAAAAAACTTACAGCTTGCATTAATGTGCATCATTTTAGTTAGCACAGTAATTGCAGTTGGTATGGAAATTAAAAATATGTTTCTTAACCAATCGGTAACATTGGCTGATTTACTTTTAATGTTTCTATATTTAGAAGTTCTTGCAATGGTAAGAGTATTTTGGGATCAACAATCAATCAGCATAACTCTTCCTCTATTAATCGCAATCACTGCTCTAGCTAGATTTATAATACTTCAAGGAAAAGAAATGGATCCAACCGCACTAGTGTATGAGGCTGTTGCTATAGTACTTATTGCAGCTGCAATAGTAATTTTAAGACTAAGACACAGTGATAAATTGGGTCTAAAGAAAAAAAAATCTAAATAATTTAATATGATCTTTGAAGCCTCAAGGGCTAAGGCCGTTCATAAATTAAATAATTTTGTTGAGAACAATCTTTCAGAATATTCTAAATTAAGAAATTTTGATTTTGGTCCCGATAATAGATCTAATATTTCATGTTTATCTCCCTACATAACACACGGAATAATAAATGAATTAGAGGTAATTGATAAATCTCTTAAAAAATTCTCATTTTTAAAAAATGAAAAATTTATTCAAGAAGTTTTGTGGCGTGTCTATTGGAAAGGTTGGTTGGAGTTAAGACCAAATGTTTGGTCAGATTACTTAATTGAATTAGATAATTTTAGGGATGAATTTAAAAATGACCAAAATTATCTAAACGCTATTGAAGGAAAAACAGACATAGACTGCTTTAACCAATGGATAATTGAACTTAAAGAAAAAAACTATCTTCATAACCATGCCAGAATGTGGTTTGCAAGTATCTGGATCTTTACTCTAGAGTTACCATGGCAATTAGGTTCTGAGTTTTTTATGAAACACCTTTATGATGGAGATGCTGCATCAAATACTCTTGGATGGAGATGGGTAGCTGGTGTTCAAACTCAAGGTAAACATTACCTTGCAAGTGAATGGAACATTAAAAAATTTACTAACAATAGGTTTCAAAACATTAAATTAAATGAAAATGCTCCTCCAAAAATTTCTGGAAAATCTTTTCCTATAATAAAACAGGAATTTAACAACCCAGGAAATATTGAAGAAAGAAATCTTTTAATTTTTGAAAACAATCTTTCGTTCGAAATTACTGAATTTCAAAAGTATAAGTTTAAGAAAATTTATATAATTTCTAACAAAAATGAGCATAGATCTATTAAACTTAGTAAAAAATTACTGAAATTTAAGTCTCTTCTAATTGAAGACCAAGAACAAAGGTTAAAAGATAAATCTATTGATTGTGAGGTAATTGATCTTAGTGAAATTAAAAACATTGAAAATTGTTATTGTTTGTATCCTACCGTTGGTGAAAACTTAGATTATTTAAATTCAAACAATTTAAAGATAGATTTTTTATATAGAAATCTTGATCAATTAGCTTGGCAATATTGTAATAAAGGATTTTTTAATTTTAAAAATTATATTCCAAAAATAATTTCAAATTTTAATTAAACTAACAAATATTTTTAAAAGATTCTATATTATCCTATTGATATTAAAGTAAGATCATCACTTAATTTTTCAGATCCAGAAATTTTAATAATTTTTTTGGTAACATCAGATAAGTGTTTTTTCGAATCTTTTGTGTAGTTATCTTCAATAATTTTAATTGAACCATCTATACCTATTTCTTTTCCTTCAACATCTAAACTTTCTGACAAACCATCTGTAAAAACATAAAATTTATTTCCATTTAAAACTTGTTTATTAATTTTATAAATTGATTTATCTTTTTGAGAAATAACTCCCATTGGTGGTGCGTCGCTATCAAAATTTTGATATTCACCCTGTTGATTTCTAATTATAGCTGGTTGATGTCCACCATTTACCCATGTAATTTCGTCTGATATTAGATCATATTTTCCAAGCACACAGGTAACAAACATACCAGAAGTTTTAGTAATAAATAAATCATTGTTCATATGAAACATCATTTCATCTGGATCAACTTGATCTCTTGACATAACTTCAAATAACGTTGAAGCTTTTGCCATTACCATGCCTGCATGAACACCTTTACCAGCAACATCGGCTATAATAAAATAAACACTGTCATTATGGGGATAAAAGCTAAAGAAATCCCCTGAAACTTCTCTAGCAGCAATATTAATTCCATGTACAGGGTAATTTTGTAAATCTCTTTTTGGTAGGAAATTTTCTTGGACTTTTACAGCTAAATTTACTTCTTTGGATATTCTACTTCGCCATTTCTCTTTTTCTTTTTCACTTATCTCAAGTTTATTCATCAATTTATTGTAATAGAGCCCAATAACACCACCTGCTGTAAACGGATCTTGTGGCCCTCTAATAGCAAGATCTCCACTTTGAGATTGTTTTTCTAAAATTGAAATTAAATCATGTTCTACTGAAACTGCATTATGCTCAGCTATATTCAATCCTAGCTCTTCTTGTAGAGGAGTTACTCTCAATGGATAAAAATAATTTAAAATTCTTAAAATTATATATGATCCGAAAAAAGAAAAAGCTCCTATTGTTAAAACTCCAATAAATTGTGCTTTTATTTGTTCTAGTCTTGTTAAATCTGTTCCTAAAATATTTAAATCACTAAAAAAACCTACTGCTAGAGTTCCCCAAACACCTGCTCCTAAGTGAACTGGTACTGCTCCTACTACATCATCAATTTCATATTTATTTAAAATTTCTGTAATTAACACTGCTACTAATGCTCCAATTATTCCTACAAAAATTGCAACTACAGTTGTCATTGAATTACATCCTGCTGTTATAGACACTAATCCCGCTAAAGGACCTAGAACAACATAAAAAGGGTCTGGTTTTTTATAAATTATAAATGAAGTTCCTAAACCTGTTAACAAGCCAAACGCTGCAGCAAGAAAAGTATTTATTAAAATTAATGGAACAGCCTCATCCATTGCACCATTGCTACCACCATTAAATCCAAACCATCCGAACCATAAAATTAAAGTACCAAGAACAGCTAAAGGAAAACTTGAGCCAGTAAATTTTCCTTTATTTGACTCAGAATATTTACCAATTCTAGGACCAATAATTATTACTGCTGAAAGAGCAATCCACCCACCAACTGAGTGTACTATTGTACTACCAGCAAAATCTACAAATCCTAAATTAGTTAACCAACCTGTCGAATTAACTTGATCTACTCCATTCAATAATTCTTTGGCACTATCAATATTACTTAAATAACTTGAAGACCAAGCCCAATGACCTACAATAGGATAAATAATTCCTGTTGCTAAAATTGTAATTATTAAATAGCCATTAAATTTCATTCTTTCTGCAACAGCACCTGAAATTATTGTAGCTGCCGTTGCAACAAACATTGCTTGGAAAACAAAATAAGTCATATATTCAGCGTTTGTTGTTTTAAAAAAGAATAAATCAGTTCCAAAAAAACCATTATAGCTTGAACCAAACATCAGACCGAAACCAAAAATCCAAAAAATAACGACTGAAACTCCAAAATCAGCTGCATTTTTTAATGCAACGTTAATACTGTTTTTATGTCTAGAGAGTCCAGTTTCCATACACATAAAACCTGCTTGCATAATAAATACTAATATAGCGCAATCAATAACCCATAAGGTATCCACATAGGATTTTACATTCTCTAAATTTAAATTCTCCATAAAAAAGTATTTTTTGAGTTAACCATTAACTTTATTATAATAAAATTAACTTATTGTAACTATTTCATAATTCAATATATCCTCATTTAAAACCATCTGATCATTCCAACAATTCCTGCGGTTGCATAAAAAAATTGTAATAACAGTATACCTTTATGATCTCCTCGATAGGCCCAAATTCCAATTAAGATTGCCGATATAAGCAATAAACAGAAACCAAAAAATTCTATACCAATATTTAAAGCTACAAATAACGAGTATAATATTGCAGTAATAACCCCTGCCCATTCAAAAAATTTATTATTCATATTTTTTTATTTGTTTAAAATTTTTTTAAAATTCTCATAAAGAATCTTAGAATAATTATTCATATCAGACATATTTACTTTTGCGGCATTATCAAATTTTTCTAGAGCACCATTTCCTAATTGATTTTCAAGAGCTTTTTTATATTCTGGAACAGATCCCCATTCATTAACTGTAGTATCCTTAATTTCTATATGAAATTGAATTCCATAAGCATGATTTTGATATTTAAAAATTTGATATTTGGTTACAGGTGATGAGGCTAATAAAGTAATATCTTGTTTATCATCTATTCCTTGCACTTCATAAGAGTGCCACTGTAAACTTTTGATTTGTTCTGGAAATTTTGAAAATAAAGTATCTTCATTTTTTTTATTATTAAAATTTACATTCATTATTCCAATCTCAGCTGGATTTGATTTAACTACCTTGCCACCAACTATTTCACCTAACAACTGACAACCTAAACAAAAACCTAAGTAAGGCTTCTTTAAATCAATTACAAATTCTTTAATTCTTTGTTTTTCATCAACTAACCAAGGATATTCTTGTTCCATAAAAGTATCCATTGGACCACCCATACAAAACATTCCATCAAATTTACTTAAGTCACTTGGAATTTTTTCACCTTCATCTAATTCTATAGTTGTTAAGTTAAAACCATCAGCTAACATTAAATCCTTGATATAACCTGGGTCTTCAATCTTTATATGTTGTAAAACTATTATATTCATTACTTAACCAATCAAATAGAAAACCACAAAGTATCTACTTACTTTTCCAATTGCTACTAAAATAATAAAATCTAAAAATCTAATTCTCAATAAACCTGCAACTAAAGTTAATGGGTCACCTATAACAGGAACCCAAGCAAATAATAAAGACCATTTACCAAACTTTCTGAACCATTTTGATGATTTTTCTAATTGTATTTCTTTAAATGGAAACCATTTTTTTGTAGTTAGATTTCTTGAGTAAAATCCTAAAGCCCAATTAACAACAGATCCTAAAACATTCCCAAAGCTTGCAACGATTAACAATAATAAATTATCATAATTTGATGTTACAATTAATCCCGCTAATGTGAGTTCTGATGAAAAGGGTAAAATAGTTGCTGCTAAAAAAGATATAGTAAATAGAGATAGGTAGATCACTTAGAACACTTTTTGGAACAATACTTTACTTTATCCCAATTAAGTTTCCATTTCTTACGCCAAACAAAAGGTCTTTTACAAATAGGACAAATTTTTGAAGGTAAGTTTTCTTTTTTCATTAAATAGTGTTTTGTTTAATAAATTTATCAGCTTCAGACAAAATCATTTTTTTTCTGTCCTCTTTCATTTTATCAAAAACATAAACCATCATTGATAGTCTGGGGTTTTTTAAAAAAAATTTTCTATTTCTATCTATAAATCTCCAGTACAGACCATCCATTGTGTTACACCATTCTCCTTTTTTAAAATCCATCATTTTCATAAAATAACTTGATCCACAAATATATGGTTTAGTAGCAAAAATACCTCCATCACTAAATAATCCCATTCCATAAACATTAGGTGCCATTACCCAATCTGATGAGTCTACAAACATTTCCATAAACCATTTGTAAACAATTGTTGGCTTAACCTCACAAAGATTCATTATATTTGATAAAATCATTAGTCTTTCAATGTGATGAGACCAACCATAGTTTACGGCATTTTTAATAGCATGATCTAACGGGGGCAAGCCTGTTGTACCCTCATACCAAGATTTTTTCATTTTTCTATCATGCTTAAAAAAATTTTTGGTTTCCATTTCATCAGAATAGCCTTGATAAATTCCACGCATAAATTCTCTCCAACCAATTATCTGACGAATATAGCCTTCAAGGGAATTCATTCTAATTTTATGTTTTTTATGAAAGTCTAAAATCCTTTGAATCACAAATTCAGGAGTAATTAATCCTAGGTTTATGTAAGGACTTAATGCACTATGGAATAAAATATTATCTTTTTGATTAACAGCATCTTCATAGTCACCAAATAAATTAGATTTTTCTTTTATAAAAAAATCTAAAAGTTTTACTACATCATTATATTCGGTTGCTAACCAAAAATCATTTGTACTTCCAGGGTGATCTTTAAATAATTTTTCAATAATTGGTTTTAATTTTTTAGTATGATTGGTCTCATTAATCTTTGGAAATTTTGGTATTGAAATATCCTTAGGTAATTTATTTCTATTATCTTCATCAAAACTCCACTTACCTCCAATAGGATTTCCATCAGCACCCATCAATGTTCCAGATTTTTTACGCACCTCTTTATAAAATGTTGCCATAAAAGGTTTTTTTGATTTTCCTAAATAATTTTTAAATTCATCTCTTGAATTTAAGAACATTGGGGTTTGAATAACTTTCCAATTAATTTTTTCTTTTTTTAAAAACTGTGAAATTTTTTTTTCAAAAAATTTGTCTTCGACTTCAAAACTTGAAATTCTGGTAATTTTTTTTTGATTAATTATTTTTTTTAATTTCTTAAAATAATCATCTTTAAATTCTTTATCTTCTATCTTTAGATAATTTAATTTAAATTTACTCTTCTTAAGACTATCAGCATAAGAACGCATGGAAGATAAGAATAATAGTATTTTTTGTTTATGGTGTTTTTCATAGGTACATAACTCGTTATCTTCAGCCATAAAAAACAGATGATCCTTTTTGTAGCGGTCCAAGTATTTTAATGGAAATAATTGATTGCCGAGTATAAGAAATAGTTTCATAATTAAATATAACTAATAAATAAATTTTATGTCAGAAAAATATATTATTTTTGGTGCGACAGGTTCTGTAGGTTCAAGCTTGGCTAAACAATTAAAAAATTCAGGAAATGACATTCACTTAGTGGCAAGAAACGAAAATGAAGTTAAAGCTATTTCAGAAAAATTAGGTTGTAGTTTTACTGTTGCCGATGTTTTAGAAGATGGTTTTATAGAAAAAGTAAAAGTAGATATTGATGACATTAAGGGTATTGCATATTGTGTCGGATCAATTGACTTAAAACCATTAAGAATGATTACTGAACAAGATATGAATAAATGTATGAAATTAAATCTTTATTCAGCAATTGAGGTCATCAAAGGTTATCAAGAAAGTTTAAAAAAAAATAAAGGCTCTGTAGTTTTGTTTTCAACTGTGGCTGCTCAAAGAGGTTTTACTAACCATGCTATTATTGCTTCAGCAAAAGCTGCTGTTGAAGGTTTAACGGTATCATTAGCTGCTGAATTTGCACCCAATATAAGAGTAAATTGTGTTGCACCAAGTTTGACAAAATCTAAAATTGCAGAACCTATGTTAAAAAACACTACAATTGCAGAAGGTATCGCAAAAGCTCATCCATTAAAGAGATTGGGAGAAGGAAAAGATTCAGCATCACTTGCAAAATTTTTAATCACTGAAGATAGTTCGTGGGTGACTGGACAAATAATTGCGGTCGATGGTGGTAGATCAAAACTCTCTTAATGTGAAAAAATATTTTTCATTAATAATTTTTTTTCTCTTATTTGCTTCAAAAAGCTATTCCAATAATTTTACACTTACTAAAATAATAAAACTAGATGAGCCCTGGGGATCATCATTTATTAATAATGATGAGATAATTATTACTGAAAAAAGTGGAAAAATAAAAATAGTAAACATTAATTCTAAAAAAATTTTGGAAGTTAAGCATAATTTAAATTTTTTAGATGTTGGTCAAGGTGGTCTACTAGATATTATTCATCAAAATAATAACCTATGGATTTCATACTCTGAAGATAGGGGAAATTCTAAAACGAGTACCTCAATAGCAAAAGCAAGATTAGATAAAAAAGAATTAAACTTTGAAAATATATTTCGAGCAAATCCTCCCATAGATTCTGGTTATCATTTTGGATCAAGACTAGCTATTAAAGATGGTTATCTTTTTGCCTCTGTAGGTGAAAGAGGACAAGGAATGATTGCTCAAGATCCAACAAAACATCCTGGTAGTATTATCAGAATTCATACTAATGGCATTATTCCAAAAGATAATCCAAAATTTGAAGGAAAGCCAAATTGGCTTCCTGAAATTTATCAAATTGGAATTAGAAACCCACAAGGTTTAACCATGTCACCTTATGATCAAAAAATTTATTTAAGCAATCATGGTGCAAGAGGAGGTGACTGGTTTGGAGAAGCTAAAAAAGGAGAAAATTATGGTTGGAAAATATTAGGATGGGGAGGAACGAACTATTCAGGAACTACAATTGGTCCAAAATGGAAGCCAGGCTTTACTAAAGCTATTAAATACTGGGTACCCTCTATTGCAGCAAGTGCAATCACAATTTACAAAGGTAAAGAATTTAAAGAGTGGAATGGAAATGCTTTAATTACATCACTTAAAGATAAATCTTTAAGAAAGTTAATTTTTAACGATTTATCGAATTTAAATGAAGAAGTTATTTTTAAAAATAAAATAGGTAGAATTAGAGATATTCAAGTTCATCCAGTTGATGGAAAGATCTATTTTTTAACAGGAGACAATCTTTGGTTAATGGAAAATAAATAATAATATATGAATTGGATAGTTATTACTATTTTTGGAGCTTTTTTTCAAAATCTAAGATCTTCTTTACAGAAAAAATTAAATACAAATCTTTCAACAATCGCTTCAACTTATGTGAGATTTGCTTTTGCATTACCATTTGCAACATTATTATTTTTTATTTATTTTCGTAACTTTGAAATTATTTCTGTAATCTTAGTTCAATCAAATTTCGTTTATTACACAATTTTAGCATCAGTTTTTCAAATCATATTTACCTTTATTTTACTTTATCTTTTTAAGTTCTCAAACTTTGTAGTAGGCACTGCATTAAGTAAAACTGAAGTTATACAAGTTGCTATTTTTGAATATTTTTTATTAAAAGATAAGCTTAATATATTTGGAGTTTTTGGAATTATAATTGCAACAGTTGGAGTAATTATTATATCTGTAAAAGATTTAAAATTATTTTTTAATAATTTTTTTTCAAAGACAACTCTAATTGGATTAACAACAGGTCTATTTTTAGCATTAAGTGTTGTTTATTTTAGAGCCGCAGCATTGTCTCTGGAAAATTTTTCATCAAACTTTGAAAAAGCAATTAGTACTTTATTATTTGGCTTAGTAATTCAAACCTTTATAATAACAATTTATCTTTTTATTTTTGAAAGATCAGAATTTAAAAAATTGTATAATAATAAATTTGAAAGTTGTTTGGCAGGATTTGCTGGGTTTATGGCAACAATGACTTGGTTTTATGCATTTACATTAGTTCAGGCATCTTTTGTTAGAGCTTTAGGTCAAGTTGAAATATTTTTTAGTTATTTATCATCCAAATACTTATTTAAAGAAAAAATAACTATTAGTGAAATTGTAGGAATTTTAATATTTGTAAGTGGTGTAATGCTACTGCTATTAACCAAAATGAATTAGTTATCTAATATTTTTTTCTTCGCTTTTTCAAATTCTTCTTGGGTTAACACCCCACTTTGAAGTAATTCATTTAAATTACTAAGTTCACTACTTAGCTGTTCTTTATCTGCTGAAAAATCATCTTGTAGTGAAGCCTCGTCTTTTTCAGATCTATTGGCCTCCTTAGCGCTAAATCCTTTCATTATTGCACTGGCACCCAAATATAAAACAAAACCTATAATAGGAATTACTAGTGCAAAAAAAATTATTTTTTCCATAAATTAATCTTCATCCTCTTCTCGCCAACCTTTTTCATACATTAACCAAGCAGCATAGATTACTGTTGATGTTCCTACTATCATACCAAAATCAAAACCAGTTTGCTGATCATACAAATACCATCCTAACTGAGTAGCTCCTATTGGCATTATCGTAAGCATAAGAAATATTATTGCTATTCTATAAGGGTACGGTGGTTTCTTCATGCTAAAGTCTATCAAAAATTAATCGATAAGATAAAGCATAAATTATGGGTCAAATTATCTTAATCAGGGATCACGTCATTTAATGGAGTTATTTCTCCAATTTTAAATATGATTGCATCTTCTTCTTTAAAATCATAGTTTGCTGCACTTGCTTTAAATCTTTTTGGTGGTTCCATAATTGGTTCTAAAGATAATACAAATGTGCCCCAATGTGTTCCCATAACTTTTTTACTTTTTAAATCTTTTGCAACATTTAAAGCTTCTTCAGGGGTTGTATGATAAATTGATTTATCAAACATAGGTTTAAAATCATATGCTCCAATATTAATCATCGTTAAATCAATTGGACCATATTTTTCGCCTAAATCTTTATAGATATCTCCATAACCAGTATCACACGCAAACAATATTTTTTTACCTTTATACTCAATTAAAAAATTTCCCCAGAGCGTTTTATTCATATCTGTTAAACTTCTTTTAGACCAATGAACAGCTGGAAGTAAGGTTACTTTTAAATCAGTATTGATTTTAATTTCGTCATACCAATCCATTTCATTCACATCTTTAAATCTATTTTTTGTAAAATATTTTCCAAGATTAAGTGGTACTAAGACTTTTGAATCTTTAAATGGAAATTTTCTAATGGTGCCCATATCTTGATGATCATAATGATTATGTGTTAATAACAATAAATCAGTTTTTGGAATTTCGTTTAAATTTAGGGCAGGCTCAGTAAATCTATCTGGACCAAAAATTAAAGGACCTGCATTTTTTGAAAATACAGGATCAGTTATAATTGTTGTATCTCCAAGTTTAATTAAGTAAGTGGCATGGCCAATCCAGGCGATATAATCTTTACTCTTGTATTTTTCTAAATCAGATAAAACTTTTTCTTTATCGATAACGTGTTCTTTTGGAACAGTCATATCAAGCTTCTTTTTTAATTTAATGAATTGTGTATATGAAAACCTCGCCTTACCTGTTCTCACTGGTGATCCTTCTGGATTTCTAAAAGTTCCATCTGGTAGATGATGATAGGGTTTTTTATCCATAGCAATTAATAGAGAGTTATACGTAAAAATTAGAAAGAAAAAAATTAGAAAATTCTTAATTATTTAAGTATTTCTATTTTTGAGATCTTTTAAAGCAATCAATTGTATTTTTTAATAAACATGCAATTGTCATTGGCCCTACTCCACCAGGAACAGGTGTTAAAGCTTTTGCAACTTTTGAAACTTCATCAAATGCAACATCACCTACTAAACCATTTTCTGTTTTATTAATTCCAACATCAATTACAATTGCATCTTTTTTAACCCAGTCACCTTTAACTAGTTCTGGTATACCTACGGCTGCAACAATAATATCTGCCTCTAAACATTCAGCTTTTAAATCTTTTGTTCTTGAGTGAGTAATAGTTACAGTACAATTTTCTTTAAGCAAAAGCTGTGTCATTGGTTTTCCATTTAAATTAGATCTACCAACAACTACTGCTTTTTTACCACTTAAGTTTGGTTCAATTTTTTTAATCATTAAATAACACCCAAGTGGAGTACAAGGCACTGAACTTTCATAACCTGATGATAAATTTCCAACATTCATTGGATGAAATCCATCTACATCTTTTGAAGGAGTTATAGTTTCAATAACTTTTTGTTTATCAATATGTTTTGGAAGTGGAAGCTGAACTAAAATTCCAGAAATACTATCATTATTGTTTAGCTCTTCAATTTTATCTAAAATAGTTTTTTCCTCAACCGTATCAGGATATTTAATCACCTCAGACTTCAAACCAACTTCATTTGCTGATTTTTCTTTGTTACGAACATAAATTTGGCTAGGAGCCATGTCTCCAATTAAAATTACTGTCAATCCAGGAACTTTATTATATTTAGTTTTTAACTCGGATACTTCTTGTTTTAATTCTTCTCTAAGTTCAGCTGCTAATTTTTTTCCATCTATTAAAATCATATCTCTTTTTTAAAAAATCATTGGTGCAATGTAGAGCTTCATACACATTTCAATAAACCAAATCAATAAAAGAAGGATTATTGGAGATATATCAAGTGAGCCTAAATCAGGTAAGAAACGTCTAATTCTGTATAATAATGGGTCGGTTAGTCGATGAGTAAGCTCTAAAATTGAGTAAACAAATCTATTTTGAGTATTCAAAACATTAAAAGCTATTAACCAGCTTATTAATACATTTGCAATTACAACATAAGAATAAAGTTTTAAAATTTGTAAAATTAAATAAAAAATTGCAATCATTTTTTTTCGATATAAATCGACTGACTCGGAAAAGCAAAAGATGCATTATTTTTTTCTACAATTTGTTTAATTTCAATCGCAAGTCTTTCTTTTACAGCAAGCATTTCATTCCAACTATCAGTTTTAGTAAAGCCACGCACATACATATCAATTGAACTATCAGAAAATTTATCAATTCTAACTGCTACACCAACATTTGTATCAAAATCTTCACTATTATTTATATATCCTTCAATTTCATTTCTTACCGTTTTTAATTGATCAACTGTTGTGTCATACTGAAGTGTAATTATCCAACTGATTAACCAATTAGAAGTTTCGCTCACGTTAACAACAGCATTTTCGGCAAATTGAAAGTTTGGAATAATTGCAAGGGACTTATCAAATTTTCTTATTGTTGTTGATCTAAATCCTATTTTTTCAACTATACCTTCTATAATTCCATCGACTGCAATCCAGTCTCCTATTTTAAATCTTTTTTCAACTAATACTAAAATTCCTGAAATCAAATTCTTAAATAAATCTTGCGCTCCTAATGCTACTGCTACACCAAACAACCCAAGACCTGCAATAATTGGACCAATTTTAATTCCCCATAATTCAAGTACGGCTGCAAGCCCTAAAATAAAAATTAAAATTTTAAGAGATTTAATAATCCATCCAATTAATTCTCTCGTTAAGAGCTTATCTAGTCCACTTAATATATATGAAATAGGTTCAATGATTTGGTGAATAACCCAAAAAATTAAAATGGTAATTAAAGTTCTATTTATAGTATCTACGACTTCTCGTCCCTCACTTGAAAAAGTCATATAATAACTGGCAATAAAAAAACCAAGAACAATTGGTAAAAATCTGGCAGGCCCTACCAAAGCATGAACAAAAGTGTCGTCTAATTTATTAGTTGTTCTTTTAGAAATTATCTCTAATTTTTTTATAATAAGCTTACTAATTAGACCTCTAAAAACTAAAAAAATAAAAAATATTCCAATACCAATTAGTATTTGAAAAATATCAACACCTAGAATTCCTTGTTTCCATACTGAAAAAAATATGTCAGAAAAATTATTTATTATTTCCATAACTAAATTTTATATAACAAAAACTCTTCTTCTCCAGGATTAAAAAGAAATATTTTCTTCCACTTGATTTCGTTCAATATAGACGAAGTTTTTTCACTAATACACATCAAATTCGTATCCATCCAAAGACTTTCAGATTGATGGATCTTTATAAAATTTAAAAAACTTAAAGCACTATTTTGAGAATAAACATAGACCATATCAGGCATATTTAGCTTTAATTCCTTAACAAAATTTTCATCAAAATTTTGATTATGAGTGGTTCTATAATTAACTATTCTTTTAATGTTATATCCTTCTCCTACCAGTTGTTGGTCAAGGTCAACTGAGATGGTTTCTCCACTTATATAAATTAGTTTTCCATTTTTTTTATCAAAGTTTTGTAGAACTAACTCTTTTAAATTTTCAACATTTCCCTCAGCAGCGATTACATTTTGAAAACCAATACTTCTTGCTTGTTTTTCAGTAGCAATTCCTACACAAAAACAAAGAATTTGCTTATCAATTTTTCTATATTCCAAAAATTTAACCGCATTAGCGCTAGTAAAAATTATTCCTTTGTATTCAGAAAAATTTATTTCTTCATAATTTACTTTATCTATATTCAATAAAGGAAGATGAGAAACTTGATGCCCCAAAGATTTAAATTTTACAATCATTTCAGAGCAGTTCTCTAGGGGTCTAGTTAATAAAATATGCATATTATTTTTTATAAGAATTATTTGATTTTTTCTTTAATATTTGAGCAACTTCTTTACCAAGTTCTTTTGCATTTTCAATTTTTGAAGATTTTTTTTCATAGAATCTCTGATTTCCATCTAAAGAAAAAAGTTCAGCCTCTAAAGTAATTTTATCTCCGTCTATAATGGCATGAGCTCCTACAGCTGTTTCACAATCACCTTCTAAAACTTTCAGAACATTTCTTTCTGCATGAGCTCTTTTAAAAGTTTCATAATCATTAACCTTATTCAAAACTGAAATAATTTCATCATCATTATAACGGCATTGAAGTGCAATAATTCCCTGTCCTGCACTTGGAATTATTTCCTCTGTTGAAAATACTTCAGTAATTTTATCTTCTATTTTTAAAGATTTAATTCCTGCATATGATAATATTATTGCATCATACAAACCATCATTAAGTTTTTTAATTCTTGTATCAACATTCCCTCTAATAAGTTTACAATGAATATCTGTTCTAATTTTTTTTATCTGAAATTCTCTTCTATAGGAGGATGTTCCAATTACTGCATTGGCTATTAATTCTTTAAGTTTTTTTTTATCTTTAGTTATCAAAATTTCTCTTGGATCATTTCTTTTTAAAAAGGTATCTGTTCTTAAACCATCAGTTTCAATAGCTGGCATATCTTTTAATGCGTGAACTGCTATATCAATTTTTTTATCTTGAAGTTCTTTTTCAATATTTGTTGAAAATAAACCTTTTCCACCTACTTCTGATAATCTTACATCTTGAACCTGATCACCTTTTGTTGTTATTTCTTTAATAACAACATCTTCATCATTAAAATTGGAGTTTTGAATAATCTTGTCTTTAGCATTTTGGGCATAAATTAATGCTAACTTGCTTCCTCTAGATCCAATAGTTATTTTATTTTTCATAAATAAATTTATTTCTTACTTGTATTGAGTTTGTACAATTAATAAAAACTATTTGAATGAGTAAAAAACCTTTAATTCTTGGAATTGAGTCTAGCTGTGATGAAACAGCAGCATCCATAATAACTGAAAATGGACAAGGAAATACAGTAGTTTTATCTAATATTGTATCAAGCCAGGTTGAGGTTCATAAAGAATTTGGGGGAGTAGTTCCAGAATTAGCTGCTCGTTCTCATGTGGAGAAAATAGACTGGATAGTTCAAAAAGCAATTGACGACAGTGGAAGAAAAATTGAAGAAATTGATGCAGTAGCTTCTACTGCTGGTCCAGGATTAATAGTTTGTTTGTCAGTTGGTTTAAGTTTTGGAAAAGCTTTTGCAAGTGCACTTAATAAACCCTTCATTGCTGTTAACCATCTAGAGGGTCACGCATTAAGCCCCAAACTTAATTCAGAATTAAACTATCCATACTTACTTTTATTAATTTCTGGTGGTCACTCACAATTTTTAAATGTTCAGGGCCTTGGTAAATACAAAAGATTAGGAACAACTATTGATGATGCTTTGGGTGAAGCTTTTGATAAAACGGCAAAACTTTTAGGAGTAGAATTTCCAGGCGGTCCACAAATTGAGATTTTAGCAAAAAAAGGTGATCCCAATAAATATGATTTACCAAAACCAATTTTTAATAAAGGTGGTTGTAATTTATCATTTGCTGGACTTAAAACTGCTATTTTAAGAATAACTAAAAATATTAAAACTGATCAAGAAAAATTTGATCTTGCAGCTTCTTTTCAAAAAACAGTTGAAGAAATATTATACAAAAAAACTAAAATTGCCTTTGGTGAGTTTGAAAAACAAAATAATCTAAAAGATAAAATATTTGTAGTTGCTGGAGGAGTGGCTGCTAATAAAAATATTAGATCTATGTTAACTGATTTATGTATTGAAGAAAGTTTTACAAGTATGTTTCCACCAATAGAATTTTGTGGTGACAATGCTGCAATGATAGCAATGGTTGGGTTGGAAAAATTTAAATTAAACCAATTTAGTAATTTAGATCATACAGCAAAACCAAGATGGCCATTAGATGAAAGTGCAGCTTTTCTTAAGGGTGCTGGGATAATTTTAGAATAAATTATTTACATCCATCCTATCATGTACTTACTAAATTAAACTATAACCCATTTTAGGTATTTTTTCACATGGCTGTAATGCAATATCAGCATTATTAAACAATTATGATTTAACAGATAAGTTATTTGAATAATTTATGAGGCTATTAATAATATGAATAAATTAAATCTAAAAAACAAAATTCTAATAATTATTACAAAATTTAAAGAAAATGATTTTAATTCTGTAATAAAAACATCAAACTTTTTATTGAGAGAATTTAAAAATAATGATTTTTTATGAACCTTACAAGGACTTAGCTATCTAAATTTAAATAATGAAGTTAATTCTATTAAATCTTTTCAAACAGCAATAAAAATTAATCCAAAAAATATTGATGCAAAAAATTATCTTGGTATTGCCTACAAAAAGATAAATAAGCTCAAAGAAGCAGAAAAATGTTTTCTCAAATGTATTGAAATAAACCGCAATTATATAAGTTCTATAATAAATTTAGCAAATTTGAAAATTATGATTGGTAAATTTGAAGAAGCTATTTTGCTTTATATAAGAGCAATTAAAATAGACGAAAATATTGAACACATTCATATTAATTTAGCTCACGCTTATCAAAGTACAAGGCAATTTAAAAAGGCAAAACTTACTTTAGATAATTGTTTAAAAAAATTTCCACTATCAACAAAAGCAGACAGATTATTAAGTTTACAAATTAACTTTAAAAATGATGAATACTATTTGAGCTCATTTTTAAAAAAGATTAACAAAAAAGAACTTGATGTTAAAAAGCAAATTGATTTATTATTTGCAATTAGCAAGGCCTATGAAGACAAAAAAGACTACAAAAAGTCTTTTAAATACTTTTCAAAAGGAAACGTTTTAAAAAAAAATTCTTTAAAAACTAATATTAGTCAAAAGATAAAATTATTTAATAAAATCAAATCTTTTTTTTTAAAATTTGATTTTGAATATATAAATAATTCTTATTATAATGAAAAAAAAGTAATCTTTATATTCGGACTTCCTAGATCTGGTACCACACTAGTTGAGAATATAATATCGAGTCACGAAAAAGTTTCTGGTACTGGTGAGACAAATTTTATAAATAATTTTTTAAAAGATAAAAAAATTATTTCAAACAATATTGATGATTTTTTAAATTTGGATTTAAAAGAAAAATATTTTGATTATCTAGAATTATTTAATTTAAAAAATGATGTGATTACAGATAAAAGTTTAAATAATTATTTTTATCTTGGTTTTATAAAACATTATTTTCCAGAATCTAAATTAATTCACTGTCAAAGAAATGCTAAAGATAACTGCTTATCAATCTATAAAAACTTATTTTCTGATAATCAAGCTTGGAAATATGATGAAAAGGAATTAGTAGAATACTACAATTTATATAAAAATATAATGAGTTTTTGGGATAAAAAAATTGGCAAAACTATTCTAAATGTAGATTACGAAAATTTGATTACAAATAATGAACATACAATTAAAAAAATTATTAACTATTGTGATTTGGATTGGAGTGAAAAATGTTTAAATCATCACAAAAACAATATGACGATTAGAACGCTCAGCACAAATCAAGCAAACAAATCGATTTATTCATCATCCATAAATTCATATAAAAATTATCAAATTTATTTAAATGAAATGTTTAAAAACCTAAATTAACAAAGTATATAGGTAGAGAAATGCAGTACTGGTTAATGAAATCTGAACCTGACGTTTGGTCTATTGAGCAACAAAAAAAAGCTGGTTTAAGAGGTGCTCCATGGGATGGAGTAAGAAATTATCAAGCGGCTAAAAATTTAAAAAGTATGAAAAAAGGTGATCTTTGTTTTTTTTATCACTCAAACATAGGTAAAGAGATTGTTGGAATAGTGGAAGTAATTAAAGAGGCATACTTAGATAAAACAGATAAAAGTGGTCGATTTATTGCGGTTACTGTACAGTTTAAAAAGAAATTAACAAAACCTGTAACCCTTGAAACTATTAAAAAAAATAAGGAATTAAGTCATTTATCACTGATTAAACAAAGTAGATTATCTGTTATGCCAATAGACTCTAAAAGCTGGAAAATTCTAAATAACATGGGTAAAATTTAAATATAAAATAACTTCATGCCAGTAAATAAAAAGAAAAAAACCAAAATTAAAAAAAAAGTAGCTAAAAAAACTAAAGTTAAAAAGTTATCTTCTACTGATTTAATTATTAAACCTAAAGCTGAATGGGTAAAAAATAGTCTAGCAAACAAAAAACAGTATCAAGAAAAGTATTCTAAATCGATTAAAAGTAATGATGAGTTTTGGAAAAAAGAGGGAAAACGAATTACATGGATTAAACCCTATAAAAAAATTAAAAAAGTAAAATTTAGTAAAAAAGAGGTTAAAATTAATTGGTTTCAAGATGGAACTTTAAATGCTTCAGCTAATTGTATTGATAGACACTTAAAAGATAAAAAAGATAAAACTGCAATTATTTGGGTTGGAGATAGTCCAAAAGATAATCAAAAAATTTCATATAAAGAACTTCACCAGAAAGTATCGAGAGCTGCAAATGGTCTTAAAAAATTAGGTATAAAAAAAGGTGATAGAGTTACAATTTATTTAACAATGATTCCAGAGCTTGCTATTTTGATGCTTGCTTGTGTTAGAATTGGAGCAGTGCATTCAATTATTTTTGGTGGATTTTCCGCAGAGTCGATTTCTGGAAGAGTAAACGATTGTAAATCTGAATATATTATTACAGCAGACGAAGGAGTTAGGGGTGGAAAAACTATTCCTCTTAAATATACAATTGATGAAGCATTAGAGAGTTGTCCAAATGTTAAAAAATGTATTGTTGTTAAACGAACAGGAAATTATATCAATTGGGATAAAAAAAGAGATGTTTGGTATCACGAATTAATAAAAGGCGTTTCCAATAATTGTGAACCAGAAGAAATGAATGCTGAAGACCCTTTGTTCATTCTTTATACTTCAGGCTCAACTGGAAAACCCAAAGGAGTTTTGCATACTACTGGTGGTTATATGGTTTATGCTTCAATGACTCATCAATATATTTTTAATTATAAACCTAAAGACATTTATTGGTGTACAGCGGATATTGGCTGGGTAACTGGACATAGTTATATTATTTATGGTCCACTTGCTAATGGTGCAACTACAGTTATGTTTGAGGGAATTCCAAATTATCCAGATACTTCTAGATGGTGGCAGATAATAGATAAGTTTAAAATTAACACTTTTTATACAGCTCCCACAGCGATTAGAGCTCTAATGAGGGAAGGTGATAAACCTGTTAAAAAAACTTCAAGAAAATCTCTTAAGTTACTAGGTACTGTTGGTGAACCAATTAATCCTGAAGCTTGGATGTGGTACTACAAAACAGTTGGTAATTCTAAATGCCCAATTGTTGATACTTGGTGGCAAACAGAAACAGGTGGAATAATGATTGCTCCTCAAACAGGCGCCATTCCTTTAAAACCCGGCTCAGCTACGAAGCCATTCTATGGGATTAAACCTGTTCTAGTAGATAAAAGTGGCAAAGAAATTAAAGGTGCAGGTGAAGGAAGGCTTTGCATTGCTCAATCATGGCCAGGTCAAATGAGGACTGTTTATGGAGACCATCAAAGATTTATTGATACTTATTTTTCTCAGTTTGATGGAAAGTATTTTACTGGAGATGGATGTAAAAGAGATAAAGATGGTTACTACTGGATTACAGGTAGAGTGGATGATGTGATTATAGTTTCAGGACATAATCTAGGTACCGCTGAAATTGAAAGTGCATTCGTTGCTCATCCAAAAGTAGCAGAAGCTGCTGTGGTTGGTTATCCTCACGATATTAAGGGTAATGGATTATATTGTTATGTTACTCTAAATGCAGGAGAGAGAGAAACTGGTGAACTTGAAAGAGATTTAAAACTTTGGGTTAGAAAACAAATCGGACCTTTGGCTACTCCAGATTTGATTCATTTTACTCCAGGACTTCCAAAAACTAGATCTGGGAAAATAATGAGAAGAATTTTAAGAAAAATTGCTCATAATGAACATGGGCAATTAGGTGATACAACTACTTTGGCTGACCCAGGTGTAGTTCAAAGCTTAGTGGATAATAGAAAAAACATTTAAAATTCAATTAATTTTTCAAATTCTTTTCTAATAATATCCCATTTTAATATCATTGAATTTAAGACAATTTTTCGATCTAAACTTTTAAGTTCTTCAGCTATAGGTGCCCATTTATATAAAGATAGAGCACTTGGGTTAAATGGAAGGTCACTATGATAAGATTCCCAGTTGATATTTTTAAATCTTTCATCAAAATTTTTTTTTGCTTGCTCTATTATATCTAGTGGCATCTTATTATAGGTCTCATCATCTAAAATTTTATTGAATATCTCTTTTGATTGATCAATATTTTTAAAATTAAAGTTAACTTTTAAATATGAAAATGTAAAAAATGTTAAATCTTGTAAAGCAACAGAATAAATATTCCATTTAGCTATATTCAGAGATGACATAAAAACATCATTGTCAAAATGAAGGACATACCTGGTACCCATTCTAGTTTTTAAATAACTATATAAAGTAACTTGTGTTACCCAAGCAGACTTTGTTTGAATAAAATTTTCAAGTTCATCTATGTCCTTAATTTTTTTTTTAGGTATGAATGCTTTAAACAAAGCAAATAAATAAACTTTGAAATCATTAAATGATATGTCGCGCCAAGAAAGTTTATATTTTTGCATAAAAGTTTATATATGTGGCAATTATACCTTAAAAAAGTAAGTAAATAAGTACCTATTGTGAACAAATTTTAGTCTTTTCAAAGCCTTCATAATGGTTATGGTTTTGATTAGTTATAACTAAAAAGAGAGAGGTATACATGTCAAACGCAGAAAAACACTGGGAAAAGACCAGGTCATTGTTGTTTGTAACACTGGCAATCTGGTTTGTATTCTCAATTGGCATCTTCCTTTTTGCAGCTGAAATGAATGAGGTCACTGGACCTTTCGGTTATCCATGGACATATTGGTTTACATGTCAGGGGTCTCTTGGAATTTTTGTAATCCTAATTTTCTGGTTTGCAAATAGACAAGAGAAGATCGATGAAGAATTCGGCTTCAATGAAAGAGAGGATAGCTAATGATTAAAGGTAAATTTATAGACAATTTGCCGAAAGTTTACGGAATCTATACTGGAGGTTTTATAGGTTTCATAATCTTAATGGCAATTGGTGAGCAGATGGGTATGACTGCAAAAGCAATAGGTGTTGCTTTTGTGGCTTTTACAATATTCATCTATGCATTAATCGGTTATCTATCAAGAACAGCTCAAGCAGATGCATATTACGTAGCTGGAAGGCAAGTTCCAACTGTATTCAATGGAATGGCAACGGCGGCAGATTGGATGTCTGGTGCTTCATTCGTTGCAATGGCAGGTGGTATCTACTTTAAAGGTTACGGATATATGGCACTTCTTGTTGGTTGGACTGGTGGTTACATATTAGTTGCAACTTTGTTAGCTCCATACTTAAGAAAATTTGGTTGTTATACAGTTCCAGATTTTATAGGTACAAGATATGGTGGTAACTTAGCAAGATTTCTTGCAGTTGTAGTTTTAACTGTTGCTTCATTTACATATGTGACTGCACAGATAAACGCTACAGGTACTATTGCATCTGTTGCTCTAGATATCGACTTCAAATACGCTGTTTATGTTGGACTGATAAGTATTTTACTTTGTTCAATGTTAGGGGGTATGAGAGCGGTAACTTGGACACAGGTTGCACAATATATCGTTCTAATTATAGCTTACTTACTTCCAATTTTTTGGATCAGTAACAAAATGGGTGCAGGTTTCTTTCCTCACTTTATGTTAGCTGATGAAGTGGCTAGAATTGGTGAATTAGAACAACAGTTTGGGTTTGTTAAAAACTCTGCTGCTGATCTAGCAACGGTACCTAAAGGGTTGGCTGGAATAACTAAAGCTCACTCTGCAGTAAACGCAACACCTTGGGCATTTATATCATTAGCACTGGCAATGATGATGGGAACAGCATCATTACCTCACGTGATGATGAGATACTTTACTACTCCAAGTGTGAAAGCAGCTAGAAAATCAGTTGGTTGGTCATTATTCTTTATCTTCCTTCTGTATTCTTCTGCACCAATGTTAGCAACACTGTCTAAACTATCGTTGATTGATCCAACATTATCTACAGGTATTATTGGTAAATCATTTGCTGAGGTTCAATCAATAGATTGGTTTCAAAACTGGAATCAAGCAAACTTGATGTTCATCAGTGACTTTAACGGCAATGGAACTCTTGAATTAAATGAGTTTTTTATGGGTGGTAAAGCAGTTGTTTTAGCAACTCCGGAAATAGCTGGATTACCTTATGTAATCTCAGGTCTAGTTGCTGCTGGAGGTATGGCTGCAGCCATGTCAACAGCTGATGGTTTAATTCTAGCAATTGCTAATGCGATTTCTCATGATGTTTATTACAAAATGATTGATCCAAAAGCAGAGACTGCAAAAAGACTACTTGTTGCGAGGGTATTACTTGTGATAATTGGTTTTGCTGGGGCAACTATTGCGGCAATGGAGATCCAAGGTATTTTAGGTTCAGTTATATGGGCTTTTGACTTTGCGATGTCTGGATTGTTCTTCCCACTTGTACTTGGTGTATGGTGGAAAAGAGCTAACAGACAAGGTGCTATTGCTGGTATGGCTTTAGGTCTTGGTTCTGCTATTTGGTACCTAGTTTGGGTACGGACTGGTGGAAGTGGGTTCTTAGGACTATCTCAGTTAACATTTGGTATCTTCGGTGCAGGTGTTAGTTTTATTGCTATGGTTGTCGTAAGTTTAATGACTCAAGAACCAGATAAAGCAACTCAAAAAATGGTTGATGAAGTTCGTATACCAAGCGGAAGAACCGTTACAGGTAAATAAAGCTAATAAAACTTAATTCTAGGGGCGATTAATTTCGCCCCTTTTAATTCAACCTGTTTTCAAATATAAATTTCTAAATGTCTGCTAACTTTCATCCTCTAGTTTACTTTATAGACTATTTGTTTGGGGTAATTATGTGGACTTTAATAGGAAGAGTTGCGATGAATATTTTTCAAAAAGAAAACTCTGAATTTTTTTTTATGAAGATATTCGTTAGATATACCAATCCTATTATAAAAATATTTAAACCTATAACACCAGCTTTCATTATTGCACCCTTGGTGCCACTGTATGTTGCCTGGTTTTTTTATATGATTAGGTTTTACTTAATGCCATATATATTAGGTTATTCTGTAATGGGCATGCTTTCTTTTCCTCTAGAAAGTGAAATTTCCAGAAATATTTATCAATTATTTAATTCAATTAAATTTTAAAAATTGATACTAATAGAGTTTGCAATCAATGAAAAAAATAAAAATTTCACCCTCAATCTTATCTGCTGATTTTAGTCAATTAGGTGCTGAAATTAAAAGACTTGAAGAGGGAGGTGCAGATATGATCCACGTAGATGTAATGGATGGTCATTTTGTGCCAAATCTAACAATTGGACCACCAGTAATTAAAGCTCTAAGAAAACAGTGCTCACTCAAATTTGATGTACACTTAATGATTTCTCCAGTTCATAAATATATAGAATCTTATGCTGAGGCAGGAGCAGATATTATAACTATTCATCCAGAGGCAACTGACAATTTAGAAGCCTCTATTTTAAAAATTAAACAATTGAATAAAAAGGTAGGTGTATCACTTAACCCTGAATCAAAAATTGATTTAATCTTAGATTTCCTTGATAAAATTGATCTAGTATTAATAATGAGTGTTAATCCAGGGTTTGGTGGTCAAAAATTTATGCCTGAAGTTTTAAAAAAAATTAAGAAACTTAGAAAAATTCAAGACGAAAAAGATCTAAATTTTGATATTGAAATTGATGGAGGAATAAATTTTGAAAACTGCAAAAAAGCAATCGATGCAGGAGCAAATATTCTTGTTTCTGGTACAACGATATTTAAAAGTAATGATGGAGACATAAAAAAAAATATTAATTTATTAAAATTGAAATAAATTAATGGTTAACAAAAAATTATTAGATGACTTAAATCTAATTTATTTAAATACAAAAAAAAATATTTATAAAATTTATCAAAATTCTAGTTTCTATGATAAAAAAATATCTAGGATTTTTAATAATAGTTTTGAGTACAAGCCAAGCCCTCACTTATTTTCATCAATAGTTAAATACCAAAAGAAGAAATATAGAATTGAAGATTTTGCTTTAAAATCTATTTGGCAAAATGATATAAAAAAAAAAGACTATGAAAAATTGAATAATTTTTTTTGGTTTTTTAGTTTAGATCTCAAATCTTCAAAAAAAACAGTTCAATCATTAATCGTTAATTGGATAAAAAATAACAATAGATATAATAATAAAAGTTGGAATTTTGATCTTACATCTAAAAGGATAATTTCTTGGTTATCCAATCACCAACTTACTTATGAAGATAGTGACAAAGAATATAAAATAAAATTTGACCAATGTATTCAAAAACAGGCAAATCATCTTTTGAGTGAAATGAGAAATTCAAATAATTTTGAAAACAAAATAATTGGATGTGCTGCAATCATTTTAACAGGATTAGCTTACCAAAATAATAAAAATTATCTTAGTAATGGATTAAATATTTTAAAAAAAATTATTAAATCTTCGATTGATAATCAGGGGTTTCCAAATTCAAGAAATATTAAACAACTAAGTTTTTATCTAAAATATTTCATTGTAATTAGAGAGTGGTTTAAGGAGTCTCAAAATACAGTTCCAGAATATATTGATGAAACTATATATTATCTCGGATTAAGCTATGCTTTTATTTGGCAAAACATAAATCATGACATTTTATTTAATGGAAATTATATATCCAACAATAATGAATTTGATCAATATTTAAAAAGATTTGGGTACACATTTAAAAATGAAAATAAAGAAGTTTCTGGATATGCAGTACTTAGAAACAAAAAGATAGTATTAGCGATGGACGTTGGAGATAGTCCAAAAGGCCACCTTTCTAAAAATTATCAATCAGGGGCTTTATCATTTGAAATAATTTCTAATGAAAAAAAACTAATAAGTAATTCAGGTTATTTTTTTAATAAATTTAACAAGCTAAACAGGCTGTCTAAAAGTACTGCTTTACAAAGTACTTTAATAATTGAAGATCACTCTTCTTGTAATTTTAAAATGGCGGATGAATCTAACCTTGTAGTTGATCAAGGATTGAAAATTACAAAAAAAAATATTGTTTTTGAAGATAATTATTGGAAAATTTCAGCTTCACATAATGGATATCTTAAAAAATTTGGATCTATTCACGAGAGAGAAATTGAGTTTTATCCAGAACAAACAAAATTTATAGGTTTTGATAAAATATTAAGAAAAGATATAAATAGAAATAACAAATTTGATATTAGATTTCATCTTGATCCGAGCACAAAAGTGATGAAAACACAGGATAATAAATCTATATTAATTGAATTAGAGGGTGAAGGATGGAAGTTTAGCTGTGATAAATTTGATATAAATATTGATAATGGATTGTATTTCGGTGATAAAAATTCTTATAAAGAAAACCAAAATATATTTATATCAGGTATTAATGATGAGGCTGAAAAACTTATTAAGTGGGAGATTGCTAAGTTATAATGAAAAAAATTAAAACAGCTTTAATATCTATTTCAGATAAAAAAAATTTAAGACCTCTGCTAAACATTTTAAAACGAAATAAGATAAAAATTATTAGTTCAGGTGGTACATACAAAGAAATTAAAAAATTAAAATTTAAATGTCTCGAAGTTTCTGAATTTACAAATTCTCCAGAAATTTTAGGAGGTAGGGTAAAAACACTACATCCTAAAATACATGCTGGAATCTTAAATAAGAGAAATAACAAAGCTCACTTAAAAGATTTAAATAATAATAATTTTGAAAATATAGATTTGGTAATTGTGAATTTTTATCCATTTGAAAATATTTTAAAAAATAAGAATAGTCATAATAAAATAATTGAAAATATAGATGTTGGTGGCCCTACAATGGTAAGGTCTGCTGCTAAAAATTATAAAGATGTAACTGTTATTACCTCATCAAATCAATATGAGGAATTGATCGAAGAATTAAAAAAAAATAATGGATCTACAACCTTAAATTTTAGAAGAAAATTATCAAGAATAGCATTTACAGAAACTGCATACTATGACTCCGTTATCTCCAATTATTTTAATAAAATTACCAATACCACTTTACCCAATAAAAAAGTTTTTCATGCAAACTTGGTCGAAACACCAAGATACGGTGAGAATCCCCATCAAAAAAGTGGGATATATTCAAAAAATACGTCTATGAATATAAAACAAATTCATGGAAAACAACTAAGCTACAATAATTATAATGATATTTTTGCTGCTTTAACTATTTCAAAATCATTGCCTCAAAATATTGGCACCGTTATTGTTAAGCATGCGAATCCATGTGGAGTATCAATAAAAAAGAATCGTCTTGAAAGTTATAAGTCAGCATTGGCATGTGATCCTGTAAGTGCATTTGGAGGTATCATATCTTGTAATTTTAAGATTACTAAAAATATAGCAATAGAATTAAATAAATTGTTTCTTGAAGTTGTCATTGGTAATGACATTGATGCAAGCGCTCTTAAAATACTTAGAGCTAAAAAAAACCTAAGATTGATTGATTCTTCTAACTATTCTTTTAATGAAAAGTTAAAATTTGTATCTAATAATGAAGAAATATTAGTTCAGTCAGAAGACATGGATAAATTTACTATTAAAGATTTCAAAGTTGTATCTAAAAAAAAACCAAACTCAAAACAAATGAAAAATCTTATATTTGCATTTAATATATGTAGATATGTAAAGTCTAATGCTATTGTTTTGGCTTCCAATGAAACAACAGTTGGCATTGGTTCTGGTCAACCAAGTCGTTTAGATAGCTGTCAAATTGCAATCAATAAAATGAAAAAATTTTCTAATTCAAATGATGAAATAGTTGCTGCTTCTGATGCATTCTTTCCATTTGTAGATGGTATTGAAAAATTAATTCAATCAGGTGTCACAGCGGTTGTTCAACCTTCTGGATCAATAAGAGATAAAGAAATTATTGATTTTGCAAATCAAACAGATACTATTTTAGTTTTTTCGAAAACTAGACATTTCAGGCATTAATGATCTGATCTATTTTTGCTGCTAATATAAAATCATTTTCAGAAAGACCTTCGATGGCATGAGTTGTAATTTTAATCTCAGCATAACCCCAACCAAATAATATATCTGGATGATGTCCCTCTTCTTCTGAGATTAGCCCAACTTTATTAACAAACTCTTGACTTTCAGAAAAATTTTCAAAATTGAATTTTTTATTTAAAAAAAAATTTTCTTTTTTATTCTTTAAAATATTCCAACCATCAATTTTTTTTTGATACTTATGTATCTCAGATATATCAAAAGGCAAAACTCCTCCCTCGCATGGAACACATTTTTTATTTAAAAGATCACTCATTTATAAATTATGGAGCGGGCAAAGGGGGTCGAACCCTCGACCTTCTCGTTGGCAACGAGACGCTCTACCACTGAGCTATGCCCGCTTGTTAAAGAATCATTATAGATAGCGGTTTTTAGAAATGCAAGTATTAGTTAAATTAGTAAATTTTATCACCAGCTGTGGCGTGAGTGTGTCGAATTTTTTTAAAACCTAAAGATGAAAGTTAATTATGGGGGCCAAAGCCCCCAAACTTAATTTATTTCAAGGTATGTAACAAGTATATTTCTGAACCTTATTTAACTATTAGTCTAGGCTATAAATTGTAACTGATTTCTCTTTGTCCTTTTCGTTAGCACTTATAAACAAGTTACGTTGTGGAATAGCAACTAAACCTTCTGGTCCAATACCTGTTGGTAATATAGTAACTAATTCTGGGTTTGTTAAATCATTTGCTTTATAAACGCCAATAGCATTTGCTCTTTCAGCACCTACAAAGATATAACGTGTATCACCATATGTTGCTACTTCGACTGACTCTGGTTCTACACCTTTTTTTTCAGCACGTTTTTCTGGCCAGTAACCTGCTGAAGCAATTGCTCTTTCATATGACGCACCCGACTCGTATACCACCGAACCATTTTTATTGAAGATTGTCCATCCACGGCTACCACCACGCTTTGCTTGACCTGGTGCTTTATGTTTATAGTCACCTTCGTTTGCAGTTGCAAAATGTTCATTGTCAATCCACTTAACTGCGTCTGGTTCTCTACGAACATTCTCAATGGTGTCAACCATATTTAGTTCACCATCTTTTTTATTGTCAACACCTACTAGTGTAACCAGTCCTGCATCAAACTCTGAAATTACTTTCCCGCTACTATCAATAACTGCCATCCAGTTATTCTCTTGCATTGTAACAACTATCTCACCCAGGTCGTTAATATCAACAAACTCAGGCTCTGGATCGTTAGGAGCAATAGTTGAAAAACCAACTAGGTTGGCTTTGGTAACGCTGTTATCTGCTAAATTAACAATTGCCACAAAACCCCCTGGAAGTTGTGGAATCTTTTCATCGTTAATATCTTCGTTACGTTCATTTTCTATAGCTACTGCTACAAAAGTTCCATCTGGACTAACTGCAACCGAGTCTGGTTGTCCACCTAGTTCTACTTTTGTAACTTCTTTTCCTGAGGCAAGATCAACAACTAATAAGTGACCACTTGGTTCTAAATAGTTTGGAGAAGTATTAATACCTACAAATGCTTGTCCATTTTTGATTGCAACACTAGTTGGTTCACCACCCAAATCCATTGAGCCTAATGGTTTCGGATTTGCTGGATCAGTAATATCAATCATGCCTAATGCGTTTGCTGGGCTATCGCTATATACCAATTTCATGCCATTTGCTGTTGCCGCAATTATTTCTGCTGATGTTTCTTCTGCACTAGGGTTATTTGCTGGTGTTCCAAATTTCCCAATTTCTTTAAAGTCTGCATTTACTATACTAGCAAATGCGGTTGAAGCCATAAGGCCTGCTAAGATAAACTTTATCATTATATATTCCTTTTGTATTTTCTGAAAAGTTATCAAGATAAGATGAAAAATTTGTAACAGTTTAATTACAATTATATTTTATGCCACTCACCATAGTTTTTCTTTTCTTTTCTGTGTCAAAGTGTGTCATGAGTGTGTCGAAATTAACTAGACGTTGAGAAAGACTAAGATTAGCAAGGATAAAAACCAAGGACTACCTCGTTGGCAACGAGACGCTCTACCACTGAGCTATGCCCGCTTATTAAAAAACCATTATAGATATTGGTTTTTAGAAATTCAAGCTATAAGAAATTATTTTTGATTAAATATAATTTAATTCTTTAAGATTGCTCTCAAATTTCAAAGTGAGCTTATTTTGATAATCTTCACTAAAAATTTTTTTCCAATTATTTTTGGGACCTAAATGAAAAAATGAAATTTTTTTCGTACGTTTTTTCGATAAGACAGATTCTGAAAAACCATTTTTACTTTCTATAGTTTTTAAATTATCAAAAGATGATGAATAAATAGCTTTTTGGGCTTTATTTCTGTCAAATATATTCTTATTTTTTGAGGTTGTATTAATAAAATTTATTAATTCCTTAAATACTTCATAAGTTTTGGAATTTAGATCCTCATATTTTATAAATTTAACAGGAATATTTTTTTGGTTTTTCCAGGATTTATAATTATTTTCCCATGAACTAATAAATTGAAAGTCACTATAATCATTTTCTGCATGATAATTATAAGTATACTTATTTTTACTAAGCATAAATTCTAAAGCATCGCTATCATTCATTTCAAAATGATTTTTTAAAGATGTAATAACATTTCTAGGATCTCGCACAATATAAATGCCCCCAATGGTATTTTTAGTATTAGTAAATTGATTACCATTTAATCCACCCAAAATATTGTGTGTTTTAAAAAATCTTAACTTTTTATCTAAATTTATCAGTTCCTGAGCTTTAATCCAAAATCTAGAAGTGTCAGTAACTATTTTTTGGTCATAATCAAAATCTGGAAAAAAATTTTTTTTTTGAGGAAACTGTTCAATTTTTTTTAATAATTTCTGATCAAAAGTTCCATCGTTAGAATAATAATATGACGCTAACAATGCTCTAAGCCATGTATTGCCACTTTTAGGATAAGATGCTACCCAGAAAATCATTAGTACTTTCTATTGAAGTAAAAAAAAATAACAATTATAATTTATAACTTTTTATAAATTTAGTAATGATTAAATCAATTTTATGATATAGTTAATTATATTATGAAAAAAATTGAACTTCCTAAAAAAATACCAGTTTTTCCATTGAGTAACTTTATAATTTTTCCTAAAACCACTGTTCCATTTAATATTTTTGAGCCACGGTATATCGATATGATCAATGAAAGTATGAAATCAAACAAGTTAATAGGTATGATACAGCCATTAAACTCTAACAATGTTGATAAATTTGAGCCAGATCTACATCAAATTGGTTGTTTAGGAAAAATAACAAGTTTTAAAGAAACAGATGATGGGCGCTATTTAATTGAACTGAGAGGTTTGATTAGATTTGAAATTATTAAAGAAATTGGATCAGATAAAAAGTACAGAGAATTTGAGGTTAACTTTGAAAAATTTTATCATGACCTTAACGTAAAAAAGGAAGAGCTTAAATTTTCTGATCTTGAATTGATTTTTAAAGATTTAAAATCATTATTTGAAAAAAGAGGCTTCATAATTAATTGGAAAGAACTTGAAAAACAAAGTCTAGATGAAACAATAAATGCTTTAGCAATGGCTTCGCCGTTCTCTTTAGAGGAAAAACAGTTTTTATTAGAGGCTAAAAATCTTGATATAAGAAAAAATAAAATAGCTGAAATTTTAAGTACATACACTCATGATATTTTCAACAATACGACACTTCAATAATTTAAGATAAAATTCCCTTGTCTGCAATCTTAGTGAACACTTTATTTACCGAAGAATTTTTTCCTAAAAATTGAACTGATTTACTTAAAATGTTATTATTTGTTTTTCTTTCTATATTAAAAAACTCATGAATAAAATTAACTCCATTTGAAAAAATAAAGTTTTTATATTTTAAATTTTTTTCAAATTCTTTGTTCACTGAGCTATCCAGTGGCAAACCTAAATCTAATTTATTTTTGATTATATTCATAAGAACCTTTATGTCTCTAATAGTCATGTTAAATCCTTGTCCAGCTAAAGGATGAATTTTATGAAGTAAATCACCAAACGCCAAAATATTATTATGATAATAAGATCTTAAATTTAAAGATTTTAATTCAAAACTATCTATTTTATCTATTTTAATAATCTCATATTTAAAATTATATTTTTTAATTAATTCACTTATATTATTTTCTTTTTCAGTTGAATTATGAACTGAATAAACTATTGAAGTTTCTATATTTGAAATTGGTAAAAATGCCAAAGGTCCTCTTTTCGTAAAAATTTGTGATGCTATATTGTTTAAAATTTTTTTATGCCTAATGGTGGTTGTATAAGCAATACTATTATATTTTTTAATTATTTTTTTACTAAAATAATTATTAGTAAAATTATGAAAATAATCACAATTAATTATTATTCCATAATTATTAACAAAAGATAAATTTTTATTAGTTAAATGTTTTTTTGTAAAATATTTATTTTTAGATAAATCTTTTTCCAAAACCTTATATAGTTCATAATTTCTTATGATAGAAAAAATTTGTTCATTATTATTTTCAAAATTTAACAACTTTTCATTTTTTAAATTATCCGTATATATTTCGATCCTTTTTAACTTCCAAAGAAGTTTTTCAATATTAATTATATTTTTTGTAAAAAAATCAGTATTACTTTTTGAAATACCGAGTGTTCTAGATTGACCTATTTTTAAATTTTTTTTTTGTGTTATAAGCTCAACATAAATATTTTGATTAACTAAAGCTTTAGCTAAAGTTAAGCTTGATAGGCCGTTTCCTAGTATACAAACTTTCATATTATTTTTAATTTTAACAATAAAAATTAGATGATACAAAGTGATTAAATTGATTCATTTATATGAATATAAAAAAAACAGCTGATTTATTGATTAATTTCGCCATTAAAAGATTGGCTGAAATTCTTGGTGTTATAGTTTTTATTGCAGGAATTATGTTGTTATTGGCCCTAGCAAGCTATTCACCTGAAGATCCAAATTTTATTTTTCCTGATGGTACCAAAATTAAAAACTTATTAGGGTTCAATGGTAGCTTTATCTCTGATTTATTTTTTCAATCTATTGGTCTCATAGCATATTTGTTGTCTTTCACTTTTATTATAACTGGTTTTAATATATTTAAAGGAAAAGAATTTTTTCTAATTATTGAAAATACTTTTTTTGCAATTCTTTATTCTATTTTTGGTACACTTTTTTTAACTTATTTTTATTCTGAAGATTTTACTCTTTATATAAATGGCAATGGTGGATTTGTTGGCAATTACTTAGATCAAATATTTTTAAATTCTTTAATAAGAATTAATGAAAGTATATCTTATTACATCTTAATCTTATTAGTCTCAATTTTATTTCTAAAAAGTATTAATTTTAATCTTAAAAATTTTTATAAAAATATTAAAAAAATTTTTAACTTCTTTTCAAATAATAAAACTAAAAATTACACTAACAAAAGTGAAATAATTAATGAATATATTCCACAAGATCAAATTAAAAATCTTATTCAGGAAGATTTACCGTTTATAAAAACTGAAAATATACCTGAGTATAAAATTAAATTTAAACTACCTGATTTGGATTTGCTTAAAACGCCTTCTAAAAAAGAAAGAGAAAATTTTAATAAAAATGAAACTCACGATCCAGAGTTTTTAGAAAAGATTTTAATGGATTTTGGTGTTAGTGGTAATATCAAAAAAGTTAGCCATGGACCTGTAGTTACTCTAAACGAATTTGAGCCTGCTGCTGGTGTAAAAGTTTCTAAAATTATCAACCTATCTGATGACATAGCTAGAAATACAAGTTCTGAATCAGCGAGGATTGCCACAATACCTGGAAGTAATACAGTTGGGATTGAGCTTCCAAATAACTCTAGAGAAAATGTTTATTTAAGTGAAATTTTAAACAATCCTGATTTCAAAAAACGAGAAATTAAATTACCAATTGCACTTGGGAAAAATATTTCAGGTAAACCGATCGTGGGTGACTTAGCGTCTATGCCACATCTTCTTATTGCAGGGACAACAGGATCAGGAAAATCTGTTTGTATTAATACCATAATATTATCTTTACTATATCGTCATACACCAGATAGATGTAAGTTCATTTTGATAGATCCAAAAATGCTTGAACTTTCTACTTATGAAGGAATTCCACATTTATTATGTCCGGTGATTACAGAAGCTAAAAAAGCAGCATCAGTACTTGGTTGGGTCGTTAAAGAAATGGAAAATAGATACAGATTAATGACAAAAGAAGGTGTTAGAAATATTGATGGTTATAATACTAAACATAAACTGCCTATGCCCTACATCGTGGTAGTGGTTGATGAAATGTCTGACCTGATGTTAGTTGCTGGTAAAGAGATTGAAAATTATATTCAAAAACTCTCCCAAATGGCACGAGCAGCTGGAATTCATATTATAATGGCAACTCAAAGACCAAGTGTAGATGTAATTACTGGGACTATTAAGGCCAATTTTCCTACCAGAATATCTTTTCAAGTTACATCTAAAATAGATAGTAGAACAATTCTTGGAGAGCAAGGAGCAGAACAATTACTTGGCAAGGGAGATATGTTATATATGTCATCTGCTAATCGTATAGTAAGAATACATGCTCCATTTGTTTCTGATAATGAAATTGAAAAAATTAATACTTCACTCAGATCACAAGCAGAACCTGATTATGTAGATGAAATTTTTAACTTTGCAGATGAAAAAGAAATTGGAGATAGCAAGAGCCAAGGTGATAAGGATGAGCTTTATCAACAAGCATTAGAAATTATTCGATCTGAAGGTAAAGCTTCTACTTCATTTTTACAAAGAAAATTTCAAATTGGATACAATAGGGCTGCAAGAATTATTGATATGATGGAAGCAGATGGAATTGTCAGTAAGGCTAATCATGTAGGTAAAAGAGATGTTCTTTAATGTTTAAGTATTTTATCTTTCTATTTTTTTTCATTTTTATTACCAATACCAATGCAAATAACAAAACTCAAATTATCGAAAATTTAGAAAAAACTACAAATTTAAGTTTTGAGTTTGAACAAAATATTAATGGTAAAATAGAAAATGGAAGCTGCATAATTGAGTATCCTAAAAAAATTTTTTGTAAATATTTAAAAAATAATGATAAGGTTCTAGTGTCCAATGGTAAATCCTTAGTCATAAAAACTACAACGAGTTTTTATAGATATCCTCTGCAAAAAACTCCTCTGAATCTAATATTAGATAAAAAGTATCTAATCAAAAAAATTAGTAATTTAAAAGCAAAAATTATAGATCAGTCATTTATCAATTATACTATCATAGAAAATAATAATGAAATTAATGTTTTTTTTGATAATAAAACATTTGATTTAATAGGATGGCAAACTAAGGACATATATCAAAATCAGAGTATTACACTACTGTCTTCAATCCAAATTAATCAGAAAATTTCTAATAATGTATTTAAACTACCTTTGCAAAACTAAATTTTTATTATTTCAGTTTTAAAAATTTTCATACCTCTGTCAACATAGTTATTTAGTGCATTTTTATGATCTAATGTACAAGTATGAACCCACACACGATTAATATTTTCTACAAAAGATTTCTTTATAGCTTTAGATAACAAATATGATCCTAATTTTTTATTTTGATATTCTTCTAATATTCCAAAATATGCAATCTCTACTTCTTGTTTTTCATAATGAAATATTAATTCAAAGAAGCCTGCCAAATCATCTTTATGCTTGAACACATAAGTTTTAACCTTTTTACTTAAAACATAGTCTATCCATTGTTGCTCTGACCAAATTAGTCTATCTACCCAATTATGTTTCTTGCCAATATTTTTATAAAAAAATTTATTTAATTGAAAATTTATAGGATCTAATAATTCCAAAGAATAATCTTCTGAGGGAAGTTTTGATTCTTTTAAATCCTGTAATGAATTAATTTCTAGATAATTTCTTTTTACTTCTTGTTTCACTCAACCATTCTACCTACATTTTCTCCTCCAAATAAATGGAAATGCAAATGTGGGACTTCTTGACCACCATGATCACTTATATTGGTTAAAGCTCTATAACCTTTACCTATTTCTGTTGAAATACCAAGTTTTTTTGCAACTTTATTTATTCCCTTTATCAACCCAACCATCTCGTCTGGGGATGCATTTAAACTAAACTCATCGAGATCAATATACTTTCCTTTTGGAATCACTAAAGCATGAATTTTTTTTTGAGGATTTATATCATGAAATGAAAAAACAAAATCATCTTCATAAATTTTATTACAAGGAATTTCACCTCTTAAAATTTTCGCAAAAATATTATTTTCATCATAAATCATTTTTTTCTTTTTTCTAATTCAGACATGACATCTTCAATTTTGACTTCATTTGCTTCTAAATACATTAATAAATGGTAAAAAACATCTGCTGCTTCATGAATTTTATTTGTATCTTCTTCAATTGCTTCTATTAACTCATCTATTTCTTCTAATACTTTTGCTTTACTTAAAGATTTATCTAAAAGTAATTTATTTGTATAAGAGCCTTCGATGGGTTTTTTTTTTCTTTCTCTTGCAAGCTTAATTAAGTTTTCTAAAGTATTTAGCATATTAAATTCTAACAGGAATTCCTTTCGAGTCCAAATATTCCTTAGCTTCTTTTATTGAATGTTTTCCGTAATGAAATATGGAAGCAGCTAAAACTGCACTAGCATTTCCTAATTTTATACCATCTGCTAAATGATCTAAATTACCGACCCCACCTGAAGCAATCACGGGTATATTAACTTTTAATGATATATTAGACATCAAGTCAATATCATAACCAACCTGTGTTCCATCCCTATCCATAGATGTAACTAACAGTTCGCCTGCCCCACAATCTTCCATTTTTTTTGCAAATTCTATTGAATCGATGCCTGTGTTTTTTCTTCCACCATGTGTAAAAACTTCCCATTTATTGTCATTTTTTTTAGCATCTATTGCAACAACAATACATTGAGATCCAAATTTTTTGGAACTTTCAATAATTACGTCAGGATTTTGTACGGCCGCAGTATTGATTGAAACTTTATCTGCTCCACAATTTAATAATTTATTAATATCATCAACACTTCTAACCCCACCACCAACTGTTAATGGAACAAAACATTTCTTAGATGTTCTTTCAACCACTTCATAAATTGTATCTCTGTTTTCATTTGAAGCAGTAATATCCAAAAAACATATTTCATCTGCTCCACCATCGCTATAAATTTTAGCTTGTTCTACTGGATCACCAGCATCTTTTAAATCAACGAAGTTAATACCCTTCACTACACGGCCATTCTTAACATCTAGACATGGTATTATTCTATTTTTAAGCATCTATTTCTCTTGCCAATTCATCTAGTTTAATATCACCATCATATATTGCTTTGCCAACAATTATGCCTTCAATATTATTGTTTAAGTTCTTTGCATTTTTAACATCGTCAATTGAAGAAACGCCTCCAGAAATAATCACTGGACAATTTGAAACATCAGCAACTTTTGATGTTTCTTCAAAGTTGGGGCTTTGCTTCATTCCATCACGATTTATATCTGTATAAATTAACCTGCTTGCTCCAAAATCATTAACCTCTTTAAGATAATCCAAAGTTAATCGATTTGAATTTTCTTTCCAACCGGAGACTGACAGATATCCATCTTTAGCGTCCAAACCTAATGCAATTTTATTTTGAAATTTTTGACAAGCTTCTTTTAAAAAGTTTTTATCTTTGATAGCGGCACTTCCTAAAATAACTTTTTCAACACCCACATTTGTGTATTTTTCAATACCATCAATAGTTCTAATGCCTCCCCCTACTTCAATCATTATATCAAATTTATGTACTATTTCTTGAATGATATCCAGATTGACTGTTTCTCCAGTTAAAGCTCCATCTAAATCAACTATGTGTAAATTTTTAAAACCATGATCTTTATATTTGCCCGCCTGATCAACTGGAGACATTTCATAAACAGTTTTGTTATCAAAGTCTCCTTTAACTAACCTCACACATTTTTTATCCTTAATATCTATCGCAGGAAATATTTTCATATCTATAGATTTATAAAATTATCAATCATTTTAAGTCCCATTTTATCACTCTTTTCAGGGTGAAATTGGGTCCCAAAAATATTTTCTTTTTCAACAGAGCACACAATGTTTGATGAATAATCTGTTGTTGCAGAAATTACATCTTTCCGTTCAGGAATAAATTCATAGCTATGAACAAAATACATGTGGGAATTATTATCTATATCTTTAAATATCTTACTATCTTTTACAATATTGATTTCGTTCCAACCAATATGCGGAAGTTTGAACTTATTATTTTGATTATCTATTTTTGAAACCTTTCCTGAAATCCAGCCTAAGCCTTTTGTCTCTTTTTCCTCATAGCCTATGTCTGCAAACATCTGTAAACCAACACAAATTCCAAGCAGTGGTTTTTTGTTATTAATTACAAATTCGTTTAAACTATCAACTAAGCCATTTATACCGTTTAAAGCGTCAACACAGCTCTTAAACGAGCCCTGGCCTGGCAATACCACTTTATCACTGGATTTAATCTTGTTTAAATCTGAGGTTACTTCGATATTAACATTATCTTTGGCAACTTCTTTAAAGGAGTTAATAACAGAGCTTATGTTCCCAGAGTTATAATCAACGATTGTGACATTCATTAAACTTATAATGAGCCTTTAGTAGACGGAATACTTTTTTTACTTCTCGGGTCCATCTCTAATGCTTCTCTTAATGATCGCGCTAAAGCTTTATAACAAGATTCTATAATATGATGACTATTGTCTCCATAAATATTTTCAACATGCATAGTTATGCCTGCAGATTGTGAAAATGCTTGGAACCATTCTTTAAATAGTTCGGTATCCATCTCTCCAAGCTTTTCTACTTTTAATTTTACTTTCCAAATTAAGTAAGGTCGGTTTGAAACATCTATTGCAACTCTTGTTAATGTTTCGTCCATTGGAATAATTCTGTGTGCGTAACGTTTAATACCAATAAATTTGTTTGCAGCTTTTTTTAAAGCTTCACCAATTGCAATCCCTGTATCTTCAGTTGTGTGGTGAAGATCAATGTGAGTGTCACCTTTTGCTTTTACTTTTAAATCAATAAGCGAATGTTTTGATAATTGTTCAAGCATGTGATCTAAGAATCCAATTCCAGTATCAATTTTATACTGACCCTTGCCATCAATATTTACTTCAACACTAATGCTGGTTTCTTTGGTCTTTCTGGATACTTTACCTTTTCTAGCCATATATTTTAGAGGTATACATGCATAATCTAACTATATCAATATCAGCAATCGACACTTGAAGAATAGCAAATAGTTACCATTTATCAATTATGACAACGATTGTGCTAGTAAGAAAAAATAATGAAGTGGTAGTGGCTGGAGATGGCCAGGTCAGTATGGGAAATACTGTTGTAAAAAGCACAGCTTCAAAAATTAGAAAAATTGAAAAACGTGACGTAGTTGCAGGATTTGCGGGATCAACTGCAGATGCTTTAACTTTATTTGAAAGATTGGAAGCTAAGATTGAAAAACATGCAGGGAATCTATCAAGGGCTGCTGTTGAATTAGCAAAAGATTGGCGAACCGATAAATATCTAAGAAGATTAGAAGCACTAATGGCTATTGGTGATAAAGAACATAGCTATATTATTTCTGGAACTGGAGATGTTTTAGAGCCAGAAGGTGATGTTATAGGAATAGGTTCTGGTGGAAACTATGCTCTAGCTGCAGGAAAAGTTTTAATGGAAACTAATATGAGTGCTGAAGAAGTTGCAAAAAAAGCAATCAAGGTTGCATCTGAAATTTGTGTATTTACAAATGATAATATTAAGGTTTTAAAAATATAATGGAAAATTCAAACGTGACTCCTTTAGTTCCAAAAGACAAAAATGCTAAAGAAGAAAGTTCTTTGGTGAGTTCTCTTTCTCCAAGAGAAATAGTTTCAGAATTAGATAGATTTGTGGTTGGACAAAATAAAGCTAAAAAAGCTGTTGCAGTTGCATTAAGAAATAGATGGCGAAGACAAGCCCTTAAAGGTGAGATGAAAAATGAAGTTTTGCCGAAAAATATTTTAATGATTGGTCCAACCGGTGTTGGAAAAACTGAAATTTCTAGAAGACTATCAAAACTTGCCGAAGCACCATTTGTTAAAGTTGAAGCCACCAGATTTACTGAAGTTGGTTATGTCGGAAGAGATGTGGAGCAAATAGTTAGAGATTTAGTAGAGATTGCAATCTCAATGGAAAAAGTAAAAATGAGAAAAGAAGTTCATGCTCAAGCTCAAAAATTAGCTGAAGAAAAAGTTTTAGATGCATTAGTTGGAAAAAAAGCAAGTCTTGCAACAAGAGAAAGTTTTAGAAAAAGACTTAGAAATGGTGACTTAGATGACAACGAAATAGAAATTGCAGTTAGCGATACTGGATCAAATAATACTTCTTTTGAAATTCCCGGAATGCCAGGAGCAAATGTGGGCATGATAAATATTGGTGAAATGATTGGAAAATCAATGGGTAATAAAGAAAAGAAAAAGAAAATGACCGTAAAAGAATCTCATGAAATCTTAATAAACGATGAATCTGATAAATTAATTGAACAAGATAAAATTATTAAAGCAGCAAAACTGTCAACTGAAAATAATGGAATAGTATTTTTAGACGAAATTGATAAAATTTCTGCAAGAACAGATCGGGTTGGAGGAGATGTTTCTCGTGAAGGTGTACAAAGAGATTTACTTCCCTTAATAGAAGGTACTACCGTTAATACTAAACATGGTCCAATCAAAACAGATCATATTTTATTTATCGCATCTGGAGCGTTTCAACTTGCAAAACCATCTGATTTGCTTCCCGAACTTCAAGGAAGGCTACCAATAAGAGTCGAGTTAGAAGCATTGACTAGTGATGATTTTAAGAGAATTTTGAGAGAACCAGACTTTAGTTTAATTAAACAATATGTGGCTCTTTTAAAAACTGAGAATGTAGAACTTGAATTTTCAGATGATGGAATTGATACTATTGCAAATGTAGCTTCCGAAGTTAATGCTTCTGTTGAAAATATTGGTGCTAGAAGGTTGCATACAATAATTGAAAAAATTTTAGATGAAATTAGTTTTACAGCAACGGATCGCGCTGGTGAAAAAATCATTATCAATAAAGAATATATTAATAAAAATTTAGATAATTTAGTTAAAGATACAGATCTTTCAAAATTTATTTTATAGCTTATTTTTTTTTTAAAAAAATATAAAAAGCTCCATCACCCCCATCATCAATTTTTGCATCTTTCATCTCATAAATAATTTTCATTAAATTTTTATTATTTGAAATAAATTCAGGAACAGAATATTTTAAAATACTTAAATCTTTTGAGACATAAGGGTCTTTTTCATTTTGAGAGTGAATTCCTTTTCCAGTCACAACTATTAGTTTAGTTATTTTTTCTTGATAAGATTTGATAATAAAATTTTCAATAGATTGATTAGCTTGCTCAAGAGTATATCCGTGTAAATCTATTGATCTTATTTTTAAAGGTATTTTTTTATCTAATTTGATATCTTTATTTGGTAATTTTTCATTTTTTGAAAGAAAATTTTCCCAATCTTTTTTATCTTTTTCTGAAATATTATCAGTCAATTAGGTTAAAGTATTAACTAGTTGCCAGTTAGGATTGGCCGAAGTTATGTCTCTTGAAAATACCCATGTGTCATAGATTTTTTTTATCTTTTCTGGATCACCTGATATAATTTTTTTATCTTTATCTTTAATACACGTTATCACCTCAGCTATAAAATCTACTGTAACATTTAAAATTTTATCTATTTTTTTGTGCTCCTTAATAATTGCAGAATTGATACCTATAAAAGTTATTTCCGCATAATGCCCTCTTTGGCTTCTTTCTTTTAACGCGTCATTGAATTGATTGTAGATTTTTATATTTAATAAGGGTTTGCTTGTTGTTAGCTTGTTATCATTGTCACTGAAATCTGTAATAATAGTTTCATAAGCAATTTTTGCGCCATTTAAAAATTCTTTTTGAGCATTTTCATCAAAAGTCTCTTGTTTTGGTGCTTGTTTGGCAACAGCTTCTTTTAAAATTTTATCAAATTGGGGGGGTGCTTTTCCATCAAATCCAGTTCTTTTACCAAGAATTCCTCTTAATCTTAAGAAGATAAACCCAGCGATCATTGCTAAAAGAATTATATCAATGTATTCAAAACTGTAACTCATAATCTTATAGTAATTACTATGTTGATTAATTTCAACTGGCAATTTAGATTACGGACAAATGAACTCAATTTTATTATCAATAATATTAATACCAGTTATTGAAATATATCTTTTTATTAAAATTGGATCACAAATAGGTGCAATTACTACAATTTTACTCATATTTACTACAGCTATAATTGGTATCTACTATGCCAAATATGAAGGTTTAAATACTCTTAAGGCTGGATTTTCACAACTAAGTAAAAATGAAGCTCCGACTTACGAGATGATGTCAGGAGCAGCCATCGCTTTTGCAGCTTTATTGTTAATTATCCCAGGGTTTGCAACTGATATTTTTGGATTTTTATTAATTTTTCCAATTAGTAGAAAATTTATTTTTGGTAAATTTGTAAAAAAATTTAATTATAAAAAAGAAAAAAATAATTTTATAGATGGAGACTTTGAAGATATAGAAGATGATAATGACAAAAAGATATAAAATTTTAGCAAAATTCATTAAAGATATGTCCAGTGAAACACCTGATGCAGAAACTTATATTTTTGTAAAAGATAATATTTCAAAATATCAATTTCATATAGACATAAATTCTAAGGCATTAAAAAATAAAATGATTGAAATAAATACAATATTTAAATTTGAAGACAAAGAAACAAACAAAAAAAAGTCTTATTTTGAAATAAATTTTGCAACAATTGTTAAAATTGATGATGAGGTTAAAGAAAAAAAGGAACTAGAGAAAATCATATTATGTGATACTCAAGTTGAAATTTATTCAGATCTAGAAAAATCCTTTTTAGATCTTATTCACAATTCTGGGTATCCTGGAGTTAAATTTGAAAAAAAAATAGATTTTGTAAATCTTTACAATCAAAGATTTAATTAAAAATAGTTTTTTTTTAAATGATTTTTTAAATATTCTTTGTGATTTAATATCTCTTTTTCATTGGGTTTTATCACTTTCTTAAAATATGAAACATTCATATTATTTTCATCTTTAGTGTCCGTGTCTTGATTTTGAAAGTTTAGTGTTGGTTCTTTTTGGTCTATTAAATTAATATAAACTTTTGCCAATAAATCACAGTCAATTAGTGCAGTGTGCTGCGTTCTATTTGAGTTGTCTATTCTATATCTTTTACATAATGCATCTAAACTCACAAGAGATCCTGGGAACTTATCTCTTGCTAAAATCAATGTATCTATTACTTCATTAGTTATCTTTTTTTTTCCAAATATAGACAGTTCATTATTTAAGTGACCTAAATCAAATTCAGCATTATGAATTATTAATCTTTTATCTTTAATAAATTTCAAAAATTTATCCCCAATTTCACTAAATTTTATTTGTTTGGCTAAAAACTCGTCTGTATATCCATGAACTTCCAAAGCTTTTTCCGATACTTTACGCTCTGGATTTAAATAACAGTGAAATCTATTTTTAGTTGGAATTAGATTTTCCAACTCTATGCAACCAATCTCAACAATTCTGTGGCCCTCCCTTACTGATATGCCTGTTGTTTCTGTATCTAATACTACTTCTCTCATTTTATGTGATTTCTTTTAAAATATTTTTTATACCCTCTCTAACAGTTTTTTTTGTAAAATCATTTTTAATAATAAATTTAGACTTTTTTTTTTTATAACTAGTAGACAGTTGAATTTCTTTAAATTTTTTTAAAAGTTTTTGATTAAAATTTTTTCTTTTTTTTAATTTTTTTAAAATATCAGATTTTTTAGACTCTACAAAAATGAGTATATCTTTCTTACTATTAATTTTATTTTCTAATAATAAAGGAATATCAAGAATAACAATTTTTGCTTTATTATGTTTTTTTAAAAATATATTCATTTTTTTTCTTATTTCTAAATGAACAATTTTAATAATTTTTGTTAAATTATTTTTTTGAGCTAAAATTGCGTTTGAAATTTCTTTTTTTTCTACAGGAAATGTATGAATATATTTGGGTAAAATATTATTTAATTTGTTAAATATTTTTTTATCTTTTTTGTATAGTTTGGCAACTTCACTATCTGCGTTAAAAACTGGATAGCCAAAATTTTCCGCAACATAACTTTTACCAGACCCTATATCTCCTAAAATACCAATTTTAATCATATATCCAAAAGTTTCAAAACATCATTATTAATTTTTGGTTTAACTTTGTGCCAAATATTAAAAGCTAAATGAGCCTGATAAATAAACATTAATTTACCGTTTACTGTCTTATTCCCCAATTCTTTTCCAACTTTTAAAAAATTTGTTTCTATGGGGTTGTAAATAACATCATAAAAAAATTTATTTTTACCAACAGAGGAAAAATCAAGTTTCATGTCATCTTCTTTTTTTAAACCTAAACTTGTAGCATTAATAATTATATCAAAGTTTGGGATTTCTCCCCAATCAATTATATTTAAATTATTAAATAATTTTTTTAAATTTTCTGCTTTATCTCTTGTTCTATTACAAATAAAAATTTTTGATATTTTCATTCTATTTAAAGCATAAATTATTGATGGAACCACACCTCCTGCTCCTAATATGAAAACCTCTTTGTTAAATAAGTCAAATTTTGATCTTTTAATACTTAGCTCAAAACCGTTAATATCCGTATTGTGTCCGATTATTTTGTCATTCTCTGAATAGATAGTATTAACTGATTGTGTATTTTCTGACTCTGTTGTCAATTTATCTAAATAAGGAATAATTGTTTTCTTAAAAGGCACTGTAACATTTATCCCATGAATTATTTTATTCTTAACTTTCAAAATTAAATTTTCTAAATCATTCTCATCTAGTTTTTCTTTTTCATATATTGCATCAATATTATTTTTTTTAATCCAATAACTGTGTAATTTTGGTGACAAGGAGTGTTCAATAGGATTTCCGATAACTAGATATTTTTTCATTGGGCAATTTCTAGATATTCTCTAATTTTTTTAACTGGTAGTCCCATGATAGTGTCTTCATCTCCATCGATATTTAAGAACAAATTTCTACCCTCACCTTCTATTTGATATACATTATATGCATATAGCGCCTCATCACTTATTTTAGATAAATATATTTTTAAATCTTCCTCTGAAAAATTTTTCATAGTTAACGACGCTTTATCGGTATAATTCCAAATCATTGAACCATTCTTTGAAATACAAACAGAACTTATAAGGTGGTGCTTTTTACCATTAAGTTTTTTTAAAATCACTAAGGCTTCGTCCCTATTTTCGGGTTTTGATATCAATTCACCCTCTAAATCTATTACACTATCTGCGCCTAGAACCATTTGGTTTTCTTGAACCAGGCTAACTTTATTAGCCTTAAGTTCTGCTAGATTTTTTGAAATAAATTCTGGTTTAGCTTTTTCTTTAATAAGACTTTTTTTAACAGGTTCTTCATCAACATTTGAGGGCTTGACCTCATTTGGTATTTTGTTTTTATCTAGGATTTCTTTTCTAACTTTGCTTTTAGATGCAAGAATAATTTTATTTAACATTATTTAAATATATTTCATGTATTTTAATTATTGAGGCAGCTGTCTCTTCAACTGATTTTCTTGTGACATCAATTGAGGGCCACTTATATTTTTGAAACGTTTTTTTAGCTTCTACAATTTCATTTTTAATATTATCTAAACTTACATATTTTTTATTTTCAGTTTCTCTTAATGAATTCATCCTATTTTTTCTTATGTCAGCCAATCTTTCAGGCTCCGTATTTAAACCAATAACACAGGTTAATTTTGGGTTGTCTTTAAGTTTTTTTGGTAAGGAGTTTTCGTTTACAAGTGGAATATTTGAAGTTTTAAAACCTTTGTTAGCAAGATAGATTGAGGTGGGGGTTTTGCTTGTTCTGCTTACCCCAATTAAAACAATATCTGACTTTTCAATCTCTTCTGTCAAATTTCCATCATCATGATTCATTGTAAATTGTATTGCTTCTATTCTCTCATAATATTCTTCATTAAGAACATGTTGTCCGCTTGGCTCATGAGATGCTTGTTGATTAAGAATTTTAGAAAAATTTAGAATTAAATTTCCAAGCACTCCAAAGCAAGGAATTTTTTTTTTATCACTTACATTGGCTAAATATTTAGCTAAACTATTGTCTACTATTGTATAAAGAATTACTGAATTTTTTTTTTTTGTTGCGTCATCTAAAATTTTTAAAATCTGATTTTCAGTTCTTGTAAAAGAATAAGAATTTACTTTATATTCAATGTTTTTAAATTGCGCTTTTAAAGCTAAAAAAATTCTATCTAAGGTCTCACCCGTGGAATCTGAAATAAGATAAATTTGATATTTATTACTCATGAATAAATTGTTAATAAATTTGTATTATTTTAATTAAATTACTCAAATTAAATATTGATTAATTCTTGATGTAAAATAAGGGTTTTGTTAACATTAATAAACAAATGTAAAAAATTATACATTTTATATAATAAAAGATTAAAAAGAGCCAATTTAAACAATTTTATTAATTCAAAAATGTTATTAAGCTGTTAATAAAATGTTAATAAAAACTTATCATCGTTATTCACATTACATAATACTAATACAATAACTATATATATTATTTTAATATGACACCTATTCATCAAGTAATTATAAATAAAAATACTAAAATTAACCCGATTTGGATCATGAGACAAGCGGGTAGATATTTGCCTGAATTTAGAGAAATTAGAAAATTAAATCCTAATTTTATAAAATTATGTTTAAATAAAATTTTATCAACAGAAATCACCTTACAACCTTTAAAAAGATTTGATTTAGACGCAGCGGTAATATTTTCAGATATTTTAATGCTGCCATATGGCCTAAATCAAAAAGTAGAATTTCAAAAAGGCTTTGGACCGATACTTGGCGAGATTAATATTCGTGAGATGGCCACATTAGATGAGACAGCTTTTGTGGAAAAGATTTATCCAATTTACAAAGCAATTAAAAAAGTAAGTACCGATAATCTTATGAAGAATAAAAATACCATAGGATTTGTTGGTGCTCCCTGGACATTGTTAGTTTATATGATCAATCAACAATCCCCTAAAAAAAATTTAAAACAAGATTTCTTTAAAGATAAAGAGTTAATTAAAAATATCTTATTAGTTTTAGAAAAATTTCTAAAAATACATATTAAAAATCAAATTGAAAATGGTGCAAATGTAATACAAATCTTTGACAGTTGGGCAGGACTACTGGGGGAAAAAGATTTACCATATTATATTTATTCACCAACAGTTAGTTTGGTTAACTTTGTAAAATCTTTAAAAATTCCTGTTATTTGCTTTCCAAGAGAAATTAAAAATTACAAAAAATACTGTGAGATTGTAAAACCTGACGCGGTAAGCATTGACTATAATATAGATCCCAGAAATGCGTTAAAAGACATACAAATTCCAATTCAAGGTGGATTAGACCCGAAAATTTTACTTACAGACAAAGAAACGTTAAAAAAAGAAGCAATAAAATACTTGGATATTTTTAAAGATCATCCTTATATTTTTAATTTAGGGCATGGTATTTTACCCGAGACAAATCCAGAAATGGTTGAGTTTTTAGTAAGCACAGTGAAAAATTATTAATGAAAAAAGCTATAATCCTTTTTAATTTAGGCGGGCCTGATAGTTTAGATAGTGTAGAGCCTTTTTTGTTTAATCTATTTAATGATCCCGCAATACTTAATTTACCTTATTTTTTAAGGTTTCCACTTGCTAAATTAATTTCTAAAAGAAGAGCTCCAACTGCTAAAAAAATTTATCAGGAGCTTGGTGGCTCATCACCAATTTTACAATTAACGGAAGAACAATCAAAAGCCCTTGAGATAAAACTTAATAATGATGATGATAATTCAGAATATAAATCGTTTATTGTTATGAGGTGCTGGCACCCAAGAGCAGAAACTGTAATTAATGATGTTAAAAAATATAATCCAGATGAGGTTATTTTAATGCCCCTTTATCCACAATATTCTGCAGCGACCTCAGGATCTTCCATTAAAGAATGGAAAGATATTTGTAAAAAAAATAACTTTAAAGCAAAGACAAGTACAATTTGTTGCTATCCAACAGATGACAACTTTGTTTTAGCACACAAAAATGAAATAATAAAAAAAATTAATAATTTAGAAAACTTTAAGTTAATTTTTTCTGCTCACGGACTGCCTGAAAAAAATATAAAAAATGGTGATCCGTATCAATGGCAAGTAGAACAATCAGTTAATAAAATTGTTAAGTCATTAAATATCAATAATTTAGATTGGATTTTAAGTTATCAAAGTCGTGTCGGACCATTAAAGTGGATTGGTCCATCAACAGAAGATGTAATTGTTGAAAATTCAAAATTAGAAAAACATATTGTTCTAGTGCCTATTGCTTTTGTTTCTGAGCACTCTGAAACCTTAGTTGAGTTAGATATAGAATATAAAGAATTGGCTGATAAAAATGGATGTAAGAATTATACAAGAGTTCCCGCTCTTGCCACCAATGAAAATTTTATTAAAGCGATGTCCGAATTAATTATTAAAAAAGAAGAATACAATTTTAATAATAAACTTTATCCCCCCAAGGTTCGTTGCCCGAATAATTTTAAAAAATGCCCATGTTTAAATTATGAATAGTTATTTATTATTTAAAAGTTTGCACTTAATCGCAGTTGTCTCGTGGATGGCAGGACTTTTATATTTGCCAAGAATTTTTGTTTACCATGTTGAAAACAAGAAAGAAAAACAAGTTATAAAAATCTTTGAAGTTATGGAGAAAAGATTATATTTTTATATTATGAGACCAGCTATGATACTAACCTGGCTGTTTGGTATTATTTTAGTTTATTTAAATGGAGTAGAAATTTTTTCTCAATTATGGATACAGTTAAAATTTGTCTTGGTAATTTTATTATCAATTTTTCATGAATATTTAGGAAAGTGTATTTATTCATTAAAAAATGGCACCAATTTAAGATCAGCAAAATACTTTAGAATAATAAATGAAATACCAACGATAACTCTCATAATAGTGATATTTATTGTTATTTTTAAACCAATCTAGGGTTGAAATAACATTAAGAGTATATATATTAATCAAATCTATTTAGTCCTTATCAAATTATAAATCATGAATATCCAAGAATTAAAATTAAAATCGTCTGAACAACTTATTACTCAAGCTGAAGAACTCGGAATTGAGAATGCTAGCACCCTAAGAAAACAAGAAATTCTTTTTGCTATTTTAAAAAAAGTTGCAGAAAAAGAGGAAATTACTGGAGCAGGTGTTTTACAATTACTACAAGATGGCTTTGGTTTCCTAAGAGCAATGGAGTCAAATTATTTACCAGGACCTGATGATATTTATGTTAGCCCAAGTCAGATTAGAAAATTTGGTTTAAGAACTGGTGATACAGTTGAGGGACCTGTCAGAGCGCCTAAAGAAGGTGAAAGATATTTTGCATTACTTCAGGTCAGTAAAATTAATTTTGAAGAACCAGAAAAATCAAGACATAAAATTGCATTTGAAAACCTTACACCACTATATCCAGATAAACAATTAGTGATGGAAGTTGAAACAACTAAAGTAGAAAAAAAACCAGATTTAACTCCAAGACTTATAGATTTAGTCAGTCCGATTGGTAAAGGGCAAAGATCAATTATTATTTCACCACCAAAAGCCGGTAAAACAATGATCTTACAGAGTATTGCAAATTCTATCGCAAAAAATTATCCAGAATGTTACTTGATAGTTTTATTAATTGATGAACGACCCGAAGAAGTAACCGATATGCAAAGGTCTGTTAAAGGAGAAGTTATTAGTTCAACTTTTGACGAACCCGCACAAAGACACGTAGCTGTTGCTGAAATGGTGATTGAAAAAGCTAAAAGATTAACAGAAAATAAAAAAGATGTTGTTATATTATTAGACTCGATAACAAGATTGGGAAGAGCTTATAATGCTGTTATTCCTAGTTCAGGAAAAGTTTTAACTGGCGGTGTTGATGCTAATGCACTTCAGAGACCAAAAAGATTTTTTGGTGCAGCAAGAAATATTGAAGAAGGTGGATCTTTGACAATTATTTCAACTGCTTTAATTGATACTGGTAGCAGAATGGATGAAGTAATTTTTGAAGAATTTAAAGGAACAGGAAATAGTGAGACAGTTCTTGATAGAAAAATTGCAGATAAAAGAATTTACCCAGCAATTGATATTACAAAATCAGGAACGAGAAGAGAAGAATTGTTATTTGATAAAAATGACCTTCAAAAAATGAATGTACTAAGAAGAATTATTAGTCCAATGGGAACTATGGATGCAATCGAATTTATTAATTCAAAACTAAAGGAAACAAAAAGTAATGCAGATTTCTTTAGCTCAATGAATAAGCCAGCCTAATATTTTTTACCATTACAATTAAAGTTTTACAGAAACCTAAATTTGAAGCTATAATCTTCAAATGACAATTTATGCTTTATCCAGTGGACCAGGAATATCCGGTATTGCTGTTATAAGAATTTCAGGGCAAAAAACTTCTAAAGCGATCGAATTATTAACTGGTAAAAATGTTCCAAAACCGAGAGTGGCTACGTTAAGAAAAATCAATAAAATCAATACTTCTGAACTAATTGATGAGGGTATAATCTTATGGTTTCCTGGACCTGAGAGCTACACAGGTGAAGATATGGCTGAAATACAGGTTCATGGCAGTAAAGCAGTAGTAGATGCCTTACACTCTTCTATTTCGAATATTGAAAATTGTCGATTAGCAGAACCAGGTGAGTTTACAAAACTTGCATTTCAAAATGGGAAAATAAATTTACTTAAAGCAGAAAGTGTAGCTGATTTAATTTCAGCTGAAACTGAAATTCAAAGACAGCAAGCAATTAAAATTATGAATGGTAAATCAGCAGATCAATTTAATTTTTTAAGAGAAAAACTTTTAAAAATCTTATCACATGTTGAAGCAAAAATAGATTTTCCAGATGAAGATTTACCTAATGATATTTTAATAGAAATTAAAAAAAATTCAGATGAAGTTTTAATTAATATTGAAAAAATTTTAGATGATCAAAAAGTTGGAGAAAGAATTAGGGAAGGTTTTAAGATTGCAATTCTTGGACCAACTAATGCAGGCAAATCTAGTCTCCTAAATCATTTATCAAATAGAGATGTTGCAATTGTTTCAGAAATTGCAGGAACAACAAGAGATGTAATTGAAACACATCTTAATATTGATGGTTATCCAGTAATAGTTTCTGACACTGCTGGGATAAGAGAGTCAAAAAATGAAATTGAAAAAAAAGGTATTAAATTATCTTTAAATAGGGCAGAAGAAGCTGATTTGAAGTTGGTAGTTGTTGAAGCCAAAAACCTTGATTTTACTGATGTTTTAAAGGGTTTATTAGAAGAAAATGCAATTTTAGTTATAAATAAATCAGACCTTTTAGAAGGAGATATTAATCCTGAAATTAAAAAAATAAATCATGTATTAATTTCGATTAAAGAAAATTTAAATATTGATGAATTAATTTTAAAAATTAAAAATAATTTTAAAAACAAATTTATAACTAGTGATGATATTTTTATTACCAGAGAGAGGCACAGACAACATCTTCAACACTGTTTAGTTCATCTAGAAAATTTCAATAAAAAAAATGAAGTAGAAGATTTTGATAAAGCTGCTGAAGATTTAAGATTAGCCACAAGACATCTCGGTATGATTGTTGGAAAAGTCGATGTTGAGGAGATATTAGGCAATATTTTCAACGATTTTTGTATAGGTAAATAATACCCTATTTTCCTTATTTTATCTCCTTTTCTTTTAAAAATTCTAAAAATATGAGCTTTTTTAAGAAAATTAGGCGTCTCTTGTAAATATATTAATCAGCTATAAATTAAACTTATGAAAAATGATTTATCATTTGATGTTGTTGTAATAGGTGGCGGCCATGCAGGTTGTGAAGCTGCTGCAGCATCTGCACGTCTTGGAGTTAACACTGCTTTGTTTACTCACAAGATTGAAACAATTGGTGAGATGTCATGTAACCCTGCAATAGGAGGTTTGGGCAAAGGTCATTTAGTAAGAGAGATAGATGCTCTTGATGGCGTTATGGGTGAAGTTGCTGATAAATCGGGCATACAGTTTAGATTATTAAATAGAAGTAGAGGTCCAGCAGTAAGAGGACCAAGAACACAATCAGATAGGTCATTGTACCGCAAATATATGCAAGAAAAATTAATAAACTATTGTAATTTAAGCATTTTTTCAGATCCTATTGTAAAATTTATTTTTGATAAAAACACAATAAGTGGTTTTGAAACCAAAAAAGGTAAAAAAGTTTTATGCTCTAAGTTAATATTAACAACAGGCACTTTTTTAAACGGCTTGATACATATAGGTGACGAAAGAACACCAGCTGGAAGGTATGATGAAAAACCTTCTACAGGATTAAGTGAACAATTAGAAAAATATGATTTTAAAATTGGAAGATTAAAAACAGGAACCCCTCCTCGACTCGATTCAAGAACAATTAATTATGAAAATTTGGAAGAACAGTTTGCGGATGATGATCCTTACTTTTTTTCTTTCTTAACAAAAAAAAATATTAACAAACAAGTTTCATGTCGGATGACTTATACCAACGACAAAGTTCATAAAATTATAGAAAAAAATTTATCTAAGAGTGCTATGTACTCAGGAAACATAAAAGGAGTTGGGCCAAGATATTGCCCATCTATAGAGGATAAGATTGTAAAATTTGCTGATAAAGGTAGACACCAGATATTTTTGGAACCAGAAGGCTTAAATGATCATACAATTTACCCAAATGGCATATCTACATCATTATCAGGTGAAGTACAGCAAGAAATATGTAATAATATCAGTGGTTTAGAAAATGTTAAGATAATTAGGCCAGGATATGCTATAGAATACGACTACATTGACCCTAGAGAGCTATTTTTGACCCTTGAAACAAAGAAAATTAATAACTTATATCTTGCTGGTCAAATAAATGGAACCACAGGTTATGAAGAGGCTGCAGCTCAAGGTTTGATAGCAGGTATTAATGCGGCGCTATCATTTAAAAAGCTTGAACCATTTATACTAGATAGATCAGATGCATATATTGGCGTAATGATAGATGATCTTGTTACAAAAGGTGTTGCAGAGCCTTATAGAATGTTTACCTCAAGAGCTGAATACAGATTAAGTTTAAGAGCAGATAATGCAGATCAAAGACTAACTAATAAGGGTATTTCCATAGGTTTAATTGGAGATAATAGAAAAAATTTTTATGAGGATAAGCATAAAAAAATAGATAACATTGTAAAAAAAATGGAAAAATCAAGCATTTCTCCATCAAAAGCTCAGTATTTTGGAATAAAAATAGCAAAAGACGGTGTTTTAAGATATTCAAATGAAATATTAACTCAAAAAGGGGTTGATATGAAAAAAATTAGAGAAATATGGCCTGAAATACCTTTGTTTGACAAGGAAATAGATGAACAGATAGAGATTAATGCTCATTACAGAGGTTATTTAAAAAAGCAAAAAGCTGATATTTTAGCTTTCAAAAGAGATGAAAATCTAATAATTCCTGAAAAAGTTAACTATGATAATCTTTCAGGCCTATCAAACGAGGTTAAAGCTAAATTTAAAGAAATAAGACCAAAAACTATGGGACAAGCATTAAGAATTGATGGAATTACTCCTGCTGCGGTATATATTTTGTTGTCACATGTAAAAAGAAAGTCTATTAAGCATATAGCTTAATGGAACAAGAAATTTTAAATTCATATTCAAGACTTAATAGTTTAAATGTTTCACGTGAAACATATTTAGACTTTGAATTATTTATATCAATGATAATTGAGAAAAATAAAGAAATTAATATAATAAGCCGAGAAAATGCCAAAAATGAGGTAATAAGAGAGCGCCATATAATAGATTCAGCACAAATTATTGATTTTGTTGATTTAAATAGTAATATAGTAACTGATTTAGGCACTGGAGGTGGTATGCCAGGAATTATCATAGCAATTATGTTAAAAAATATGAAAAAAAACTTAAAAATTCATTTATATGAGAAAAGTCACCATAAAAGCGCTTTTTTAAGAGAGGTATCAAAAAAATTAAAATTAAAAACAGAAATATTTCAAGAAAATGTTTTTGATTTAAAAAAATTAAAAACTGGAAGCATAATGTCAAGAGCATTTAAACCAATGCCAATAGTTTTGGATTTAGTTTATGAAAATTTTTCAATTTATAAAAATTTAATTTTTTTTATGGGAAAGAATGGAAAAAAAATTTTTGAAAATTCTTTAAAGGAATGGGATCTAGAGTATGTAGAAAAAAAAAGTTTAACTAATGAAGATTCATTTTTGTTAAATATTAATAAAATTAAAAAAAAAATTAAAAAAAATTAAAAAAACTAAATGCAAATTATTTCTATTATAAATCAAAAGGGTGGAGTTGGAAAAACAACAACTGTTATCAATCTTGCAGCAGGTTTGTCTCAACAAAATAAAAAAATCTTAGTTATAGACTTGGATCCTCAAGGAAATGCAACGACAGGACTAGGATTATCTAATATGGAAAATTCTACTGATACTATTTATGGTGTATTGAATGGAACAAAAGAATTTTTCGAGGTAATTAAAAAAACTCAATTTGAAAATTTAGATTTAATAACTTCAAATGTAGATTTGTCAGGTCTAGAAGTTGAAACAGCTGAAGACGCAAATAGAGCATTCATACTTAAGCTTAAATTAACCGCGTATTTAAACAATTCTAGAGGGTTATATGATTATATATTAATTGACTGCCCACCCTCACTAAGCTTACTAACAGTCATGGCATTAGTGTCCTCACACTCACTTGTGGTTCCTCTTCAGACAGAATTTTTTGCTCTAGAAGGTTTAACTCAGCTTATGAAAACAATTGAAAGAATAAAAGTTAGCTTAAATCCAGAATTAATGATTAGAGGGATACTTTTGACGATGTACGATAAGAGAAACAAGCTATCATCTCAAGTAGAGAAAGAAGCAAGAGATTATTTTAATGAAAAAGTTTATTCAACAGTGATCCCTAGGAATGTAAGATTGTCCGAAGCGCCTTCGCATGGGATGCCAGTTTTAATTTATGACAAATCATGTCCTGGTAGTAAATCATATTTTAGTTTTACAGATGAATTTATAAATCAAGAGGCAACCATAGGGAGTGCCGCATAATGGATTCAAATAAAATAAAAAAAGGATTGGGTAGAGGCTTGTCTTCCTTGATAGGAGAAACGAAAGTCGAAACCCCAAAAAATCAATTATCTATTAGTGATCTTATTCCAAATAAGTATCAACCTAGAAAAATTTTTGATGAAGAAAATTTAAACGATCTTACAAACTCAATTAAAGAGAGAGGTATTTTACAACCGATTATTGTTAGAAAATCTAATGATGATAAATTTAAGTTTGAAATAATTGCAGGAGAGAGAAGGTGGCTTGCAGCGCAAAGAGCCGGTCTTCATAAAGTTCCTGTTGTTAAAGTTGAGGTTGATGATTTAAAATCTTTAGAATTTGCTATTGTTGAAAATGTACAAAGACTTGATTTAAATCCGTTAGAAGAAGCGCAAGGTTATAGACGTTTAATTGATGAATTTGCTTATGATAGAGAAAAAGTTTCAAAGTTTATTGGAAAGAGTAGAAGTCATATAGCAAATACTTTAAGGTTACTTACTTTACCTGATACAATAATTAAATTAATAGAAAGCCAAAAGTTAAGTGCTGGACATGCTAAAATTTTGGTAGGATTAGAAAATGCATCTTTTGTTGCTAATAAAATTGTTAATAAAAAACTTTCAGTAAGACAGGCAGAAAGGCTAGTAAACACATTTAAAAATTATAAACAAAAATCTAGAAATAAAAAATTTGCTAATATAATAGACCTTGAAACATCTATATCCAATAAAATTGGCTTAAATGTTGAAATCAAAAACAAAAAAAACAATAAAGGTAAAATTTCTTTTGAGTATAAGGACCTAGATCAATTAAATAAAATTATAGATATAATTAAATCTAATTATTAGTGCTTGAAGTAACTTGATCTAAAATAAAATCTGTAATTAAATTAATTGCATTATTAATATTTTTCTTAATTAAAAGCTCTATTTCATTCAGTTTATATATTAATTTTTTAATATTCTCTGGTGTCCATTTATAAATTTGTTGCTTTACAATCTCTTTATCCTTCCAAAAAATAGGTGGTTTTGCAGATGATATAGTTAAATCTATATTTTTATTATTTCGAAACTCACTTGAAAGTCTTAGTATTTTTTTTGCCTTATTTAAAAAAGTTCTAGTAATTAAAATGCAGTCTTCATTATTGAAATTGTTTTCATTTAAAATATTTACAATTTTTTTTTTATTTTTTGCTAGGCAGTTATCTATAAGTTCTGAAATGCCATGATTTTCAATTAAATTGGTTAATTTTGTTAAATTTTCTGCAGTAATTTTTTTCCCATTTTTACTAAAATATTGGATTTTATTAAGTTCATTTAGTAAAATTTCTCTATCTCCATTACATTTATTTACTACTAAATTAATATTTGATGGAGAAATTAATATATTTTTTTTTTTTAAAAAATTATAAGTTAATTTTGAAAGTGTTTGGTCTGTATCTGGATAAAATGGTACACAAATATATTTTTTATCTTTCTCAAATAAAGATCTCAATTTTGACTTTTTTTCTAAATTATCTGCATTTAAAATAATTTTGATATCTTCAATATTTTTAGAATTAATCTCATCAATAATTTTTAATATTTTATCAGTAGCTCTTTTAATAATAATTATTTTTTCGTTTTCAAAAAGAGATTTGGACAATATACTTTCAATAAAATCATTTATATTTTCTAGAACTTCTTTTTCTTCATATTTTATAATTTTGTCTTTATCTTTTATTAGGTTATTTGTGACTTCATTTTTAAAGCCTTCATTTTTACCATAAAATAAAACTAATTTATTTTGATCAAAATTTATTTTATTGATCTCGAAAGATTTAATTATCATTAATGTTGAAGATTTCTGATATTATTTTTTCCCTAATTGAAGATGCAAAGCTTCTTTTAATATTTTTTT
>JACWEQ010000019.1 GCA_014653365.1 Pelagibacterales bacterium SAG-MED49 | reverse complement strand
TATTAGTGTATTAAATACACCAGGTACAATTGATAGTGATTATAGAGGTGAAATTAAAGTAATTCTCTTTAACCACGGTGATAAAGATTTTTTGATAAATAATAAAGATAGAATAGCTCAAATGATTTTAACTCCAGTTATAAAAATGAATTTAGAGGAGACTGATAACCTGCCAGAAACTGTTAGAGGAGAGGGTGGATTTGGCTCAACAGGAAAATGAGTTCAAAATTAAATAAAGATCAAATTGAAAGATTTTCAAGACAAATAATCCTAAGAAATATTGGAACACTAGGCCAAAAAAAAATTCTTAATTCAAAAGTACTTATAATTGGTATGGGTGGTTTAGGCTGTCCAGTTGCAGAGTTTTTAACTAGATCTGGAGTTGGAAAACTAGGAATTGTAGATCACGACATAGTAAACCTTTCAAATATTCACAGACAAAGTCTATATGACAGAAATGACTTAGGTAAATCAAAAGTTAAAATTGCACAAAAAAAATTAAAGAATATTAACTCTAAAACTAAAGTTAATGTTTTTAATTTTAAATTAGATAAAAAAAATTTTGAAAAAATTATAAAATGTTATGATTATGTTGTTGATGGTACAGATAATTTTATGGCAAAATTCTTAATTAACGACTTAAGTCTTAAATATAAAAAGTTTCTTGTCACTGGAGCTATAAGTAAATTTGATGGTCATATCTTTACCTTTAATTTTAATGATAAAAAAAAACCCTGTTTAAGGTGTTTTTATCAAGAAGAAACTATATCTGATGATATTTTAAACTGTGAATATGAGGGAATACTAGGCACAGTTGCAGGAATCATAGGTACAATGCAAGCTAACGAGGTATTAAAAAAAATTTTAAATATTGGTCAAAGTTTAAATGGATTCATTTTAATCGTAGATTTGTTAAATTTAAGGTTTAGAAAAGTAAAACTTAACAAAAGAAAAAAGTGTAGGTGTTATTAATGCAGAAAACTCTTTATATATTAATTTTTTTAGTACTTTTAATTACATCTAGTTTAGCACAGGAAACTTTTCTCTCTTTAAAAAAAAATAAAGTTAATGTTCGTTATGGACCGAGCTTTGACTCGGATATTAAATATGTTTATAAAAAAAAAAATCTTCCAATAAAACAAATAGATAAAAAAGAAAATTTCAGAAGAATAATTGATTTAAAAAATAACAGTGGATGGATACACATATCCCAACTTAAAAAAATTAATTCTGTTATTTCAACTAATGATAAAATTTTATTTAAAAAACCATCTTCATTTGCAAAACCAATTGCTCAAATAAAAAAAGGTAGGCTGCTAATTTTACAAAAATGTGAAAAAAATTGGTGTAAGATTAAATCTAATGATTTTGAGGGATGGATTAAAAATGATGATATTTGGGGCTAAATTAACTAAAATTATCTTATTTTTATTATTTTAGTTAAATGGATTTTCTAGTACGCAAGCAACAAGATGAATACGATTTTGTTCGCCACCATTAAAGAAATTGTGGTATTTTGTATTATTTGTTATCCATACTTTTCCATCAGCTGGAAGATGTTTTGCAACATTCTCTATTACCATTGAACATCCTTTGTTTGTAACAATCGGTACATGAAGTCTACATTCAGGATCTTTATGCCAACTTAAAGTTGATCTTGGCTCCTTTAAAAGAAGCCTTACCCTTCCTAACTTAAATTTTCTACTTAATGTTTCAAATACATGCTTGAAGTAAGTTTTTTCAAACTCAGGAACTAGTTGTGTATATTTACTCTCATCTATATCAATATCTCTTGAAACTTCTTTTCCAGTTTCATCTGCAATAGTCCAGTATTTACCTCTTATATTGTTTCCTTCTATAGAGTTTTTATCATTTGGGATTTGATTGATAGGTATTGCTCCAAAATGTGTAACTCCTGGAGAATTAAATTTTTTATCTTTTAATACCTTATCTAAATCTTTTTTAAGCTTTAAAATGTTAAATTCAAGATTTTGAACTTGATGAAAATCATCAAAACTTACTGTTGCCATAAAGAATATTTTTCTTATTAAAAAAACTAGTTAAGCTTTAGATCAAATCTATCTGAGTTCATGACTTTAACCCATGCCGAAACAAAATCGTTAACAAATTTTGCACTTGAATCTTCACATGCATAAACTTCAGCTAAAGCTCTAAGTTGAGAATTTGATCCAAAAATTAAATCAACTCTTGTAGCTTTCCATTTAACTTTTTTTGTTTTTCTATCTTTTCCTAAAAAGGTTTTCTCTAATTTATTTTCTTCTTTCCATGTAATATTCATATCAAGCAAATTAGTAAAATAATCGTTGGTAAGTGAACCAGGTTTATTTGTAAATACACCATGTTTTGAGCCATCATAGTTAGTATCTAAAACTCTCATTCCACCTACAAGTGCCGTCATTTCTGGTGCTGTTAGACCCATTAACTGAGCTTTATCGATCAATTTCTCTTCTGCAGAAACAAACGATGCATCACCATTTAAATAATTTCTAAAACCATCCGCTTTAGGTTCTAGTAAACCAAATGAATTAACATCTGTCTGATCTTGTCTAGCATCTCCTCTGCCAGCTGAAAATGGAACTTTTATTTTATGACCAGCTTTTTTAGCAGCCATCTCAATTCCAACGTTACCAGCTAAAACAATTAGATCAGCCATAGAAACAGACTTACTTTTAGTGTCAAATTTATCTTTAATCTTACTTAAAGCTTTAATTGTTTTTGATAGTTTTTTTGGATTGTTAACTTTCCAATTTTTTTGAGGTTCTAACATTATTCTTGCCCCATTAGCTCCACCTCTTTTATCAGATCCTCTAAATGTAGAAGCTGAAGCCCAAGCGGTAGATACTAAATCAGAAACTGATAATTTTGATTTTGAAATTTTAGTTTTCAAATCATTAGTATCTTTTGTTTTTAGTTTGTATTTTGGTTTATTAATTGGATCCTGCCAAATTAATTGTTCTTTTGGAACATCAGTTCCAAGATAACAAACTCTAGGGCCCATATCTCTGTGAGTTAATTTAAACCACGCTCTTGCAAATGCGTCATGAAACTCCTCAGGATTTTTATGAAAATGTTTTGTGATGGGTCCATAACTTGGATCAATTTTCATTGATATATCCGTTGTTTGCATCATTGGTGGATGATAAACATTCTTAGCATGTGCGTCAGGGACCATTTTAATTTTCTGTCCATTTTTCTTTGGTGTCCATTGATGAGCACCGGCTGGACTTTTCGTAAGTTCCCATTCATGATCATAAAGACAATCTAGGTAACCCATATCCCATTGAATTGGATTTTGAGTCCAGGCGCCTTCAATACCACTGCTAATTGTATCAACACCTTTTCCAGATTTATATCCACTGTTCCATCCAGTCGATTGATCTTGAAGTCTTGATGCTTCGGGGTCAGGACCTTTGTGAGACTCAGATGCTGCACCATGTGATTTTCCAAATGTATGTCCACCAGCCACTAGTGCTGCAGTTTCATAATCATTCATAGCCATTCTTCCAAATGTTTCTCTGATATCATGTGCTGCAAGTTTTGGATCTGGATTTGCATCAGGACCTTGTGGATTTACATATATTAAACCCATATGTGAAGCACCTAACGGTTGTTCTAAATCTCTTTTTTTAGTGTATCTTTCTACACCTAACATTTCTTTTTCTGATCCCCAGTAAATATCGTCCTCTGGTTCCCAAATATCCGTTCTACCTGCGCCAAATCCAAAAGTTTTAAATCCCATTGAATCTAATGCAACATTACCTACTAAAATAAATAAATCTGCCCATGAAATTTTATTTCCATATTTTTTTTTAATTGGCCACAAAAGTAATCTTGCTTTATCTAAATTTACGTTATCGGGCCAAGAATTAAGCGGTGCAAATCTTTGGTTACCTGTTCCTGCTCCACCTCTACCATCGCCTGTTCTATAAGTACCTGCAGCGTGCCAAGCTAATCTGATAAACAAAGGTCCATAATGACCATAATCAGCTGGCCACCAATCCTGAGATTCAGTCATTAATTTTTTTAAATCTTTTTTAAGTGCTTTATAATTAAGTTTTTTAAATTCTTTAGAATAATTAAACTTCTTATCCATAGGGTTTGATAGATCAGAATGTTGGCTAAGAATTTTAAGATTTAAGCTATTTGGCCAAAAATCTCTTACTGACTGGCCTCTTCCTGCAGAAAACTTTGCTGGAGTTCCAGCCCCAGTGAAAGGACATTTGCTTAATTGATTGGCTTTAAAAGACTTTGATTTAAAATTTTCTGTACTCATTAATTACCTTTTTTTTATAAATTTAATTATTTATAGTTTATAATGATTCTAAAGAAAGTAGTCAAGAAATTATGAATATTTTATCTTTAAATGTGACAATTATTCATTTTCAACTTTAACAAGAATTTCTACTGAACTAATTTTTTTTCCCGGTAAAGCTTTATTAATTTTAATTTTTTCCACTTGGTCATCACTTAAATCTATTAATTTCATTGTTGAACTATCAAAGAAGTGATGGTGATGAGTGGTGTTAGTATCAAAATAAGTTTTATCGCTGTTCATTGAAATTTCTTTTAAATATCCTTTTTTTTTAAAGGCATGGACAGTATTATAAATAGTAGCCAATGATATTTTTTGATTTAATTTTTCACTAATAATTTTTGAAAGATCATTAACCGTAAAATGAAAAGTTTTTTCAGTATTAAACAATACTTCACAGATTTTTAATCTTTGTTTTGTAGGTCTTAATCCAGAAGTTCGTAGTTTATTAACAAAATCAATGTTTATATTCATGGTTCTTTATAACAATTCTAAACTATTTGTATATTATATTAGATACAAATCAAGTAATAAGGGTTCTCAAAATTTATGAAAAAAAATTCATATTCATACGATGATCTCATAACATGTGGAAATGGTGAGCTTTTTGGTCCAGGAAACGCAAAATTACCTCTTCCACCGATGCTTATGTTTGATAGAATAACTGAAATTAACGATAATAATGGCGCTTTTAATAAAGGTTCCTTAAAGGCTGAATTAGATATTAAAAACGACCTTTGGTTTTTTGATTGTCACTTTAAAGGTGATCCTGTTATGCCAGGATGTTTAGGTTTAGATGCAATGTGGCAACTAGTTGGATTTTATCTTGGATGGCTTGGAAATCCAGGAAAAGGGAGAGCTCTTGGAGTTAGTACTGTAAAATTTACAGGCGAAGTTTTACAAAGTGTTAAAAACGTAAGGTACGAAATTGATATGAAAAAAATAATGTCACCTGGAGGAACAACTGTAGGGCTCGCAAATGGGCGCGTTTTCGCAGATGATAAAAAAATATATTCAGCAGAAAATTTAAAAGTGGGGTTATTTAAATAATGAGAAGAGTAGTAATTACAGGTTTAGGAGTTGTTTCTTGTTTAGGTAGTAATCAAGAAGAAGTACATCAATCTTTAGTAAATTCAAAATCAGGAATTTCTTACGCAGAAGAATATAAAGAACACAATCTTAAATGTCATGTTCATGGAAAACCAAATATAAAACTTGAGGATCATATTGATCGAAAAACAATTAGGTTTATGGGTTCAGGTTCTGCTTATAATTATATTGCAATGAAAGAAGCAATTGAAGACTCAGGTTTAGAAGATGCTGAAGTTAGCAATTTTAAAACTGGTATTGTTATGGGTTCAGGAGGTCCATCAATTGAAAACGTAATTTTAGCTGCAGATAAAACTAGAGCTAAAACTCCAAAATTAATGGGCCCATTTATTGTTCCAAGAACAATGGCCAGTACTGCGTCAGCTACCTTGGCCGTTCCGTTTAAAATTAAAGGAACTAACTACACAATGAGTTCAGCGTGTTCTACTAGCGGACACTGCATTGGAAATGCAATGGAATTAATTCAAATGGGTAAACAAGATGTTGTCTTTGCAGGTGGAAGTGAAGAAGTTCACTGGGCAATGACAGCAATGTTTGATGCCATGACGGCGTTATCATCAAAATATAATGATACCCCAGAGACAGCATCAAGAGCATATGATAAAACTAGAGATGGTTTTGTAATTGCTGGTGGTGGTGGAGTGTTAGTGCTTGAAGAATATGAACACGCTAAAGCAAGAGGTGCTAAAATATACGCGGAATTAACTGGTTATGGAGCAACTTCAGATGGATACGATATGGTGGCTCCATCAGGTGAGGGAGCAGTACGTTGTATGAAGATGGCTATGGCAACATCAAAAAATAAAATTGATTATATCAATACTCACGGAACTTCTACTCCAGTTGGAGATATCACAGAGCTAAATGCAATTAAAAATACCTTTGGAGATGATATTCCAAAAATTAGTTCAACCAAATCTCTATCAGGTCATCCATTAGGAGCAGCATCAGTTCATGAAGCTATTTATTGTTTAATTATGATGAAAAATAATTTTATAGCAGGTTCTGCTAATATAAGTGAAATGGATGAAGAGGCTAAAAAATTCCCAATAGTTCCAAAAACTGAGACGGGGGCAACCTTAAACACAGTAATGTCTAATAGTTTTGGTTTTGGAGGAACTAACGCTGCTTTGATTTTTGAAAAGGTTTAAATTATGAGTTTGATGAAAGGTAAAAAAGGGTTGATCATGGGTGTTGCTAATGAAAGATCCATTGCCTGGGGTATTTCACAAAAACTTGCTGAAGCAGGGGCGGAGCTTGCATTCACTTACTTAGGGGATGCTTTAAAAAAAAGAGTAATTCCTTTAGCAGAAAAATTAAATTCAAAAGTTACCTTTAGTTGTGATGTTGAAAAACAAGAAGATGTTACAAAATTATTTGAAGATGTTAAATCACAATGGGGTGAAATAGATTTTGTAGTTCACGCAATTGCATTTTCAGACAAGTCTGAATTATCTGGTGAATATTTAAATACAACGCGAGAAAATTTTTTAAGAAGTATGTTAATCTCATGCTTTTCATTTACTGAAGTTGCAAAAGAAGCATCTAAAATAATGAAGGAAGGTGGAAGTTTAATCACTCTAAGCTACGAAGCAAACAAAGCTATTCCCAATTACAATGTAATGGGTGTATGTAAGGCGGCGTTAGAATCTAGTGTTAAATATCTTGCAAGAGATTTGGGTGCTAAAGGTATGAGAGTTAATGCTATTAGTGCTGGACCTATTAAAACACTAGCTGCTTCTGCTATTGGAGATGCAAAGTTCCTATATAAATGGAATGAAGACCATTCTTTCCTAAAAAGAAACGTAGATATCCATGATGTTGGAAATTCAGCATTATATCTACTAAGTGACCTTGCAAACGGTGTTACTGGTGAAATTCACTACGTAGATGCTGGATATAATAAGGTTGGGATGCCAGATCCTAAGAATATCACCTAAAATTTAGTTAAATTTAGTTAAAAATATTAGGGGCGTTCTGTTGCCAGGTGTCCAATAAAAAAACCCCCAAAACTTTCATCTCGGGGGTTTAGAATTTTAATTTAAAGTATTATTCAGCAGCTTGTTTCATAGAAAGTTTAACTTTACCTCTATCAAAACCAATCACTTTAACTTTTACTTCGTCACCTTCTTTTACAACGTCAGTAACTTTTTCTACTCTTTTAGGAGCAAGTTCTGAGATATGAACAAGACCATCTTGTTTACCTAAGAAGTTAACAAAAGCACCAAACTCCATAATCTTCATTACTTTACCTGAATAAATTTTATTCAGTTCAGCTTTTGCTGTGATGTCTTTAATCATTTGCATAGCAATGTTTCTAGACTCTTCATCTGGAGCAGCAACTGTTACAACCCCTTCATCATTTACATCTAGCTTAGCACCTGATTTTTCAACAATCTCTCTGATCGTTGCACCACCTTTTCCAATCACAGCGGCGATATCTTTTTTATCAACAGTTATTTGTTCCATTTTTGGAGTGTGTTGCCCAACATCAGCTCTTGATTCACTTAAAGCTTTATTCATTTCACCTAAGATATGAACTCTTCCATCTTTAGCCTGCTTTAAAGCCTGCTCCATGATTTCAAAAGTAATACCAGTAATTTTGATATCCATTTGAAGTGAAGTAATTCCATCTTTAGTCCCGGCAACTTTAAAGTCCATGTCTCCTAAGTGATCTTCATCACCTAAAATATCCGATAAGACACTAAAATCATCACCTTCTTTGATTAAACCCATCGCAATACCTGCAACTGGCTCTTTAATTGGAACACCAGCATCCATTAGTGCAAGAGAAGCTCCACAAACAGTAGCCATTGAAGAAGAACCATTTGATTCAGTAATCTCTGACACTATTCTAAATGTATATGGAAAAGCCTCTTTTGAAGGAAGAGAAGAATTGATTGCTCTCCATGCTAATTTTCCATGGCCAACTTCACGTCTTCCAGTTCCAATTCTTCCAGTTTCACCAACTGAAAAAGGGGGGAAGTTGTAATGAAGCATAAATCTTTCTCTGGACTGTCCATCTAGACTTTCTATTCTTTGTTCATCATCAGAAGTACCTAAAGTAGTAACTACAATCGCTTGTGTTTCCCCTCTAGTAAATAATGCCGAACCATGAGTTCTTGGTAAAACTCCAACTTCACACTCGATAGCTCTTACATCAGCTAAACCTCTACCATCAATTCTTTTTTTGTTTTTAAGAATATCAGTTCTAACAATTTTCTTTTCAAGATTTTTTAACTCATCATTAACATTAAAATCAGAGTAATTTTCATTATCAGCAAAAAGCTGCTTGGCTTTTTCAGATATTTCTGAAATTTGATTTGATCTATCTTGCTTATCAATTGTTCCAAAAGCTTTAATTAAATCATCAGTAAATTCGCTCTCAAGTTTTTGCTTAACTTCAGATAAATCTTTTTTCTCAACTGTCCATTCTGGCTTTCTACATTCTTTAGCTAGCTCCTCAATCATTTCGATTACTGGAACAAAGCCTTCATGACCAAATTTAACTGCATCTAACATTACTTCTTCTTTTAAACCTGATGTTTCAGACTCAACCATTAGCACAGCATCTTTAGTACCTGCTACAACTAAATCTAAACTTGAATTTTCTAGTTCAGCTTTTGATGGATTAAGAATATACTTACCATCAATATAACCTACTCTAGATGCTCCCACAGGACCCATAAACGGCATCCCTGAGATAGCTAACGCTGCAGAAGATGCAGTGATTGCTAAGATGTCTGGTTGATTTTCTTTATCATATGAAATTACTGTTGGTAATAACTGAACCTCATTTTTAAATTCACCAGGAAACAATGGTCTGATAGGTCTATCAATTAATCTTGATATTAATTGTTCACTTTCAGTTGGTCTTGCTTCTCTCTTAAAAAACCCACCTGGAATTTTACCACTTGCATAATATTTTTCTTGATAGTTTACTGATAATGGAAAGTAGTCCATATCTGGATTAACTTTCTTTGCTCCTACCACTGTTGCTAAAATAACTGTTTCACCACATGAAGCAATGATTGCTCCGTCTGCTTGTCTTGCTACTTTACCTGTCTCTAAACTTATTTTCTTTCCTGCTACTTCTATTTCTTTCTTGTATACTTTAAACATTTCATTTCCATTTCGTTTCGTTCCATTCAATTCTATCTATCTTGATCTTTATTTTCTTAAACCCAATTTCGACAGTACATTTTTGTAAGAATCCATTTTTGTATTCTTTAGGTATTCTAACAATTTCTTTCTTCTATTTACCGCTCTCAACAATCCTACAGATGAATGTTTATCTTTTTTAAATTGTTTTATATGTGTAGAGAGAGTTTCAATTTTCTCTGTTAACAAGGCAATCTGAACCTCTGAAGATCCAGTATCTTTATCATGCATTGCTAATTCTTGTGCCTTTTTGTTCATGTCTTCTTTTTCCTATTTATTTGTTTGTTTTATTAAGTTTTCTATTTTTTCCGCATATTCAAAAGATTCGTCTTTTCTAAAAAGTAATTTTGGCAAAAATTTCATAACCACCTTCTGTGATAAAATTTTTCTTATTAAGAATG
>JACWEQ010000018.1 GCA_014653365.1 Pelagibacterales bacterium SAG-MED49 | reverse complement strand
CTTTCTAGATTTATTATTTATAATTTTATTTTTTAATTTTTTAATTTTACTAGACTTTAATTTTGATTTTGTTTTTTTTGATTTTTTTAATTTTTTTTTTATTTTTTTCATTTTCAAGAGTTTTATTTCTATCAATAAATTATTGATAAATATAGTCTCTTGTGACTGGAGTGGATGTATAATTTTTTGTTAATTGAAATTGATATACAACCTGATCTCCCCATTTGAATGCCATTTCACATCCAGCTAAATAAAATTCCCACATTCTAAAAAACTTCTCATCAAACATTTGAATAATTTTTTCTTTATTATTAATACAATTTTCTTTCCAGTGTCTTAGAGTATGAGAATAGTGAAGTCTTAAAACCTCAATATCAGAAACAATTAATCCTGCTTTTTCAACTGGTGTGGTTACTTCGCTCAAACTTGGGGTATATCCCCCTGGAAATATATACTTTGTAATCCATGGATGTGGGTCTCTTGGAGGGTTTACTGATCCTATAGTGTGTACTAAGGAAATCCCATCTTTTTTTAGTAATTTATCAATTTTTTTAAAAAATTTTTTATAAAACTTTCTACCAACATGCTCAAACATTCCAACACTTACGATTCTATCAAATTTTTCATTAAGTTCTCTATAATCTATTAATTTAAAGTTTAGTTGATTTTCTAAATTAAGTTCTTTTGCTTTTTTGTTACAATAATTAAATTGATTTTCAGACAAAGTTATTCCAGTCACTTCACAATGGACACTTTTAGCAATATCTATTGCTAAAGATCCCCATCCACAGCCAATGTCTAAAACTTTCTGATTAGGTTTGATATTGAGTTTTTTAATTATATGTTGAATCTTGTTATTTTGAGCTTCTTCTAATGTATCACTTTCATTTTTAAAATACGCACAAGAGTATTGTCTTTTTGGATCTAAAAATAAATCGTACAGATCATCTGAAATATCATAATGATGAGATACATTCATTTTAGATTTTTTAATAAAATTAAAATTTGTCAAATATCTATAAGATCCTCTCAATCTATTTATTAAATAACTAAAAAAGTTAAGCTCATTTCTTCCAAAATTCATCAACGCTAAATCTAGAAATTCACTCACACTTCCATTTTCAATTATAATATCTCCATTAGTATAGGCTTCGCCAAAATATAAATCTGGATGAAGCAATAGTTTGTAATAAAGCTTTTTATCTAAAATCTTAACTTTAATTGGCTTATCGCTTTTGGGAGAACCAATAATATAATTTTTTGATTGAGCATCAACTAAAATAAAACCATCATTCTTAAAAACACTATTTAAGAATCTTGCTAGCTGCATACTATGCTGCCATACATGGTTTTATTGAAAAATTTAATTTTTCTAAATTTTCTATCAGTTCTTTTTCATCTTTAGAATTTAGAATACTTAAAGGTGGTAAAACATTTTTATAAAACTGATTATGTTTAGAATAATATGTATGAAGTCCTGAAATTAAATTATATTTTTCAAATGAATTTCTAACATCACATAACTTTTGATTAACTGTTTGGTCATTACCAGCTATAAAATCATTATAGACTTTTCTTGCCAACTCAGAAGTGACATTACAAGTTGCTGTTATAATTCCTGAACAACCTAATTCAAGACCTTTTAACAATTTTGACTCTGAGCCAGGTAGAACAGAAAAATTATCTAATTTTAGATTTTCAAAAAGATTATAAGAGCTATCTTTAACTCCTATAATTTGTTCCGGAAACCGTTTTACTAATTCTTCTACACATCCTATACTAAACTTATAACCACATAATTTTTCAAAATTATAAAGAACTATTTCACTTTCAGGAAGTACCTCAACTATTTTTGTATAAAAGTTGATAACATCTTCATCTCCATATTTGTAGTAAGCAGGAGGCATAATTAAGAATTTATTAAAATCTAGAGATTTTGCTACTCTCATTAAATTAATAGTTTCTCCAAGTGAATTTAATCCTGTGCCGATTAGATATTTTTCCTTATATTTACTTATTGATAATTGATTAAGTAAATTAATTTTTTCAGCGACTGGTATTAGTTGAGCCTGTCCAGTACTACCAAATATTGCCATTCCGTGGCAACCTTGATCGATAACCATCTCTGCATGCTCTATAGTTTTTTTTACATCTAATGTCAGGTCTTTATTTATTACTGACATTGAGGCTGCATATATACCTTTTATCTTGCTCATAAATAAAATTAATCTAAAAAAAAAATTTAGTAAAGATTAAATAACCTAGCTTATATCATTTAAAACAATTTCCTTTGCCTCATTAACAATAGATGAGAGCCTAGCGGTTTCTGGTGAAATATCAGGGTGAATTTTTTTTTGTATTTTAATATAAGCTTTATTAACTTCCTCTTTAGTTAAACTTTTAGCAGGACTCAGATTAAGTATTTTATAAGCTTCTGAAGTTGACATAGTGGATACACTAGCCACATTTTTGTTATTAAATGAAAATCTTCCAGAATTTCTTAAAGTTTGAATCAATCTAAAAAGTGAAATCAATTGAAATAATGAAAGGCCTTTTAATTTTAATAAGGCTAAACTTGCAATTGTCAGTGGTAAAGTTAGTAAAAATTTACCCCCAATTGCAAATAAAATAGCGAAAATAATTAAACCAATAAAAAGTAATATTCTTAATCCTTTAGATATTTTTTTTGAGGCAATACTCCCAAAAAGTCTTAATAAAAAATATAAGGCAGTCAAAATTAATACTGTATAAATTATTATATTCATATATTTCCTTAATAAATGAAAATACCATATTTAAAAAAAAAACCAGAGTTAAAATCTTACCATAATGTAACATGGGAAGATAATTACAGCTGGATACATCAAAAAAATATCTTGGAAGTTTTAAAAGATAAAACAAAATTAGATCCTGAAGTTAAAAATTATTTAGATGAAGAAAATTCTTATGCAAATTATCATTTAAAAGACACTGAAAATTTACAAAAAAAATTATTTGATGAAATTAAAGGAAGAATAAAATTAGATGATGAGTCACTTCCATATAAAGATCATACATATGAATATTGGTCTAAAACAACAGCTGTTGGAAATTACTCTATTAAACTCCGTAAAAAAATTGATACTGATTTAGTTGAAGAAATTTGGAATGGTGATGAGGAAAAAAAGAAATTAGAAACTGAGTATTTTGGTGTAGGTGATTTAGAAGTTAGCAATAATGATAAGTATCTTGGTTATTCATTAGATATAAAGGGTTCAGAATATTACACAATTTTTATAAGAGACATTAAAACTAATGAAATTATTACCAAAGAAATTTCTGAGACCTCAGGAGGTATTACTTTTAGTTTAGATGATAAATATGTCTTTTATTCCAAACTTGATCAAAATCATAGAGCAAGAAAAATCTACAGACATGAAATTGGCAATTTTAATGGTCAAGATGAATTAATTTTTGAAGAAAAAAGTGAAGCATTCACAGTAAGTATTGGTTTAAGTTCAGATGAAAAATATTATTTCATAAATACTTCAGATCATAATACGTCTGAACAATATTACTTTGGTGTTGATGAAATTAATATAAAACCTAAATTAATAATAAAACGAGAAAAAGGAATAATCTATTCTGTAAGTTCTTGGGACAGTAAATTTTTTAATCATACTAATAATGATGCAGAAGATTTCAAAATTGACGTATCGGATAGTTTAGAGAAGCAGAATTGGAAAACTTTTATTCCACCAAGAGATGAGGTTTTAATTGGAGGCTGTACATTTTTAAAAAATTGGATTATTCGCTCTGAAACTTCTAATGCATTAGATAAATTGTTCGTAAAAAATATTTCTTCAGGAGTAGAAGAAGAATTAATATTTTCTAACGAAACTGTTTATGTTCCAGGAATCTCTTTAATACAAAAAGATAGAGATACAGATAATGTTTATCTTGGATACTCTTCTCCTAAAACTCCATCAAGAGTATATTCATACAACTTATCAACTAAAACTAAGAAACTTGTAAAAGAGCAAGAAATACCATCGGGCCACAATCCTGAAGATTATATTGTTGAAAGAGTAGATTACAAATCGCACGATGGAAGATTGGTTCCATTAACAATTACAAGACATAAAAAGACTAAAATTGATGGTTCGGCAAATTTATTGCTTTATGGATATGGTTCATATGGAAGTTCAATGAGTCCCAACTTTTCGTCAACAAGATTAAGCTTAATTAACAGAGATATTATTTGGGCCACTGCACATATTAGAGGTGGTATGGAAAAAGGAATGAAATGGTGGAAAGAAGGAAAACTTATAAATAAAAAAAATACCTTTGAAGATTACATTCATGCTGCAAAATATTTGATTGACAATAACTATTCATCAAAAGGAAAAATAATTGGTATGGGAGGCTCTGCTGGAGGCTTATTAATGGGAGCAGTTGTAAATCAAGCACCAGAATTATTTTTAGGAATTATTATGGCAGTACCATTTGTGGATTCTTTAACCACAAATCTTGATCACTCTTTACCTTTAACTGTCGGAGAATTTGATGAATTTGGAAATGCGAAAGACATAAAAGAACATTTTGACTATATATTTTCTTATGCTCCATACAACAATATTAAAAAAATGGATTACCCACACATATTAATTACTACAAGCTTAAGTGACAATAGAGTTTTGTTTGATGAGCCTGCAAAATTTACTGCTAAATTAAGAGAATATAAAACTGATAATAATTTGCTTCTTTTAAAAACGGAGATGAATGCTGGTCATGGTGGAAAATCTGGAAGAGATGGTGCAATAGAAGAAATTGCTATTGATTATGCATTTGCATTAAAAGTTGCTGAAAAAATTTAATTTTTAATCTTGAAATATTTAAAATAATTCTTAAATAAAAATAGTAAGTCGCCTAATGGGGCTTGCATAAATAAACTTGCTTAACAAAAGGAGAATATTATGACAAGTAAGGATCTATCAATCTTTAACTCACTAAGACCTTTTTCAATTGGTTTTGACGATATGTTTGATCAATTTGAAAATATGTTGGGAAATGGAAATTTGACAATGCAGTCAAATTATCCACCTTACAACATTAGAAAAACTGGTAAGGACAATTATGCTATTGAAGTAGCATTGGCTGGTTTTAGCAAAAATGATGTTGAAGTTGAGTTTGAAGATAATTTATTAACTGTAAGAACTAAACAGATAAATAAATCTGAAGAAAATAATGTTGATGAAGACATTATTCATAAAGGTATCTCACAAAGACAATTTGCAAGATCATTTACTATTGCTGATGATGTAAAAGTAAATGGTGCTGCGCTTAAAGATGGTCTTTTAACAATATCTTGTGAAAGAATAATTCCAGAGCATAAAAAGAAAAAACTTATTGAAATTAAATAAGCTTGACCTTACTTGCGGGGATTTTTTCCTCGCAAGTACGACTTAAAAACAACCGTTAGATACAAATCCAATTACAATTTTTTCAGAATTAATTTCAAACCTTCTCTCACAGGGAATTCCATATTTTTTAGTATTATAAATTAATTCATAATTCCCTTTAGCGTTTTTGAAATCTTCGTCAGGCTTTCCTAATTCCATTTGCAAAACACTTGCTGGTTTACTAATATATTTACTTAATTTCTCATTTTCCTTTTCAATAATTGCATCTGTCTTATCTTTGATAGTTTGACATCCTGCAGTCATCAAAAGCAAAAAAAATGAAATTAAAAAAAAATTTAATTTTTGCATAATTAGATCTTAACAACTCAATTATGGCATAAATATAAACTTCTCAGTTGAAATTTGTGAATAAACATTAGTTTTAAAGGGTATTTGTTAACAGAATCAAATATTTATCTTCTATTAGGAGGACAAATGCTTGAAAATTATTTCAATTATAAAAAACACAAAACAGATTTTAAAACAGAAGTAATAGCTGGAACTACAACGTTCTTAACTATGGCTTACATAATGTTTTTAAATCCATTTATCTTATCGGGAGAATTTGCCGGACCCGAAAAAGGTTTCTTTGATTTCGGCGCAGTATATACCGCTACAATATTAGCAACAGCATTAGCATGTTTTATAATGGCTTTTTATGGAAAAACTTGGCCGATTGGACTTGCGCCTGGTATGGGAATTAATGCATTCGTTGCCTTTGGTGTTTGTGCAGGAATGGGCTACACACCTCAAGAAGCTTTAGGTGCAGTGTTAGTTGCTGGTATATTATTTTTAATTATATCTCTTACACCTATTAGAGCTTGGTTAATTAACTCGATTCCAAAAAGTCTTAAGTTAGGAATTGGAGCTGGTATTGGATTATTCTTAGCAATAATTGGTCTTCAAATAATGGAAGTTGTTGTTGACAATCCAGTAACACTGGTGCAGCTAGGTGATTTGAGCAATCCTTTGGTATTGTTAGGTTGTGCTACGTTCATAGCAATTATTGTATTAGAAAAAATGAAAGTCAAAGGTAATATTATTATAGGCATTTTAGTTTTTAGTATTATTGCTTGGGCAACTGGACTTGCAAAATTTAATGGTATTGCAAGCTCACCACCTCCAATGACATATTTATTTAATTTTGACCTATCTGCTGCAATGACAGCTGGAATGTCTACTGTAATATTTACATTATTGTTTATTGACTTTTTTGATACTGCAGGAACTTTAACTTCTGTTGCAAATGTTGCTGGTAAAGTTGGTAAAGATGGAAAAGTTCAAGATATCAATAAAGCAATGTTGGCAGACAGTGTTGGTACAGTTGCAGGTGCTATGATGGGGACATCAACTGTTACAAGTTATGTTGAGTCTGGAGCTGGTGTAAAAGCTGGTGGAAAAACTGGAATGACTTCGCTTGTTATTGGTTTGTTATTCTTAGCTTGTATATTTTTTGCTCCTTTAGCAACAAGTTTGCCTAAACAAATTGATGGTGCAGCGTTACTTTTTGTATCTGTTCTTTTTATAAGAAATATTACAGATATTGAATGGGACGATATTTCGGAGGCTGCCCCAGCTATTCTTGCAATGATTGCAATGCCTTTAACTTATAGTATAAGTAATGGTATTGCTTTAGCTTTTGTATCGTATGCTTTAATCAAATTATTTACTGGTAAGTTCTCAAGCACTTCTCCAGCAATTTGGGTTATTGCGATACTTAGTGTTGTAAGTTTTGCTGTTGCTTAAATAAAAAATTTAATAGGGCTAGTTTAACTGGCCCTATTATTAATTTCTTTCAATAATTTCCTCTATAGATAACTCTTCATAATGTTCGGTTGGCTGAACAATCCAGGGATCTGAATCTAATCTTACTGGACAAAAATTCGGTTCAAAAGTTGACGATTTTTTTTTCCACAAACATGCTGTTTTTACTTCTTGAATATAATCTTTAGTTGGAGCATAATTTCTTAACCACTCTATACTTTTATTCAATGTTAAACCTGTATCTGAAAGATCATCAACTAAAAGTACTTTATTGTAATCTTTACTTTCAGCTAAAGAGCTAATCTCCCTAGCAAACATTAATTGTCCCTGCTTATCTTCCATTCCTTCGCCTGAGTAACTTTGAATCACAATATATGCTGTTGGTAGTTTTAAAATTCTTGAAAGAATATCTAAAATTGGAGCAGCACCCCTCATAATTCCAACAAGAACTGTAGGCTTATAATTTTGATGAATTTGTATTGCTAATTTCTCAACAATTTTAGTATATTCTTCAAAGCTAATAATTAATTTATCTGCCATGAAATTTATTAACATAATTAAAATATTTTAAAAAGGAGATATCATGAAAGGATATTGGGTATGTATATATGAAAAAATTCATAATGAAGAAAAGCTGAAGGAGTATGCTGTAAAAGCTAAGCCTGCAGTAGAAAAGTTTTCTGGAAAATTCCTAATTAGAGGTGGAAAAAACAGAACTAACGACGGAATTGACTCACCAAGAACTGTTGTTGTCGAATTTCCCGATTATAACACTGCTATAGAATGTTATGACTCTAAAGATTATCAGCAAGCACATAATGTTCTTACAGGGCACGCTGAGAGACACCATCAGATAGTAGAAGGTGGTTAATATTAATACTATTAAAAGGAGATATTATGAAAGCCTATTGGATCAGTTTATATACAAAAGTTGAAAATCAGGAAAATTTAAAAAAATACTCAGAAGTTGCAATACCAATTATTAAAAGCTTTGGTGGAGTTCCTATTATTAGAGGTGGAAAACACGATACATTTGAAGGAGATGATTTTTCAAGAACAGTTGTGTGGGAATTTCCAAGTTATGAAAAAGCTATCGAATGCCATAATTCTAAAGAATATTTGGCTGGATGGGATCTAGCAAAAAATACGACTGATAGACATATGCAAGTAGTTGAGGGATTTAGTACTGAATAGGTTCAGGATCTATACTTCTCCACAAATACCAAGTTGCAACTGAACAATATGGTGAAAATCTTTTGTTTAATAAGTTTACATATTTTTCAGGTGGTAAATATTTTTTATTATAATTCTTTGAAATAGCTCTTAATAAACCAATATCTTGTACGGGCCAAATATTTGATCGATTATATGTAAATAATAATATCATTTCAGCTGACCACCTACCTATTTGTCTTAATTTTGATAAATATATAATTGCCTCCTCATCCGACATATTTGGAATAAGTTTTGGATTAAATGTTTTATCTAGCATTTGTTTAGCTAAACTCTTTATCCCTTTAACTTTTTGTCTACTTAGTCCACAGCTTTTTAGCTGAATTGTTGTTAACTTATAAATTGTTTTAGCATTAATCTTATTTTTACATTTTTTTTTAAATTTTAAAAATACAGAATTCGCTGCCGCAACGCTAATTTGTTGTCCAATAATACTTTTACATAATGAATAAAAAACATCTTTTCTTGTGGTAAGGGTAATTTCAGATGGCTGCGAATACTTTTTAATTAAAAGGCACATTATTTTATCTTTTTTAGATAAATATTTTTTTGCTGAATTCCAATATTTTGGTATTTTACTCATGTCTAATTGTAGATGGGATTTTCTCTTTATGATAAATTTCTCTTCTTAAAATAATTAATGATGAAAAAACTACAAGCATTGCACCTAATAAAGTTTTAATCGTCGGTATCTCGTCCCAAATTAAATACCCAAAGATTATTCCAAAAACTAAGGCCAAATACTTTAGAGGAGATACAAGTGAAACTTCAGATAATTTAAATGATTGACTAAGCCATAAATTTGCAAAACCTCCTAAAAATCCAATCATACATAATAATAATATATCTTTAATATTAGGCATTACCCATCCAAATGGTATAGTAAACAAACTAACCAATGTAATAGCAGCAGAAAAATTTAAAGATATTAGCCACACTGGCTCTGTTGTTGACAATTGTCTGATTGTAATAGCAACATAAGATAGACCTAAACAAAAAATAATTGGATATATATAATATATATTTAATGAACCGAAACCTGGTTCAGTTATTACTATTATTCCAATAAAGCCAATTAGCACTGCTAGCCATCTGTAAAGTCCAACTTTTTCACTCAAAAAAAAAATTGAAAAAATTGTTGTAAAAACTGGTGCTGCAAAAGAGATACTTACAACAGTGGCTAATGGTAGATTTCTTAATGCAATAAATATTGCAATCAAGGCTATCAATCCAAAGAAACATCTTAAAGAATGCAAACCAGCTCTTTTTGTTTGATAAAAATTTTTTATTCTTTCTCTTGGCATTATAAAAAAATATAAAATTATTCCAAAAAAACCTCTAAAAAATAGCACTTGTCCTAATGGATAATGTTCTGACCACTTAACGATTAAATCCATGATGGAAAATGCACATACCGACATGAACATGTACAAAAAGCCTAATTGATTTTTAGAAAGCATAGAATAACTTATAAATCAATTTATAGTAAAATATATGGAAATAGCAATTTTAGGATTAGGATGTTTTTGGGGACCAGAAATTAAGTTTAGTAAACTTGATGGGGTAATTAAAACTGAAGTAGGATATTGTGGGGGCAACAGTAGTCAAACTGATTACAACGAAGTCTGTACAGGTGAAACTAATCATGCTGAAGTAGTAAAATTAAAATTTGATCCTACAATTATATCATACGAAAAAATTCTTGAAGTTTTTTTTAAAATTCACGACCCAACAACTTTAAACTCTCAAGGACCGGATTTTGGAACTCAATATAGAAGTGAAATATTCTACTTAAATGACCAACAAAAAATAA
>JACWEQ010000017.1 GCA_014653365.1 Pelagibacterales bacterium SAG-MED49 | reverse complement strand
ATTTAGCAAATATTTCAAAAGAAATAGTTCCAGAACATTTGTACGTAGGTTCATATATTGCTTTGGCAATATTAACACTTTCATCAACAATTTTTTTATTATTTTATAAAGATAATCATAAACCAAATAATTTTGTTAAAAAAGATACTCGAAGCTATTTTGAATTAATTTCACAACCAAGATTTTTGCAAGCTTTAATAGCTTCTTCATTTGCCTACGCAGTAATGTCATTTTTGATGACAGCAACACCGATTAGTATGCATGTGATGGAAAAGATTAGTTTATCAAAAACTGGACTAGTCATTCAACTTCATATTGCAGCAATGTTTTTACCATCATTAATTACTGGAAATTTGATTAAAAAATTTGGGCATAGTAAAATTATGAATGCTGGTGTTGTTTTGTTTTCAATAACAATTTTGACAAGTTTATTTGAACAAAATTTTGTAAATTATTTGACAGCATTAGTTTTTTTAGGATTTGGCTGGAATTTTTTGTTTATCTCAGGGACTAGTTTGCTTGTATTAACTTATAAAGAAGATGAAAAATTTAAAGCTCAAGGTTTTAATGATTTAATTGTTTATTCAATTCAAGCAGTAGCAAGTTTATCTGCTGGCATATTTCTTAATTTAACAAGCTGGAAAACAATGAATTTAATTTGCATAATTTTTTTAATTATTATTGTTATCTCAACTTTAAGAGCTGATTTTAAAGAAAACAAATAAGATAGATTTTTTGTCTTATTTTCAGCTGAGTCTGGTAGAAATTTATTTAATCATTTTTATAGTAGCCAACAATTTCTTGAAATAAAAAACCCCCTAATAAATTAATATTAGGGGGTTTTAAATTAGAATTACTAAAAACTATCTTTGTTTTTTAGTTTTAAATTTTCCACCTTTGATTTCTTGCTCTAAGAAAGAACCTTCAGCTTCACCAACACTAGTAAAAGCTACTCCAGTTGCACCTTCGTAGTTAATCTTTTTTCCTTTGGCAAGTAAATCTAAACCTTTTTTAAGTTCACCTGGATAAATTTTAGTTCCTGGTTCATTAGCTACATCCATTACATTTTTTGCAATTGATGCTCTGTCAGCTGAATTACCTGCTTGCATTGCTAAAACGATTAGCGCTGCTGCATCATAAGATTCACTTGTGTATGGACCTGAAGAGTCTATACCAGCAGCTTTTGCTACATCAGCAAATACACCAGCACCTTTTCCGGTTGAACCTGGCATAGTACCAAAAGATTTACTTAAACCTTTTCCAAATGCATCAACAAGTGATTGACCAATCATACCATCAGATAAAACAAATTTATCAAATGCACCTGAGTCTAGAGCAGCTTGAATCATACCTTTACCACCTTGGTCTAGGTATCCAATTACAGCCATAGCGTCACCACCAGCAGAAGCTAGTGTGGCAACTTCAGATGAATAGTCAGCTTTACCATCTTCGTGTGCAGTAACAGCAGTTACTTTTATACCATGAGCTTCAGCTGCTGCTTTATAAACATCAGCCAAACCTTTTCCGTAGTCATTATTAGTATAAGTGATAGCTACACTTTTAACTTTTCTGTCTTTAGTTACGTCAGCTAAAATTTGTCCACCTCTAGCATCAGATGGAGCTGTTCTAAAAAAGAATCCTTTGTCATCTAGTGTTGTTAAACCTGGTGAAGTTGCAGAAGGTGAAATCATTACTACACCATTTGGTACAGCAACATTTGATGCAATTGCACCAGTTACACCTGAACAGTCAGCACCCATGATAGCTGCTACACCTTGTGAAATAACACCTTCAGCTGCTGCAGTTGCTGCTGCTGAGTCAACACAAGTTGAGTCTGCTCTTACTACTTCAATTTTTTTTCCACCTAAAAGTGAACCTGAGTCAGAAGCTTCTTTAAACGCAAGCTCTGCAGATCCAGCCATAGCTGGTGTTAGTGATTCAATAGGACCAGTAAATCCTAAAATAATCCCCATTTTAATCGCATGTCCATCTGCCATTACATTTGTTCCAAAACTAGAAACAAGCATAAATACAGCAATAAATAGTTTTTTCATTATCATCCTCTTTGATTGTTAACAATTTATAAAAAGCTAATTAAATTATGAATATTATAAATATTCAATGGATAAGTTATCTTATTTTATGAAGCAAAAAGACAGAACTGATAACAATTATACCACCTATAAGAAATAACATCGTTGGAATTTCCCCAAAAATTAAAAAAGTCATGATTATTCCAAATATAGGGAACAAAGAATAGAAAGGAAATATTTTTCCAACTGTATAAAATTTATATAAATAAAACATTAATAGATGCGCACAAAGAGAAACTATAATTGCCTGGTAAGATATTAGTAACCATGAGTCTAAATTAATATTCTTTATATTTAAAACTGTTTCACCTTCAATAAAGTAAGAAATTATAAATAAAATTATAAAACCAAATAAAGCAACACTTGAGTTAAGTACACTAGTATCTAAATTTTTTAATTGCCTCGAATAAACTTGAGCCAAACCAAAAAATAATGCCATTAAGCTAGCAAAAAATAATCCTAAAAAATTATTAGCCAATTTTGGATCAAAAAATATTATTATAATTCCTATAAAAGCAGTAAATATAAGTATCCATTTTTTTGAACTTATATTTTCCCCAAGCATTAATGAGCTAGCAAGAATACCAAAAGGAATTGCTAATTGTGAGCCAACTATTATAGGAGAAATAATTGATGAATGATAAAGTGATAAATTCATAAAGACATAAACCATTACACCCATAGAGATTGAAAAAGCTAACAAAGGTAAAAAATATTTTTTATTTGGAATTCTAAATCTCCAGAAAGGAATTAAAATTATAAGGACCAATCCCATCCTAAGGGATGCCATTAATATTGGAGGTACAGAATTATTTAATGCTAATTTAGCAATTGGAAAAGCACTGCCATGTGCAGCCATTATAAATAGTAAGATTAATATATGTTTAAAAGGCAAACTCTTATCTAATTGAAAAAGGATCTAAAGATGGTTCGTCTGAGGTATAAAACCAAGTTGTTTTAACTCTTGTATAATCTTTTATAGATTCTATTCCTGCTTCTTTTCCGTAACCACTATCTTTAATACCACCAAAGGGAGCTGAAGGAGAAATTAATCTGTAAGTATTTACAAATGTAATACCTGCTCTTATTGCTTTTGAAACCCTCATTCCTCTTGAAAGATTACTGGTGTAAACTCCTGAAGATAATCCATATTGATTATCATTCATTTTATTGATTACTTCTTCCTCTGTGTCAAATTTCATAACTGACAAAACAGGTCCAAATAACTCATTTTCTGCAACTGGCAAACTGTGATCATCACATTCAATAATTGTTGGAGGAAAATAATACCCTTTATTAGAAAAAGTGTCTCTTTTTCCACCACATTTTATTTTTCCACCTTGATTAATTGTATCTTTTATATTTTTTTCAATTGTTTCTAATTGTTTAAAACTACTTAATGGCCCCATCTCAGTGTCTGGATCCATTGGAGTTCCAATCTTAATTTTAGACGCTCGCTTAGAAAGTTTGTCTAAAAATTCATCATAAATACCTTTTTGAATATAAAGTCTTGATCCAGCTATACAGCTTTGGCCACTTGCACCAAATATTCCTGCAGTAATTCCATTTATTGCATTTTCTTGTTCTGCATCATCAAAAACAGCAACAGGACTTTTTCCACCTAATTCTAAACTTACTTCAGATAGATTATCAGCTGAATTTTTAATGATATGTCTTGCAGTTTCTGGCCCACCTGTAAATGCAATTTTTTCAACTAAGTTATGACTTGTAAGTGTCTTTCCACATGGGTTACCAAAACCAGTAATAACATTTACTACTCCTTTAGGGATACCAGTTTTTTCTATAAGTTTTGCAAATTCAAACATAACAGCTGGAGCAAGTTCAGATGATTTAATCACGACAGTATTCCCCATCGCAAGAGCAGGAGCTAATTTTGTAGCTGTTAAAAACATTTGTGAATTCCAAGGAATGATTGCTGCTATAACACCAATTGGAATTCTAGTAGTTATTGCTTGAACATTTGGTTTATCTATTGGTAGCACTGTGCCCTCAACTTTATCTGCAAGACCAGCGTAATAATCATAATATTCGGCTATATAAATTGCTTGTTTTTTTGTTTCTCTAAAAAGTTTCCCTGTATCAATCGTTTCAATTTCACCAAGCATTTCAGCATTTTGTCTTAATTGATCTCCTATAGCTCTTAAAAACTTCGCTCTTTCTCTTGGAAGTAGTTTGGGCCACTCACCTTCAAATGCTTTTTGTGCTGCTGTAACAGCTTTATCTACATCTTTAGCACTTGCTTCAGGAACAATTGCCCAAGGTTCATTATTTTCTGGATTTAAAGTTTCAAAAGTTTTTTTATTTTCAGAGTCTACCCACTCACCATTAATAAACATTTGATACTGTTTTAATTTATTCATTTTTATCGATAAATTTTTTGATAGCCAAATTTACATCATCTGCACATTCAATACCACAAAGATGTTTGCCGTCTTTGATGATTTTTAATTCACTATTTATGATTATTTTGTTTAATTCTTGTGACATCTCAATTGTTGAACCAATATCATTTTCACCTGTCATTACTAAAGTATTGATCTTAATTTTTTCAAAGTCTTCATCATTTTTGTGATTAACAAAAAGGGCATAAACCTTAAGAAAATTAGACATATTATTTGAAGATAAAATTGAGCTTATTTTTTCATAAGTATTTGGATTATTTTCTAAATATTTATCTGTAAACCATCTCTTTAAGGCTTGTTTTGATAGCTTTAATTCTTGTTTAGCTTGATTAAATCTTTCATTAACAATTTTTTGTTGTTGTTCAGATCTTTTATAAACTGAACCCAAAAGAGTTAAAGATTGTAATCGATCATTAAATTTTTCTGCAAAGTTTCTAGCAATTAAAGACCCAATTGAGAAACCTATTAAATGAATTTTATCAATTTTAAGTTCATCTATTAAATTTATCAGTTGATCAGAAAAATCATCAAAACTAATATCTTGTTTGTTTAACGGTGTTTTTCCATGACCCAAAATATCATACGATAGAGTACTGCGATCTTTAAAAAAATCTAATTGAGGTTGCCAAATTTCATAAGTTAATCCAACACCATGAATGAATACTATTGGAATGGATTGTTCTTTTTTATTATAGAAATAAAATGTACCTGATGCAGCTATTCCTGTCGTCATCAAGTGTTATTTGGGCTCAATGCCCATTTCTTTCATATCTTGGTATCTATCACCAGTTCTTGCATGAGCTCTTCCACTTGAAGCACCTCCAATAGCAATAACAATTTCATCATCAAATGGAGCATCGTGAATAGTAAATTCGTGTGTTAAATAATACGGTCTTAAACCAGAGTCTGTTTTATGCATCATGGGTATAGAAATTTTTGATCCAGCTGGGCTTCTAGTATTCGTAAAACTTAAATATGAAGTTCCTCCAACAGCATCTCTAAATTTATTTCCAAATCTTAATGTATGAATAAAAGCAGAAGCATGCTCTATTTCTCCGTTTAATCCTACCACACCAGCTTTACCATAAGCTAAAATTTTTTCAGGAGATCCAATTTCTTTAATTAGTTCAGGGACTAATAAATCACCCAGTTTAGGCGCCAAGTCTAAAATTGTGGGACTTAAGTTTTCAACAAAACCTTGTCCATGCCAAGGATTTTTAAATACTGCAGCAACAGAAACTAATAAAACTGGCTCTTTAGCTTCCTTGCCTCCTTCAATAAAAGTTTTATCAACAAACTTTGTGAATTTTCTTAAATTTATATTCATAATTTTTTTATTTAGTAACCTGAGCTAAAACTAACCAAGCATTTACTCCTTTGCTTGCAATATAATTTGATTTAACGAATTCAATTATCTTCCAAGATTTGTTATCTTCTAATTCTTTAATCTTTTTGTCAAACCCATATTCCTCATAAATTCCAATATTTATTGTAAAACATATTAAGGACCCAGTTTTACAAATCCTAATCATCTCATCTAATGCAGGTGGGTTAACGTGACCAAAAGTAAAAGTTCCAACACAGGTTATACCCTCATAACTGTTATCTTTTATGTTAATTTGTTGATTAAGATCAATTTTAAATAAATTTTGATAAATATTTTTAGGCACAAGATCTAGCATTTGTTGAGAAAAATCAGCTCCATCAAAGTTTGTAAAACCATTTTTTTTAAGTTCAATTCCCACCAATCCAGTTCCACAACCAGCATCTAAGATCTTTATATTTTTTTGAGAAATATGTTTTGTATAAAGCTCTACTGTTTCTTGAGGTCCAGAATACTTCCAGTCAACCATGTCCTTGTCATATTTATTTTCAACTGTCCACTCATCATAATAATCTTCAACTTCTTTACCTGCTTTTAATTTATAAATTGGAATTTTATTACCTATATCATTTTGTGACATTTATTTTTGCCTATGTTTAAAACTATCTCTTCTAAAACTATATAATGCACTAGGGTCAACATCAATATCAACTACTGCAGGTTTATTACATTTAACTGCCGCTCTGACAGCCTCATTTATTTCAGAAATTTTTTTAACTTTAAAACCTTTTGCACCATATAGTTCGGCAACTTTATCAAATGAAGGACTAGTAATATCTGCCCCTAAATATCTTTTTCCAAAAAAATCTTTTTGGTAAGCTTTTTCTGCTCCCCAACTTTGATTATTCATTACAATAGTTGTTGTATTTATTCCATATTCAACCGCTGTACTTAATTCTGATATAGTCATGCCAAAACCTCCATCACCCATTAGACTTACAACAGTTTTTTTTTGGTTTTGCAATTTTAACTCCAAGACCACATGCAAATGAAAAACCAACCAACCCAAAGTCTAAAGGTGTAAATAAAGATGGTGGATTATAATATTCCAAAGCATCTGTTGCTTGCAAACAAAGTGTTCCTGCATCTAGAGTAATAGCAGTATCTTTTGGTAAAGCTTTTCTTAATTGTTTAAATAATCCTGTTGGTTGAATAGGAAAGTTATTTCCAAGATTTTTTTTGTCTCTATTAGCTAAGTAAAATTTTCTTTCTTTTAGATATGAATTTGTCCAATTTTTTATATCTAACTTAATTTTCTGTTTTTCTAAGTTCATTATATATTTGATTTGTAGCTGTTGCTGCATCAGCATTAATACCAATAGCAATTGGAAAATATTTTCCAAGCATTTTTTTTTCAATTTCAACTTGAATGATTTTAGCTTTTTTATTTATATTATCGTATGAGTAAAAAGTAGAGTTGAAACCTAATCTAGTGCCAATTGCCAAAATAACATCTGCTTCTTTAACAAGTCTTGATGCAACAGGATTTCCACGAGGACCCATTTGACCAGCATTTAGTTTGTGATTAAAAGGAATAGCATCTCCATGACCTGCAGCAGTAACTATTGGTGCATTTAATAATTCAGCAAGTTTAATTACTTCTCTATATTTGGCAGTATATTTAATTCCTCCACCAGCAATTATTACAAATTGCTTGGCTTGATTGATAATTTTTGCTGATTTTTTTATGCTCTCATCTTTACCTCTAAGATTACTTTCATTAGAAAAAGAAGGTTTATTGGTATTAATATTGTAATTATTTGTTGCAGCCAAAATATTTCTTGGCAAATTAACACAAACCGGTCCCCTTCGAGGTTGCATTGCTAAGTTAAAAGCATCGCTCATAATATTGGGTATTATTTTGGAACTTTTAACGGTCCAAGTTTTTTTAGTGATAGGAGTAAATAAAGATTGCTGATCAAGACCTTGAAAAGCATCTTCCATTTTATCCTTCGTAGAATAAGATCCTGCAATTGCAACAACAGGTGAAAAAGCAGCTTTTGCTTGAGCAATACCTGTTACTAAGTTTGTAGCACCAGGACCATTTTGTCCTGCTATTATAACACCTGGTCGATTAGATGCTCTTGCATACCCATCAGCCATATGAGTGCCAGTTCGTTCATCTCTTACACCTATAAATTTGATATTTTTTTTCGTGGTAAAGTGCGTCAAACATTTCCATGGTAGCAGAACCAATAAGACCAAAAACATTTTTAACGTTTTCTTTTTTTAAGGATTTAACGGCAGCTTCGCCACCAGTCAATTTCCTATGTGGCTTGATCACGAAACTTTTTTTACTTCAGTATCAATAGCATCTTTGAAATGAGGCATTACTTTTTCAGTAAATAGTTTTATACTTTTCATACAGTCCTGGTGTTTTATACCTGGAAAGTTTGACCAAACGTGTAAATTTTGTAAGTTTAATTCAGATTTAAGTTCATGAATTTTATCAATTACATATTCAGGAGTTCCAAAAAGCATATTTCTTTTATGTAGAAATTCATAATTAAGTAAATCTAGCTTTCCTTTTGTTTCAGGTAATTCTTCACCTGGATCCATATGATTTCCAAGACCTCTCCAATGACAAACCCATTTCATGTAATCTACCATATGCTGACCAGCTTTTTCTTTAGCTTCTTCCATTGTATCAGCCACAAACATATCTCTTACTAAAGAAATACCTTCACCCATAGGTACGTTTCTTTTTTCAGCTTCTGATTTTGCATTTTTAAATGCTTCAAATTTAATTTTAAGAGCCTTAACTGTTGGTATCCACATTATAATGTTTAAACCTTGTTGAGCTGCCCATTCTATAGATCTAATTCCATCTACAACTTGATGAATAGGTGGACAAGGTTGCTGATAAGGTTTTGGAAGAACACTAATATTTTCCATTACGTTAGTTTCAAGATTTACTAAATCTTTATTTGGTGGACTCATATCATGTTGCCACACATAATTAGGTGCTGGATATGTGTAAAATTCACCTTTGTGGTTAAAAAATTTTTCTTTCCAAGCTTTTTTTAAAATTGTTAAGGTTTCTTCAAATAGCCTGAAGTTTTTTGCTTGGTCTTTCATGTCTGCTTCTTTATTCAGATTTATTGCTTCTCTCCCATAAATCCCTCTACCAATACCAATTTCAACTCTCCCTTTTGATAGCTGATCTAATAGAGCAATATCTTCTGCCATTCTAATAGGGTTATGAAAAGTTATTACGTTACAAGCTTGTCCTATTCTTATATCTTTAGTTCTAGCTGCCGCATCAACACCCATCATTAAAGGATTTGTTAATGACTCCATGCCCTCGTGATTAAAATGGTGCTCGGTATACCAAATAGAATCCCATTTACTTTGATCACAGTATTCAGTGATCTCTCTAGTTTCATCTAATAATTCGTGATATGGCTTATGTGTCCAATTAGTTGTATTGCAAAAATATCCAAATTTCATCTTTCCTCCTTTAAACTTTCTAATTTAAAAAAGACGATCTATCCCGCTTTCGTAGTATCTGCTGATCACATCACGATGAGTTATGTATCGCTCTTTACAGGCAGAACATTAGCACAATTTAAAGTTCCAGGGAATAAAGAAATTAGGTTCTAATTAGACCTAATATTTCAAATTGTAATAAGTTCTTCCTATCATTTCTCTGACAAAAAAGCTTGTTTCACTTAGCGCATTTGCTGAAGGCATGAAACTCATAAAAGTAATTTTTGATAATCCTTTTTGAAAATCAACAGGAAAAGGGACCACATTTATACCAGCAGCCTCAAAGACTAATTGAGCTCTTGGCATATGAAATGCAGATGTAACCAGTATAACCCTAGGCTCATCTGCAGAAAGTAGTTTTTTAATAGCTTTTGCCTCTTGGTCAGTATTTTCCACATTTTCAGTTAAAAGAATATTATTTTCTGATATTCCATTAGTGATTGCAATTTCTTTCAAATGTTCACCTTCTGGAATTCCAACAGACCATGGTAATTTCCCTCGAGTAAGAATTAGTTTAGGGGCCTTTTTTTCTTTAAATAAATTTATTCCTGCAAAAATTCGATCAGATGCTTCACCGAATTCATAATCTAAACCATCTTTAGAGTTTATAGTTCTAATCATACCACTCAAAACAACTATTGTGTCAGCAGGCTCAATATTAGAGGGTTTGCTTAATTGATAATCAGATTCAAGATAAGCAACTAATTTGTCAGAAACAATAGGTAAAGAGCAAACGATTAAAATAAATATTCCAATTAAGCTTATTTTTTTTGAATTAATAATTACTCCAAAAAATGATTAATACCATTATCAGCATTAATGGACTAAAAATTAGAGGGAGGATTTTATGAAGATAAATCATTATTTAAACATATCCATATTTTTAATTTTATCGTTGGTATTCAATAAATTTTTTCAAAGATTTTTTTAAAAATTTCTCAAAAATTATACCTTTATTTTTATTATATGAATTTCCATTTAAAAATGAAGGAGACATTTTAAAATCATAAGAAGGTTCAAAAAAGAATGGAATCGACATCCTTTTTGTTTTATTCCATAGCACTCTGTGATTAGTAGCTTTAAATCTACCTTCGCTCAAATATTCTAAAGCTAAACCAGTATTTACAACAAGTGCTTTTTTATTAAATGGAACATCATACCATTTCTTATTTTTTCTATTCTGAACTTGTAGGCCACCTTTTTTATCCTGGTAAAGAACAGTAAACACCCCACTATCGACGTGGGTCTCACAACCAAGAGCCACACCATCTTGCTTTGAAATCTCTACTGGTTTTGTTTGATTAGGATAATAATTAAATCTTAATGTGCTCAAGGTTTTAATTCTTGTAAAGGCTTGGTTACTAATACTTACATCTTTTTTATAAAGTTGAATTATACTTTTAAATAAAATTTCACTTAATGAAAAAATTTCATCAAAATAGTTAGACAAACTTTTAATAGATGGTTTGCTTAAAGATTTATTAAGATTTAAATATTCAATATAAGAAGATTTATATTTTTTTGAATTTTTTACAGTTACTTTAAGATCTCCTAAATCCAAACCCTCTTTACCATTAACACTATTTGGAAAGTAGCCTCTATAAATATTTTTATTTCTATTATTCCATTTTTTTGGAGCTAATTTTTTTTTATTTTTTTCTGAAGAGTTAAAGAATGTATTTCCTATTTTACAGATATTCTTTATTTCTTTAGCGTTTATTCCATGACCAGTAACTTGAAAGAAGCCCACTTCAGCACATGCCTTTTCAATTTTTTTAAGTGTATTAATCGCAGATTTAGATTCAAATTCTGATTTAAGTAAAGAAGAAATATTTATAGTTGGAATGTAGCTTTTCATTATCTATTTGGGGTATCTGTTACTATCATTTGATCTTTTACCTTTTCTCTTAAGTAAATGTAAACGCCCGCACCTATAATAATCGAAACACCAGCAAAAGTTCTAAGTGTTGGGACATTATCAAATAATATATAGCCAATTATAATTGACCAAATTATTAATGAATACTCATATAATGAAACAACTGATGGAGACGCTATACTATATGCATTAAATACACAAAAAAATGCTAGAGCCCCAATAAATCCCATTAAAATAATAATTGGCCATGCATAAGTTGGATTTGTAAACCATTCTCTAAAAATAAATTGAAATGTTGGATCAGTTGAAGTGTTAAATTGACCATCACCAGTAAAAACAAAAAATAAAATACTGATTATAGTTGCCCCAAAATACAAATGCATCATTTGAGTATACGAATTATCTTTATCAGATGTATATTTTGTAATTGTCATTGATATCGAATAACATAGAGCACATGCAATAGGTGCTAATTTTTTATAATCAAAATCGTTAAAATCTGGGTTCAAAACGATGTAAACACCAATAAACCCTAAGGAGATGGCAAGCCATCTTCTAATACCAACTTTTTCATTTAAAAATATTATTGCTAAAA
>JACWEQ010000016.1 GCA_014653365.1 Pelagibacterales bacterium SAG-MED49 | reverse complement strand
GTCAACAACAAAGAGTAGCAGTTGCAAGATCACTAGTGTTTGATCCAAAACTTGTATTGATGGACGAACCTTTAGGTGCGTTAGATAAAAATTTAAGAGAAAGCATGCAATATGAAATTAAACATATCCATGAAAGTATTGGTGTAACAGTTGTATATGTTACTCATGATCAAACTGAAGCTCTAACAATGTCTAACCGAATTGCAGTATTCAATGATGGTAAAGTTCAACAACTTTCTAGTCCAGATGAATTATATGAAAGACCTGTTAACTCGTTTGTTGCAGAGTTTATCGGGGAGAATAATACTTTTGGTGGAGAGGTAATAGATGTTGCAGGTGATAAATGTAAGGTGAAATTAAATTCAGGTGCAGAAATTTTTGCAAACCCTATTGTTGTAAAAGCAAAAGGGGAGAAAACAACAGTATCGTTAAGACCTGAAAGAGCATTAATTGATCCGCAGACTACAATGGACAATAATCACAAAGGTAAAATTGAAGAAGTTATTTATCATGGTGATCATACAAGATTAAGAGTAGACCTATTGGGTAATAAACAATTTATTCTTAAAGTTCCAAATAGCTCAAGTGGTATGGATATAAAAGCAGGAAAAGAAATCAATATTGGCTGGAACAGCGTTGACTGTAGAGCTTTAGACCTAAAATAAGTATCTAATTTTTTTCTTTAAAAACAAAGCCAAATTAGCCTTAATCAACTGTTGACTATACTAATCTATATTGTTTTAATTTATCATTATAAAAACTAAACGTTAACGTTAAATAGGAGAATAAATGAAAAAATTAAGTAAATTATTACTTGCTCTTTCTTTTGTACTTTCTGTAACAACTTCAGCATTTGCAGTTACTGTAGTGTCTTGGGGTGGAGCTTACACAGAGTCACAAAAATTGGGGTACGGTGATCCTACTGCAGCAAAATTAGGAATACCTGTTAATTGGGTAGACTACACTGGGGGATTATCAGAAATTAAAGCTCAAAAAGAAGCTGGAGCAATAACTTGGGACATCATTGATGTATACGCAAAAGATACAATCATTGGATGTGACGAAGGTATTTTCCATGAATTCGATTTTGATAAAGACTTCTTGCCTGCTCCAGATGGAACACCTGCAAGTCAAGACTTCTTTACAAGCATGCCTTCAAAATGTGCAGTTGGAAATATTCTGTACTCTTGGAACTTCGCTTATAATGATGATAAAATCGGAAGCAAAAAAACCAAAAACTATTAAAGATTTTTTCAACACTAGTAAGTTTCCAGGTAAAAGAGCTATCTACAAAGGCGCAATGTCTAACTTAGAAATTGCACTTGTAGCTGATGGAGTAAAAGCTAGCGGAGCACAAGCTGGTGGTGATTTACTTTATAGAAAAATGGAAGGTGCTGGTATTGATAGAGCTTTAAATAAAATTAAAGCACTTTGCACAGATCCAAACGGTGGATGTGTATTCTGGAATGCTGGTGCTCAACCACCAGAATTACTAGCTAACGGTGAAGTAGTAATGGCCACAGGTTGGAATGGTAGATTCTTTAACGCACAGATGGAAGGAACTCCACTTGTACAAGTATGGGATGCTCAAATTCTTGATTATGAGTATTTTGCATTAGTTAAAGATGGTCCAGGTTATGCTGATGGTAGTGCTATGAAAGTACTTGCTGAAATGACTAGTACTGAAGGTTTAGCTGGAAGTGCTAAGTATATTGCTTACGCACCTTGGCGAAAATCTTCAATTGCTATTATGGAAGCTGGAGAGCCTTGGTTTAAAGATGGTAAAACTAACATGGTACCACATATGCCAACAGCACCTAGCAACTTAAAAAGCCACATTCTTATGAATCCTGACTTCTGGGCAGATAACCAGGACGAGATAAATGAGAAATGGGAAGCAATGAAAGCTGGTCTATAATTTAGTTTTATAGATTAAAATTTTATTATAATATTAGGGCGGTTACGAAAATAACCGCCCTTTTTTTTTAAATTATGAGCAAAGAACAAATTTTATCATCAGACGGAATACCTCTTGAGCAAAGTCTTAAAAAAGCAGAAAGAAAAAATAAACTAAAAGCAGTTTTGCTTGTAGCTCCTTTATTTTTATTCATCTTAATTATTTACGTTTTTCCAATAGGAGATATGTTATTTAGGAGTGTTGATGATCGTATGATTACAAAAATGCTTCCTAAAACATTTAATGCAATGGAAAAGTGGGATGGAAATGATTTACCAGATGAACCCGTTTACAAAGGACTTTATGAAGACTTAACTTATTTGAAACAAAATAAGACTTATGGAAAAATTATAGCAAGATTGAACTATGAAAAATCAGGATTTAGTAGTTTGATAAAAAAAACAGTTAGAAAAATTAATAAATTTGAAGAGGGAAATTATAAGGAACAATTTATTAAAGTTCACAAAAGATGGGGTCAGCCTGAATACTTAGTTGCGTTGAAAAATGCAGCCCCTGAATGGTCATATGCAAAATATCTTAAGGGTGTGGATATGACATTTGATCAAGATAGAAACATAGTTAGTGTTGAAGAGGACAGAAGAATTTATAAAATTTTATGGATGAGAACATTGAATGTAGCTTTTTGGGTTACGATTTTTTGTTTTATTCTTGCTTACCCAATTTCACATTTGTTAGCAACTTTACCAATGAAATATAGTAATTTATTAATGATATGTGTGTTACTTCCTTTTTGGACATCATTGTTGGTTAGAACTTCAAGTTGGATGGTTTTGCTTCAACAACAAGGTCCAATAAATGATTTAATTGTATGGATCGGTTTAGCTGCTGACGACAATAGGCCAGAGTTAATGTACAATGTTATTGGAACATTTGTAGCTATGACACAAATATTATTACCTTTCATGGTTTTACCTTTGTACAGTGTTATGAAAACTATATCTCCAAGTTTAATGAGAGCTGGAAAATCATTAGGTGGAACACCACTTGTTTCATTCGTAAAAATTTATTTCCCTTTAACTATTCCTGGTATTGGTGCTGGGTGTTTATTGGTATTTATTTTAGCTATTGGTTACTACATAACTCCTGCATTAGTAGGTGGAGCCAGCGGGTCTTTAATAAGTAACACTATTGCTTATCACATGAAAAGTTCATTAGACTGGGCTTTTGCGTCAGCTCTTGGTACAATGCTATTAGTTGGAGTTTTAGCAATTTATTGGATTTATAACAAACTTGTTGGAATAGATAATATTAAATTAGGATAATTTATGGCATTACCAAATCATACACCTTTAAATTATAGAATATGGCACTACACATATTTAACTTTCTGTGGATTTGTGTTCTTTTTTTTAATCGCACCTTTATTTGTAATTTTACCACTTTCATTTAATGCTGAACAATACATTCACTTTTCAGCTAAAATGTTAGCGCTAGATCCTGAAGGTTTTTCTTTAAGGTGGTATGAAGACATGATTTATGGAACTAAAAAATCCATGGGGTTTAGCCACTAAGAATAGTTTATTTATAGCTTTCTTTGCAACAATTGGATCGACAATTCTTGGAACAGTAGCTGCTTTGGGTTTAAGCAGTAGACATATGCCTTATAAGGCAGCATTCATGGCATTGTTAATTTCACCAATGATCGTTCCATTAATTATTTCAGGCACTGCAATATTTTTCTTTATGGCAAAAGTTGGTCTAGCAGCTACTCACACAGGAATTATTTTATCGCATATAATTTTAGGAACTCCATTTGTAGTAATTACAGTGACAGCAACTTTGTCAGGTTTTGATCATAGTGTAACACGTGCTGCAGCAAGCCTAGGAAGTAATCCTGTAAATACATTTATGAAAATAACACTACCTTTAATTATGCCAGGTGTAATTTCTGGTGCGTTATTTGCTTTTGTAACTTCATTTGATGAGGTTGTAGTTGTGTTGTTCTTAGCTGGATTAGAAAATACCACTATTCCAATTCAAATGTGGGTAGGATTAAGAGAACAATTAAGTCCAACTATAATGGCTGTTGCAACATGTTTGATTGTAATGTCTACTTTAATTCTAGTTACAGCAGAGCTTCTTAGAAGAAGATCTGAAAGACTAAGAGGAATCAATAGATAGTTTTAATTTTTTCCAACTAATTTTTCATAACTTGAAGATAGATCTTTAATTAAATCACAGACTTCAAATTTATTATCTAGAATATTTCCAACAGGTGTAATTTCTGCTGCAGTACCAGTTATAAAACAACCTTTAAAATTAGAAAGCTCATCGGGAGATATTTTTCTTTCATTTATTTTAATATTTTTCGATTTTGCTAAATCAATAACAGTTTTTCTAGTGATACCGTCTAAAAATGAGTCGGGTATTGGTGTATGTAATCCATTATTTTTGTCTTTAAAAAAAATGTTAGCACTTGTAGCTTCAGCTATGTTGCCTTCGTGGTCTAGCATTAAAGAATCTGTGTAACCATCTTTTTCAGCTTGGTGTTTCGAAAGTGTGCAAATCATATATAAACCAGCTGCTTTACTTTCCCAAGGTGAAGAGTTTTGTGGAGGCCTTTGCCATTTAGATATATTTAATTTTATACCTTTTAATTTTAGTTCAGGATTAAAATATGTTGGCCAATCCCATATAGCTATTGCTACATTAATTTTGGTATTTTGCGCAGAAACTCCCATCATTTCACTACCCCTCCAAACAAAAGGTCTTATATATCCGTTTTCAATACTCTGATCAGAAACAAGTTTTTTTGTAGCCTCAATAATCTCATCAAAAGAATAAGGAATTTTCATATCAAGAATTTTGGCAGAATTGAAAAGTCTATCAGTATGCTCTTTTAACTTAAAAATCTTTTTATTATAAACTCTTAAACCTTCAAAAACTAAGCTTGCATAGTGCATTCCATGGCTAATAATATGAACTCTGGCATCTTGCCATTCACATAATTCATTATTGAACCAAATTTTTCCAGATCTTTGATCAAAAGGTAATTGTTGCATTTAGAGATTTATTCTACAGACTCAATTATTGTGGCGATACCCATTCCAAGACCTATACACTGAGAAGCCAATGCATATTTTTTGTTTTCTCTTTTTAATAATTGAGCTGCTTTTCCAGTAATTCTTGCACCTGTTGCTCCAAGTGGATGACCTAACGCTAACGCACCACCATCTATGTTAACTTTTTTAGGATCTATTTGTAAATCTTTTATGCAAGCTAATGATTGAGATGCAAATGCTTCATTTAGTTCTACGATATCAATATCTTTAATTGTTAATTTTGCTCTTTCTAATGCTTTCTGTGATGCTCCAATTGGTCCTAAGCCCATTGTATCTGCTTTGCATCCTTGAACAGAGGTTGAAACAATCCTAGCTAAAATTTCTAAATTATTATCTTTAGCAAATTGTTCCTCACAAATTAATGTAGCTGAGGCACCATCTGTCAGAGGTGATGATGTTGCAGCTGTTACTGTTCCATTTTGATCAAATGCTAATTTTAATCCATCTAGTTTTTCTTGAGTACTACCCGGTCTAATATTACTATCTTGAGAACAAGTTCCAATAGTTACAATTTCATTATTAAAATTTCCTTTTGATTGAGCTTCAAATGCTTTTTGATGACTTGATATTGCAAATTCCTGTTGTTCTGTTCTTGATATAGAATATTGTTTGGCTACATTTTCTGCAGTGATACCCATTGAAAAATATACATTAGGATTTTCTTTTTCAGAATAAGGATATGGCATAGCATCAAAACCTGTATTAACTCTTGTCATGCTTTCGACACCACCACATATAAACACTTTCCCAGATCCCATTGCTATCTTTCCTGCAGCTATATGAATACCCTCCATTGATGATCCACACCATCTATCAACAGTCATTCCTGAAGTTTTAATATCCATATTAGTTAAAAAAGTTACTAATTTACCAATATTGAAACACTGTTCTCCTGTTTGAAAAGCACAACCAATTACAATATCTTCTATTTCACTTTTGTTAATTTTAGTTTTTGAAACAAGGTTGTTTATTACTTCAGCAAGTAAATTAACTGGCTTTACATCTATTAATTCTCCTTTTCTTGCCATTGTGAAAGGAGATCTTGAGTAACCTGCTATAACTGCTTTAAACATAAGGCGTATATATAACTATTTAATCTGGAAATGGCAAAGAGGTTATCGATCCGTTTCTTTTTGATCCGTCAAGGTTCTGAATAAATACATTTTCTCCTATTTCCCAGTAGTCTTTTAAAATCATTGATAAACCAACATTTTTTTTAATTCTAGGAGAGTAAATACCAGAAGTAATTTGCCCAATTATTTTATTATCTTTGGATAATACTTTTAAAGGGTGACCTATTCCCAAACAAGGATTTCCATCAAATGTGATACCTCTGATTTTTTGTTTTACACCATCGTTATGAATTTTTGTTAAAGCTTGTTTTCCAATAAAATCATGAGAAGCATCATCTTTACAATATTTCTCTAGATTACATTCAAGTGGATTGTTTTCTCTGGTAAAATCATTGCCATAAGACATAAGTCCACCTTCAATTCTATCAATTAGATTAGGACATCCTGGAGAAATATTAAATTTTTTTCCAGCTTCCCAAATTGTATCCCAAAGTTTTTCACCCATCTCGATGTTATCAAAATATTTTTCATGAGTCTTAAAGTAAATTTCAAACCCATCTTGTTTACTATAACCAGATCTTGCAATAATTTGTTTTGTTCCTTCAAAATCAAACACTCTGAAATTAAAAAATTTAATTTTTTTTATTTCTTCACCAAATATTGATATCAATAGTTCTTCTGATTTAGGTCCTTGAATTGCCAAGGGATAAACATCAGGCTCTTCAATATTTACATTTAAATTTAAACCTAGAGCATACCCTTTTGTCCAAAGTAAAATGTCTGAGTCTGCAATTGATATCCAAAACAGATCATCATCTAGTTTAAGCAAAACCGGATCATTTATCATTCCTGCATTTTCGTTAAGCATAGGAATATAAAAACATTTTCCTATTTCCATATTATGTATTGAACGAGGTGTTAATTTTTGAACAAGTGTAACTGCATCAGGCCCACTAATTTGAACTTGTCTTTGACAAGAAACATCCCAAACCTGAACCTCTTTACTTAAATGCCAATAATCCTCTTCAATAGAATTTTTAAATCCTTTAGGCAAAAGCATATGGTTTACTACAGTAAAATCTGAAACACCATGTTCTTCAACCCGGTTTGTATATGGAGTTCTTCTTATTCTCCTAGACATATTCAGTTTTATATTTTTAGACATAAAAATTTAATTATTTAATAACTATTGCGACCACCAAATTGAGTAACCATTTGGGGATATAATAATTGGTAGGTGATATTTTTTTTTAGGATCTTGCATTCTAAATTTAATTATTATTTCAGAGACAATTTTTTTTTCAGAAAAATAATCAGCAGTTTTACATACCATTTCATAATCACAATTACAGTCATTTTTTGAAAGATCAAAATCTTTTAAAATTCTTCCTCCATTATCTGTTTCAGATTCAAAAAAAATTACTTTTTCACCAGAAGAATTGATTTGATTAATTATAACTTTAACGCCGCTCGCATGAGTTCCATTGACTGAATTTAGTAAATGAGATGATAGAGTTGCCATGATTTTATTCTATTGAAGCCTTATCTCTTTTGTCACTAACTGCAGCTACAATTGGGCTTATTACACCTTTGGCTTTTACGTTGATACATGCGGTTTTTCCACTTTCTAAAGCTCTTTTTAGTGCTGGAGCTAACTGCTCTCTTTTTGTAACTAACTCTCCATGACCCCCAAAACCCTCAAAAATTTTATGAAAAGGTATATCTCTAAAATCAGTTGCGAAGTGTTTTCCACTATCAAATAAACGTTCTTGTTGTTGAGAAATACAATCTAAGCCACCGTTATTATCAATGACAACTACTATTGGTTTATTTTCTTGAAAAGCAGCTTCTATCGATAAGCCACCTGAAAGGAAAGCTCCATCACCACTTATTAGAATTACATTTGAATCAGGGTGAGTATTTTTTGCAGATAGGGCAAATGGTACGCCAACACCTAACATGCTAAATGTTCCTGGATGTAAAATTCCACCAATTTTTTTTCCTTTTGATCCAGCAATATTTATTGCAATTTCTGACCAGAAATGTGTGTTGCCACCATCAATAACTAACCAGTCTTTTTCTCCAATTGCATCTTGAACATCTAAAGCCAATTGAAGTGGATGCATTTTTCCACCATTAGTTTCTGCTTCTTTAGTTTCTTTGCTTAAATCTTCTAAAGTCTTATTAACCCATTCTTGTTTTTTAGATTTATTAAGATCAAACCACTCATGACCTAAATTCCATTTATTATTTGTTTTAAGATTTTTTAAAGTATCTAAAAATACGCCAGGATCACATAATAAATTTATGTCTGCAGCTCTGTTAAGTTCAATTTCTTCATGAGAGCCATTAATACAAACAAGCTTAGTTGATTTTGGAAAAAGGGGAGGATTACCAAAATTCATTTGATTATCCAATCTTGCTCCAACCATTAAAACTAAATCAGACTCATGTAACGCAAATTTAGATGGAGGGTATTGATGGATATCAGCTAAGCCCATATAAGCATAAGCTTCTTCTCCAAGTAATTTTTGATGATAGGGAATATTAAATATTGGAATACCTAGATTGTTTCCGACTTCTTCTAATTTTTTTTCAGATCCAGACCACCAAACACCATGTCCACCTATCAAAACAGGTTTCTTTGCATTGCAAGCAAGCTCTAATATTTCAGAAATATTTTTTGGATCTGGCCATGCTTTATCAACTGATTTTGCTTCATGAGAAAAAGGTCTTTCTTCAAGTCCCACATCTTCTGAAAAAGATGAAAACATAATATCAACAGGCAAACTTAAATGAACTGCACCAGGATAACCATTTGTTGCTATCCTATATGCTTTATCTACAAATTCTCTAATTCGAGTACCGTCTGTTATACTTGCGCTGTATTTCGTTAAGGGAGCAGCAATTGCTACATCGTCTATTTCTTTAAAGCCCCCTGATCCTTGTCTTTTTAAACTACTAGAACCAGTAATAAATATTACTGGTGATCTTTCACCCCAAGCCTCCATCATTGAAGGAACTGCATTTGCAAAACCTTCTGGACCAACAAGACAAACAGCTGGTTTACGAGTAATTCTTGTATGACCATCAGCTATATGTCCTGCCACTTGTTCATGAGGGCAGTTTATTACCTCCATTTGACATTCCATAAAACCTTCTAAAGCTGGATTACAAAATCCTCCAGATAACGTGAAAACATGTTGAATACCTTTATCTTTTAAGGCTCTTGCGATTAAGGATCCACCTCTAATTTTTTTTTTCAGACATAATTTTAGTATTTCATATTTTGTATAAACTTTTTAGCAATAATTTCCGAAGTCACATGATTAATATCATTTAAACCAACTAAACCTAGTGCAGTACTTAATTCATCCTTAATTATATCTAAAATTCTTCTTAAACCTTTTTCTCCATCTGCGCCAATTCCATACATTAGTGGTCTGCCAAGCATTACATAATCTGCTCCTAAAGCTAACGCCCTTATAATGTCACTTCCACCTCTAACACCGCTGTCAAATAGTAGAGGAAATTCTTTACCTAGTGCATTTCTAATTAATGGTAACGCTTCGATTGCAGCAGTGGCACTATCTAATTGTCGTCCACCATGATTTGATACTTGAATTGCATCAACTCCTTCAGCTTTAATTTTGATTGCATCCTCTGGTGACATAACTCCTTTAATTATTAATTTTCCTTTCCATGCATCTCGTACTCTTTTTAGAGTTCCCCAATCTGTTGCTCCTCTACTTTCACTTCTTACAAATTTATTACCATTTTTTGAAGTTTCATAGTTCATTGGTTTTGGGATCCCGCCTAATAAAGTTGTTAATGACCAAAGAGGGTGGGTCGCAAAATCAAACATTTGTTTTGGACCAATTTTAAAAGGTACAGTAAAGCCATTTTTTATTATCTTTAGCTCTCCTAAATTGAATTGGAACATCTACGGTTAGTATAGCTACTTTATAACCAGTTTGTTCAGCTCTTTGTAACAGCTCCATTACAAAATTTTCTTGAAAGTTGTATAATTGAATCCAGGACCGACCCTCTGATAACTCATACATTTTTTCTAAAGATGTTGAGGATGCCATTGATACACATGCAGGCACATTATTTACAACACTTTCTTTGGCTAACATTTTGTCTGCTCCTGTCCATGTTAAATTGCACATACCCATAGGAGAAAAACCAAATGGTTGATCGAACTCAATATCTAAAAATTTCTTTTTTAATTTTCTATTTTCAACATTTCTTAAAACTTTTGGTTCAAGTCTTATTTGATCTAAAGCTGTGTTATTAATTTCACATAGCTTCTCATCACCTGATGCACCATCAACAAAATCAAACATCAATTTAGGCATTCTTTTTCTTGCTAAATTTCTTGCATCCACAATACTGTGAATTTTTTTACTTGCAGTTATGTTGTTCATATATTTTTAATATATTCTTTCAGATTAATTTTTGTATTTTTATCTAAAAAATAAGCGTTATGATTATTTATTGAAGAATAAACTTCAGTTGGTTTTCCGTCAATGAAAACTACTGCCACACCGTCATCAATCGCAACTCCATTAGGTAATTTATTATTTTTTATATTAAATTCAAATTCATTAATTCTTTCAGTGTTAGATGAGTGAGGTGTACAGCTTCCTTCTATTAAATTTATCCCTTTTAGTGGCTCAAAACCTCGTCCCATAGAATCTGATAATATCCAGTCAAACCAACATACAGCACCAGCACTAACACCTGATAATATAAGGCCCTTTTTATAAGCATCTTTAAAAATTTTTTCTAAATTATTTTTTTTCCAAATTTCCAGCATATAAAAAGTATTACCACCTCCAACATAAACTATATCTTTGTTTAATAACCATTCATGAAAACCATCTATATCAGACGTAAGATTAAAATGAGATAATTCTGAACTAGTATTATCAAATCTTTTATAAAATTTATTTATCTTTTCTTTATCATCTTTGCTAGCAGTACCCAAAAAACCAATGTTATTTTTCATCTTTTTTGAATGATTTATAATAAAATTGTCTAATTCTTTATCTGACTCAGGTGAAACACCAACACCACCAATCGCAATTATTTTTTTTTCTATTATGCTCATTTAATTAAATCAAAAAAATCAAATTATTATATAACATAGTAAAAAAAAGGTTTTAATGATTGAGACAATTTCTAAAAAATTAGCACCTACCGGTATTTTGCGCGTAGGCATCAATATGAGTAATTTTTTACTGATAAACGCTAAAGATTCAGATGGTTCGCCTGATGGTGTATCACCAGATATTGGAAAAAAGCTTGCAAGAGAATTAGACGTAAAATGTAAATTAGTTCAGTTTAAAAAACCTGGGCTATTAGCTGATGCCGTAAATGAAGATATGTGGGATATAGGCAATATAGCCTGTGAAAAAGAAAGGAGTAAGACAATAGATTTTACTGATCCTTATGTAAATATTGATGCAAATTTTATGTTTAGAAAAAAAGATAATTTTAAAACTAACGATGATATAAATTTAACTGGTATTAAAATAGCAGTCTTAGAGAGAAGTGCATATGATTTATGGCTAACTGAAAATTTTAAAAATGTAGAATTAATTAGGGTAAATACAATTGAAGAGTCTCATCAATTATTTAGAAAAGATAAAGTTAATGTTCTTGCTGGATTAAAGCCAAAACTAATTGAAGAAATTAAAACTAATAATGATTTTCAAATGATAAATAGTCCATTCACTTATATTAAACAATCTATTGGTATTAAAAAGGGTGCCCCTGAAATTTTAGATTTTCTTAATAAATTTATTTCAAAACTAATTAAAGAAGGTTATGTAGAAAGTTTATTGAAAAAACATAACGTTCAAAATAAATTAAGTATTCCCAGTATCTATTAACTTTTTATTCCTAACCAAGGCTCTGCTTTTGTGGGTATTTTTCTATTTATTCCTCTTACTATTTCACCATCTGGATCATACATTGGTAATTTGCAAAGTTCAGCTTTCTGGATTTTTTCATCAACACATTCAACATCAACTACTGTTCCAGGTCCTACATCTGATTTATCTAATAGTACTATACCAACTCCACAAACTTGGTAAGGAGACCATGTGCTTGAAGTAACTTTTCCAATAGATTGATCATTGATTTTTATAGACCTTCCTTTTTTTGCTATTCCATCAACAACTCTAATACCCCAACTTCGACATTCTTTATCTGCATTTAATAAAGCTTTTTTGCCTATGAAATCATCTTTCTTTAAATCAACAAAACGACCAAGACCAACAGAAAAAGGATTTGTATCATTTGTAAAATCTTGACCTGCAGATAAAAGTCCAGCTTCTATTCTTCTACCTCTAAATGATGGTGTACCTGTAATGATCATTCCCATTTTTTTTTCCTTCTTCAAGAATAAGAT
>JACWEQ010000015.1 GCA_014653365.1 Pelagibacterales bacterium SAG-MED49 | reverse complement strand
AAATAATAAGAGCAGGAATTAACACAACATTCCAAGATCTTGGAAGAAAAAATTTATATCATATTGGTATTCCTTTTAGTGGAGCTATGGATAATAGAAATTTCTTATTGGCGAACAAGCTAGTAGGTAACAAACTTGATTTACCTGTTATAGAGTTTGCATACCAAGGACCTTTATTAAAGTTTAATGGTAATAAGATTAAAATTGTTATCACTGGAGATGTTATTTTTAAAATTAGAAAAAAAAATAATGAAATTGAAGGAAATTGTTATGAAACTTATCAATTAGAGCAAGGAGATGAGATCGATATCTTATCAACAAATAAATCTGTTTATGGATACTTAGCCATAAGTGGAGAATTTGATTTAAAACTTCAATGGGGAAGTTGTTCGATAAATACTAAGGCTAATATTGGTTCTAATGAAGGAAAAAAATTAAATAATGGTCAAAAAATAGATATCTCTAAAATTAATCCAAATCTAGAAAAAAAGAAAATCAATTATTTTAATTCAAAGATAGAAAGCATAAGGGTTATCAAAGGAACTAATTTTAATTATTTTTCAGAAAAAGGAAAAAGTAATTTTTTTGAAAAAGAGTTTATTGTTTCAAAATTGTCTGACCGTATGGGCATGAGATTAGAAGGACCAAAAATTGAAAATATGGTAAATACTAATATAAAATCTGAAGGTTTATTAAAAGGTGTCATTCAAGTTCCTGGAGATGGTAATCCAATCATTATGATGTCAGATCATGGAACAATAGGAGGTTATCCAAAAATAGGAGTTGTGGTAAGTGCTGATTATGACAGATTAGTTCAAATATCACCTGGTTCAAAAATAAAATTTAAAGAAATTAATTTATCTGATGCAGAAACTCTATTTAAGTTGTATGAGATGGAAACTCAGAATTTAATTTCCCAAATTTAATGAATATAGTTTCAAAAATACCAGGCCCTTTGTTAATATTTTTTGGTGCTTTAAGCTTAAGTTTTGGAGGTCTTATAGTTAAGTCTTTTGAAGGATCAACACTGTGGCAAATTTTATTTTGGAGATCGTTATTTTTTTCACTAACCGTATTAGTATTTCTAATAATTAGTTATAAAAAGAAAACTTTTAAAGTATTTAAAGACTCAGGTTTGCCGGGGTTTATTGGTGGAATTGTCTTATCTTTTGGTTTTTGTGGTTATGTTTTTGCTATGTATAATACTACAGTTGCCAATACAAATTTTATTATATCATTACAAATTTTATTTTTGGCAGTATTTGGATACTTCTTTTTAAAAGAAAAAATTTCAGCAATTACATTAACCTCAATTATTCTAGCTATGACAGGCGTTTTATTGATGGTAGGTAATTCTTTAACACCAGGTGAGTTATCTGGAAATCTCGCAGCTTTTACTATGCCCATCACATTTGCTGTTTTAATTATAATAGTTAGAAAATTTCCAACCGTTGATATGGTTCCAGCACAATTTGTGGCGGGTCTATGTTCGTGTTTAATTGGATTTTTATTATCAACAAAAATAATGATATCTCCTCATGATATATTTTTAGGTTTTGTAGCTGGTTGCTTCCAGGTTGGTTTAGGATTTATTTTTATTACAACTGGTGCACGTACAACACCTTCTGCAATGGTAGGTATAATTATGCTTTCAGAATCTGTACTTGGTCCACTATGGGCATTCTTATTTGCAAGTGAAAGAGTGCCTTTATTTACTATAATTGGAGGAGGAATAATACTTTTTGCAGTATTACTTCAATTTTATTATTTACTTTTTTCAAATAAAAAAAAAATTAGTAATTGACTTATATAGTCTGTTAATAGATTATTCATTTACGGGAGAGACTACAAACTTATTGTAGCGCCGAAGGAGCAACCACCCAGGAATCTCTCAGGCAAAAAGGACCGTAACGTATTAACTCTGGAAAGAGATTAAGTTCTCGCCGAAGGAGTAAAACTCTCAGGCAAATATACAGATGGGTATAATGAGTTAATATGGAAATAAAAAAAACATCACTTTATCAATTACACAAAAATAATAATGCTAAATTTGTAGAATTTGCAGGCTATGAAATGCCTATTCAATATGATCGAGGCATCATTGAAGAACATAAATTTACAAGAGAGCATTCTGGAATTTTCGATGTATCTCATATGGGTCAATTATTTATTTACGGAGAAGATGATTTAACAAAAGATCTAGAAAAAATTTTCCCTATAGATTTAAAAAATTTAAAATTAAATTTTTCTAAATATAGTTTTTTAATGAACAGTGAAGCTGGAATTTATGATGATTTAATTATTACAAAAATAGAAGGTGGGTATATCATTATTTTAAATGCGGCTTGTAAAGATAATGATCATAAAATCTTAAGCAAATTACTTTTAAATAAATACGATATAAGTTTAGATGAATCACGTTCATTAATTGCTATTCAAGGACCTGGTTCAGTACAAATTCTTAACAATACAATCAAAGGTGTTGAGAGCCTTTATTTTATGAGTGGAAACTGGTTTTTGTATAAAGAAAAAAAAATATTTATAACAAGATCCGGATATACAGGAGAAGATGGTTTTGAGATTTCAATTGAAAATAATTTAGTTGAGGACTTTACAAAAGAATTATTAGAAAAAGGAGCAAAACTAATAGGTTTAGGTGCAAGGGATACATTGAGATTAGAAGCCGGATTGTGTTTATATGGACATGAGTTAGATATTAATAAAACACCAATAGAAGCAAATCTTAAATGGGCAATATCAAAACAGAGAATTGAAAATAGTGATTTTATAGCATCAAATGTAATAAAAAATCAAATAATCGAAGGTGTCAAAAAAATAAGAGTAGGGATCAAACCAGAAGGCAGAATCATTGCTCGTGAAAAAACAAAAGTTTTTAATGAAGACGATTTGTTAGTTGGTGAAGTTACCAGTGGAACATTTGGACCAAGTGTAAATGGCCCTATAGCGATGGGATATGTTGTGCAAGAATTTTCTAAAAAAGATACAAAAATTTTTCTTGAAGTGAGAGGAAAAAAATATCCAGCTAATATATGTGGATTACCATTTTATAAAAAAAGTTATGTGAAAGGAGCAATTAATGGGTGAAGTTAAGTATTCAAAAGAGCATGAGTGGATTAAAGTTGAAGGAGATATCGGAACAATAGGAATTACGCAACATGCAACTGAAATGTTGGGTGATATAGTATTTGTTGAATTACCAGATGTTGGTTCATCAGTTGAAAAAGATGGTAATGCTGGTGTGGTAGAATCCACTAAAGCAGCAAGTGATGTTTACACGCCTATATCTGGAGAAGTAATGGAAAATAATCAAGCTATTGTCGATGATCCAGGAAAAATTAATTCTGATCCAGAAAATGAAGCATGGTTTTTTAAGTTAAAAATTAAAGATAAATCTGAAATGGATTTATTGATGAATAAAGAAGAATATGAAAAATTTTCAAAAGAAAGTGGTAGTTAAATGTTAAAAAATGCTCAAAAAGATTTTATCCAAAGACACATAGGTCCTTCTGAAAAGGAACAAAAAATTATGTTCGAAGAGTTAGGATTTAAAAATTTAGATGAGTTAATTGAAAATACAGTACCAGAAAAAATTCTTTTTAAAGACGAACTAGATATAGGAGATCCTAATTCTGAGTATAAAGCACTTAGAAAATTGAAAGATATTTCAAAAAAAAATAAAGTTTATTCAAGTTTCATAGGAATGGGATATTACGGAACATACACTCCATATGTAATACTAAGAAATATATTAGAGAACCCTGGATGGTATACGTCTTATACGCCATACCAACCTGAAGTTGCTCAAGGAAGACTTGAGATGTTATTAAATTTTCAACAAATGATAATTGATTTCACAGGCATGGATATTGCTAATGCTTCTTTGCTAGATGAAGGTACTGCAGCAGCTGAAGCCATGGGTTTGAGTTATAGAGTTTCTAAATCAGAGACAAAAAAAGTTTTTATTTCAAAAAACTGTCATCCACAATCTATTGAAGTTGTTAAAACAAGAGCTGAACCTTTAGGGTTAGAAATTATAGTTGGAGATGAAGATGTAGACATTAAGGAGGATATTATTTGTGGAATTATTCAATATCCTGGAACATTAGGAGATATTAAAGATCCTAGTGAAGCTATAAGTAAAATCCATAAACAGAATGGCAAAGCAGTACTAGTTTGTGATTTATTAGCTTTAGCAAAATTAAAAACACCAGCAGAATTGGGTGCAGATATTGCGGTTGGAAGCTCACAAAGATTTGGTATCCCTATGGGATATGGTGGTCCACATGCAGCGTTTTTTGCGACTAAAGATGAATATAAAAGATCAATGCCTGGAAGAATAGTAGGTGTATCAGTAGATCGACATGGGAAAAAAGCTTATCGATTAGCACTGCAAACAAGAGAGCAACACATTAGAAGAGATAAAGCTACTAGCAATATTTGTACAGCACAAGCTTTATTAGCAATAGTCTCTGCAGCTTATGCCGTTTATCATGGTCCAAAAGGAATTAAGAAAATCTCAGAAAGTGTTTCACAGTTAACTAAAAACTTTGCTGATAAATTAAAACAATCTGGTTATGAACTTTATTCAGATTATTTTTTTGACACTGTAACCGTAAAAACTTTTGATAATACGGATAAGATCTATAAAAATGCCCTAAACCAAGGAGTTAACATAAGAAAAGTAAACTCTGAAATGTTAGCAGTTTCTTTTGATGAGAGAAAAAATCTTTATCGAGCAAATCAGCTATTAAAAATTTTTAATTGTTCTGAAACAATAAAAGAAACGATGAATGAAAATTTGTCCAATATACCAAAAAATCTCCTAAGAACCTCAACTTATCTAGATCATCCCGTTTTTAATAGTTATCATTCTGAAACAGAAATGCTTCGATATTTAAAAAGATTAGAAGACTCAGATATAGCATTAAATAGATCTATGATTGCTTTAGGCTCTTGTACAATGAAGTTAAATGCTGTTGCTGAAATGATACCAGTTACATGGAAAGAATTTTCTCAACCACATCCTTTTTCTCCAGTTGAACAAATGGATGGTTATAGAGAATTATTTACAGATTTAAAAAATTGGCTTAGATCAATTACTGGTTTTTCAGGCGTATCATTACAACCAAATGCAGGAGCTCAAGGTGAGTTTGCTGGCTTGATGGTTATACGTAAATTTCATGAAAAGAATGATGAAACTAATCGAAATGTTTGTTTAATACCAAGTTCAGCGCATGGTACAAATCCTGCAAGCGCTCAAATGGTTGGTATGAAGGTTATTGTTGTTAAATGTGACCAACATGGAAATGTAGATTTTGAAGATTTAAAGAAAAAAGCTGAAGAACATTCTAATAACTTGGCCGCTTTAATGGTTACTTATCCTTCAACACATGGCGTGTTTGAAGAAAAAATAACTGATATTTGTGAGCTTATTCATAATCATGGTGGACAAGTTTATATGGATGGAGCAAATTTAAATGCATTGGTAGGAATTGCAAAACCTGGAAAATTTGGCCCAGATGTTTGTCATATAAATTTACACAAAACATTTTGCATACCACACGGTGGTGGAGGTCCAGGTATGGGACCAATAGCATGTAAAAAACACTTAGAAGTTTTTTTACCAAAACATTCTGTAATTAAAGATTGTGGACCTGCAACAGGAATTGGTGCTGTTTCAGCTGCACCCTGGGGAAGCTCTAGTATCTTATCAATTTCTTGGATGTATATTAAAATGATGGGATCTGAAGGATTAAAGAAAGCTTCACAAGTTGCAATATTAAACGCAAATTACATTGCTCATAAATTAAAAAATTCATTTCCAATTTTATATAAGGGAAAAAGTGGAAATGTTGCCCATGAATGCATTATAGATATTAGAAATATTAAGTCAGATACTGGTGTAACTGAGGAAGATATAGCTAAAAGATTGATAGATTTTGGTTATCATGCACCAACAATGTCATGGCCAGTTGCAGGTACAATGATGATTGAGCCAACAGAAAGTGAAAGTTTGAGTGAAATTAATCGATTTTGTTCAACACTTCAAAAAATTAAACAAGAAATAGATAAAATTCAATCTGGCATCTATGATAAATTAGATAATCCACTTAAGAATGCGCCACATACGCACCTTGAATTAACTTCTAACAAATGGGATCATAAATATGAAAGAGAAGAAGCAGCTTATCCATCTGAATTTTTAAAGACAGCCAAATATTGGCCACCAGTTGGAAGAGTAGATAATGTTTATGGTGATAAAAACTTATTTTGTACATGCCCATCTATGGATGAGTATGAAGATACTGCTGCATAAAAATTATTAAAATGAAAATTGCAGTAGTAGGATCTGGAATCTCAGGATTAAGTGCTGCTTATTTTTTATCAAAAAAATATAAAGTAGATTTATTTGAAAAAGAAAACCAGTTTGGAGGTCATGCAAATACTATCAAAGTAAAATATGACACCAATAAGGAAGTAGCCGTTGATATTGGGTTTATGGTTTTTAATAAAAAAACATACCCAAATTTAATTAATTTTTTTTTAGAAAATGAGATTAAAATAGAAAAAAGTGACATGTCATTTTCGGTATCTGTAAGTGATAGTGACATGGAATATTGTGGTAAAGGAATTAAGGGTATTTTTTCTAATAAAAAAAACTTATTTAATATTAAGTTTATTAAAATGTTTTTTGAAATAATCAATTTTTACAAAAATTGTGAAAAAATAGAAATTAAAAGAGATGACAAGAAAACCTTAGATGAATATTTAAAAGAAATAAAAATATCAAATTATTTCATTAATTATCATATTATTCCAATGGTATCTGCGATCTGGTCAATGCCTCCGTACGAAGCATCCCAAATGCCACTAACATTTTTTTTAAGTTTTTTTAAAAACCATGGATTGTTCAAATTAAAAAATAGACCACAGTGGTATACAGTAGGCAATAGAAGTAAAACTTATGTGGATAAGATTATTAATCATATTAGTGGAGAGCATTTTAAAAATTACAATATAAACAAAGTTGTTAGAAATGATTTTGGAGTTAAAATTTATTATGGAGGAGAAAATGAATTTTTTGATTATGATAAAGTAGTAATCGCTACACATGCAGATGAAGCTCTGAATATAATTGATAATCCAACTTCAGAAGAGACAACAATTTTAAAAAATTTTAAGTATAGAGAAAATACAGCGATCATACATTTTGATAATTCAATTATGCCAAAAAATAAAAAAGCATGGTGTTCTTGGAATTCTTCAATGAGTAAAAAAGATGTAGGAAAAACATCCGTCACGTATTGGTTAAACCAATTACAAAACTTAAAAATTGATAGAGATATCTTTCTAACAATAAATCCATTTAGACAAATATCAGAAAGCCAGATATTCAAAAAAGTGATATTTACTCACCCTTATTACGATAATGCCGCTTTATCAAACCAAAGTAATTTGAATAAAATTCAAAATAAAAAAAATATTTTATTTTGTGGAAGTTATTTTGGTTATGGTTTTCATGAAGATGGAATAAAGTCGTCAATTGATATGCTGAAGACACTTAATGATTAAAAACTCATATATTTATAGTGGCAATGTAGTTCATAAAAGATTTAAACCTAAAATTCATTTTTTTAAATATAAGGTATTTTCACTACTCATTGATTTATCAGAATTAGAATTATTGGACAAAAATTTAAAGATATTTTCGTATAATAAATTTAATATTATTAGCTTTTACGATAGAGACCATGGCGCAAGAGATGGTAGCTCTATAAAGGAATGGGTAATAGATAATTTAAAAAAAAACAATATTGATAATGAAAACATTCAAATAAAACTTTTATGTTATCCTAGAATATTCGGATATGTTTTTAATCCTTTGAGCGTATTTTATATCTATGACAATAATTCAAATTTGATATCTGTTTTGTATGAAGTAAAAAATACATTTGGTGAACAGCATACTTATATTTTTAAAACAGATATTGATCAAAATTTAATTCAACACACGTGTAAAAAAAAATTTCATGTATCACCCTTTATTGAAATGGATTGTATTTATTTTTTTAGATTGCTGAAGCCAGGTAAAAATATTTCTGTAATAATTGATCAAAATGATAAAGAGGGTAAAATTTTATATGCATCTCAAGATGGTGTGAGAAGTGAAATAAATAATGCTAATTTTGTTAAATCATATCTAAAACATCCATTAATGACCTTTAAAATTATTTTAGCGATACATTTTGAGGCATTTAAATTGTGGAGCAAGGGTATTAAGTTTATAAAAAAAACGCTAAAGATTAAAAATAATATAACAATAGAAAATTAATGTTTATATATAAAGCAGCGGATAAATTAGTTTTTAACATTTTAAATAAAACTAATTATGGATATTTAGAAATAACATGCTTCGACGGGACCCAACTAAAATTTGGTAACCAAAAAGATAATTTAAAAGCAAATTTATTAATTAAAAAACCAAACTTTACTTACAATCTGATTAGAGGTGGAAGTATTGGATTTGCTGAGTCTTATATGAATGAGGAATTTGAAACAAATAACCTTTCAAACTTAATTGAATTTACTGCAAGAAATATAAACATCATTCATAAATTTTCTGGATTACTTGACTTTCCAATAATCAACTTTTTAAAAAATAAAGTAATTAAAAATACCAAAACTAGAAGTAAAGAAAATATTGCTAAGCATTATGATTTGGGAAATGATTTTTTTTCACTTTGGTTAGATGATACTTTAACTTACTCAAGTGCAATTTTTGAACAAGAAACTAAGAATTTATCAGAAGCTCAAAATAACAAGTATCAGAAATTAATTGATTTAATCAAACCCAATCATGGCGACAAAATCTTAGAGATAGGATGTGGCTGGGGTGGCTTTGCTGAGTATATGGGTAAAAAGTATGATGTTAAGCTTGATTGTATAACAATATCTCAAAAACAATTCGATTATACAAAAGAAAGAATTCATAAATGTGGATTAAACGAAAAAGTTAATATCGAGATTAAAGATTATCGAGATTTAAATGGAAAGTACAATTCAATAGCCTCTATAGAGATGATCGAAGCCGTAGGTCAAAATTATTTAGATGGCTATTTTAAAACAATTAAATCTAATTTATCTGATGGTGGTAATGCTGCTATACAAGCTATCACGATAGATGATAATTTATTTGATAGATATAAAAATAAACAGGATTTTATACAAAAGTATATTTTTCCAGGAGGATTTCTTCCAAATAAAAATAGTATAAATAAGCATGTATCTGATAATGGTTTAGCTGTGAACTCTTATATTTCTTATGCTCATGATTATGCAAACACATTAGCAATCTGGAGAGAAGAATTTAATAAAAAATGGGAATTGATTAAAAGTCAAGGTTTTGACTTAACATTTAAGAGAATGTGGGAATTTTACCTTTCTTATTGTGAGGCTGGTTTTAAATCAAAAAATATTGATCTTATTCAATTTTCACTTCAAAACAAATAACGTCTACTAAAGGAGAGTTTTATGCGACATTTAAAAATTATTAAATCAATTTCATTGATAATTGTTTTGTTCTTAATTACAAGTTGTTCAAATAATAGCGCTATGAAACCAGAAGATTTTAAAAATAAAGAGCCAAGATTAATAATTGAAGAATATTTATCAGGTAATGTTAAAGCCTGGGGTGTACTACAAAATAGATCAGGAAAAGTTACAAGACAATTCTCAGCAGATTTAAATGGCTCATGGGATGGTAAACAATTAATTTTAAATGAAAAATTTAATTGGGATGATGGTGAGGTTCAAAATAGAGAATGGACCATCAATAAAATTGATGAAAATAATTATGAGGGAACAGCTGGTGATGTTGTTGGTAAAGCAATAGGGTATTCATATGGACCTGCATTTAAATTTGAATATGTGTTATTGGTTCCAGTTAAAGGTAAAGAAATGAAAATAACTTTTGATGATTGGATTTTCAAACAAGATGATCGTGTTGCCATTAATAGAGCTACAATGACCAAGTTTGGTTTTAAAGTAGCTGAATTAACAGTAGTATTTGTTAAAGATTAATTATTTTTTTTGATATTTTGTCATTCTACCAATTAAACTAAAATAAATTTTACTAGGTAAAAAACTTAAAAGTTTTAATGTAATTGTCAATGCTTTAGGAAAATGTATTTCAAATATATTTTTGTTAATTAAACCATTATAAATTTGATTTGCAGCATATTCTGGTGTTTTTAAAAATGGCATTTTAAAATCATTTTTATCTGTCATTGGTGTCTTAATAAAACCTGGAGAAACTAAGCAAACACGCACATTATATCGTTTAAAATCAAAATATAAGCTTTCGGCTAAATTATTTAAAGCAGATTTGGATGGTCCATAACCTGTAGAGTTTGGCAATCCTCTGTATCCGGCTATTGATGAAACTATTGTAATAATACCACTCTTTTTATTTCTGAAGTATTCCTCTATAGCCTTGATGCTATTTACAGTTCCAAAAAAATTTACTTTAAATACTTCTTCCATTTGTTCTACATTTATATCTTTCTCTTTTTTAGGGTTCCATGTACCAGTTGAAAAAAAGCATATATCTATATTTTCAAACTTTTTTTTAATTTCATTAAACACTTCTTTGCATTTAGATTTGTCTGTGACATCAAGTGGAAAAGCAGATATTTTTTCATATGAATTTGAAAGCTCATTTAATAATTCTACTCTTCTTGCAGATACAGCTACATTCCAGCCTTTGCTTGCAAATTTAATTGCTAAAGCTCTACCAATTCCAGTACTTCCACCAGTTATCCAAATAGTTTTTTTGTTCATTTTTTGTTATGTATTATTAACATGATTAAAAATAAATTATTAACATTTATACTGTTTCTTCTCATTACTTTTTCAGCTTCCTTAATTGGGGGTTTGGCCACAATTAACTTTATGAATCCTTGGTATTCATTATTGAATAAACCAATATTTAATCCACCAGACTGGGTGTTTGGTCCTGTTTGGACTATTTTGTACTTTATGATGACTATTTCAGTATGGCTCTATTGGCATACAAAAAATAAAGAAATGAATACGATTTATATCTATTTTATTCACTTAGTTTTTAATGCAACTTGGAGTATAACTTTTTTTGCATTTCATAACATGATTTTAGCTTTAGCTGTGATAATCATGTTAATAGCATTAATTATCAGTCTTATTTTAAGTTTTAGACGTGTCAAGATGATTAGTGCTTATTTAATGATTCCATATTTACTTTGGTGTTGCTTTGCACTAATCCTCAATATTAACTTAATAATTTTAAATTAATTATGGATGATGTAGTAGTAATTGGTGGTGGTATAATAGGGGCAGCTACAGCTTATTTTTTATCTAAAGAGGGTAGAAAAGTAAAAGTAATTGAAAGAGACCCAACTTATAAAACTGCATCTTTTCCCTTATCATTAGGTGGATTTAGAAGACAATTTTTTCAAAAAGAAAATATTTTACTTGGTAAGTTTGCAAGAGAATTTATCTTTCAACTTCCAGATCTTTTAAAAACTGATAAAAATCCTAACCCTACTGCAAGTATGGTAACTAATGGGTATTTATTGATGTTTGGTCCTGAACATGCTGAAGAACAATATAGAGCTCTAGAGAATCATAAAGAGTGTGAAGCTGAAACAAAAAATATTAAAGGTTCAGAATTATCTAAAGTTTTTCCATATATAAACAGTGAAGGTATTGAAACAGCAACTTATACAGACAATCAAAGCGAAGGGTGGATTGATCCATTTATGTTTCATGGTGCACTTAAAAGTAAGGCAATAGAACTTGGAGCTGAATTTGTAAAAGGTGAAGTAAAAAGTATTTCTGAAATTAAAGCTAAAACAATAGTGTCAGCAGCAGGATGTTGGACTAAAGAACTGTTAGAGGATATTCCAGTAGTTCCTCAAAAACATACGGTTTTCAGAGTTAAATGCCCAAAATATATAAAAGAAATGCCTTTAACAGGCGATTTAACAACAGGAGTTTATTGGAGACCAGAAGGTGGAGAGTATTTAGCTGGATCACCAAATTCAGTATTTGATGCTAAGGATTTAGAACCAGCCTGGAATGATTTTGAAGAACTAGTATGGCCTGCATTAGCACAAAGAATACCAGCGTTTGAAGAATTAAAACTTACTGGTGGTTGGGCAGGTTACTACGATTGTAATAAACTAGATAACAATGCTGTTGTAGGTAAGCATCCAAAGTTTGATAATGTTTATATGGCTTCAGGATTTACTGGCAGAGGATTAATGCAAGCTCCAGGAATTGGCAGAGCTTTAACTGAATTAATTACGACAGGTGCATATCAAACTATCGATATTAGTGATTTTGCAGTTGAAAGAGTGCTTGGAAATAATGCTAGACCTGAACCTTACGTTTTATAATTTAGGTCCCACAAAAAGTTTGATATTCAATATTGCTTGAGGGAGATTGATAATCATCAATATCATTTTGATTATCATAAGGTTTATTTAAAATCGATAATAACTTATTAGTTAAACTCATATCATTATTATATGAAGCTTCTAAGGCTTCCTCAACTTTATGATTTCTTGGAATAATAATAGGATTATTTTTTTTCATAAGATTGATTGATTTTTCTATTGATCCATTATTTATCAAAATTCTACTTTCCCATTGCTTAAACCAATTTATAAAATTTGTATCTTTATATTTTGAGTCATTGCTAGAATTTATATTCATTAAATGACAAAAAGTATTTGTATAATCAGCTTTATTAGACTCCATCCAATATAATAAGTCATTGATCAATTTTTGATCACTTTTATCCTTTCCAAATAAACCAAGTTTATCCCTCATCATATTAAGCCATTTAGTTTCATAAATATTTTGAAAATTATCAATAGCTTCGGTTGCAATTTTTACTGCTTTATCCTCATCTTTATCAATAAGTGGGATAAGACATTCGGCAAATCTTGTTAAATTCCATTTAGTTATTGGAGGTTGATTTGAAAATGAATATCTACCAAATTTATCTATAGAACTAAAAACTGTTTTAGGATCATAATGATCCATAAAAGCACATGGCCCATAGTCAATAGTTTCACCTGAGATAGCCATATTATCTGTATTCATAACACCATGAATGAAACCAACTCTCATCCAATTTATAACTAATTGACATTGTTTCTGCATTACAAGATTTAATAAATCTAATGCTTTATTATTAGATGATTTAATTTCAGGATAATGTCTGTCAATTGTATATTCAACCAATGTATTTAAATCTTCTAAGTTTTGCTTTGCGGCAATGTATTGAAAAGTTCCAACACGAATATGGCTTGAGGCAACACGTGTTAAAATTGCACCTGGTAATAAGTTTTCCCTAATAATTTTTTCTCCAGTACTTACAACTGCTAGACTGCGAGTGGTTGGAATGTTTAATGAATGCATTGCTTCGCTAATAATGTACTCCCTCAACATTGGTCCTAGCACGGCACGACCATCACCACCTCTTGAAAATGATGTTCTACCAGAACCTTTAAATTGAATATCAAAACGCTTGTTATTGTTAACTAAATGCTCACCTAGAAGTACTGCTCTACCATCACCAAGCATTGTAAAATGACCAAATTGGTGTCCAGCGTATGCTTGAGCAATTGTATTTGTTTCTTCTGGTAATAAATTACCTGCAAATAATTTAGCTAAATCTTTTTTATTTGTTTTTGAAAAATCTAAGTTTAAATCTGTAGCTAATTCTTTATTTAAAATTACTAACTCAGGGTTTTTGACTGGAGTTGGTTTAATTTCTTCTCTAAAATTATTTGGTAACTTCGAATAAGTATTATCAAAATGCCAACCTATGGTCATTTTAAATTAACTAACTTCAGCCTGATTTTCTTTTGGCTTAACTTCCGTTTTAAACTGATTTGAAATTTTTTGAACCTCTACAGAGGATACTTTGTATTCTGCACACATAGTTTCCTCATCTTTACCATGACCAGTAACCATATTAACCATGTGCTCAGGGAAATGAAAAGTTGTAAATACTATTCCTTCTTTAACTTTGTCAGTCACTTCCACTTTTAAGGCAACTTCACCTCTTCCAGAATATAATCTTCCAATATCTCCTGTATTAATATCTCTATGAGCTGCGTCTTTAGGATGAATTAAAAGAACATCTTCGTCTACAATGTTGATATTTTTAGTTCTTCTGGTCATAGTTGCTGCATTGTAGTGTTGTAAAATTCTACTCGTTGTTAATATTAAAGGGTACTCTTCTTTATTCGTTTCTATTTCAGTAGATTCTTTCCAATCAAAATTTTTAAGTCTTCCTCTACCTAATTTAAAAGATTCTGTGTGCAAAATTTGAGTATCCGTACCATCTTCTTGAACAGGCCATTGTAAACCAAGTTTACCAAGTCTTTCTCTTGTTACCCCTTTAAAGAAAGGAACAACATCAGCAATTTCTTTTAACATTTGTTCTGCATCATATGTGGGTTGATCAAAACCAAGTTTTTGCATCATGTCCGTTACAATAACTCCATCTGGTTTTGTGCCAGGTAGTGGTGGAACTGCTCTATTTACTCTTTGAATTCTTCTCTCTGTATTAGTAAACGTTCCATCTTTTTCTAAGAAAGTTGTTCCGGGCAATACAACAGTTGCAAGTTTAGCTGTCTCACTCATAAATATTTCTTGAACAACTAAAAGTTCTAATGAGTTCATAGCTTCAACTACATGTGCACTATTAGGATCTGTTTGAACTATATCTTCTCCAATAATCCAAAGACCCTTTAATTCTTTATCAATTGCAGCCTCAAACATTTCTGGTATTTTTAATCCAGGTTTCGTTGGATGCGTAACTCCATATTTTTCAGTATAAAATTTCTGATTTTTTTCATCTGCAACTTCGTAGTAGCCTGCTCCTTGGTGAGGTTGACATCCCATATCTGCAGCTCCTTGAACATTATTTTGTCCTCTAAGTGGATTTACACCAACACCTTTTCTTCCAATATTTCCTGTAATCATTGCAAGATCAGCAATCAGCATTACTGTTTTAGAACCTTGTTCTTGTTCTGTAACTCCTAAACCATGGAATTCCATTGAGTTTTTAGCAGTTGCATAGGCTATAGCCGCTTCTTTAACTAATTGTTTATCAACACCAGCAACTTTAGCTAAATGATCGACATCTTGTCTTTCAATTTCTTTAATAAAGTTATCAAATCCCTCTGTTCTATCTCTTACAAAATCAACATTGTATAGTTTAGATTTTATAATATAGTGCAACATCATATTTAGAACTGCAACATTAGTTCCAGGTCTTAATTTAATGTGATAATCAGCAAGTTTTGCAAGTTCAGTCGTAATAGGGTCTAATACAATTAATTTTTTACCCTTCATTACTTGCTGTTTAATTTTTGCACCAGTTACTGGGTGAGCATTTGTTGGGTTTGCTCCAATAACTATAAAACAATCAGCATGATAAATATCTTCAGTAGAATTAGTTGCAGCACCTGTTCCAAATGTTTGTTGCATTCCCCATGCTGTTGGTGAATGACAAATTCTTGCACAACAATCTACGCTATTAGTACCAACTGCTGCTCTAATCATTTTTTGAAAAACATAGTTTTCTTCATTAGTACATCTTGCAGATGAAATTCCAGCAAATGCATCAGGTCCATTATCTTTAGTAATTCTATTCATTTCTTTTTTTATAAAATCATAGGCTTCATCCCATGAAGCTTCTTCAAACTTTCCATTTCTTTTTATAAGTGGAGTTTTTAATCTGTCAGGATGATCATAAAAACTAAACGCATATCTTCCTTTAATACAAGTATGACCAGCGTTAACTTCTGTTTCTTTAGGTGTATCAATTGCTACAACTTTATTATCTTTAATTGAAGCTTCAAGATTACATCCAACACCACAATAAGAGCAAGTTGTTCTGACTTTTTCATCTACATCTGCAGATTTAGACATAAACACATCTGAAATTGCATCTGTTGGACAAGTATGCGCACAAGCACCACAAGAAACACAAGAAGAGTCACCAAACATCATGTCATTGTCTGTAGTAATCTTAGACTCAAATCCTCTACCACTCATTGTTAAAACAAATGATCCTTGAATTTCATCACAGGCTCTTACACATCTTCCACAATTGATACAGTTATCTAAATTCATTCTCATATAGTCATGAGAAGTATCTCTTGGAATACCTTTATGTTGTTTTGGACTATTGTATCTATGATCAGAAATTCCCAAATCGTTAGCCACAGTTTGAAGTTCACAGTTATTATTGACTTCACAACTATCACATTCCATAGGGTGGTCTGTTAAAACTAATTCAACAATATTTTTTCTAAGATTTGTTATTGCTTCGTTAGATGTAAAGATATGTTGGTTTTCAGCAACTGGAGTATGGCAAGAGGCAACCATTCTTGTCGGACCATCTTTTTCCAAAGCAACTTCAACTGAACATACACGACAAGCACCATAGGGTGCTAAATTTGGATCATCACAAAGAGTTGGAACTTTTTTTTCTCCAACATAGCTTTTAACAAATTTTAATATAGATGTGTGATTAGCGCCAATTTCATATGGTTTGCCATCTATGTAAGCTATTTTTCTTTTTTCAGAACTCATTAATTATCCTTTACCATATCATTCTTCATTTCGTCTCCAAAGTACTTAAGAATGTTCATTATTGGAGTAGGAATGGCTCCACATAGTGCACATAAACAGCCTTTTTGCATAGTAACCAGCAGTTCATTCAGTAGTTTTAGTGGTATTTTAGCAGTTTTATTTTTAACTTGATCAAACATCTCTTTACCCCTGTATGAGCCCAGCCTTCCTGGAAAACATTTTCCACACGATTCTTCAGCTGAAAATTCAAATAAATGATGAATATACTCAGACATTGGAAAATCTTTTGGAATACTAACAATACTTGCATGTCCTAACATAAAACCTTTAGCTGTAAATTCTTGAAAATCTAAATTTAAATTATCAATTTCACTTAATGGCACCACACCTCCTAATGGACCACCTACTTGAAATGCTTTAACTGGCTCCTTATAACCGCCACCAATTTCATTAAATATTTTTTTCATAGGTGTTCCCATATCAATTTCATAAACACCAGGATTATTAAAAAAACTATCAAGACAAACAAGTTTTGTACCAGCAGATTTTTTATTTCCTATTGCTGCAAATTTTTCAGGACCGTTAATTAAAATACCAGTTGCAGCAGCTAATGTTTCAACATTATTAACTACAGTTGGTTTTTTATACAAACCTTCGGTTACTGGGAAAGGAGGTCTAACATCTACCTCGGCTCGTCTACCTTCAATAGATGCAATCAAAGCAGTTTCTTCACCACAAATATAAGCACCTTGCCCAATGCAAATACCTAAGTCAAAAGAAAAATCGGTTCCTAATATATTGTCACCTAATAAATTTAATTTTTTAAGTTCATTAATACTACCGTTAATAGCTTCAATAGATTTTGGATATTCACCTCTAATATATAAAACACCCTCATCACTTCCAATAACCATTCCACAAAGGATCATACCAAAGATAACTTTTAATGGTTGATCTTCTAATAAGTATCTATCTGAAAAAGCACCAGAGTCTCCTTCGTCAGCATTACAAATAACATATTTTTTATCACCTTTTGCTTTGCTACAAAAATCCCATTTCATTCCTGTTGGAAATCCTGCGCCACCTCTACCTGTTAGATTAGAATCTAGTAGTGATTTAATAATCTCTTGTTTATCAGTTTTTAAAAATTTATTTAATTGTTCCTTGAATTGGTTGGGTGATGAAAGTTTATCATCCATTAAAAAACTAGTAGTTGCAAAACTTTTAGAAAAAATTTATCTTGAATAATGTCTTCACCGTTTAAAATTTGGTCAATCTTCTCAATATCTTTACCAGCATAATTTTCACCATCATAGTGGAAAGCATTATTTTCGTAGCAATGTCCTAGGCAAAACATTTCACCAACCTTATCATCACCAAGTTTTTCTTTTAAAGTATCTTTTAATTTATCTTGTGTTCCGGCGCACATACATGCACTACCATTACAAACAAATGCTTTTTTTTCTCTATGCGAGGGTCTTAAAAATTCATAAAAAGATTCTGCTCCATGAAGTGTTGAAACACCCAAATTGTGTTCTTTAGCAATCTCATTAATATCTTTTGGCGTATCACTTAGAGTATTCTCAGATATTTGTTTAAAAAGGTTGTCTTTTAGACCTATTCTTCCTGATAAATTACTTATATTTTTTGACACAAATACCCTTTTTTTTAATTAGACCACAATAACTTTTTTGTTATTTGTGTAAATGTTAAAACTATCCCTCTTTACGAAACCAATGAGGGTTATGTCAAATTTATTCGCTAAATCAATAGCCAGGCTAGTTGGCGCACCAACACCAATCATTATACCTATATCTGTCATTAGAACCTTTTGAACTAATTCAAAATTAAGTCTTCCAGAACATGTTATATATTGAGTTTTAGGGTTCAATAGATCATTAATTAGTGCATTTCCAATAAGTTTATCTAAAGCATTATGTCTTCCAACATCTTCCATTAAGCTTATGAGCTCACCATCACTAGCAAATAAACCGCTGGCGTGTATTCCACCCGTTTTACTAAATTCAGATTGGTTTTTTTGCAAAATATTTGGTGACCGAATAATTATTTCTTTTGTAATTTTAGGTTCAGAGGGGTTAGTTTGATTCTTTTTTATAATTTCTAGTGCATCCAAGGATGATTTGCCACAAACACCACAAGAT
>JACWEQ010000014.1 GCA_014653365.1 Pelagibacterales bacterium SAG-MED49 | reverse complement strand
ATTGTAAAATATATTATTTCAGAAACTATGAAGTGCTCAATGGGCAACACTAAAGCAATGAGTGATCATTTAGACTGTAGTAAACAAAATTTAAATACTTGGAAAGATTTTGTTGCAAAGGCAGCAGAAAAAGCTCTAGTAGATTTTAAAAACCCTTATGATACATCTAAAAATGCTTTAACTCATGGAGGTGGTGTTTCTAACGATACTGATGTTGGTTATAATAGAATGAGATCCCCTGGAACTAAAATACAAGTTATTACCTGTATAAAAACTCCTTGTTCTGGCACTCAATGTAGTATTCCAAATCATATCTGTAGTGAAGATATAGGCTTAAATTAGAAAAAACAAAAGTTCTTGGATTGTTCATTTTAATTTTGATAGTATCTTTCCGTGAAACAAAAAGGTTTTACTCTCATAGAACTTTTAGTCGTTGTAGCGATCATTGGTATTCTAGCTGCTGTAGGGGTGGTTGCTTATAGCGGGTACACTAAAAATGCAAAATTTATTGCAGTCCAAGAAAATTTTGAAACTATTTCTCAAAATGCAGAGATAATCGCTTTGGATTGTGATCTTAAAGGTAAAATTACAACTCAGTATAAAAGTGGGGGTGTAACGAGAGTATCTACCTGCATTAATGAAAATACAAATTCTATAGCACATTTACTTAAAAGTCATTACCATCATATGGGTTTTATAAATCCTTTAACAAATTATAGTCTTACTTATTGGGAGAGCACACCTGTAGGGGCAGCATTAAAAAATAAGGACGGATATGTTCTTTTTGAAGGTCAACCTACTAGCAAATGTGAAATTGAAATTAGTACTACTGTGCCAAACCCTTCTACTGGAAAAACTGATAGATTAGTTCATATTATCAGTATGCATGGTAGGGTTAATCAATGTCCGTAAAAAAGAATTTAGATAAAATTTTTTAATTTCTAATAAGATTATTCTTATGGATAAATTTCTTTCAGTAGCATTTATGGTAGGAGTTTTACTCTTAGTTCTTCCAGGTTTTTTACAATCCAATTCTCAATTAAAGCAATTTCTTAAAAATCTTAGTATTTGGATAATTGTAGTACTTACAATTTTAATATTTATCTATATATTTAAATGATTATGAAAAAAATATTACTAACTGCTTTTGTATTTATTTTGTCCTGCAATAGTCTGATTGCTGATGAAAAAAAATATGATCACATGACATGTAGCGAGATTTATGTTGCTGTCGGTTATTTTTTAAAAGAAGCAGATGTGCATTGGAAAAAAACTAAAGATGAGGATAAAGCTATAAAATATTCTCAAGCAGCAGCAAATTACTCAACTGTTTATCAAACATTTTGTAAATAATTATTTAGCTTTTAAGATTTAATCCAACCAGGCTTTTTAAACGAATTGAATATATGTTTATGGTTTTTTGTGCTACGATTATAGACAATGAAATTAAAACAAATATTTAACTTCTGGAAACACTGGAACTGTAATTTATTTGTTAGGCTTCATTGCTCTTTTTACTAAATAGAAATCTCTTTTTACACTTTTAATTAATATTCAATTAATTTTATTAAGAAGGTTTCAATGACTAAAAAAATATTATTTTATAAATCAATTATTTGGCAAATGATCGGCATGACATGGATATCTTTATTATCCTATCTATGGTTTGGTGATTTAATTCGATCTTTAAGTTTTACTATTGTGGTTATGGTTGTGAGTATCTTTGCCTATGTTTTGTATGAGATGGTATGGGAAAAATTTATGAAAAAAAAGCGTTAAGAGACATCACTTCTTTATTTATTATTAAGATTTAATCCAATCTGGTTTTTTAATATCAATTGAGGCATTCTTGGTATTAAAATTAGATTTTTCATTAAAATTTTCATCTAAATATTTGATTAAGGCAAACGGATAATCCTTATCTATTAATACTTTTCCAACTTCAATTTCATTAGAATAAATACTTTCACCTTCAGTTAATTCGCCTTTAACAATATTTATTGGTAGTAATCTTTTTGAAAGCTTATTTTTAAGTTTAATTCTAGCAGTATTTTCTTGCCCAACATAACAACCTTTTTTAAAGTCAATTCCATTTAGCTCTTCATAATTACATTCAATGCCAAATAGTTTATTTTGTAATTTATTTAAATTTTTAGGAACTATTCCAAGCCTATGACTAAATGAGTGGTAATCTTTAAGATCAGAGTTGTGTAAATCTAATTTCTTTAAAGATAGATAAAGTTTTTCTAAATTAATAATTAATCTTGCCCCCAATTGTTTATTTCTCGGATCTAACAAAATTGGATCTTCTCTATATTTCAACGTAAAACCAGGATTATCTTGTGCTTCATCAAAAGTTAAGAATTTTTGATGACTAAAGGCTGCAACTACAAATTCATTGCTAAGATTTAAAATTTCAACTTTTGATCTTAACTTATAAATACTTAGTTGTTTAAATAGTCCATCTACTTGAGATTTTTCGCAATCAATCAAATAACCAGATTTATGTTTAATTATTACAAACTCATATAAAAACTTGCCTTGAGGAGATAATAAGGATGTAAAGCAGCTATTATTATCACTGACTTTATTAATATCGTTGCTAATCAGATTTTGTAGAAATTCTTTTGTATCTTCACCGTTTAAGTAAAGTATCGCTCTATCATCTAAAATATATACATTTTTGATATTCATATTTGATTAGTAAACATTTTTAATATAATTACTTTTTTCTGAAATGTTAGATCTTATAATCAAAAATGGACAATGTTATATTGATGGTGAATTAAAAGAGGTAGATGTAGCTATTCAAGACGGTAAAATTTATAAAATTGGTCAAATTTCCGAAGAAGCTAAAGAAACAATAAATGCTGAAGGTCAAACAGTTTTACCAGGGTGTATAGATACCCAAACCCACTTTAGAGAACCTGGTTCAACAGATACTGAAGATTTGCACTCTGGAAGTAGAGCAGCAATTGTGGGGGGGATTACTAGTGTATTTGAAATGCCCAATACCAATCCACCAACCTCAACTAAGGTAGAGTTTCAAAAAAAATTAGATCTTGCGAGAAATAGAATGTATTGCAATTATGCTTTTTATTTTGGAGCAACAGCAGATAATGCAAATGAGTTAGCAGATTTAGTTAACTTAGAAGGTTGTTGTGGAATTAAACTTTTTGCAGGTTCCTCAACTGGTAATTTATTGGTTGCTGAAGAAGAAGATATTGAAAAAGTATTTCAAAGTAGTTCAAAAGTTGTTGCAGTTCACTCTGAAGATGAAGCGATTTTAAATATTAATAAAAAATTAATTAAAAATGGAGATGTTCATTCGCACCCAATTTGGAGAAGTGCTGAATGCGCAATATCATCTACAAGAAGAATAGTTAGAATTGCAGAAAGATATAAGAAGAAAGCTCATATTCTTCATATTACAACAAAAGAAGAAATTGATTTTTTATCACAGCATAAAGGAAATATTACATTTGAGATAACTCCACAGCACTTAACAATTTATGCGCCAGATTGTTATGATAAACTTGGTACATATGCTCAGATGAATCCACCTTTAAGAGATAAATCTCACTATGATAGATTGTGGTATGGAGTTAAAAATAATCTTAATGATACAATAGGTTCTGATCACGCCCCTCATTTAAAAGAGAATAAAGATAAAGAATACCCAAACTCTCCATCAGGTATGCCTGGTGTTCAAACGTTAATGCCAGTTATGTTGAATCATGTAAATGATGGAAAACTTACCCTTAATCAATTAATGAACCTAGTGTGTGAAAATCCAATTAAAATTTTTGGAATTAAAAACAAAGGATTTATTAAAGAAGGGTTTGATGCTGATTTTACAATTGTTGATATGAACAAAACAATTGAAATTAAAAATGAAAACATTGAAAGTAAATGTGGATGGTCACCTTTTGATGGATATAAATTCAAAGGCACACCTACAGCAACAATTGTTGGTGGAAAAATTAAAATGCAAGATGGTAAGATCTTGGGTGATTCTGAAGGAAAACCTTTAGTCTTTTAGTATATTATTCTTTATAAGATCTTCTTTAATCTCAGACAGTATAGCTGGATCATCAATGGTTGGAGGTATTTTATATTCTTCATTGTCTGCAATTTTTCTAATTGTTCCTCTTAAAATTTTTCCTGATCTTGTTTTTGGTAATCTTTTAATAACAATGACTACTTTAAACGCAGCAACAGGCCCAATTTTATCTCTAACCATCTGTACACATTCTTTTGAAATTGTTTCATTATCTTTATCTACTCCAGATTTAAGAACCACTAAGCCAATAGGTAGTTGTCCTTTTAATTTATCAGCAATACCAAGTACTGCACATTCAGCAACTGATTGATGGTCTGACAAAACTTCTTCTATGGCACCTGTAGATAATCTATGACCTGCAACATTAATAATGTCATCTGTTCTAGACATAATCCAAATATAACCATCATCATCAATGTGACCTGCATCATATGTTTGATAATAACCTTCATAATTAGTCATGTAATTTTCTTTATATCTTTGATCTGCATTCCATAATGTTGGAAAAGTTCCAGGAGGCAATGGAAGCTTAACTACAATATCTCCCATTTCATTTGGTTCTGCTAAAGTTTGATCTGGTTTAATAATTTTAACATCATACCCAGGTACAGCTTTACATGCTGAGCCGTATTTAGTTTCCATCATTTCAATACCAGTACAATTTGAACTTATTGCCCAACTAGTCTCAGTTTGCCACCAGTGATCAATCACAGGCACTTTAAGTAAATTTTCTGCCCATTTTATTGTATCCGGATCTGCTCTTTCACCTGCAAGAAATAAGCTTTCAAAATTACTAAGATCGTATTTTGAGAAAAACTTACCTTCAGGATCTTCTTTCTTAATTGCTCTAAATGCAGTAGGGGCTGTGAAAAGAGATTTTACTTTATAATCTGATATAATTTTCCAAAAAGCTCCAGCATCTGGTGTGCCGACCGGTTTTCCTTCAAACAAGACAGTTGTGCATCCTTTAAATAATGGAGCATAGACAATGTATGAGTGTCCAACAATCCAACCAATATCGCTTGCTGACCACCAAATATCATCAGCATCAATATTATAGATATTTTTCATCGTCCATTTTAGAGCAACTATATGTCCACCGATATCTCTAACTATTCCTTTAGGAGTTCCTGTTGTGCCAGATGTGTAAAGAATGTAAGCAAATTCATTTGAATTCATTTCTACACAATCAGTTTCTTTTGCAATTGATACAACCTCGTCCCAACTCACTTCCATTGGTTCATTTAATTTTACTTCATGACCTGATCTTTGAAACAAAATCATTTTATCAATTTTATGATTAGCAAGTTTTATTGCTTCATCAACTAATGGTTTATACTCAACAGTTCTTCCTGGCTCAAAACCACACGAAGCAGTAACCAATAATTTTGCTTTACTGTCATCTATTCTGCTAGCAAGTTCGTTTGATGCAAAGCCACCGAAGACAACTGAGTGAATTGCTCCAATTCTAGCGCAAGCAAGCATTGCAATAACAGCCTCTGGGATCATTGGCATGTAAATAATAATTCGATCACCCTTCACAGCACCTTGATCTTTAAGTGCTCCTGCAAATTTTGAAACTTTTGATCTAAGTTCTTCGTATGTGAACTGACTTTTGTTTCCAGTAATAGGGCTATCGTATATTAATGCTGTTTTTTTTCCTCTTCCTTGATCAATATGAATGTCTAAAGCGTTATAACAAGTGTTTGTTACCCCATCTTCAAACCATTTATAAAAAGGTGGATTAGATTTGTTTAAAATCTCAGTTGGTTTCTTAAACCAAAAGATATCATTTGATGCTTCTTGCCAAAATTTTTCAGGATTTTGTAAAGATTGATCATAAATATCAATAAATTTTTTAGACATAGATTTTGATTCGTTTTTGTTAATTTTGTTGGTTTTTAAATTAAAAATTGCATTTAATTTTAAAATATAAGTAAAATCAATGTTAATTAATGACATTTAAGTCTTCATTAATCTAATTTTATTTGCTATTTAACGCCCTATCTTAGTTTAAGGAAACTTAAGCTTAGTTTATATAAACTAAAAAAAATAAAAACTAACTAAAGAGGGAGTTTTTTTATGAAAAAACTTAAATTGTTTGCTCTTACAGCTGTTGCACTATTAGGTGTTACAGGTGTTGCAAACGCAGAGGTTATGTTAGCTCAAGATGATTTCGTTGGAATTTCATTTTGGATTATCTCTATGGGTATGTTAGCAGCTACTGCTTTCTTCTTCATGGAAACTGGCAACGTAGCAGCGGGCTGGAGAACTTCAGTAATCGTTGCAGGTCTAGTAACTGGTATTGCATTCATACACTACATGTACATGAGAGAAGTATGGGTGACTACTGGGGACTCGCCAACAGTATACAGATATATTGACTGGTTAATTACTGTGCCACTACAAATGGTTGAATTCTATTTAATTCTATCTGCTGTAGGTAAAGCAAATTCAGGAATGTTCTGGAGATTGTTACTTGGATCAGTTGTTATGCTAGTAGGTGGATATTTAGGAGAAGCTGGATACATCAACGCTACACTTGGTTTCATTATCGGTATGGCAGGTTGGGTATACATTCTTTATGAAATATTCTCTGGTGAAGCAGGTAAAGCTGCAGCAAAAAGTGGGAACAAGGCTCTTGTAACTGCTTTTGGTGCAATGAGAATGATCGTTACAGTAGGTTGGGCAATTTATCCATTAGGTTACGTATTTGGTTACCTGACAGGTGGTGTAGATGCAGAATCACTTAACGTTGTTTACAACTTAGCTGACTTTGTTAACAAAATTGCATTTGGTCTAGTAATTTGGGCTGCTGCAACTAGTTCAAGCGGAAAAAGAGCTAAGTAGTTTTACTAAATAAAATATTTAAATTAGGGCGGGTATGTTCATACATACTTGCCCTTTTTTTTTAAGAGCTTATATCTAATTAATGGCAAAAATAAATTACATTACTCACGACAATCAAACCCATACAATTGATGTTCAAAATGGACTTACGGTTATGGAGGGCGCAGTTCAAAATGATATTCCTGGTATTGATGCGGATTGTGGTGGTGGAATGGCATGTGCGACTTGTCATGTTTATGTAAATGAGGAATGGTTAGATAAACTTCCAAGTAAAGAAGATGGTGAAGAAGATATGCTCGATATGGCGTTTGAACCAAAACAAAATAGTAGATTAAGTTGTCAATTAACTGTTTCAGATGAATTAGATGGACTGGTGGTTAATATTCCATCAAAGCAAGTTTAAATGATTAAAAAAGATGTATTAATAATTGGAGCAGGACCAACAGGATTATTTTGTGCACACCAATTAGGAATAATTGGTTTAAGTTGTGAAATTGTTGATAACCTTGATAAAGCAGGTGGACAATGTATTGAACTTTATCCAGATAAACCAATTTATGATATACCAGCCGTTCCTGAATGCACTGGTGAAGAATTAACTAATAATTTATTACAACAAATAAAACCTTTTAACGTTAAATTTCATTTAAATGAAAGAGTTGAAGAGCTTAAAAAAGCTGAAGATAGATGGCATGTTAAAACAAGTGGAAAACAAGAATTTGATGTAGCAAGTATTGTTATTGCTGGTGGTGTTGGCTCATTTGAGCCTAGAAAGTTTCCTTTAAAGGAATGTGAAAAATTTGAGGGAAGTTCAATATTTTATTCAATTAAAGACAAAACAGTTTTTAAAGATAAAACAATTTCAATATTTGGTGGAGGAGACTCAGCACTAGATTGGGCAATAGAACTCTCTAACACATCAAAAGTAAACTTAATTCATAGAAGAGATGGTTTCAGTGGAGCAGAGTCTAGTGTTCAAAAAGTTAAAGAGCTTAATGATCAAGGAAAAATTAATTTATATACAAAATATCAAATATACTCAGTTTCAGGAGAAAATAATATTCAATCAGTTAAAATTAAGCATGATGATGGAGAAACTAAAGAGTTTAAAACAGATTATGTTCTTGGTTTTTTTGGGTTAATTATGCAATTAGGCCCAATATTAGATTGGGGACTAAATATTAATAAAAAAGCTATTGAAGTAAATACGGAAAATTTTGAAACGAATATTGATGGAATTTTTGCAATCGGTGACATTTGCACTTATCCAGGTAAACTAAAATTGATTTTATCAGGTTTTCATGAGGGAGCTTTGGCAGCTAGAGGTTGTTTTAAATATGCAAAACCAGATGAAAAGCTTAGATTCGAGTTTACAACCACATCAAAAGCTGCACAAGAAAGACTCGGCGTTAAAAAGTGATAGAACTTTTTACTGTTGATACTCCAAATGGTAAAAAGATATCTATTATGCTTGAGGAAATTGGTTACGAGTATAAAGTAACAAAGGTTGATTTAGAAGATAGAGACCAGTTCAAACCAGATTTTATAAAGATATCACCTTTTAGCAAAATTCCTGTAATTACTGATCATGATAATAACGAAAGTATTTTTGAGTCAGGAGCAATCCTTATGTATTTGGGAGAAAAAAGTGGAAAGTTTTATGATCAATCAGATAGATTAAAAATTAACCAATGGTTGATGGCTCAAATGGGAACAATTGGACCAATGATAGGTCAACACCATCAATTTCATCATTACAATCCTGGTAAAAGTGAATTTGGTGAAGAGCGGTATTTTAAAATTACAAAAAGAATTTACCAAGAATTAGATAATAGATTAAAAGAGTCACAATATTTAGCAGGAGAAAAATATACAATAGCTGATATTGCAACTTGGCCCTGGATTGCAAGACATGAGTGGCATGATATTGGTCTTAAAGATTATAAAAATTTATCTAGATGGTATGTTGATATTTCTAAAAGAGAAGGTGTAATAAAAGGATATCAATTTATGAATAAGAAAGATTTACCTCCTCAACCATAATTTAATTCATCAATTTAAATAGAGAAGTTAAGATGCCGTTTCCTGACAACTCAATAGCTAAAACAATAACAATGATTAATATTAATTTAGTATTCATCTTGTAAATACATATAATAATAGAACTATCCAAATAATAGGATAATAAATATAAATATATTTTTTAGCAAAAAGAAATGAAATTGAATTTTTATTAGATTTATTTTTTTTCATTTTTAATTATAGTTGACCTTTTTTAGGAGCACCTTTATAAAAAATTTCTTGAAGATTGTCATTTTCTTTTTTTTTTAATTTGAGGTCATTTTTATTCATTAATGATTTAGATCTTCCAATTTTTTCATGAAAGTTGTAATTATCCACACCTCTTGCTAATTGAACACTATTTTTACCTAAAATTTGTTGAACATTAGTTCCAATATAGCTTTGAATGACAAAACCTATTCGTCGGTCATCACTTTTATTTAATTCTGAACCATGAACTGTTGTTGGATGGTGTAAAGACATTTGACCTGCTGTTAGCACTAAAGGTGTAGTTTCTTCTTTAGGAACATTCTTTACTGTTTGCCCTCTAGTTAATAAATTTCCTTCATTAAACATCTGTTCGTGCTCTTTTAAGTTATTTTTATGAGAACCTGACCACATTCTCATACAACCGCTATTTTCATTAGAGTCTGTTATTGCAACCCAAGCAGTAACCCAATTATGTGGTTCTAAGCCTATATATTTTGCATCCTGATGATAACTTACGAAACCTTTTTCATTAGGATTTTTGATAAAAAGAGTTGTTCCACACACAAGTATATCTTCACCAATTAAACTTTGAACAGCATCTAAAATCTTAGGATGATGTGTAACTTCATCTAACAGAGGTGAAATTAAATGAGCATTATACCTTCCTGACTTGTTTAACTCATCAGGCATTTCATTTTCTATCAATTCTATTTCATCTCGAATTTCTTTTGCTTTCTCTTTTGAAAAAATATTTATTGGAGAAACAAATCCTTCATCTTCATATTGTTTAAGTTGATTTGAAGAAAGATAAGACATATTATTTTGAAAACTTTATATGAGCGCAACAATTTCTTCAATAAATTACTGTCCAGTTAAATCTGTTTCATTTCAGACGATTGAAAATTGTGAAATTAAAAAAAATATTGGAATTATTGGAGATAGAGTTTTTGCATTTGCTAAGGACTTAGATTTAGAACAAGCAAAATTATTTGAAAAAAGCCCAGATGATAGAAAAGGTAAATGGAATAAAGTTTTAACCCTTAAAAATTCACCAGCTTTGAATAAATATAATTTTTTATTTAAAGATGAAAAACTAAGATTAACTTTAAAAGGTCAAGAGATTTTAACTATAGATATTAATCAATTAAGTGAGCAAGAAGCACTTTCAAGTAAAATTATAGAATTAGAAAGCTCCTTAAAACAACCAATAATTTTAATGAAAAATAATAATTTTCCTTTTTTTGATACATCAATTTCAAACAAATTAGATTTTGTTAATTCTGTCTCACTTTTAAACATTCAAAGCATCAATGATTTTCAAAAAAAAATTGATCAAGAAATCGAGCCATCAGTATTTAGAGGAAATATGTGTGTTGATGGAATAGAGCCTTGGATAGAACGTGAATGGATTGGCAAAATAATCAAAATTAATAACGTTTCTTTTAAAGTAGAGAAAAATATTCCAAGATGTGTTGCAATTAATTTAAAACCTCAAACTGATGATAATTCTTTTAATTTACTTCAGTCATTAAAAAAAACGTACAATCATTTTGAAATGGGAATTTATTTAACTGCTTTAGATGATGGCAATATAAGTATTGGAAACACAATAGATATATGAGTAAAGATTCAATTATAAGTTGATCTTAATCTTTCTCATTATTTGCAAGGAAACTGAATTCTTGTTAACTTATTTGAATAATTAAACAAAGAGGAGAGATAATGAATAAATTAATTAAATCGATTTCAGTTTTTCTTGTAATTCTTTTTAGTATTACATCTGTTAATGCAGCAACATTAACTGACAGACTAAAAGATGGTCACAAGTTAAGACTTGGTTTTGGAACAGCAGTGCCGTGGGCTTACGCTGGAGATAATGGTGAAGCATTAGGGTTTGTTAACATGATTGCTTTAACAGTTCTTGAAGAAATGGGAATAACAGAGCATGAAACTAAAGTATTTGAATGGTCAGGATTAATTCCAGGAATTAATGCTAATAGATCAGATATGATTACTGGGGGTATGTATATTTTAAAAAGTAGATGTGCCAATATTAATTTCTCAGATCCAATTGGTCTTTTTGGTGATGCAATGTTAGTACCTAAAGGAAACCCAAAAGGTATCAATAATTATGAGGATGTTATTCGAACTGGTGCAAAACTTGTTACTGGTGCTGGTTTCAACACAGTTGAGGCCGCTAAAAAATATGGTGTTCCTGATAGTCAAATGATGTTAGTTGAAGGTGAAGTTGGAATTCTAGCTGCGATGAAAGCTGGAAGAGCAGATGTTGCTGTTCAAACTTTCTTTGGTGCAAAAGAACATGAAGAAAAAACAGGTGGTGCATTTGAAGTAACTGACCCTAAATTAATGCCTAAAGAAACTCTAAACGTTGTTGGTATTGGTTTTAGAAAAACTGACACAGAGTTTAGAGATAACTTTAATGCTGCATTAGCAAAAGTTTTATCAAACCCAGGAAAAATGTTGGAAAGAGCTGGTAAGTATGGCTATGATAAAGCTCAATTACCTCCTGCTGACATGACTACAGAGTGGGCTTGTTCAACTAAGTAAAAATATTAAATTTTTAATTAATCAGGCGATAATAAATAGTCGCCTGATTTTTTTTTAACCATAAAGGTTTTTGAGTGAGCTATTTTGCATTTTTATCTGAACATGGACTAACCATGTTACTTGGAACGGTCACTACAATTAAAGTGTTAGTATGTTCAACTATTTTGTATGTCATTATTTCATTAATTTTTGGATTGATGCGTTTATCAAAAAACCCAATTATTCAAGGAACGGCTACGGTATATATAGAATTTTTTAGAGGAACTTCTTTATTAGTCCAATTATTTTGGTTTTATTATGTGCTACCTTTTTTTGGCTTAACACTTGAGGCATTTACGGCTGGCGTTGTAGCGATAGGAATGAATTTTGGAGCTTATGGAGCAGAAATAGTTAGAGGTGGTGTTTTAGCAGTTCCCAAGGGACAATGGGAAGGAGCTTTTGCTCTTAACTTTACACCTGCTAAAAGGATGAGAAAAATAATCATCCCTCAAATATTTCCAATAATATTGCCACCAGCTGCAAACTTAACAGTAGAACTTTTAAAAGCTACAGCGCTTGTCGCTCTTGTAACTGTAGTAGATTTAACATTTGAAGCAAAACAAATTAATGCAATCACTTGGCTTTCAGCCCAATGTTTTGGAACTGCACTTTTAATTTATTATATTATTTCAAGATTTTTTCTTGTTCCATTCTTAAGATGGTTAGAGGTTATCGCTGCAAGAAAAGTTGGAAAGGATAGAATTTAAATGAACGCTGAGTGGAGATGGGATTTTGCAATTGAGATATTACCACAAATGTTGTTAGCAACTTTAAACACAATATTAGCTGCTGGTATCGGTTATGCTATTGCTGCAGTAGTTGGATTATTGTTTTTATTAGGTCAAAGAACTCCAATTAAAGTAGTCAATATGATTAATAGAGAGATTGTTGAATTTATTAGATCCACACCTCTACTTATTCAATTATTTTTTGTTTATTTTGTTCTACCTCAATTTGGAATTACACTGTCAGCTTGGGTTTGTGGAATGATAACAATTGGTCTTCATTTTGGAACTTATTTATCAGAAGTTTATAGAGGTGCATTAGAAGGTGTTCCCAAAACACAATGGGAAGCTTGTAGAGCTTTAAATTTTTCAACATTTTATACTTATAGAAAAATAGTTTTGCCCCAAGCTTTTCCAATTGCAATACCAGGCATGGGAAATTACTTAGTTGGTATCTTTAAAGATACTCCATTACTATCAACTATTGGTGTTGCAGAGTTATTTCATGCAGCAACTGCTGTTGGGGGATATCACTACCGTTATTTAGAACCATATACTATAGTAGGTTTGATATTTTTAACATTATCAATCCCTGCAGCAATGTGGATTAGAAAAATTGAAAAAAATGTTAATTTAGCACAAGGAAAAATAAAAAAAGAACAGCTTTAGTATGGAAAAAAACTCATCAGATATCATAGTTAATTTTTCAGATGTAACAAAACAATATGGAGATTTAGTTGTTTTAGATAAATTAAATCTAGAAATTAAAAAAAATGAAATGGTATCTATAATTGGACCATCTGGATCAGGGAAAACGACAGTTTTAAGAGTATTGATGACTTTAGAAAAAATAAACCAAGGTGTAATCCATTTAGATGGTGAACCTCTAACTCATATGGATTCGGATGGTAAATTAGTTGAGGCTAGTGAAAAATATTTAAGGGAAAGAAGATCAAAAATTGGAATGGTATTTCAACAATTTAATCTATTTCCTCATATGACAGCTTTGCAAAACTGTATAGAGGCACCTATCGAAGTTTTGGGCATGAAAAAAGATGAAGCAGAACAAAGAGCTCTAGATTTATTAGAATTAGTTGGTTTAACAGATAAAAAGGATCAGCATCCAAGTAGACTTTCTGGAGGGCAACAGCAGCGTGTTGCTATTGCTCGTGCTCTTGCAATGAGACCAAAAGTTATGCTACTTGATGAAATTACATCTGCATTAGACCCAGAGGTAGTAGGTGAAGTATTGAATGTTATTAGATCCTTAAACAAAGAACATAATTTAACAATGATAATGGTTACTCACCAGATGGGTTTTGCTAGAGAGATATCAGATAGAGTTTGTTTTTTTAATGAAGGTAAAATTTTTGAACAAGGTCCACCAGAAAAATTATTTGATGATCCACAAAATGAGAGAACTAAACAATTTTTACACGCAGTACTTGACGCTAACTAATTAGTTATTTTTTATCAATCATCCGCATGAACTTTTTCATTTTTTTCATGCTTTTCTTGTGCAGCAATCGTGTATTTTGCAACAGGTCTTGCCATTAATCTTTTTAATCCAATTGGTTCTGCGGTATCTAAACAGTAACCGTAAATATCTTCTCTAATTCTTGCTAATGCTTTATCAATTTCAGAGATTAATTTTATTTGTCTATTAATAGCTTTCATTTCAACATTTTTATCTGTGTAAGAGCTTGCTTGATCAACAACATCTGCAGAAATACTATTGTCATCCATACTACCATGGTAAAGTGCATCATTATTTGCTTTAACTAAATCTTTTTTCCACTCTGTTAGTTTGATCCTAAAGAATACTTTATGTTTTTCACACATATACTTTTCTGTATCTTTAGGTATATAAGTTTTAGAAATTTTTATAGGAGCTTTAGCAACAACATTTGTTTTGCCTACAACTTTAGCTTTTGGTTTTGTAACTTTAGCTTTAGGTTTTGTAACTTTAGCTTTTGATTTTGAAACTTTTTTTTTAACTTTATTAGTCTTTGGCATAGTATAAATTTGAATTCCGCAGTATATTCAGCAAATTAGGGGTGTCAAGCAAGCTGAATTTTGTTAAATATTTATAAATGACCAATAATACTAGAAATATAAATAATATTTTTTATATTTTTGTTTTAGCTCATCTTATATTTTGGACTCTAGTTCCATCTCTAACTAATAAAAATTTACCACTAGATACTATTGAAGCATTAGCCTGGGGAAGTAATCTTGATTGGGGTTTTAATAAACATCCCCCAATGAGTGCTTTTTTTCCAGAAGTTTTTTTTCAAATTTTTGGTTCTCAAGACTGGGCTTACTATTTTCTAAGTCAAATTTTTGTACTTATTGCCTTTTATTATGTGTTTAAATTTTCTAAAGAATTTTTTAACAATGATTTGCTGGGTTTAATTTCAGTTTTACTAATTGAGGCTATTTATTTTTATAATTTTACTACTCCAGAATTTAATGTAAATGTTTGCCAATTACCATTTTGGTCATTAACAGTTTATTTTTCATGGAAAATTTACAACAATAAAGAAGTAAAGTTTACTGATTGTTTTTTGGTTGGTTTATTTGCAGCTTTTGGATTTCTATCAAAGTATTTATTTGTTTATCTCTTAGCTTCAATTGATCTTTTGTTTATCTATTTAATTTTTATAAAGAAAGATAGAAAATTTGAATTTAAATATTTAATAACCTTAGAAGTATTTTTAGTTGCTCTTGTACCTCATTTGATTTGGCTCAATAACAATGAATTTATTACTATTACATATGGACTTGCCAGAACTGGATTAGAACAATCTAGTTTAATTGATCACATAAAATTTCCACTTATTTTTTTGATAAAACAAATTGGATTATTAATTCCATTCTTAATTTTAGTTTGGCTATTAATAAAAAAAATTAAATTTAAATTTAATTTTAAAGATAAAAAATTACTTTTTTTATTAGCAATTAATATTTTACCAATCATTTTAATGCTTTTAACATCAATTATTACTGGTTCTAAAATTAGAACAATGTGGATGACACCGTTTTATTTATTTTTTGGAACTTTTTTTATTTATCTATTTAAAGCTCAAATGAATATTAAGAAGCTAAAATCATTTGTTTTTGGATTTATCTTTCTATTTTTTCTATCACCTATCCTTTATTCATATGTCTCAATTTCAAAAGAAGATAAAAGAACTGATTATCCTGGAAAAGAAATTGCTATTAAAACTCAATATATTTGGGATCAGCAATTTAATTCGATAATAAATGTTGTTTATGGAAATGAGTGGAATGCTGGAAATTTATCATATCATCTTAAATCAAGGCCTATTTGGGAGGGATTTGTTGAGAGAAAAAAACTTGATGAATTGAAAGATTATATGTGTTTTGATGGTGTTTGTGTTGGTTCAAAATAACTATGAAAAAATTCATAATTTTAATTCCAATCTTTAATGACAGAGAGTCTTTAACTAAATTAATAGAAGATATTAATTTTGAAGTAAAAGATTTTACATCTCATATATCAATAATTGTTGTAAATGACGCCTCATCCCAACAAATAATAGATAATTATCCAAATACTGAAAACATTAACTCTATTGAAATTATTAACATGAAAGAAAATAGGGGTCATGCAAGATGTATCGCGTCAGGATTAAAATATATTTTTGAAAAGAAAAAGTTTGATTTTGTAATACCAATGGATGGTGACGGAGAAGATAGACCTGAAGAAATTAAAAATTTTGTACAACTTGCAGAGCAATCTAATGATAAAACTATAATTGGAGAACGAACTAAAAGATCTGAAAGTTTGTTTTTTAAAACTTGTTATCAATTTCATAAAATTTTAACTTTTGTGTTTACAGGACAATCTATAAAATTTGGTAATTTTACTTGTTTATCAAAATCGACTATTGAAAAAATGTTAAATGAAAAGGCCACATGGAATAGCTTTTCTGGTTCACTAAAAAAAGTAGAAAAAGACTTGTTATCAATACCTTCTGTAAGAGGAACCAGATATTTTGGCCCATCAAAAATGAGTTTTTTTAATTTATTAAAACACTCTCTTTCAATTATTAGTGTATTTCGAAAAACAGTTTTAATTCGTTCGGCTTTTTTTATAGTTTTTTATATTCTTCTAATGCAAAGCAATGCTTCTATTGTTACTTCAGTTCCTTTGGTTTTGTTGCTGATAATGATATATTCAATTTCTAATTTAGCTTTAAGAGAAAATTTAGATGAATTTGATAAGTGTTTGTCAAATATCAATGATATCGAAAAAATAAAGTAATGAAATATTTTTTAGGGCTTTTATTAATAGTTTTATTTTATAGTAACCAGTGTTTTTCAGACAGACATAAAGTAAAATTTAAATAGCTCTAATTGTTGGTAGAGAATAAAAGTCAGCTGTATCTATCTTAGAAGAATACTCTCTTTTCATATTCCATCTCTTTTGAACACCAGCACTTGCAACACTTAAAGTAGATCTTCCATATCGATGATTAGTATTATCAATAGACCTCATTAAACTGCTTATTTTCTCGTCTTTTTCAGATGAAAATAGATTGGTTTTATCATTGGCATTAGATAATCCTGTGAGCATTACACCTGCTTTTTGATACTGGTAACAATTTTTGAATATACTCTCAAGTATTGTAACTGCAGTTTTAACTATCTCGATACTATTGTTTGTTGCAATCGGAAAATCAATAGTCTTTGCATTTGAATAATATCCATAGTTTCTCTGAAATGGACTAGTTCTAACAAATACAGTAATTGCTTTTGCAACTAACGACTCTGATCTAATTTTTTCAGACGCATTTAAACAATAATTCACAACTGCTTCTTTTAATTCTTGAAATCTTTCAACTCTTTTTCCAAATGACCTTGAGACAACGCAACTTTTTCTTTTTGTTGTAGTTGTTTCTAAATTAATACAAGGAATTCCTTTAAGCTCCATTGCAGTTCTTGAGCTTAAAACATTAGAAGATTTTTTAATCCAACTGTTAGATTTATTTTTAAGTTGTTTAGCATTATAAATTCCATTTTTATTATAAAATTTAGTCAATTGTTTACCCACACCCCATACATCATTAATTTCAACTTTTTCAAGTACAGGATCTAAGTTGTCAATCCCAATTAGACTAGTAACTCCTGATTTTTTTTTCTTTGCAATATGGTTTGCAATTTTACTTAGAGTTTTTGTTTTAGCAATTCCAATACTAGTTGGAATACCGGTCCACTGTAAAACTGTTTCTCTAATTTCTTTTCCAACTTTTTCTACATCTTGATCTGGAAAGTTTGATAAATCTAAAAATGCCTCATCAATGGAATAAATTTCTATATCAGAATTAAATCTTTTAAGAGTTCGCATTACTCTTCTAGATAAATCACCATATAAAGAATAATTAGATGAAAAAACTTCAACTTTATTTTTAAGAATAATATCTTTTGCTTTAAAATAAGGTTCACCCATTTTAATTCCTAAGGCTTTTGCTTCATTAGATCTTGAAATGATACAACCATCATTATTAGATAAAACTACAACAGGTTTTCTTCTTATCTTAGGATTGAATAATCTTTCACAAGAAACATAAAAAGAATTACAATCAACTAATGCTATTTTTTTAGTACGTAGAATGGATGACATAAGTTACAACTCCCCAAATAAAAATATCTTGTTCTTCGTTAATTAAAATTCTGTCAGTGAACTCTTTAGATCCTGACGTTAAAAACTTTTTATCTCTTTCTTGAACCAAACTTTTAACCACAAGTTCATCATGAACATTTGCAATTACTGTTGAAAAATTTCTTGGTTTCAAACTTTTATCAACAACTAGTAAATCCCCATCATTAATTCCAACATCTACCATAGATTTACCTTGCACCCTGATGATGAAAGTAGCTGGAACATTTCTTATTAAATGTATGTTCAGATCAATATCTTCTTCGATATAATCAGTAGCAGGGGAAGGAAAACCAGCGCCTGCTTTATGTAGATAATAAGGGATTGTTAGTTTCATGTTCTTGTTTTGTTCTTATTTATAGACTAGTTATACAATACACGCAAGAGGTTGTATTTTGAGTCTGTAACTGAATCAAAAGTGAATCAAAAGGTGAACATCGAAACTACATTTTGTGTACTTGTGGATAACTTTGACCAGAGATAGTTTTAATTAAATATTAAATAGATAAAAAAGATAAATGAAAACATTAAGATGTCATTGTGGTGCAGTTGAAATCCAAGTTAATTTTAAAGAAGAAATAGATAAATTGATGAGATGCAATTGCTCAATGTGCAAAAGAAAAGGGACCATGGTTGCAACAATTGAAAAAAAAGATTTAAAAATTGTTAAAGGAGAAAATAAAATAAAATTTTATCAGTTCAATACAAAAGTAGCTAAACATCATTTTTGTTCAGAGTGTGGAGTTCAAACACACAATTTAAGAAGAAGCGATCCAAATACTTATGGTATTAATATAGGATGCATGGACGAGATAGATGTAAATGAATTATTTAGACTAAAAACCTTTATAAGTGACGGTCAAAATCATATAAAAGATAGGAAATAAATGAAAAAATTAACTTGTCATTGTGAAAGTGTTGAGCTTGAAATTAAAGAGACAGAAGGAGCATTTAGTAAATTTTTAAGATGTAATTGTTCACTTTGCAAGAAGAAGGGATATATTATGACCTTTGCTCCAATTGTAGATGTAAAAATTATAAAAGGTGAAGATAAACTTAAACTTTATCAATATCACACCAAAGTAGCAGAGCATTATTTTTGTTCAGAGTGTGGAATTTATACACATCACAAAATGAGAAGCAAACCTGATACATATGGATTAAATGTTGGATGCATTGATGATATTGATCAGTTTAAATTAGATAATGTTGGTTTAAATGATGGCCATAATCATCCAATGGATCAAAAAAATTAGTAAGCTCAATGCAAGTTATTGATAAATGTTTCGATAGAGTAAAAAAAGATTGTTTTAAATTTATCAAATTACAAGAAACATCAACAGAAAAATTTAGAAATAAAGAAGATATGATAAAGTCATTTTTAATTCCTGTATGTTTTTCGATTGCAAAAAAAGCTAATAAAAAAAAACCTTACCTCGTTGGCTTAGCTGGAGGACAGGGAACAGGTAAAACGACTATTAGTTCAATAATTAAGATTATATTAGAAAAATATTTTAAACTTAAAGTTTTTAAAATTTCCATTGATGATTTTTATAAAACTAGAAAAGAAAGATTGAATTTATCAAAAAAAATTCACCCTATGCTTATGACAAGAGGGGTGCCAGGAACACACGATGTTCAAATGATGTTAAATTTTTTCAAGAAAGCAAAGAGTAAAAATTTTAAGAAGATTGAACTTCCAAACTTTAACAAAGCAATAGATGACAGAGCACCCAAAAAAAACTGGTACAAAATTAAAGAAAAGCCTGATGTAATAATATTTGAAGGGTGGTGTGTTGGAGCTAAAGCAGAGTTGAATAAAACCCTTAAAAAATCAATTAATTCTTTAGAAAAAGCTAATGATAAAAAATTTACATGGAGAAAGTATGTAAATCAGCAATTAAAAACTAATTATAAAAAACTATATTCCCAATTGAATTGTATGATTTACTTAAAAGCAAAAAACTTTCGGTTACTTCAAAAATGGAGATTAAAACAAGAGCATAAACTTTGGCTTAATAAAAAAAGAGTATCTAGCAATAAAATTATGAGCAAAGGTGATGTGATAAATTTTATGCAGACTTATCAAAGAATTACTGAAAATATGTTCAAAAAAATGCCCAAATATGCTTCTATAGTTTTAAATTTAAATAGTAACCATCAGATTAAATCTGCAGTATATAAGAATAGATGAAAAAAATACTAATACTAATCAGTCTAACATTATTTTGTTTTAGTAATGCATCAGCTGTAACTTTATATGATGCTTTAAATCAAACATATCAAAATAATATGCAGCTAAATGCAGAAAGAGAAAATATTAAAGCGTCAGAAGAAGATATTAATATTTCAAAAGCAGACTATAAACCAACATTAACTTTAAGTGGCTCAAAGAGCGTAGAAAATACAAATAAACTTACAAATCAAAGTGGAGGAGATGCTTCTAGTAGTGACGCTGATCCATTGACTACATCTATAAAATTAGAACAAACAATTCTTGATCATGGAAGAGATTTATCTTTAGAGAAAAGTTTAATTGGACTAGATTTAGCGAAAGCAAAGCTGATTAAAAAAGAACAAGATATTCTTCATAGTGCAATCGAAGTTTTTACTAATTTAATACTTGCTAGAGAAAAACTAACAATTAATAGAAAAAATTTAAATCTATTAAACAGACAACTTGAAAATGATAAAATTAGATTAGATAGAGGTCAAATTACAATTACTGATTTAGCCCAAACAGAATCTTCACTTGCAGGTGCTCAAGCTCAATTTACTCAAGCAAAAAGTGATTTAATAATTAGTAAATTGAATTATGAAAATATTATTGGGAAAATAGATAATCCAAAATCTCTTAGAAAAAACTCAAATTCAATTGTAAGTATTCCAAAAAGTTTAGATGAGGCAATCAATTTATCTAAACAAAATAACCCAGATATCAAAATTGCAAATTTTGATGTCATTCAATCAGAAAAAGATTTAGCAATAGCAGAGTCAGATTTAAAACCGACAGCTTCATTATCTTTAGAAAAATCTTATACTGATGACTTGAGTTCAACTATTGATAGAAAAGATAAAGATATATTGAAAGCCACAGTTAGTTGGCCGTTTTATTCAGGAGGTAAAAAAAAATCAACTATCAATAAAAATACAAATTTAACAGCTAGAAAAAGATTATTATTAGATGATATAAATAGAACAAATGATACTAATGTAGCTAGCGCATGGTCAAGTTTAGAGTCTTCAAAAAGTTTTTTAAATTCTGTTAAAGTTCAAGTAAGAGCGGCTCAAATCGCTAACGAAGGAATTGCTGCTGAATATGAAAGGGGGTCCAGAACAACCCTTGATGTTATTCAATCAAATGGTTTATTGCTTTCTGCTCAACTTTCTCTAGCAAGCTCAGAGAAAAACTACTTAATGGCCCAATACAATGTTCTTAAAGCAGTGGGCCTCTTAAATAGCCAATATTTAAAACTTAAGTAATTATTTGACTTTTTTGAGTAAAAAAATAAATATATTGCGAATAAGAACAAAATGTGTACATTTAAAACATGATTCGAGAGTTAAAAATATTAATAAAAAAGGCAAAAAATGACTAAAAACAACTTAAAAGTAGTTAAAACTACAAAAGCACAACAAGCTGAAGGCAATGAAAAAAATAAAGCACTAGATGCTGCAATAGCTCAAATTACAGATAATTTTGGAAAAGGTTCAGTGATGAAGCTTGGTCAAAGAAAAGCAATGGATGTTGAGTCAGTATCAACTGGTTCTTTAAGCTTAGATATAGCGCTTGGAATAGGCGGTTTACCAAAAGGAAGAGTTGTTGAAGTTTATGGGCCTGAATCTTCAGGTAAAACAACATTAGCATTACAAGTTGTTGCTGAGGCTCAAAAAGCTGGGGGAATTTGTGCATTTGTTGATGCAGAGCATGCTTTAGATCCAGTTTATGCAAAAAAACTTGGTGTAGATACTGAAGAATTATTAATTTCACAACCTGATACAGGCGAACAAGCTTTAGAAATAGCTGATACGTTAGTTAAATCAGGGTCAATTTCTGTAATTGTTGTTGATTCAGTGGCAGCACTAACTCCTCGAGCAGAAATTGAAGGAGAAATGGGAGATCATCATGTTGGTCTTCAATCAAGATTAATGAGTCAGGCTTTGAGAAAATTAACAGGTTCAATCTCAAGTACAAATACTATGATGATTTTTATTAACCAAATTAGAATGAAAATTGGAGTAATGTTTGGAAGTCCAGAGACTACTTCAGGTGGAAATGCTCTTAAATTTTACTCATCTGTGAGAATGGATATTAGAAGAATTGGAGCAATTAAAAATGGTGATGAAATTATTGGTAACTCAACTAGAGTTAAAGTAGTTAAAAACAAAGTGGCCCCACCATTTAAAGTAGTAGAGTTCGATCTTATGTATGGAAAAGGTATTAGTAAAGTTGGTGAGCTAGTTGACCTTGGAGCAAAAGCTGGAGTAGTTGAAAAATCTGGTGCTTGGTATGCATATAAAGGTGAAAAAATTGGACAAGGTCGTGAAAATGCTAAGATTTATTTAGAAGAAAATTCTAATATTGCAGCTGAAATAGAAATGTCGATAAGAGAAAAAGCTGGAGTAATAGCAAAAAAAATTGAAGGAAATCCTCTTGACCCAGAAAAAGCTGCTAAAGATCAAATTGAGGATCCAGAAGTAGCAATTAAAGAGGAAGTAAAACCTCCTAAAAAGAATTAATTAATAGGTCATCTTTAATTATTAAAAGGCGCTTAATTTAAGCGCCTTTTTTCCCTTACTGTTATCTAGACATAAAATAAAAAAGCTGTATTTTAAAAATATGGCAGATAAATCATTAAACGAGATAAGAAATATATTCTTAAAATATTTTGAAAAGAATGGTCATAAGATCGTGGAGTCTAGTAATTTAGTTCCAAATAACGATCCTACTTTAATGTTTGCTAATTCTGGAATGGTTCAGTTCAAAAATGTATTCACAGGGCTTGAGAAAAGAGATTACCAAAGAGCCACAACATCACAAAAATGTGTAAGAGCAGGTGGTAAACATAACGACTTAGAAAATGTCGGTTATACACCAAGACATCATACATTTTTTGAAATGTTAGGAAATTTTTCTTTTGGAGATTATTTTAAAGAACAGGCAATTCATTATGCTTGGAATTTGATTACTAAGGATTTTGGTATAGATAAAGATCGTCTTTATGTAACAGTTTATCATGAAGACGATGAAGCCTTCAACTTTTGGAAGAAAATAGCTGGTTTTGGTGATGATAAGATAATCAGAATAGCAACATCTGATAACTTTTGGTCAATGGGTGAAACTGGTCCATGTGGCCCATGTTCGGAAATTTTTTATGATCATGGGGATCATTTGGCAGGTGGTTTACCCGGAACCAAAGACGAAGACGGAGATCGTTTTATAGAAATTTGGAATTTAGTTTTCATGCAATTTGAGCAAATTTCTAAAGATAAAAGAATAAATCTTCCAAAACCATCTGTTGATACTGGTATGGGTTTAGAGAGAATTGCAGCTTTGCTACAGGGCACACATGATAATTATGAAACAGATCATTTTAAAAAAATAATAAGCTCTGCTTCAGAAATTATTAAGATAAAACAAGATCAATCTAATCAGTCTAGTTTCAGAGTTATTGCAGATCATTTAAGAGCAAGCGCTTTTTTAATTGCAGAAGGTGTCTTACCTTCTAATGAAGGTAGAGGTTATGTGCTTAGAAGAATAATGAGAAGAGGAATGAGACATTCACATTTACTTGGATCTAAAAACCCTGTTTTTTTT
>JACWEQ010000013.1 GCA_014653365.1 Pelagibacterales bacterium SAG-MED49 | reverse complement strand
TTGAAACAAAGAATGGACTAGAAAAGAATAAGGCGTTTGCCATTGCCAGAGACATATAAGTTAATGAAATATAAAAAAAACTAAAACCAAAGAAAAAACATATAATTCTTAAAGTTGTTAAGAAGGGATAGTGAGTTTTATAATTAATTTTTTGTTTTGTAAATTTCATGTAACAAAACAAAAAAAAGGCTGCTGATAAAGTTCTACCTAAATATAATTCGTATAATGCAGAGTCCTCATAAATAAATTTAATTAATGCATCTTGAACTGAAAATACAATCATTCCGATTAGAATAAAGAGAATACCCTTTGTATTATTTTGTGCAGTTGTCATGAATTTAAGATATAATCAGATGCTCTCTCACCAATCATTAGAGTTGGGGCATTTAAATTTCCACTTGTAATTTCAGGCATTACAGATGCATCTGCAACTCTGATATTTTGTAGTCCATGAATTTTTAATTTTTCATCAACAACAGCCATTTCATCTGAACCCATTTTTAATGTACATGATGGATGATATGCAGTTTCTGATTTAGATCTAATATAATCTTCTATTTCTTTATCAGTTTCAGCATTTTCTCCAGGACCTATTTCTTTTCCTGCAAATGGTTGCATAGAAGCCTGATTTAATATTTTTCTTGCGACATGAATACATTTAATTGTTTCTTTAAGGTCATAATCATTCTCTAGGTAATTAAATTTTATTTTTGGGTGATCATAAGGATTTGAGCTGTTTAAAGTAACTTGGCCTCTACTTTTTGGCTGGTTTAAACTAGCATGTAATTGATATCCATGCCTATCAGGGTCGACAGTACCATGATCAATTACAAAGGATGGAAAAAAATGGAATTGAATATTTGGATATTCTTTATCTACTGAGGACTTACAAAATCCACCAGCCTCTAAAAATGAAGTTGAGCAAGGGCCAGTTCTATTTAAAAACCATTGAATACCAACTCTAACCATATTTATTTTATTGATATACGAGTATAAAGTATCTGACGTTTTGCATTCTTGTTGGATATATGTTTCAAGATGATCTTGAAGATTTTTTCCAACACCTTTTAGATCATGCACAACATCAATATTATTTTCTTTTAAATGTTTACCAGGCCCAACTCCAGAGACCATAAGTAATTGAGGTGAATTTATTGATCCACCACTTAAAATAATTTCTTTGTTTGCATAAATTTTTTTTACTTCATTTTTTATCTTAACCTCAACACCTATAGCTTTTTTTCCATCAAATATTATTTTTTCAACAAAGGAATTAGTAAAAACTTTTAAATTCTCTCTTTTCCTTGCAGGATTTAGATAATATTTTGATGCACTTGCTCTTTCTCCTTTATGAATAGTAACGTCATACATTCCAAAACCTTCTTGATCTTCACCATTCATATCATTATTTATTTTATGACCAGCTTCTTTAGCTGAATTTAAGAACGCTTTAAATAAAGGGTTTTTATTTTTAGATTGATTGATGGGTAGAATGCCATTTCCACCTCTATATTCATTTTCTCCACCAGACCAAGTTTCTACTTTTTTAAAAAAAGGCAATACCTTTTCATAACTCCAATCTTTAAGTCCAAATGAAGCCCATCTTTGATAATCATTTTTGTTTCCTCTTACATAAACCATTCCATTGTGTGCTGAGCAACCACCAATCATTTTACCTCTAGGACAATAAATTTTTCTATTATTTAGATGAGGCTCAGGTTCCGAATAATATTTATAATTATATTTTGGATCATGCATTGTATATAGTAATGCAAGAGGCATGTTTACTTTCCAAATATCACTGTTCTTACCTGCTTCAAAAATTGCGACATTATTTTTTGGATCTTCTGATAATCTATTGGCCAATACGCACCCAGCAGTACCAGCGCCAATAATTAAATAATCAAATTTCATAATAATTTAAAATTTATATTAATTTTCTAACAATTTAAATTAAACTTATTGAGGGTGGTCACCTTCAATAGCAATACGATCCATTATTCTTTCGTATCCTAGACCTCTACCTGGAAAAAAATCTGCAATAGCATAGTGAATGACACTTCTATTATCCCAGATAGCAACTGTATTTTCTGTCCAACTAAATCTACAAGTTAAATCTAATCTTGCCTGATGTTCAAAAATCTCTTTTAATATTTGATCACTTTCTTCTTTATCTAATCCAATAATTTGTTTTGTATAAGTCCAATTAACATATAAAATTTTCTTACCTGTTTCAGGATGAGTTCTCACTATTGGATGTTCATTAGAATAAGAATCGTAGTTTCTTTTGTCATTACCTTCCATATATTTATAGTTATCAATAAAAAACTCTGCTCCAAGTGAGCTATGAACTGCTTTTTTATTTATTATTTTATTTTGAATTTTTGGATCAAGTGTTTCCCATGCTAATTCCATGTTTGAAAAACATGTATCACCACCTACTGGAGGAATTTTTATTGATTTCAATATTACAGCTTTAGTTGGCTTAGAATTATAACTTACATCACTATGCCAATTTTCTCCCCATTGATTTTTTTCTTCTTTACCTTTTATAATTCTTACGATTTCTGGGTGATCTTTTAGTCCTTTGACATAAGCATGAGTTTCTAGTGGACCAAACTTTTCTGCAAGAGCTATTTGTTGATCATTTGTTATAGGCTGATCTCTAAAAAAAATTACTTTATGCTCTAACAATAAATCATTTATCTTTTTAAAATTTTGATCAGATATATCTGTTAAATCAATTCCTTTGATTTCTGCACCTAATGCACCAGATAGCAATTTGACATTCATTAAGAATAATTTAACGCTAGAATTTTGATTTGTCAAAATGTATAATCAAGAATGACTTTGACTCAAGCTTACGTATTATTAGCAGTAGCAATTGCGGGAGAAATTATTTCCACAGGAACTCTGAAAGCTACAGATGGTTTTACCAGATGGATACCTTCACTAATCTGTGTTTTAGCTATATCCATATGTATGTATACGATGTCTCATGCAATGAAAATTCTACCAATTGGTATAACTTATGCAACATGGTCAGGTGTAGGCATAATTGCTTTATCTTTAATAGGAGTTTTTAAATATAAACAAATTCCAAATCTTGCAACAACTATAGGTTTAGTATTAATCGTTATTGGCGTAATCATAGTTAATACTATGAACGATGCGTAAGTATCTATTTTTTTAATTTTGAGGAAAACTTTAAATTATCATTTTTAAAAGTATTATTATTTTCCAAAATAAAGTCATTCATTAAAATCACTTTTTCTTTTTCAAATTCAGAAACTTTTCTTTCATTTAGATCAACATATAGCGATAAAGCTTCTAGTGTAGCAGCTAAATATTTTTTTTCAGAGTGTATCATTTCTAATTTATATTGAATTCTCTTTTTATCATGATCACAATAAATTAAATTAATATCTACCTCATCATTCTCTTTAACTTCTTGATCATAGGTAATATGGGATTCAACGACCATAGTGCTTTTTTTTGTAGTTTTGGCTGAGTGCTCTCCCATATCAAATTTAGTTAGCAATACCTCAGATCCAAATTGATCAAATATAAGAACATAGTAAGCAACATTCATATGTCCATTGTAATCAGTCCAATCTTTTATGATTTTTTGTTTGGTAAGAAAGATACTCATATTAATTTATATAATCGGGTTCTTCTTTATCTAAAATTAATCTAATTTGTGATAAGAATTGTTTTGCTGTATCAACAGGATAATTAGCAGCTTCCTCCGAAGTTTTTTCAGCAATTTCGTGACTTACAATATTTAAATCTTTATTTGTTGATAGTGCCGTAATGTAAGTTTCGGCAGCTTTTTCGAAATAATATAATGAATTAAAACCTTCAGCGACTGTCTCTCCAGTTGTGATTACACCATGATTTGCTAAAATCATATGCTGTTTATTACCTAAAGCATTTGCCATCTTGATTGCCTCTTCTTTAAATCCCAAGCCTCCAAACTCATTATAGACAGCAATTTTATTATAAAAAATCATTGTATTTTGATCTATTGGTTTTAATGTTGGGTCTTTAAGTGTTGATAATACAGTTGCATACTTAGAATGAACATGAAAAATACATTTTGCATGAGGAGCTTTTTCATGAATTGTCCCATGAATATTTAATGCTGTAGAATCGACTATTTCAGGTTTATCTTTAAATTCATTAATGTTTTCTTTAGTTATTAAAATTAAATCACTTGCTCTTATTTGGCTGAAGTGGATACCTGCTTTATTTACATAAAAATTTGTGGATCCCGGCACACAGGCACTAAAGTGATTTGCAACCGCTTCATTCATGTTTAGTCTTGCAGTCCATCTAAACGTTGCAGCTAAATCTTTTTGTAATTCTGTTATTTCCATTTTTACTTTTTTAAACTATAAGTGAATTATAAATTATGAACAATAAGGTTTTTGTATCTTGTGCGGTAACAGGATCTGGTGATACGGCTAGTAAACATCCAGATTTGCCAAAAACTCCTGAACAAATTGCAACAGCTTCCATTGAAGCTGCTAAAGCAGGTGCCGCAATTGCTCATATTCATGTTCGAGAAGAAGATGGAACTCCAAGTAGAAGATTAGAGTTATATAAAGAGGTTGTAGATAGAGTTAGATCTAGTGGTACTGATGTAATCTTAAATTTAACTACAGGTATGGGTGGCGATCTTGATATCGGACAAGGTGATAATCCCTTAGATTTTGGTCCTATGACTGATATGGCAAATGTTATGGAAAGAATTGCAAATGCTGAACAATTTCTACCTGAAATTTGCACACTAGACGCTGGAACATTAAACTTTGGTGACAGCTCAGTAATTACAGTTAATACACCAAATGATTTAAGAAAAGCTGCAAAAAAATTAAAAGAGATAGGCGTAAAACCTGAAATAGAAGCTTTTGATTTAGGTAATATGTGGTTTGGGGCTCAGTTATATAAAGAGGGTTTATTAAGTGATCCACCAATGTTTCAAATGTGTTTAGGAATTCCTTGGGGAGCACCAGCAACAACTTTAGCAATGCAAGCAATGAAAGATATTATGCCAAATGAAGGTGTTTGGTCTGGCTTTGCAATTTCAAAAAATGAAATGCCATTTGTTGCTCAAACTGTTTTAATGGGGGGTAATCCAAGGGTTGGACTTGAAGATAATTTATATCTATCAAAAGGTAAGTTGGCTACTAATGCCCAGTTAGTAGAAAAAGCTATAAGAATAGTAGACGAACTTGGCTACTCAACTATGACTCCAGCTGAAACAAGAGAACAACTTAAGCTTACTAAACATAATTAATATTAAAAATAATTATTTAATTAATTTTACATAATCCTTTAATAGCCTAATTTTTTATCAATCTGATTCAATAAATCTTTATTTTCTATAAATAATTTTAAATTTTTTATAAATATATTAAGAGTTAATCTAACATAATCACCATTATCATCAGATGACACATGAGGAGTTAAAATTAAATTTGGCGTATCCCAAAGTTTTGAAGACTTATCAAGAGGTTCATGCGTAAAAACATCAAGTATTGCACCTGCTATTTCATTATTGACTAGTTTTTCACACAATGCATCATAATCCATTACTGATTGTCTTCCAACGTTTACTATCCCACAGGTAGATTTAAGCATATTAAGCTTTTCTTTACTGATAAGATTTTTTGTATCTGGAGTTTCAGGTACTGCTAAGTATAAAAAATCAGCTTTAGGTAATACGCTATCAATATTTTCTATTGTGATTACTTCATTACACTCATCAACTTCTTTTCCTCTTTTATTAACTCCAATAACATTTGCCCCCAATGACTTAACATGTTTTGCCATCGAAGAGCCCAAAGAACCTGTCCCAACTACAACTACTGTTTTTCCTGCAATTGGATTACTAAAAAGAGACACAAACTCTCTCTTTTTTTGGTTAGTAAAAATTCTAGTCATATGGTTTTGCAACATTAAAATAGCCATTAATCCATACTCACCAGCTTTTTTAGCATGCGCACCACTGCTATTTGTCAAAACTAAATCGTCAAACATCCAGTCTAAAGGTAGCAAATGCTCTACACCTGCTGATACAACATGTATCCATTTCAAATTAGGTGAAATTCTTTTGAGATTATTTGTAGGAAAATTCCAAGCTAATAAAATATCTGAATTTGACATTGATTTTTCAAAATTATCTTCATCCCAATCAACAAATATTTCTAATTTATCTTTTATTTCAGGAAAATCTTTAAGAGCTTCATTTAAATGTTCTTTTGTAATAGTAAAATTTTTTTCACCCTCAGCATCTGTTGGGAATGACCCAGGTACCCAGTGATTATTTTTAACATGAATTTTAATCTTTTTATCTTCAGTCAAAACTGCCTCTTGCTTCCATCTCTTGAAGTTTTTTTATAATACCATTATCTCGTTCTTTTAATGGCATATCTTCTAAATCAAACTGCATATTCATCACAGATGAACAGATTGATTTAACATATTCTTTATCATTATTGTTTTTTTTTGGTGCTTTTAATATTGTATCTTGTCCGTTAGTTCTTACAACTTGTCCTTTTACTTTTTGAGGTTGAGGAGGATCATTACCTTCTTCTAAATCTTTTGATAGTTTTCTTATTCTTCTTCTGTAAATCATAACACCTTTATCAGTTGGCATTAAATGCTCACCTTTATGATTACTGATTGATCCCATTCCTTCAACAGCTTCTGCATCACCAGGATTTTTTTGTTTTTCTTCTTGTGTTCTGTTTGAAATTTCACCAGCTTCAATTCTTTCATATCCTTCTTGGTTATTATATTCAATCGGATCTCCTCTATCACCAAAATTTGCCCAAGCTAAAGCAACGCAATGATGATCATCAATTGGTACAACCCATCTTGTAAAAGAACTTCTTCCAAAATATTTACTTTTTGTACCATCAGCAGCAAAAGCAGCTCCAGCTTGAGTAAAATTTGGTAAAATTAATTCATTTACTCTAACCCAGACATTATCGTTTATACGTCTTGTATTGCATCCAAGATATTGAATACCTCTTTCAAAAAAATCTATCTCTCCAACTTCAGCAAAACCTTCGGAAAATTGTATACCTGAGCTTTGACCATGTAAAAATGAGGTATGAAGAGGGTCCATAATTGCATCAAGCACTTGTATCCAATTACAATTATAATCTATTCGATAAGGACTAGAAATATTTCCAGGAATTTCAAATGAATCATAGTGTGGAAATTCAGGAATTTTTTCCATCGGACCAAGATATGAAAAAACTAACCCATTAAATTCTATTACTGGGTATGCTCCAAGCTTAAATGTTTCTCTTAATTTTTTAGCCTGTTTCGAGTCTATATCCTCGCCAGGCGTTTCGAGAATTTCGCCATTAGTTGAAAAAAGCCAACCATGATAACAGCACCTAATACCTTCATGTTCAGTTTTCCCATATGCCATTGAAGCTCTTCTATGAGGACAAGCTTTATGTACCAAACCTATATTTCCTTTTGTAGTTTTAAATATAACCAAATCTTCACCTAGAATACGAATTTCCTTTGGTATCTCACTTACATCGGAAGTTAAAGCAACGGGATGCCAATAACGTCTTAAATATTCTCCGCATGGTGTTTTAGAATTTGTTTGGGCCAATCCATTATCAATCTCTGGTACAGCTGACTGTTTGTAGCCTCTAAAATCTTCCTGTTTGAAATTATCATTAATCATACCAGTGCTCTTTTGAAAAATTATATTGTAAATATTATTATTCTAAAATAGGCTTTTCAATATAAATAACCCTTTAGTAACCAGCTAATGTCTAAAGAAAAAAATTTAGTAAAAATTAAAAAACCTAAAAATTCTAATACTATATTTGGATTGCCACCTAAATCTTATATCGATGAAGATTTTTGGAAAAAGGAATGTGAAACTGTATTATCCAATGGATGGCTGTTTGTGGGTTTTTCACATGAACTTAAAAAATCTGGTGATGTAATTCCAGTTTTTATTGCAAATAAACCTATTTTACTTGTGAGAAATGAAAATGAAATTTCTGCTTTTCACAATGTTTGTAGTCATCGATGTTTAAAACTTGTAAATGAAAAAAAAAATGTAGGAAAGATTATCCGCTGTCCATATCATGCTTGGAGCTATGATCTTGATGGTAAATTAAAAGCAGCCCCACATGTGGGTGGTACAGATCAACACAAGCCAAAAGGATTTAATTTTTCTAATCATGGATTAAAATCAATTAAAGTTCATATTTGGCATGATTGGATTTTTATTAATTTCAATGGAAAAGCAAAAAAATTTGAGGAGTATGCGAAACCACTTATTAAAAAATTTGATGATATTGATTTAACAAAATTAAAATATGCAACAACTCTAGATTTTGGAAAAATAAATACTAACTGGAAATTTCTAATTGAAAATTTTATAGAACCGTATCATGTACAATTTGTTCATAAAACTACTACTAATCAACCTTTAAAGGATCATTATACAGTTGTCGATGGTATGTGTTATGGAAGTGGCGTTGATGTTGATGAAGAAGATACAAATAATAGTGCTGCACTGTCCGTAACCTCAAAATATTTATCTCTTTTTCCAAATTTTATAATAGGAACATATTTTCCTAATCAAATTGGTGTTTATTTAAATATACCAATAAGCCCAGGTATAACTTCGCAAAAAAGAATAATCTATACTACTGATGGTAAGGCTATGAGTGAAAAAGAAATTAAGATGGTAAAAAATATATGGTGGAGCGTTCATAAAGAAGATCATGAAATGTGTGAAAGACTTCAAGAAGGTCGATATTCGCCAGCAGCAAACGAGGGTGGTCTTTTATCTCCAGTTTGGGAAAAAGGTGTGCAGGCATTTCAAAAACTTATAGTTGATGCTACAATGAAATCTTCTAAATCAATAAAAAGGAAAAAAAATGTTTAAAGAAATAAATCTAGAAGGGTATCGACTTGCCCACACAATGATAAGGGTTAAAGATCTAGAAGCATCTTTTAATTTTTACTGCAAAACCTTAGGTATGAAAGTTTTGAGAAAAACAGATTATCCTGATGGCAAGTTTACAAATGCATTTATTGGATATGGACTTGAAACTGAGTCACCTTGTTTAGAATTAACTTGTAATTGGGATCAAAAAGAGGACTACGACAAGGGAAATGGATGGGGACATGTTTGTATTGAAACTCCTGATGTTTACAAAGCTTGTGAGGACCTTGAGAAACTTGGTGTCAATATTACTCGTAAACCAGGACCTATGAAACATGGAACTAGAGTAATAGCATTTTGTGAAGATCCAGATGGATATAAAGTTGAATTAAACGAACCAATAAAAGTATAAATCGAAAGGAAATAAAATGTCAAAAACACCCCAGCTTTATAAATTTAAAGATATAGAAAATAGACTTCATACTTTAGAGCCAGGTAAGAGTTATATTAAACCATTTGTAACCAGTAAGGTTAGCAACACAATGTGTGGAGGGTTAAATTTTTTAAATAAAGTTTCTGTTCCTTGGGATTTAACTTGTGATGAAATTATTTACTGTATGGAGGGAACTTTCAGACTAACATGTGATGGAAAGTCGTATATTTGTAATCCAGGAGATGTTCTGTATATACCTAAGGATAATCATATAGCTTACGAGTGTGATGAAAAATGTGTAATATTTTATGCAGCTTACCCACATGACTGGAAACAGCAAGCAGGTATTACATTTGTTCCTGGTATAGATCCTGAAGATATGCCACAACAATAAAATGACCAAAGGAGATTGATATGAGCAAAAATGAGAAGATTTATTATGAAAATTTTAAGGACGCAGTAGAGCGAAATAGAAAAAAAATACCTTCTGTTCATAAAAAATTAAAAAAATGCTGGTGTTAAATATGTATTATCAAGTTGGATTGATCTCCACGGTATTCCAAAATCAAAACCTGTTCCAATGACTGACTTTGAACCTTTATGTTTAGGGAAAGGACCTCAGTTTGCTGTTCACTCAATATCTTTTGTTCCTGAACTTACACCCGCAGACTCTGATCAGGTTATGTTGCCAGATTTAGATGCTGTTTATATTTGTCCATGGGATAAATTCACAGCAATTATTTTTGCAGATCTTTACTGGGAGGATAAACCTTATAACGTTTGTCCAAGACAAGCTTTAAAACGTAATATGCAAAAAGCTCAAGATGCTGGATATGTAGGTATGGCAGGTGTGGAACCTGAATTTATAGCAATGAAATATGATGAAAATGGGCATCCAGTAAAAGCAATTGATACAGATCCAATAAAAGGAATTAGGCCAAGACGTCAGGCTTTTGGATATGATGTTGAACACTCACTAGACTCAATGCATTTCTTAAAAGAGTTGATAGATATTCTTAACGGATTGGGTTGGAAACTTCATGATGTAGTCGCCGAAGGCGCATATTCACAATTTGAATTAGATTTTCATTACACAAATCTTTTAGAGATGGCTGATAGATTAGTTTTTCTTCGTATTCTTTTAAAAGAAGTTGCTAAAAAACATAATATGTTCATCACATTTATGCCCAAACCAACAATTGGTGATTGGAGATCAGGAGCACATATAAACTTTTCAATGATTGATAAAAAAGGAAAAAATATTTTTGACGGTGGAAATAAGTGGTCTAAAGAATCTTTGTTCGCAGTAGGTGGACTAATGAAACATGCAGAGGCAATAACTTCAATTACATGTTCAACAGTAAACTCGTATAATGGATTAGTGCCAAGAGTTGGTGGATTTGAAGGGGGCACTGTAACTTGGGCGCCAACAAATATCACTTATGGGCACAATAATAGATCTGCTCAGTTTAGATTACCACAAAACAGATATTGTATTGAAAATAGAGCTGCAGATATGACAATGAATGTGTATTTGGCCTTTTCAATGACGCTTTCAGCTGCAGTTGAAGGAATTAAGAAAAAAATTCACCCAGGTAAAGCTACAGACCAAGATCTTTACAATATGACCGAGAAAGAATTTAAAAAACTTGGAATTAAAAGATTGCCAAGAAATTTACTAATGGCTTTAGAGGCTCTTAAAAATGATGCTTTGTCAGATGAGGTAATAGGATCTGTTATGAAAAAATCATTACTTGCCTACAAGAATGATGAATGGGAAAGATATCATCAAGCAGTGACGGATTGGGAAGTGAAAGAGTACTTAAGACTTTACTAAGTCATGAAGAATTATGAAAAGTTTAAATTAGGAAATGTAAAACTTTTATCTGGTAAAGTTTTTAGGTCAGCAGAATTAGCTTATAAAACTTATGGTAAATTAAACAAAAAAGCTTCAAATGTTATTGTTCTTCCAACATTTTACACAGGAAATCATTTAAGAAACGAAGGATTTATTGGAAAAAGTAGGGCAATAAATCCAAACAAGTATTTTATTATATCTATAAATATGTTTGGAAATGGTTTTTCATCGTCACCAAATAATTCTACACTAAATCAATCAGGTTCAAAATTTCCAACTCTAACATTGTGGGATAATATTTATTGTCAGCATAAGCTTATTACCGAAAAGTTTAAAATAAAAAAAATTGCATTAGTAACTGGCTGGTCAATGGCAGGTTGTCAATCTTATCAATGGGCTGCCCAATACCCAAATATGGTAAAAGCTATTCTTCCTTTTTGTGCTTCATCCAAAACATCAATTCATAATCACGTATTTTTAGAAGGAGTTAAAGCAGCACTGACAGCTGATAGAAATTGGAACAAAGGTAATTATAAAAAACAACCTATTGCAGGTTTAAAAGCTTTTGGCCGTGTTTATGCAGGATGGGCGTTTTCTCAAAATTTTTATAGAAAAAAACTATATAAAAAATTGGGTTATAAAAATTCTGAGGAATTATTAAAAGATTGGGCAAATGATCATGCTAAAAATTGGGATGCAAATAATTTACTATCTAAGCTCAAAACATGGCAACTAAACGATATAAGTAAGGGCCCAATGTATAATAATAATTATATTAAAGCATTAAAATCAATAAAAGCAAAAACAATTTTAATGCCATGCAATGAAGACCTTTACTTTAGAACTGCAGATAATGAATATGAAAGAAAATTCATAACTCGCTCATCCTTAAGACCATTTGATTCATCTTTTGGTCATTGTGTGGCTAATCCAGGTAATGATAAAAATTTTGAAAAAGAATTAGATAAAAATATTAAAGAATTATTAAATTAAAAATGAAAAAAATTAAAAAAGTGGCTATAATAGGTACTGGTGTAATAGGAGCTGGTTGGATTATACGTTGTTTAGCACATAACAAAATTGTTTATGCTTTCGATAGAGATTTAAAATTAAAAAAAGGCTTAATAACTGAAATTAAAAGAACCTGGCCTTACGTAAAAAAACTTTTTAATAAAAAAACTATTAACCTAAAAAATTTTAAATATTTTACTTCTATTGAGGAGACTTTAAGAGATGCAGATTTTATTCAAGAATGTGTAAGTGAAAATTATGCTTTAAAAACTAAATTGATGACTATCATTGGTAAATATGCAAAACCTAATGCAATTATTTCATCAAGTTCTTCAGGGTTGTTACCGACTAGAATTTATTCAAAATGTTTAAATCCAGAAAGAGGAATTATAGGGCATCCATTTAATCCTGTATATTTGTTGCCATTAGTTGAGATAGTGCCAGGAAAAAAAACATCTAAAAAATACATGAATATTGCTGATAATTTTTATAAGTCTATTTCGATGAATCCTATTTTACTAAAAAAAGAACTGCCTGGTTATTTGTCTGATAGATTACAAGAAGCTCTTTGGAGAGAGGGTCTACATATTATTAATGAGGGTTATGCAACTACTGAAAATTTAGACAGATCTATAGAAGACGGCCCTGGTCTTCGATATTCATTGATGGGTACATTCCTCACTTTTCATCTTGCTGGTGGAAAAGCGGGTATGAAGCACATGCTGGAACAATTTGGACCAGCATTAAAGTTGCCATGGACTAAATTAAAAGCCCCTAAACTTACAAAGAAATTATCTGACCGAATAATATCTGGTACAAAAAAACAAGCAAAAGGTAAGTCAGTTAACAAGCTCTCAAATATAAGAGATGAATATTTGGTAGAGTTACAAATTTTAAGAAAAAAATATACAAACTTAACAAGAAAATAGTAAAATGAATTTATGGATTTTAATCATTTTTTAACAAGTTATATGCCAAATACGAATATTGGTTCAAAAATTCACTTTGACAATATGTTAAATGAAAGTGTAATTGCGGAAAAACTTGGTTACACAACAGTATCAATCCCAGAACATCACTTAATAAATATATTGATGATGCCATCACCTTTACAAATGGCAGTTAAAATTGCCTCAATCACAAAAAAAATTAATATTACGACTGGAATAGTAGTTTTACCACTTCATGATATGAGAACTTATGCAGGAGATGTAGCTACAGCAGATATATTAACAGATGGAAGACTGACACTTGGAGTAGGCAGAGGAGCATTCCCATGGGAAATGAAAAGATTAGGTACTCCAATTGAAATATCAAAAGAAAAATTTACAGAATCTCTTGATGTTTTACAGTTATTATTAAAAAATAAAGAAGTATCTTACCAAGGTAAATTTTATAATTTTGATCCATTAACAATCATGCCGAGACCAATAAGTAATCCTATTCCAATGATGGTTGCAGCAATGAATTTAGAAAGTATTAAAGATGCTGCTACCAGAGGTTTTCATGTGCAATCAACTGTATTGTCAGGAACTAAGGATCTTCTGTTAAGTAGGGTAAACGCATTTAAAGAAGGTTGTGAAATTCTTGGAGAAAAAGGAAAATTATTAAAATTATCAATGCAACGGATGGCTTATTTAGCTAAAGACGATAATGATGCAAAAGAAAAAATAAAAATGGCTTATGAATACTACAAAAGATTTGACAATATGTTTACAGGACCAGGAAAAGTAAAAGAAGGAAACGTAGAACCTCTTAAAAGAGAACAATCGCTTGAAGAGCTTAAAGAAAACCTTTTGATTTGTACATTAAATGAAATGATAGATAAGTTAAGTGTATACGCAGAGACAGGAGTAGATGAAGTTATACTAAGCTCTAGTTTTGGCCAATCACATAATGATTTAATTCAATCAATGTATAGAATTGGTGAAAATGTAATTCCATATTTTAAAAAATCAAATATTCAAGTTGCATAGATAGAAATGAGTGAAACAACAATAGATTGTAGTTATTCTATTGAAGGATCTGGACCAGCTATATTTTTAACACATGGAGTAGGTGCCGCTAAGGATGTTTGGCGACTGATCACTCCTAAGTTAAAAAAAAAATATACAATTATAACTTATGATTTAAGAGGACATGGTAAATCACCCATAACTAATAAAGACTTTAATCTTGATAGTCTTGTTTCAGATTTAGAGAGACTTCGTGAAAAAACAAAAATAGAAAAAGCTCATTTTATTGGACATTCGTTAGGAGGAATGATTTCTCCAGCTTATGCAAAAAAATATCCAGATAGAGTTTTGTCTGTTGGTATGCTATCGACTGTAGCAGCTAGATCAGATGATGATAGAAAAAAAATTTGGAAGGTTATTAATGATCTTAAAACAATAGGTGTTAAAAAAACATTAGAAAATTTAACATCGCGATGGTTTACTGATGAATTTATACTAAAAAATCCTGATTTAGTTTCTAGAAGATTAAATCAAGTAATAGATACTGATAAAGATGTATTTATAAATGTTTTTAAAATTTATGCAGAAACAGAAATGATAAATTGGCTTAAAGAAATAAAAAAACCATGTTTACTTATGACTGGTGAAAATGATGGAGGATGTTCACCTTCCCATAACAAAAAAATGTCTAATGAGATAGAAAATTCCAAATTAGTAATTATTCCAAAGGTTAAACACTCTTTTTTAATTGAAGCTCCAGATTTGGTTGCAGATAATTTATTAAGCTTTATAAATTAATCATTTCTTTCTGTGTGACCATCAACAGAGATTACTTGTCCAGAAACTTTACTTGAGTCGTCAGAGATTAAAAAAGAGCACATTTTTCCAATATCTTCTTCTAAGATCCATTGCTTCATTGAACTCATGGAAATAAAATCTTTTTCAATTATTTTTGTTGATACTTTAGTGAATTTTGCTTTATCTTTTATCACTCTTTTCATTCTATCACCTTTAATTGTTCCAGGGCATACTGCATTAACTCTAATATTAAATTTACCAAGCTCCATTGCTAAAGTTTTTGTAACACCAATAATTGCCCATTTACTTGCTGCATAAGGTGAACGGAGTGGAAAACCAAGTATTCCAGCAGTTGAAGAAATGTTTACTATTGACCCATTTTTAGATTTTTTAATTAGAGGTATAGCTTTCTTTGTAAAATAAAAATGACTGTTTACATCGACATGTAAGGTATTTTCCCAGTCTTTAGATTTTAATTTTTCTAGTGATCCTGTAGGACCAGATATTCCAACATTGTTAATTAAAGCATCAATTTTTTTAGTTTTCTTTTTAACTTTTTCAAAAAAATTAGAAACTTGATATTCATTAGAAGCATCACAATGATAAGCAAATAATTTTTTATTATTTAATGGATGTTTGTTAAGTTTATTAAGTGATTTGCTATCTATATCGCAAAGATAAACATATGCACCTCTCGCAAGACAAATTTTTGCAGTAGCTAAACCTATGCCAGATGCACCAGCTGAAATAATTATTTTTTTATTCTTTAAAATATTCATTTAAATTTTATTTACTCTTAAAGAAATACCTTCTTCTTCTTTAATATTTAACTCACTATCATTATTATCATAAAGTTCTTTTATTCTTAATCCACTAGTTTCAATAGTAGGTAAATTATTTTTTTTAAGACCTAAGTGTCTTGCGTATACAGCTTTTTTTTTATTTACCTGATGAGGCTGAAAGTCATTTATATCATTAATCTTTAAATGATTTCCTTTTTCAATATATCCATTTTTAATTGCATTATTTAATAAATCTAATCCTTTTTGAGTTCTAACAATTGCTGCATTAAACCCTTCGTCCTCTCCTTCAGGAGATCCACCACTCCATGTATCAAGAGCTGCTATATCAGCGCTTTCTCCTATTGCATCTGGACAAATTTTACATCTAAAATGAACTCTCCAATTACTTTCATCTCCCCAAAAAGAATTGTAATCTTTATCATGCTCTCTTCCATCCTTCGTTCTAATGAACATCAGCCCGGGATTGCCGTATCCTCTGTATCTAAAAATATCTAGCTCCTCTTCTTTAATATTATAGCTTTTTATAAAATCTTGAGATTTAGTAAATTCTGTAGAACCACCACAGACAAGAGTTAACAAATATTTACAATTTTCATTTACTCTTTTATCAGTTTTAGAAAGAAGTCTTATTGCAGAGATATCACAAGGCTTTCCAATAAAAGCAAAATTTTTATTTTTATCTAAGGCTTCATTAAATTTGCTTAAAGGTGAGGCGGGGCCATATCTTGATCTACTCTCACAATTTAACAAATCTTTTTTCGAATAGCTGAACTTTGGAATGCTTCTCATTGGTTTGTCGGGGTCTCCTGCAGTATGTAAAATGAAATCTACCTTATTAGTTTCTAGCAGATATAAAGAAATTCCATTTAAAAGCCCCCCTGTTGAACTTTGAAATCTGATATCTTTATCAGATGACCATGCATAGAATAAAGAGTTATAAAATCCCCATATTAAATCTTCTTTTGAATTTTTACTTATCTCTTTTTTAGGCAATCCTTCAACGAATAAACCTGGACATATTTCTTTTATTTTTTTAAATTCATCATTAGATAAAGACACCATTTCTTTTGGTTCCAACCTTCCTTTATCAGTCATTGAAATGTGAATTTTTTCTTTTCCAACAACACTTTGACAAAGTCCACAACCAATACAGAGCCCATTGCTTGTAATCTCAGTTAGATTTTTAATTTCTAACATTAATTTTTTAAAAATATAATCATTCTCATCACAACTACAAAAAAGTGACGATAATTCATTTTAAGATTTAACTAAAGAGGATTGAAGTTCCTTATTTGTAATATACCCTTTGATATTTCCAGCAGAGTCAACAACGTCAACAACAACATCGTTTAAAACAATTTTTGGTAAAAATTCTTCTAAAAATTCATCCTCATGAACTTTTAATCTATTTTCTCCAGATGGCTGTCCTTCTTTAGCATCAGTCATAATTACTTTTGCTTTAAGTACTTTTGCTCTATTCACATCTTTTACAAACGCAGCAACATAATCATCTGCTGGATTCATTACAATATCAACTGGAGTTCCAACCTGAACTAGTTTGCCAGCATTTAAAATTGCAATATGGTTACCAAGTCTCAATGACTCATCTAAATCATGCGTAATAAATACAATTGTTTTTTTTAATTCTGATTGAAGAGAAAGTAGCTGCTTTTGCATATCACTTCTTATTAAAGGATCTAAGGCACTAAAGGCTTCATCCATCAACATAATATCAGAGTCTGTTGCTAATGCTCTAGCTAGGCCAACTCTTTGTTGCATTCCTCCTGATAGTTGGTTTGGATACTGATTTTCAAAACCATTTAATCCAACTGCTTCAATTTTTTCCATAGATATTTTATTTCTTTCATCTTGAGATATGTCTCTCATTTCAAGTCCATAAGCAACATTTTGAATTACAGTTTTATGAGGAAAAAGACCAAACCTCTGAAATACCATACTCATTTTACGTCTTCTAAATTCGATTAATTCTTGTTTATTTAACGACATAACATTTGTACCTTCAACTAAAATTTCTCCAGAGGTAGGTTCTATTAATCTATTAAGATGTCTTATTAGAGTAGATTTTCCTGATCCAGAAAGACCCATGCAAACGAAAGTTTCTCGTTCTTCAATTTTTAAAGAGACATTATCTAGACCAACAGTATGTCCTGTATTTTCTAAGACTTCGTCCTTAGTCGCACCATCTTTAACCATTTGTAAAATTGATTGAGGCTTATTACCAAAGATTTTGTAGATGTTATTGATTTCTATTTTAGACATTTTGTAAGCACTTGTAACAAAACTATAAAATTTATTAAAGGAAAGAAATAAGTTATTCAACTTTAAATTGCATTGACAAACTTCAATCATTAAATAATCATCTACTAATGGCACAAATTGAAAAAATTGAAAAAGATATATCAGATCTTAAAATTAAATGGAGCGATGGAGAAGAAAGTAAGTTTAATTATATGTGGCTTCGAGATAATTGCCCTACAGCTCATGATAAAGACTCACATCACAGAATGTTTAACATCTTAGATGTATCGAAAGATTTATCTATAAAAGATTTTAAAGTTGATGAGGCTGGATCTCTTCAGGTTCAATGGAGTGAAGGAGATCATACTAGTTATTATGATCCAAGCTGGCTTCGAAAAAATTGTTATACATTAAAAAACAAATCTAAATATGTTTCTCCTTATAGCTTGTGGAACAAAGATCTAAAAAATGAATTTGATTTAATTTGCATAGAACATGATGAAATCTTAGATACTGACGAAGGTTTAATTAAATGGTTAGAGCTGTTACATCATAAGGGTATTGCAATTGTAAAAAATGCACCAGTTGAAAAAAAATCTGCTTTTCCTTTATTAAATAGAATAAGTCATATAAGAGAAACTTTTTTTAAAACACCATTTGAAGTTATAAATATTCCAAAACCAAATAATTCAGCTTATACAGCGCATGCGCTTAGGAATCATATGGATTTACCTTGGTTCGAACTCCCACCAGGATATCAATTCCTTCATTGTTTAGTTAATTCTGCTAATGGAGGAGACTCATCTGCGGTCGATGGGTTTGCTGTTGCAGAATATTTAAAAAATAATGAAAATGAAATTTTTGAAACTTTAATTAATATTCCTTTAAAATTTAGAGACATGGATTACACACAAGAGTCTCATAGAAATTTTCATGCACCTGCAATAAGTTTAACCAAAGATGGAGATTTTCATGATATTAGATTTAGTGTAGCAACAATGGACGTCCTTGATTGCCACCCCGATGTTATGGAAAAAGTTTATAAAGCCCATCATAGATTTGGAAATCTATTGCATGATGAAAAATTTCAAGTCAATTTTCGTTTAGGACCAGGTGATATTTATTCATTTAATAACAGAAGAATATTGCATGGAAGAACAGCGTTTGATCCAAACTCAGGACATAGACATCTACAAGGTTATTATATGGACAGAGATGAGATTATTGGAAGATTAAATTATTTGAAAAAATAAAATTTTATAAATTTTCAAATATTAGATTATTATTTTTCTTATATTTATTAAATTCTAATTTATTTTTGATTGTGTAAAAATATTTTTCAATTTTTAAGTTCTGGATTTTCTTATTTTTTAGATATGATTTATCCAATATTAGACAATTGATATTTCTATCATTTGCTTTTTTTAATATTGTTTTGATACTTGTTGGTGGTGCAAAAGATAATCCAACCTTAGAATCTTTGTTAATCTTTAATAGATTGTAAATATTTTCATGTTTAAATGTTATAAACACACATTTTTTGAACTTCGAAGTCTCTTCCAAGAGTTTTTTGAGAAGAGGTATTGAGAAAATTGGTTTAATTTCAATATATAAAGAGTGTTTATTTTTTGACAACTTTAACAAGTCTTTTAATAGTGGAACTGGTTTATTAAGTTTGGTGCTGATCTCTTTAATTTTTGAGTAATTAAGGTTTTTCACACTTAAGTTTTTTTTAAAAATTCTTTTTAATGAGAAATCATGAAAACAAATAAATTCTTTATCTTTTGTTGCATGAATATCTGTCTCAATTCCATAATTTTTATTAAAACAATAATTGAAAGATTTAGTGCTATTTTCTAAAAATTTTTTTTTAGCTAGACCTCTATGAATCAATAATTGAGGCATTTAAAGATTATTAAAACTTATTTTTTTGTTATTCCTCGGTGTCTTTGAATTCTATTTCCATATTCTTGAGTAATTCTATCAAATATTATTGCTAAAGCTACAATTGCCAAACCATTCATCAAACCTAACGCTAAGTATTGATTAGAAATTGCCTGTAATATCGGAACACCAAGCCCTCTAACACCAATCATAGATGCAATAACCACCATTGCTAAAGCCATCATTATCGTTTGGTTTACTCCAGCAAAAATAGTTGGAAGAGACAATGGTATCTGAACAGATCTTAATTTTTGCATTGGTGTTGCTCCAAAAGCATCTGCTGCTTCTAAAGTTTCTTTATCGACTTCTCTTATTCCTAAATTTGTTAACCTAACAACAGGTGGCAAAGCATAAATACATACAGCTAACAAGCCTGGCACTTTTCCTATACCCAATAACATTATAATAGGAATTAAGTAAACAAAACTTGGGATAGTTTGCATCATATCGAGTACTGGCAGTATTGTTTTTTCTGCTCTGGCTGATTTTGACATTAAAACACCAATTGGTATTCCAACAACTATACAAACTAGTGTTGCAACAGATATAATTGCTACTGTTGCCATACAATTTTTCCACATTCCAAAATAACCAATAACCAAGAAACACACCATTGTACCAATTACTAATTTATAATTTCTTGAACCAATCCATGCTAACAAACCAAAAACACCAATAACTATTGGCCATGGTGTGTTGACTAATAATTTTTCTAAAAAAATTAAAAAAGTAAGAAGAGGATCAAAAAAACTTTCTATTGCATCTCCATATTCTCTTGAAAAATTTTTAAAACTAAAATCAATACCTTTTTTTAGCTCTCTTAAAGCATCTCTATCCATTACAGGTATTTTATTAAAAAATTCCATTTGATATAATTTTTATACTACAAAATCGAACCCGTTTAAATAACGGGTTCGATTAATATTTGTTTTATTAAAGTGCTTTTTTGATTTTTTTAGCAGCTGATCCTGAAACCCATTTAGTCCACACATCTTCTTGTGTTTTTAGGAATTCAATTGCAGCATCTGCACCTTCAGCTTGGTTTTCACCCATCCATACTAACATTCCGTTCATTACCGGACCTGGATAAGTTCGTTTTTCAAGATATTTCATACCATCTTGACCAGCTGATTTTTTGAAGTTGTCAGTTGCAATACTATAAACTTCAGATTTAACCCATGCAGATTTTTTAGGGTCAGCACACTCTTGCTCAGGTTTTGATAAACAGTTATCCCAGTTATCTTTTCCAGCAAATTCTCCCATATCTACAGCTTGCATGCCATACTTACCAATTAAAGCAGTCGGCGACCAGTAGTAACCAAACCAGTTTTCACCTCTTTCTGCAGCTTTAGCAATAGAACCATCTAATCCTGCAGCAGAACCTGTTTCAACGATCATCCATCCTTTTGCTTCCATATCCCATCCTCTAAAATGGTTTCTGTTACTTAATTCACAGTTCCAACCCGGAGGGCATATATGGAATCCACCTTTAGATGGATCTTCAGGATGAGGAAATAAATCAGGTCTTTTTAAAATTGCATCAGCAGTTGTTAATTCTGGATGTTTTTCTAAAGTAGCAGGCAATACCCACCAACCTTCTCCTAAACCAGTGATAGGTGCTTTGTTAATTGAATGAAGTTTTCCTTCAGCTACAGCAGCCTCTAATTCAACTATTGCAGCATTTGCCCAAAATTCTGGAGCAACATCTGGCTCACCTTTTTCTTGCATAGAGGTAAAAGTAGGCATTGTTGATCCTGGAACTAGCTCAACTTCGCAACCATAACCGCTTTCAAGAATTACTTTATCAACTTCAGCCATAAAGTTAGCAGAAGCCCAGTTCATATTCGCAATTGTAATCTTTCCACATGCTGCATTAGCTACACCAGTAAATAATGTGAAGCTTAAAACAGCAAACATAGAAAGTAATATCTTTTTAATTATTTTCATATTTCCTCTTTAATTTATTTCAGTTTATATTTTTTCATCACAACATATTGATAATAATAAATCAACAGGTGTTAATTTCTACAACCTGAAATAGAAAAATATAAAGCCTGTTTTCAATAACTATTTTCAATTTGAAAGACAAATATACTTATTAAATTTCATATCCTTTTTCCTCAGGCTCGTTATCAGTTAGCTCTGAAGGAAAACCTGTTGCTCTAAAATCTATATTATTTGCATCTTCCATTCTTTTTACAATCATTGATGACCAAGCTCTCGAACCATATTTTTTTTGACCATCTTTAAATATTTCTACAACTTTTGGAGATATTTCTAGTGGAGCATTAAGTTTCTTCGCTAGGTCATCAAAAAGAGCCGTATCTTTTAAGACTAAGTCCATTGTAAAATTGATATTATAAGAACCATTTAGAATAACCTGACTTTCTGTTTCATGAACAAAAGAGTTTCCAGATGAAACCGCAATACCTTTATAAGCTTTAGCAAGATCTAAATTTGATTTTTTAGCAACAGTCCATGCCTCACCTAATGCAACTAGATGAACTGAGGCTAAATAATTAGTTATTACTTTAAGTATAGTCGCACTTCCTAATACCCCAGTATGTAAAACTTTTCTTCCCATAACAGTTAACGCAGGTAATATTTTTTCAAAAGCTGTTCTTTCTCCTCCTACAAAAATAGCAATATTTCCAGTTTCTGCTCTATGACAGCCTCCACTTACAGGTCCATCAAGAGGTGTGGCCTTTTTATTTAATACTTTTTGACCAATTCTTTTTATCTCAGCTTCATCTGTGGTACTCATTTCAAGCCAAATTTTATTTTCTGATAACCCGTTAATTACTCCATCTTCACCTTCCATTACTTCAGCACATATTTTTGGAGATGGTAGACATGTAATTATTAAATCTACTTGCTCTGATAATTCTTTTGCTGAATTTACAACTTTAGCTCCTAAATTTTTAAACTCGTTTGTTAAATTCTCATCCAAGTCTCTTACAGTTAAATCAAATTTATTCTTTAACAAACTTCCTGCTAGTTTGCCTCCAACATTTCCCAAACCAATAAATCCTATTTTCATTTTTTAACCTCATTATTTTTATTTTTTGTAAATACAATTAAAATTACTCCAACTATTATTAATGCTCCACCAGTATATAATTCCTGCGTCGGATTTTCCCCTAAAAGAAAAATTGCTGCCAACAATCCTGTTGGTGGAATACCCATAGTTACAATTGGAAGAACTTTGTAGAGTGGATTGTTTTTTAAAACATAGTAGAAGCAGCCATAAGTAATTGGTTGCATTATAAAACCGATATAAATAGCAATAACCCAATGATCAAATTTTGCATTCGATAAATAACCTATTGTATTACCATCTAGTATTGCTGAAATAAATATTAAAATTGGTCCAGAAAATAATGCCAACCAAGCAACTAAAGCCAATGGATTAATTTCTTTGCTCAGTGGCTTAACAATAACTTGGCCTAACGCCCATATTGCAGATCCTAAAATTGTTAGACCAATACCAATAAATTTTCCATCTAAACTGGGTGATCCTGTTAAAACGTAAACTCCAATAAAGGCAATTCCTATTCCAACCAAAGCTCGTATGGTAGGTTTTTTCTTTGAGCATGAAATATGCAAAAATTACTCCAAAAGGAACTTCAGTTTGCACTAATAGTACTGCTGCAGAAGCATCTATTAAATTTAAACCAGAATACGTAATACTATATTGTAATGTATTAGCTATAAACGATGCGATGAATATTTTTTTTAAGTATCCCCAAGGTATAGGAAACCACCAAATTAAAATAGATGCAGCAAACATAAATCTTAACCCCATTAATAAAATAGGAGGAAAGGATTCAAAAGCAGGCTTTGCGATAACAAAACCGAAACCTAAAAATATAGGTACTAAAGATGCAATAAAGGTATCTTTTATATTCATATCTTCGTTTAATACTAATGATTATTAAAGAATTCATGATATATTCACTTTTTTAAATTATGAATTCAACAAAAATAGATCCTAAGTATATTTCTAAATCAAATCCTAGAGTTGGCTTAATAGCACTTGCAAGTGACTTTATGATTGAAAGAGACTTTATTAAGGTCATTAAAGATCGTGATATTGATTTATTTGTTAACCGTATTGAGTGTTACAATCCGTTAACTAAGGAAAATCTAATAAAGATGTCGAACAAAGTTACAGAAGTTACTAAAGATATTCTACCTGACCAAGACATTGATTGTGTAGTTTATGGATGTACTTCAGGAACTATAGCTGCTGGATATAACTCTATAGAGCAAAAAATTAAAGCAGCTAAACCTATGGCAGATGTTACCACACCAAGCTCAGCTGCAATTAAAGCATTAAAAAAATTAAATATTAATAAGATATGTCTTTTTACTCCATATAGCAAAAAACTTAATGATGATGTTATTGAATATTTTAAAAGTGAAGGATTTGAAATTACCTCAAATGCATATTTTGATATAGAGGCTGATTATGATATTGGTAAAGTTGATCAAAATTATTTATGTGATGTTTTGTCTAAAATAGATTTAAATGGAGCAGAAGCTTTGTTTGTTTCTTGCACAGCTTTGCCTGTTTTACCAATAATTGATGAATTAGAAAAAAAAATTAAATACAACTGTTTTATCTAGCAACCAGGCTTTAATTTGGGACACACTTGTAAAAATAGATAAGAATAATTCTGTGAAAGGATTTGGAAAATTATTCCAAATTAATTAATGCTTTTTACTAAAGAGGAATATAAAAAAAGATTAAAAAAGACACAAAAAATGATGCAAGAAAAAGGCATCGAACTATTAATTTCACATGATACTAATAATTTAAATTACTTAACTGGTTATGATGCTTGGTCTTTTTATTATGCACAATGTGCTATAGTTCATGTTAATGCTGAAGAGCCTTTATGTTTTGTTAGAGCTCAGGATGCTGGTGGAGCGTATATAAAGTCCTACCTAAAAGATGAAAATATTATTGTTTATGACGAAAATTATATTCATACTTGGCCAAAGCACCCTTATGATTACCTAGTTCAAATTATTAAAGAAAAAAAATGGGACAAACTTTGTATTGGTGTCGAAATGGATGCACATTATTATACAGCTTTTTGTCACGAAAAAATTAAACAAGGGCTACCTAATGCTAAAATTATTGATAGTGAAAGATTAGTCAACTGGGTTAGATTGGTTAAATCAGATACTGAAATTGGATTTATGAAATCTGCAGCATTAATTTCTGAAAAAGGAATGAAAAGAGCCATGGAAGTAATTAATCCTGGTGTTAGGCAGTGTGATGCAGTTGGTGAAATCCAAAAAACATTATTTTATGGGACTGAAGATTTTGGGGGTGAATATTCAAGTATTGCTACTTTACTTCCAACTGGAAAAGGAACTTCTGCTTCTCATTTGACAGCATCTCAGGATAAATTTGTAGAAGGTGAGGCAACAATAATAGAGCTATCAGGTGTCTATAAAAGATATCATGCTCCTATGGCAAGGACTGTATTATTAGGTAAGCCCAACCAATTAAAAATTGATACAATGAATAAAACTATTGAAGCTTTAGAAGCGGGTATTGGTGCTACAAAACCAGGTAATACAGCTGATGATGTTGCGCAAGCGTTCTGGAAAATACTTGATAAATATGGAATTGATAAAAAATCTAGAACAGGTTACTCAATCGGAATTGGCTACCCACCTGATTGGGGAGAACATACTCTTAATATATATAAAGGAGACATGACAGTTTTAGAGCCTAATGTTTGTTTTCATATGATTGCAGTTATGCAATTTGGTGATTGGGGCGTTGAAGCTTCAGAGGCTATCAGGGTAACCGAAAGTGGCAGTGAATTATTTTGCAACATGAGTAAAGAATTGCATATTAAATAAATTGCTTGATTATCAATCTAACAAATGTTTTAAACACGCATGGCGAACGATCACTTCGTAAGATTTGAAAATGTAGATAAAAGTTATGATGGCAAACTACTTGTCGTTAAAGGTTTAAACTTAGATATTGAAGAAGGTGAGTTTGTTACAATGCTTGGACCATCTGGTTCTGGTAAAACAACTTGTTTGATGATGTTAGCAGGGTTTGAAACACCAACTAACGGCCAAATTTATTTAGATAACAATGTTATTTCAGATATTCCACCTCATAAAAGAGGTATTGGAATGGTATTTCAAAATTACGCTCTGTTTCCTCATATGACGGTATATGAAAATTTAGCATTTCCTTTAAGAGTTAGAAAAATTCCAAAAGACGAGGCCGATAAAAAAGTTGATAAAGCATTATCAATGGTTTCACTTCAAGGCTTTGAAGCTAGAATGCCAATGCAATTATCAGGTG
>JACWEQ010000012.1 GCA_014653365.1 Pelagibacterales bacterium SAG-MED49 | reverse complement strand
CTCTGATAAACAATCCCCAGTTGCATATGAAAAATTGGAAAAAAATAGTTGGAGAAAATATCCCGTTAAGCATATTCCGGAATATCCAAACAAAAAAGAATTGGATGCAGTTTTGGATAAACTTAGTACGTTTCCTCCTTTAGTATTCGCTGGAGAGACAAGACATTTAAAATCTCAACTTGCTGATGTCGTTGATGGTAAAGCTTTCTTACTTCAAGGTGGTGATTGTGCTGAAAGTTTTGCTGAATTTCATCCTGATTATATTAGAGACACATTCAAGCTAATGTTGCAGATGTCATTAGTTTTAACTTATTCTGCTTCACTTCCAGTTGTTAAACTTGGAAGAATAGATGGACAGTTTTCAAAACCTAGAAGTTCACCAATGGAGTCTAAAGATGGCGTAGAATTACCAAGTTATTTAGGTGACAATATTAATGGCATGGAATTTACTGAAAAAGCAAGAGTTCCGGACCCAAAAAGATTATTTAAAGCTTATTCCCAGTCTGCAGCAACATTAAATCTTATTAGAGCTTTTAGTCATGGTGGATATGCTGACCTACAAAATGTTCATACTTGGAACCTTGGATTTATTAAAAATAGCCCTGAATTAAAAAGATTTAAAGAATTAGAAGATAGAATTGCTGACGCTTTAGCATTCATGGATGCTTGTGGAATTAATTCTGATTTTAATAGAAGATTAAAAACAGTTAATTTTTGGACCTCACATGAAGCATTATTATTACCCTTTGAAGAAACAATGACTAGAACAGATTCAACTACAGGTGAAAACCATGATACGTCAGCTCACTTTGTATGGATTGGAGATAGAACTAGACAGCTTGATGGTGGACATGTCGAATTTTGTAGAGGTATTGAAAATCCAATTGGTATCAAATGTGGACCAACTTTAAAACCAGAAGATTTAATAAATCTTTGTAATAAGATTAATCCAAAAAATGAAAAAGGTAAAATTACTTTAATTTCAAGGTTTGGAGCTGACAATGTTTCAAAACATCTACCAAAATTAATTAGAGCAATTAAAAAAGAGGGATTAAATGTAATTTGGTCATGTGATCCATGTCACGGTAATACCATTAAAGCTGCAACAGGATTTAAAACAAGACCATTTAACAGTGTTTTAAAAGAAGTTAAAAATGTATTTGCATGTCACCAAAGTGAAGGAAGTTATGCGGGAGGTCTTCATATTGAAATGACAGGACAAAATGTTACTGAATGTATTGGGGGTGCTCAAAAAATATCAGAAAAAGACCTATCATCTAGATACCATACTCATTGTGATCCAAGACTTAATGGAAACCAAGCATTAGAATTAGCTTTTTTAATTTCAGATGAGATTAAAAAGAATAGCTCCTATTCTAAAAACGCAGATAGAGCGGCATCTTAAGTCATTGTAAAAGATACCAACTAATAATATTTTATACTTATGAATGCTTCAGAAAAAGTAAATTTTATTTCTAACTGGATAAAACACTACGCAGAAAATATGCCAAGTAAGGCACAATCGTTAGTGATTGGGATTTCTGGAGGAATAGACTCTTCTGTATCAAGTACATTAAGTGCAATGACTGGATTAAAGACAATTGTTTTATCAATGCCAATTAAACAAAAATCTCATCAACACGATTTAAGTTTAAAACATCAAGAATGGCTAGTTAAAAAATTTAATAATGTTGAAGCTCATACAATAAATTTAGATGAATTATTTAATGCATTTAGTTCGAGTTTATCAAAATTTGACAATGAACATGGCATGGCAAATTCACGAGCAAGACTAAGAATGACAACTCTTTACCAAGTAGCAGCTGCTAATAAAGGTATTGTGGTTGGAACAGGTAATAAAGTTGAAGACTTTGGAGTTGGGTTTTACACAAAATATGGCGATGGTGGTGTTGATATTTCACCAATAGCTGATTGTAATAAAACTGAAATCTGGGAACTTGGCAAAGAACTTGGAATTTTAAATGAAATAATTGAAGCAGCACCCACTGATGGATTATGGGACGATGGTCGAACTGATGAAGGACAACTTGGTTTACAATATCATGAATTAGAAGAAGCTATGAATAATCCAAATTCACCTAATAGAGCAAAATACGAAACTATCAGAAAACAAAATTTGCATAAAATGGAGCCTATTCCAGTATGCAAAATTCCTAATTAATCAAATAGATTCACAAACCTATTATTTAAGTATATTTCTAAAATAATGAACAAAGATATTTTTTTAACAAATAATCTAAGCAATAAAAAAGAAAAATTTGTTCCAATAAATGAAGAAAATATTGGTATGTATGTTTGTGGGCCAACTGTTTATGATGATCCTCATATAGGAAATGCTAGGCCGATTGTAATTTTTGATATTTTATTTAAAGTTCTAAAGAGTAAATTTTCAAATGTGACTTATGTTAGAAATATTACGGATGTTGATGATAAAATAATTAAATCAGCAAATGAAAATAATATCTCTATTTCAGATTTAACTGAAAATGTTATCAAAAGTTTTAATGAGGATTGTAATTATCTAAATTGTGAAGATCCATCACAACAACCAAAAGCAACTGAACATATTGATTTAATGATTGAGATGATCTCACAATTAATTAAAAAAGGTTTTGCTTATGAAAATAACAAACATGTTTATTTTGAGGTAAAAAAATTTGAAGACTATGGAAAGTTATCTAATAAGAAATTAGAAGATTTAATTGCAGGATCAAGAATTGAAGTTAGTGATAATAAAAAAAGTTCAGAAGATTTTGTTTTATGGAAACCATCTTTAGATGATGAACCATCTTGGGATTCTCCTTGGGGCAAAGGAAGACCAGGTTGGCATTTAGAATGTTCTGCAATGTCTAAGAAATTTTTAGGTAATGAATTTGATATTCATGGAGGAGGAATAGATTTAATTTTTCCTCATCATGAAAATGAAATAGCTCAATCAAGATGTGCAAATGACACTAAAGTGTTTGCAAATTATTGGTTACATAATGCTTTTATTACTATGTCTAATGAAAAAATGGCAAAATCTCAGGGAAACATTTTAAAGATAAAAGACTTTAGAAACAAAGTTAGTGGGCAAGTTTTAAGATTAGCTTTAATTAGTGCTCACTATAAGCAACCATTAGATTGGAGTGATAAATTATTAACAGATTGTCAAAACACTATTGATAAATGGTACAATGTTTATTTGCCTTCAAACAAAGATTTAAATGATGAGCTATTAAAGCCTTTGTATGATGATATTAATACACCTGGATATATTGCAAACTTGCATCAACTTTATGATAAAGCAAATAAGGGAAGTGATGAAGACAAAAAAGTATTTAATTCAGCATGTAACTTTATTGGTTTACTTCAAGAGACTAAAGAAGAATGGTTAAATCATAAAAAAGTAAAAGTAGATATTACTGAGGATGAAATTAAGAATAAAATAAATCTTAGAAATAAAGCTAGGTTAGACAAAGATTATAAGGAAGCTGATAATATTAGAGATTATCTTTTAGATAAAGGTGTTTTAATAGAAGATAAAGATGGTAAAACAATTTGGAAATTTAGATGAGTAAGGAAAAGCTTTATATATTTGATACAACTTTAAGAGATGGTGCACAAACTCAAGGTGTTGATTTTTCAATTGATGATAAAGAAAAAATATCAGCTTCATTAGATAATTTAGGAGTTGATTATATCGAAGGTGGTTGGCCAGGAGCCAATCCAACAGATACTGAATTTTTCAATAAAGATCAGGGTTTTAAAAATGCTAAACTTACTGCTTTTGGCATGACTAAAAAGTCAGAACATAGTGCTGAAAATGATCCAATGTTAGCCTCATTAATTAATTCAAAAAGTTCTTCAGTATGTTTGTTTGGTAAATCTTGGGATTTTCAAGTCGATGTAGCCCTTGGTATTACTAATGAACAAAACATTGAAAACATAAGCGAGAGTGCAAAGCATGTAGTGAATTCTGGCAAAGAGTTCATGTTTGATGCGGAACATTTTTTTGATGGCTATAAAGCTAATCCCGATTATGCAATAGAATGCATCAAAGCTGCTTATGATCAAGGGGCAAGATGGATTGTTCTTTGTGATACTAATGGAGGAACACTTCCACATGAAGTATCGAAAATTATATCTGAAGTTATAAAATATGTCCCGGGTGAAAATTTAGGAATTCACGCTCATAATGATACAGAAAATGCGGTAGCGAATAGTTTAGCTGCAGTTCAATCAGGGGTTAGACAAATTCAAGGAACTATTAATGGACTAGGGGAGAGATGCGGTAATGCAAATCTAATGTCATTAATTCCATCATTGTTTTTAAAGAAGGATTTTAGTGAAAAATTTGAACTTAATATTAAACGTGAAAATTTAAAAAATTTAACACAGTGCTCAAGATTGCTAGATGAATTATTGAATAGAAAACCCAATAAACATTTACCTTATGTAGGAGCATCAGCTTTTTCACACAAAGGTGGTATGCATGTCTCGGCTGTTCAAAAAGACCCAAAAACTTATGAACATATTGTTCCAGAAGAAGTTGGAAACTCAAGAAATATTGTCGTATCTGATCAAGCAGGTCAATCTAATATAATGTCTAGATTAAAATCTATTGGCATACAGGTTGAAAAAAATGATCCAAAAATTAAAAAACTTTTAGAGGAAGTAAAAGACAGAGAGTTTATTGGTTACAGTTATGATGGAGCGGATGCCTCATTTGAATTATTAGCTAGAAGATTAATGGGTGAAATTCCAAGATATATATTAATCAGTGAGTATGATGTCTCAGTTAAAAAAGATAGTTTGGGTGAAATTATTTCACACGCAAAAGCGCAATTAGAAGTGGACGGCCAAAAAATATTATGTGAAGGTCAAGGTAATGGACCAGTTAATGCACTTGATAATGCCATTAGAAAAAATGTGAATAAACTTGCAAAATATTCTGAATATTTGAAAGATCTTAAATTAGTTGACTATAAAGTTAGAATTTTAAACACAGGTACAGAGGCTGTAACTAGAGTTTCAATTGAAAGCACAGATTCAAATGGAGTTAATTGGTTTACAATTGGTGTATCACCCAACATAATTGATGCATCCTTTAAGGCACTGGTTGATAGTTTAGATTATAAACTATTTAAAGATAAGGCTCCAGCTAGTCTGTAAGCTTTGAATTAATAATAATGTCGTCTAATAACATTACCTTTATTTTACACAAACCTCAGCTCTCAGAAAATATTGGTGCATGTGCTAGAGGCATGAAAAATTTTAATTTTCAAAAATTAACAGTTATTAATCCAAGACCAATATTTCCAAATGATAAAATTTTAGCAACCTCAGTTGGGGCAAAAAATATTATTAATAAAAGTAAATTGTACAATGATTTAGAGCCTGCATTAAAAAATATAGATTATGTAATTGCAACTTCAGCAAGATTTAGAAACAAAAACATAAAGCATATTCAATTAGAGGATTTAAAAAAGATAGATTTTACAAAAAAAGTAGCATTTTTGTTTGGATCAGAAGCATCAGGATTATCTAATAATGAGGTAAGTTATGCAAATTATACATTGCAAATTCCAACTAATCCTGAATTTAAATCGTTAAACCTTTCTCATAGTTTAATTATTATTGCTCATTATGTATCAAACATTATTAAATCTAAGACCTCTAATTTTAAGAAATCTAACAAAGTGAAAGCTGCCTCTAAAAAAGAGATCCATTCTATGACTAATTTATGTATTAAAAACTTGGATGAAATTAATTTTTTCAAACCCAAAGAAAAGAAGCCAATAATGTTAGAGAATTTGAGAAATATTTTCTATCGTATGGAATTATCAGCTAAAGAAACACGTATATTATCTAGTGTATTTGCTAGTTTGGGTAAAAAACGTTGATTGACAAAATGGCCTGTACGCTTATAAACCCGTGTATTAAATGACAAAAAGATTAAACTCTAAACATAAAGTAGACAGAAGACTAAAGGTTAACCTATGGGGAAGACCCAAAAGTCCTTTTAATAAAAGAGATTATGGACCAGGCCAACATGGTCAAGGTAGAAAAGGAAAACCTTCTGACTACGGTATTCAGTTACAAGCTAAGCAAAAATTAAAAGCTTACTACGGTAATATTAATGAAAGACAGTTTAGAAATATTTATAAAAAAGCTGTTATGCTTAAGGGTGATACTGGTGAAAATTTAATTGGTTTACTTGAGAGAAGATTAGATGCAGTAATTTATAGAGCGAAATTTGCAACAACAGTATTTTCAGCAAGACAATTAATTAACCATGGACACGTTAGAGTGAATGGTAAAAAAGTTAATATCGGAAGCTACATAGTTAAAGAAGAAGACTCTATTGAGATTAGAGACAAATCTAAGCAACTAGCAATTATTGATATTGCACTTGCAAGTAAAGAGAGAGAAACTCCTGAATACATTCAAATGGATGAGAAAAACAAAAAAGTTAAATTTGTTAGAACACCAAAATTTGAAGAAGTTCCTTACCCAATTGTTATGGAACCAAATCTAGTTATCGAATATTATTCTAGATAATATAATTACCTCTGATTTTCACACTATTAAATCTTAAGTTGAAACTTATTTAGAAAATAAATTTTTGAAATCCAAAATATAATAACGATATATAAAAAATTGGAAATGCTATTTTAAAAAAAACTGTAACCTTGCTGATTTTTTTTTTTTCTGATCCTTTAAAATAATAAGTTAAATAAAAAGACTCAACACATAGTGCAATTATGGATAAAACAGAGATTAAATATCCCATCAAAATTGTCCAATCTAACAGTGTCACGTAGGGTAATTCAGGTATCCTTCCAATTAATACAAAGTTAAAAGCTACAAACGATACTAACAAAGTTCCTAATAAAGTCGCTCTACCATGAAGTAAAGAAATATATAAACAGGCATAAGAAAGTAATGATATTACGACAATTGGTATAATAAATTTTAATAAATATGGTAACCAGTTTCTCTCTACTATTAAATCAGATTTTATTGAATGTTTTGAATACTCAGAGTAAGCATCGGTTAAAGAGTCTACTGATGCGTAAGAAATATAACGATTAATTGTCCATCCAGGTGAGGATATATTTAAATAATTATTTTTTTTTGTTTCATTCAACAGTAACTTAAATTTATTTGAATTTTCAAAATATAAATTTTCATAGATTTTTGATGATATAGAAAATCTGAATTGATGGCTGTCAAAAGGGTAAATTCTGTAATCAAATTCTGGAACTGCATAATATATTTCTTCATCGAAATGGACATATTCTATAGTTCCATCATAATAAATTAAGATTTTTGGTTGGAGTTGTGGATTTTGATTTGTAAGGACCTTTAAAGAATTATCAAATGACATTTTAAAATCAAAAAATTTTCCATCTTTCAATGAAGTAGCTAAATCATATTCGCATACTACTATTTTTTTTGTTCCAGCTTTTTTAATTCTTTCTGTAATTGATAGTATTTGACTAGAAAAATCATCTGATAAACTTTGAAAAATTATTAAATCTAGTTTTGGCTCTTTATAAGAATAAGTTCTTTGATCAAGATATATGGTAAATTCTGCTTCTGTCTCATTTAATTTTAATTTTTTGAGATTAATATAATTCATTAACATAATCTCTCTTTCTGGCTTTTTGGCTAAACCAAAATTACTGTTATTATAAATATCATCACAAATTTTTTGGGGAAATAATTCATTAAATTCTAATCTTTTTTCAGGTTGGAATGAAGAAACTTCAATTGAATACCCAATTGTATTAAAGAACAGCAATGAATAAAAAAAAGTTATGAAATAAATTTTTTTAATCATTTTATACAAACTATCATGAACTACTATGAAGTAAATATAAGCTTATTTCTTTGAAACCACTTAGTTATAACTTCTCTAAGATTATTACAATTATAATATTTTTTTCTTTTATCCTTTTGATCTACTTCTTTTGATAAATAATCTTTATCTACACCATCTATCAAAATAGATTGAATAGTAGTTCTACTTGCAACACTGTCTAAATTTTTACATAAATCTTCAAAGGTAATCTTTTTATTTCCAAAAATATTAAAAACTAATATTGCATGAATTTTAGTTTTAAAAATAAAAGACATCTCACCATTATCCTGTGAATTTTTTATTAAATCTTCTGAAATTTGTAAAAATTTCGAGTTCATAACAAATTTAATTATTTAAATATGTTACTATTTGTTGTTAGTTTTAAAGTGATAATATGTCACTTTAGATATGCTCTAAGATCAAAGCTTAACTCTTTACAAACTAAAGCTTATAAAGGTTATTTATTATCAAATTTTGGTACTAAATTGCTGTAATAAATTTAGATAATTTTTTATTCACTTATTTCCAATATGTAGTTCATGATTAAATGAATAAAATTTTAAATAAAATAAATAAATTTTCCTTAAGTTTTTTAACTTTTGTATTTCTTATTATATTTTCAACTCAGCAAGCTAAAGCAGATTGTTTTGTTGATGGTGTTCAATTTGATATTGGTGGTAGAACAGGTAGTGGAGTTAAAGCTGTAAATAACGGAAATCCTATTACATTAACAGAGATTAAAGGTTGGGACACATCAGGTGATGATGTCACCACTTGTGATGTTTCTACTTTAACTGATTTAACTGGTGCTTTTCAAAATCAATCCTCTTTTAATCAAGATATTGGAAGTTGGGATACAAGTAATGTGACAAATATGAATTCTATGTTTATTACAGCAACATCTTTTAATCAAGATATTGGAAATTGGAATACAAGTAGTGTGACGACTATGAATCATATGTTTTCAAGTGCATCAGCTTTTAATCAAAATATTGGAAGTTGGGATACAAGTAGTGTGTACTCTATGAGCAGTATGTTTAGAAGTGCATCAGCTTTTGATCAAGATATTGGAAGTTGGGATGTCAGTAATGTGACGAATATGAGTGCTATGTTTAGAAGTGCATCAGCTTTTAATCAAAATATTGGAAGTTGGGATGTCAGTAAGGTGTTGTATATGAATTCTATGTTTTATTTAACAATATCTTTTAATCAAAATATCGGAAGTTGGAATACAAGTAGTGTGACGGAGATGAGTTATATGTTTAGAAGTGCATCAGCTTTTAATCAAGATATTGGAAATTGGGTTACAAGTAGTGTGACGGATATGAGGTTTATGTTTACAAGTGCATCAGCTTTTAATCAAGATATTGGAAGTTGGAACACAAGTAGTGTGACGAATATGCAAAGGATGTTTACTTCAGCGTCATCTTTTGATCAAGATATTGGAAGTTGGAACACAAGTAGTGTGACGGATATGAGTTATATGTTTTTATATGCATCAGCTTTTAATCAAGATATTGCAACATCAGGAAATAGTTGGAATACAAGTAATGTGACGAATATGAATCAAATGTTTTCAAGTGCATCAGCTTTTAATCAAGATATTGGAAATTGGGATGTCAGTAATGTGACGAATATGAGTACTATGTTTTCAAGTACACCTTTTAATCAAGATATTGGAAGTTGGAACACAAGTAATGTGAGGACTATGGAGATTATGTTTTTTTCTGCAACAGCTTTTAATCAAAATATTAGAGGATGGGATGTTAGTTCAGTAATTAATTTTTCAAGTATGTTTAGTAGCGCTACTGCAATGAATAGTAGTTATGGAAGTGTTAATGGTTTTGGTAACACTCCTACAGCAACTTTTTTTAATTCATCAGATTATGTCAACCCAACATTAAGCTCATCAGTGCCAGCCGATAATGCAACAAGTGTAGCAATCGATGCAAATATAGTTTTAAACTTTAGTGAGACTGTTAATGAAGCAACAGGAAATATTATTATTAAGAAAACATCAGATGACTCAATATTTGAGACGATTGCTGTAACATCAGGTATTAAATTAAATCCTGGTCAAGTTACAGGTGCTGGTACTACTCAAATTACAATTAATCCTTCCTCAAGTTTTGATGAAAAAACTGAGTATTATGTTTTAATTGATGCAACAGCTTTTGATGATGCAGCAAGTAATCCTTATGCAGGTATCAGTTCTACAACTGCTTTAAGTTTTACAACTGATAATGTGGTTGATCCAACTACAGATAAAGATGTAGTAGGTTTAATTGATGTACAATCTCAGTTAGCAAAAAGTTTTATTACTCAATCAACTAGTACAGTTTCAAGTAGATTAAGTTACCTAAGACAAAATAGAGGTAATGATAATTTATCAAAAAATAATATTAAGTTAGATTTTGGTAATGCCGTACTAACATCACTTACAAATGAGCTTTTAGCTAAAAATGATAAATCAATAATTCCTGATAATTGGTCTTCATGGTCAGAAGGATCTATTAGTGTTACAAAAATAGGAGATAGCTTAGGTTCTTCATCGAGTGAGACAGATGCTCAAGCTCTGGCATTTGGATTTGATACAAAATTAAATGATAGTGATTTATTAGGTTTTGCAGTTCAATATGGTCAAAGCGACTCTGATGTTGGGTCAAGTGGAACTAATGTTGAGAGTGAAAATATAAATTTATCAGTTTATCGAACAAGACCACTTAACGATGATAATTTCATTGAAGGAATGTTTGGAGTTGGATTAATTGAAAGTGATTTAGTGAGAGTTAGTGGATCTAATACATTAACTGGATCTAGAAGTGGAACACAAATATTTGGTTCAATTAATTATGGTAAAACTTTAGATAAAGGAGATTTTAATTTAACACCTATTGCACGTCTTGATTTAGGTTACACTGAACTAGACGCATATAAAGAGACTGGAACAGATGCTTTATCATATGCTAAACAATCAATTGAAAGTGGATTAGCGTCTGTTGGACTAGAGTTTAGCGATATTATTAAGTTTAATGAAAATAAATTTAAACCTTTTGGGTCAATTGAATATGGAATGGATTTTAGCAATTCATCAAATGCTAAGATGAACTATGTATCAGATACTTCAACAATTTATACATACACTCAAGGAGCAAATTCAAATCATTTAATAACATCAATGGTGGGATTTGAATATATTACAAAAGATAATTTAGAAATTATTTCAAGTTATAAACGTATCCAAGGAAACGAGAGTGAGCAAACTGATATTTTAAATGTATCTGTTAATTTTAAATCTAAACGTGAGACAGAGTATGCAATGAGTGTTGATGGATCTGAAGATCTTAAAGCTGGATTTGATATCTCAAAAAATGTAAATGGATTTGATTTAAAATTTAATGCCAATCAATCATTAAGTAAAAATTCTGATCAGACAGCTAATGTATCTTTATCAAGATCGTTTTAATTAGTTTTTAGCTTTAAAACTTATACCTTTAGTTTCAAGTAATTTAGCTAATTCACCAGTTTCGTACATTTCTTTTACGATATCACAACCACCAACAAATTCTTTTTTGACATATAGCTGTGGGATAGTTGGCCAGTCACTAAAAGTTTTAATTCCTTCTCTAACATTTTGGTCTTCTAAAACATTTACACTTCCAAAATTTACTTCAAGAAGTTTTAGCATATTTGTAACAGCCATTGAAAATCCACACTGAGGAGCATCAGGGGTACCTTTCATAAATAAACATACTTCGTTACTATCAATATGATTTTGAATTAAATTTTTTGTATTGTCGTCCATTATTGCTCCTTTGTTTTAATTGCTAAGGCATGTAATTCATTACCCATTTTACCTTTAAGAGAATTGTATACCATTTTATGTTGTTCAATTTTGCTTTTACCTGAAAATTCTTTGGAAGTAACTGTTGCTGAATAATGATTTCCATCTCCAGCTAAATCCTGAATTTCAACATTAGCATCCGTTAATGCTTCTTTAATTAAACTCTCAATTTCTTTCAAATCCATTGCCATTATTTGCTCATATAATTAGTTAACCAACTTGTATTCGAAGTTCTTAATTCGTCAATTGTAACTTTTGTCTTATCATTAATATACAGCTGATTTTCATTAATGGTTCCAAGTTCATCAAAGTGAACTGCATTTTTATTAAGCAAATCAGTCACTTTTTTAAGATTTTCTTTAGTAATTTCAATGATATATCGACCCTGATCTTCAGCGAAAAAATATTCAATTTCATTAATTAAATATTTTGGTTTTTTAAGGTTAATACCTTTGTTTCCCTTAATACACATTTTACTTACAGCAGTTATTATTCCTCCAATTGATACGTCATGAGCACTTTTAATTAAACCGCTATCAATTAATTTTAAAAGAGTTTCACCATTATTCTTTTCATTAAATAAATTTATTTCTGGTGGAGGACCATTTTTTTCATCTAAAATATTTCTTGCAAATAAACTTTGATCAATATGACCTTCAGTTTTACCAATAACTAAAACAATATTATCAATTTCTTTAAAGTTCATTGTAATCATTTTTTTATAATCTTTAATTAAACCAACACCCCCAATAGATGGAGTAGGTTTAATCCCTTCATCTTTTGTTTGGTTATAAAAAGATACGTTTCCAGAGACTACTGGAAATTTTAAATATTCTGCAGCCTCACCAATACCTTGAACACACTCAACAAACTCACCCATATTTTCTTGATTTTCTGGACTGCCAAAATTTAAACAGTTTGTAATAGCAACTGGTTTTGCACCAACTGAAATTAAGTTTCTAAAACTTTCGCAAACTACTTGTTTTCCACCCGTTAAAGGATGCGCCCAACAATAAACAGCAGAACTATCAACTGACGCTGCAACTGCTTTATCAGTTCCATGAACACGAACAACACCAGAGTCCCCACCAGGTTTTTGAATAGTATCTCCCATAACTGTATGGTCGTACTGTTGCCATATCCATTCTTTGCTGCACACATTTGGATGAGATAATACTTTTTTCAAGACATTTATTATCTTTAAATTTTTAAGATCTTCTTTTTTAATTTTATTTTTTTTAGGTAGTTTTGCTTTTTTCCATTTTCGGTCATACATAGGTGAGTTTTCAACTAATGTATTTACTGGAATATCAGCTACTTGTTGATCATCAAAATAAAGTTCAATTTTTTTAGATTTAGTAGTTTTGCCAATAACAGCAAAATCTAAATTCCACTTATCAAATATCTTTTTAGCATCTTCTTCTTTACCATTTTCTAAAACAATCAACATTCTCTCTTGGCTTTCAGAAAGCATAATTTCATAAGGGGTCATGTTTGTTTCTCTACATGGAACTTTATTTAGATTAATTTCAATTCCAAGATTTCCTTTAGATGCCATTTCAATACTAGATGAAGTAAGTCCAGCAGCACCCATATCTTGAATGGCTATAATAGAGTCTCCTGCCATTAATTCTAAACAAGCTTCGAGTAATAGTTTTTCTGTAAAAGGATCTCCTACTTGAACGGTTGGTTTTTTTTCTTCAATTTTTTCATCAAAACTAGCTGATGCCATACTTGCTCCATGTATTCCATCACGACCAGTTTTAGAGCCCACATAAATAACCGGTTTATTTAAACCTGCTGCTTTTGAGTAGAAAATCTTATCTTTTTTAACTAACCCTAAAGTCATGGCATTGACCAAGATATTACCGTTGTATGAGCTATCAAAGTTTGTCTGACCTGCAATGGTTGGAACCCCCATACAATTACCATAGCCACCAATACCGTGAACTACTCCTCTAAGTAAATTTTTAGTTTTTTTATGCTGAGGAGATCCAAAATGAATAGAATTTAAATTAGCAATAGGACGTGCTCCCATTGTAAAAATATCTCTCATAATGCCTCCAACACCCGTTGCAGCTCCTTGATAGGGTTCTATAAAAGAAGGGTGGTTGTGACTTTCAATTTTAAATACAATTGCATCATCTCCACCAATATCAATTACTCCAGCATTTTCACCTGGACCTTGGATCACTTGTTTTCCTTTTGTGGGTAATTTCTTTAAATGAAGTCTTGATGATTTATATGAACAGTGTTCATTCCACATAGCTGAAAATATACCAAGTTCTGTAATATTTGGAGTTCTCATAAGTAGCTCACAAATTTTAGCATACTCATCTTTTTTAAGACCATGGTCTATAGCAACTTGTTCGTTTACGATCATTTAAGGTTATTGATTAAATTATTAAAAAATAGAGAACCATCTTCACCCGAAAGAGAAGGGTCAATCATTCTCTCTGGATGTGGCATCATCCCTAAAACATTTTTTTTCTCATTAAATATGCCTGCAATATTTTTGATAGATCCATTAGGATTAAATTTCTTTTCAATAGAACCTTCTTTATCACAGTAATTAATTGCAACTTGCTCGTTATCTTCAATTTCTTTTAATTGGTCATTAGTACAAAAGTAATTTCCTTCATTGTGTGCAATATGAAATTCTAAAACATCATTTTCAATATCTTTAAAGTAGGTGTTTTGTTTATTATTAATTTTAACAAATACATTTTTACAAATAAATTCTAAGTATTTATTTCTAAGCAAAACTCCAGGGACTAAGCCAGTTTCAACCAATATTTGAAACCCATTGCATATTCCCATAACCATGCCTCCAGAAGTTGCAAAATTAATTACTGATTTCATTATCTTTGATTTTGATGCCATACTTCCACATCTCAAATAATCACCATACGAAAACCCACCAGGTAATACTACTAAATCACTTTTTGGAAGTTCAGCATCGTCATGCCAGACCATTTTATTTTTAAAGCCAAATTTTTTTAAAGCTACATCCATATCTCTATCACAATTAGAACCTGGAAATGTAATGACAGATGATTTCATTAATTATTGTGCATCAATAATTTTATAATTTTCAATAACTAGATTAGCTAAAAGTTTTTTACACATTTCTTCAACTTTATCTTTAGCTTTTTTAGGATCATTTTCTTTGGTATCAATTTCAAAATATTTTCCTTGTCTGACTTCATTCAGGTCATTGAATCCCATTCCATCCAATGTTTGATGAATAACTTTACCTTGTGGATCAAGCACATCTTTTTTAAGTGTGATGATTACTGAAATTTTCATTTACGCTTTCTTTTAACTGAAGACAGTTTTGTAACATTTACTGCTGATAGATTTGATTGTTCATGAAGAATACCAAGTCTGCTAGCAACTTCTTTATAAGCAGGAATAAGATCTCCTAAATCTTTTCTAAATCTGTCTTTATCTAATTTTTTATCAGTAATACTGTCCCATAATCTGCATGTATCAGGGCTAATTTCATCAGCCAATATCACTTCATCTTTACCGTTAAACTTAATTCTTCCAAATTCTAATTTAAAATCAATTAACTTAATTCCAACACCTCTAAACATACCAATCATAAAGTCATTTATTCTTAAAATCATTTTTTTAACTTTTTCTATCTCTTTCTTTGAGGCCCAGTCAAAAGCTAAAATATGCTCTTCTGCAATTAAAGGATCTCCTAATTTGTCATCTTTTAAGCAATACTCAATAAGCGGTTCTTTTAAAACGGTACCATCTTCAATTCCTAATCTTTTAGTAATTGATCCTGATGCAACATTTCTTATAATAAATTCAATTGGTATAATTTCTACAAACTTAATAATTTGTTCACGCATATTAAGTCTTTTTACTAAATGATTTTTAATTCCAATTTGTGATAAATTTGAAAGGATATGTTCAGAAATTCTATTATTTAAAACACCTTTTCCTTCAATAATAGTTTTTTTTTGATTATTAAATGCAGTTGCATCATCTTTAAAATATTGAATAACTAAATTTTTATCATTTGTTGCATAAATAATTTTAGCTTTACCTTCGTATAATTTTTTACCTTTTTTCATTATTTAAAAACTCTTCTAAAGATTAAATTGACATTTTTAAAGTGTTTTGAATAACTAAATATAGACTTTAATTTTTTAGTTGAAATTTTACTCATAATAAATTTATCACCAGATATAACATCAAACAAGTTTAAATTTTCAGCAAAACATTTTTTCGCATAACCTTGAACCATTTTATAAGATTGTTCTCTACTCAAGCCAGATTTGGTTAATTCTAACATAATTTCTTGTGAAAAAATTAATCCCTTTGTGATGTTTAAATTTTCTATCATTTTCTTAGGATAAACAATCATATTGTCTAAAATATTTGTTAATCTTACAAGAGCAAAATCAGTTGTAATATTAGCATCTGGACCAATATTTCTTTCAACACTTGAGTGAGAAATATCTCTTTCATGCCATAGTGCAATATTTTCTAAAGCAGGTATCACAGCACTTCTAACCATTCTTGCAAGTCCTGTTAAGTTTTCACTTAATATTGGGTTTTTTTTATGAGGCATTGCAGATGAACCTTTTTGATTTTTTGAAAAGAATTCTTGTAATTCGTAAACTTCAGTTCTTTGTAAATGTCTAATCTCAATTGCAACTCTTTCAATAGATCCTGCAATAATCCCTAAAACTGAAAAATAAAAAGCGTGTCTATCTCTTGGGATAACTTGAGATGAAATAGGCTCAACTTTTAAACCTAGTTTTTTTGCAACATGTTTTTCAATTCTTGGATCAACATTTGCAAATGTTCCAACTGCACCTGATATCGCGCAAGTTGATACTTCATCTATAGCATCCACTAATCTTTTTCTATTTCTTTTAAATTCTTCGTAAAACGAAGCCAATTTTAAACCAAATGTCACTGGTTCAGCGTGGATACCATGGCTTCTTCCCATACATGGTGTAAATTTATATTTCTTAGCTTGTTTCTTTAAAACCTTTAAGATTTGGTCAATATCTTTAAGGATAATTTTGCCTGATTGAACCATTTGGATATTAAAACTCGTATCCAAAACATCAGATGAGGTCATTCCTTGATGCAGGTATCTTGCTTTAATTCCTGCTCTTTCAGTAACTGACGTTAAAAATGCAATAACATCATGCTTAACCTCAGACTCTATTTTGTGAATTCTTTTAACATCAATTTTGGCTTTCTTTCTAACAATGGATGCGACACCTCTTGGTACTTGACCGAGTTTTTCCATAGCAACAGCTGCCTCAACTTCAACATCTAGCCAAATTTTATATTTGTTTTCTTCTGACCAAATGTCAGTTAATTCTTTACGTGAGTATCTTTTTATCATTAATTATAAGTAAGGGGGCTTAGAATAACCCTTAGCAGATTCTGTAAAGATTTCATAACCATTTTCAGTAATTCCCAATGTATGCTCAAATTGTGCAGATAAAGATTTATCCTTTGTAACTGCGGTCCAACCATCATTTAACATTTTAACATCATATTTACCTGTATTAATCATAGGTTCAATCGTAAAAGTCATTCCTGGTCTTAGATCCATACCAGAATTTTTACTTCCATAGTGCAAAATATTTGGTGCTTCATGAAATGTTGTGCTTATGCCATGACCACAAAAATCTCTTACAACAGAAAAACCTTTTTCTTCAACAAATGATTGAATTTCATATCCAATATCACCTAATCTCTTTCCAGGTTTTAAAATTTTGATAGCTCTCATCATAGACTCGTAAGTTACATCTATTAGATTATTTAATTTAACAGAAGTTGCGCCTATAGAAAACATTCTACTAGTGTCACCATAATGTTCATCAACAATTGCTGTAACATCAACATTAATTGTATCGCCATCTCTTAAAATTCTATCAGAGGGAATACCATGACAAACAACATGATTTAACGATGTACATAAAGATTTTGTGAAACCTCTATAATAAAGTGGAGCAGAGTAGCCACCATTGTCTCTAATAAATTCATAACCTAACTTATCAATATGATCTGTTGAGATACCTTCTTTAATATTATCTGTTAACATATCCAAAGTTTGCGCAGCTAATTTCCCTGCAATTCTCATTTTTTCAAATTTTTCTGTATAATCAGGCATCAATAATTTTAAGTTTTTTTTCAATAAAAATTTTCTTAGAACTTATATCACATCTGTAAGCCAAAAAGTTAACACCTGCTCTTTTAGCTAGTAGATAATTTTTATAATACTCAGGATCAATATCCTTTGCTATTTTAAAATATTCCATATTTTGTATTTGAACTAAGAATAATAAGTAAGTTTTATAGCCTTTTTTTATGGCATCAATAAGGGTTAGTAAATGTTTTGAGCCACGGGAAGTTACTGCATCAGGAAATTCAGCAGTGTTTTTATCTCTAAATAAAGTTACATTTTTAACTTCTACAAAACTTTTTTGTTTATTTTTCTCTACTAAAAAATCAAACCTTGTTTCTTTGTTAAAAAATACCTCTGGTTTGATTAAATCATTATTTCTCAGCTCTTTGATCAAGTTATTCTCTAAGGCATGCTGCGCTATTTTGTTAGCCATATGGGTGTTAACGCCGACTAAATTCTTCCTGGTTTTTATAATCTCAAGACCATATTTAAGTTTTCTTTTAGGATCATTATTTGAAAGAACGTAAACATCATTACCTTCATCTAACAATCCTTTCATGGAGCCAGTGTTAGGACAGTGAGCTGTGACAATTTCTTTTTCCAGCTTAACGTCAGTAAAGAAACGTTTATATCGCTTGATTAGTTTGCCTTTTATTAAAGACTTGGTAAATTCCATTACTGAATTATACATTTAAAATGACTAAAATCACAAAAGTTAATGCCGCAATATTAATTATAGGAAACGAAATTTTATCAGGCAGAACACAAGATACTAATACCTCAACATTAGCAACTTGGCTTAATTCAATTGGAGTAAAGGTGGGAGAGGTTAGAGTTATTCCCGATATAGAAAAAACTATAATTGATACACTGAATTTATTGAGAGAAAACTATAACTATGTTTTTACATCAGGTGGTATTGGGCCAACACACGATGATATTACAGCTGAATCAGTTTCAAAAGTTTTTGGAATAAAATATGAAATTCATAAAGAAGCTTATAAAATTTTAGAAGCATATTATAAGCCAGGTGAGTTTAATGAAGGTAGACAAAAAATGGTTTGGATGCCTGAAAATGCAAATTTGATTTTAAACCCTACAAGTGGTGCCCCAGGTTTTAATGTTCAAAATGTATTTTGTTTACCAGGTGTGCCATCAATTTTAAAATCAATGTTAGGTGGTTTAACTAATAAGATTGTTGGTGGTGAACCCATCTTAAGTCTTACTATTAGCTTGAGAACTGTTGAAAGTGAAATAGCTAATTCATTAACAAAAGTGCAAGATAACAATAAAGATGTGGAAATTGGAAGTTATCCTTTTTTTCAAGCAGGAAAATTAGGTGTTTCAATTGTAATTAGATCTGAAGACCAATTAAAAATTGATAATTGTAATTTACAAATTTTAGAATTTGTTAATGAAAAGAAAATTGAAGTAGTGGATCGTTAAATGCTTTATTTTGCTTATGGAAGTAATCTTAACCACTTTCAAATGAAAAGAAGATGTAAAGACAGCGTTTATTTAAAAAAAATTAATTTAAAAGATTTTAATTTAACATTTAGAAGCAAGTATAGAGCGGCTGATATAGAGCATAAAAAAAATTCTATTGTACCAGGTGGTTTGTTTGAAATTACAAAAAGTGATGAAAAGAAATTAGATCTTTATGAGGATTATCCAATTTTATATAAAAAAATCTTTTTTTATTATTATGGAAAAAAAGTAATGACATATTCAATGGTAAAAAAATCTCCTTTTAAATTTCCAACTGAACGTTATTTGAATGTTGTAAAACGTGGTTACAAAGATTGTAATTTAGATAAAAAATATTTGAATAAAGCTTTAATAATACAAGGCTAAAATTTGCATTAAAATACTATAAATTCTTGCTCAAATTATAAATTAGTGATTTACTAATTTTAAAATATTACGAATTTAACAATAATAAATTTATTTTATGAAAACTTATAATATTGCATCAATAGAAGGTGACGGAATTGGCAAAGAAGTTGTTCCAGAAGCTCATAAAGTTTTAAAAAAAATAGCTCAAAAGCATCAATTCAAACTAGCAATTGATGAATTTGATTTTGCTTCGTGTGATTATTATGAAAAACATGGAAAAATGATGCCAAATAATTGGAAGGAAAAAATTGAAAAACATGATGCAATTTTTTTTGGAGCAGTTGGTATGCCTGATCGATACCCAGATCATATAACTTTATGGGGATCATTATTAAAATTTAGAAGAGAATTTGATCAATACATCAATCTGAGACCAGTAAAATTATTCCCTGGAGTTAAATCACCATTAGCAGACAAAACACCTGGTGATATTGACATGATTATTATTAGAGAAAATACAGAAGGAGAATATTCATCTGTTGGAGGTAGAATGTATGAGGGTACAGAGCGAGAAATAGCTCTTCAAGAAACAATAATGTCTAAGCACGGTATTGATAGAGTACAAAAATTTGCTTTTGAAGTAGCTAAATCCCGTAAAAGAAAAAAATTAACTAGTGCAACAAAATCAAATGGTATTTCAATTACAATGCCATATTGGGACGAAAGATTTAATGAAAATAAAAAAGATTATACCGATATTAAAACTGATCAATTTCATATTGATATTTTGGTTGCAAGATTTGTACTAAACCCAGAGTGGTTTGATGTTGTTGTAGCATCCAATTTATTTGGAGATATTTTATCAGATTTAGGTCCTGCTTGTACGGGCACTATTGGTATTGCTCCATCAGCAAATATTAATCCAGAAAAAAAATTTCCATCTTTATTTGAGCCTGTTCATGGTTCAGCTCCAGATATCGCAGGTAAAGGTGTAGCAAATCCAATAGGGCAAATTTGGTCAGGAGCTTTAATGTTAGATTATCTTGGTGAAAAAGAGGCTGCTAATTCAATTATGTCAGCAATTGAAAAAACATTACTAGATAAAAAAAATAGAACAAAAGATTTAAATGGAGAAAGCAATACTCTTCAGTGTGCTCAAGCTGTATTAGATAATTTGTAATTAAATTAAATGCTTAAAATAATTCCAAACAAAAAAGATATTGGGGCAGAAATTGTTTGTGATTTAAAAAAACTTTCAAAGACAGATTTTAAAAAAATAAAATCAGCACTTCATAAATATGGTGTAATATTTTTTAAAAAACAAAATTTAACATCAGGATCGTATTTAAAATTTGCAAAAAATTTTGGTAAATTAGCCAATTACCCAAGATTGAAAGGGTTAAGTAAAAAATATCCTCAAATAACAGTTGTCCAAAGAAAATCATCGGATAAAGGACCCAGTTTTGGTGAGCAATTTCATACCGACTCAATTTATACAAAAAAGCCACCAAGGTTTACAATGTTGTTATCTAAACTTGTTCCAAAAAAAGGTGCTGCTAATACTGAGTTTTGTTCCCAATATTTAGCTTTTAGAAATCTACCAATAAACATAAAAAAAAAATTAAAATTAGTCAAAGGTATTTACTCATCAGAAGGCCCAATATCGATCACCACCAAAGAAAGAGTTAAAGAAAAAGGAAAAAAAATAAAAGAGCTAATATCTACGCATAAAATTTTCAAAAAAATAAGTCTTAATTATGCGATTTATTGTAGCCCTGGACATTTCATGGGATTTAAAACAAAAATTAAGGATCAATTAAAATTAAAGAAATTTTTATTAAAACATCAAGTTAAGAAAAAGTTTCAATATTCATTAGAATGGGAAAAAAACCAATTAGCCATTTGGGATAATAGATCTATGTTACATCAAGCAACACCATTTAAAGGTAATAGAATAATGCACAGAATTACAATTCATTAATGCACATAGTTGGATTTTAAGACATATAAGGATATTTAATTAAAAAAAATGAAAAAAATAATCGATACCATTCTATATTATGATGAGGTCTTAATCTTAGATTTGAGATTAAATATTTTAAATAAATATATAGATCATTTTGTAATTCTTGAATGTAATTATGATTTTAATGGAGCTTATAAAGGATATAATTTTGATATTCAAAATTTTATTAAATTTAAAGATAAAATAATTTATATAAAACTTGATCTTAGTAAAGAAATCCACTTAGTAAAAAATAATGGCTGGTTTGTTCATGATAGAAGTAGAGATGCTATTATTAATTCTTTAGAATTTGTAAAAGATGAGGATATTATTATTCATTCTGATGCAGATGAGATTCCTAACTTAGAAAATTTTAATTTTGATAATATAAAAAATAAGATTTATGTTTTTAAACAAAAAATTTATTATTTTAAATTTAATCTACAAGATAGAAGTGTTTATTGGAATAAATCAAAAATGTGTAAATATCGGTTATTGAAGTCATTTTCATCTTTAAGGTGGTTGAAAGGAAAGAAATATAATTTTTATAGGATTGATACATTATTTAAAAAAAATCATTCATTAAACATTTCAATTATTAATGATGGTGGTTGGCACTTTACTTACATAAAAAATTTAAATGATATTGCTATGAAATTAAAATCTGTTGTTGAAAAAGAACACGGCAATTACAGTTTAGATTTTATAAAATCCCAAATAGATAAAAGAATTAATTTTTTAGATAGACATATGACGATACTTACAAAAGAAAATTTAGATGAAAGCTTTCCAAAATATTTAATAGAAAATAAAGAAAAATATTCAGATTTTATTGTTTAACTATGGAAAATTAATATGCTCAAGATCTTTATCAATTTTTATAGCATTTAACTGATCTGAATTTAAGTTAGTTAAATCTTTTACAACTCTATTATTTTTCATAAATAGACAAGCTGAACAATGCTCCCTTGGATCAAAAAACTTTTTCCACTTTTCTTTAAAAAGTAACTCAACTTTATCATTTGTTACTGTGCCCCAAATATTACCATCAAATCCTCTTTTTGATTGTTGTCGTGTATTTTCTTCAGCTAAAACAGTTACAGAATCACATGGGTAGCAAAATGATTTTCCATTAGTTTCATGCCCTGTTGTGTCCCAAAAAAGATTATAAGTTTGTAAAAAGCATTTGCCGTCACTCCACAACTCCTCAGCCTCCTCTTGAGTTCCATGAAATTTAAGTTGATGAAAAATTTTTCCCTTATTATTTCCAGACTCATCTATTAAAGATAAATTATACAGTTTTTCAGCAAGAACATTGTGAGATTTCAATTGCTCTGTTCTTGTTAAATTACAATCTGTTAACATTCTTATATAATCTAATTTCCACTCTTTTATTGATATGGATAGTCTTTTTAGGATATTTTCATTAGTCCATGGACCATAAACATAGGATAATCCAAAAAACGTTTTGTCGTTATCAATTATATTTTTTGGAATTCTTTGAAGATTAAATTTTTTATCTACATAATGAGGTGATGCATCTTCTGGTGTTATCGATAGTCTTATCCATTTAAATTTATCATAAATTTTATCATCTATATTCTTTGGAAAGCCATTAGTGATTAAACCTATATCAATATCTAATGTTGATAACCATTCTACTAATTTTTCAAAATGGGGCCATAGATTAGGCTGTCCACCTCCTGATAATATTAATCCTTTTAATCTAATATCTGATCCTGTTAATTCTTTATATTTGTCATTATATTTTGAAAAATGTTTTTTATTATATTCTGCTTGATCAAAATATAGTTTTTCAATGAACTCTTTAGTTTCTTCAAACGAGGTAGAATCTTTTTTGTTTCTATTAATTGTAGAGCAGAATTGACACCTTGAAGAACATACTTGATGCAATGTTAAAGTTGCTCTTATGATACTACCAAATCCTGTTTCATTAAGTTTATGAAATATTGGCCAATGAGCATTTAATTTAGCACCTGTACTTGTGAAGCTTTTTTCACTTTTTCCACTAACATGTCTAATTTTTTCTGGACTGATCTTTTCATCTATAAAATCTGAGTAATTATCATTTTCATCAAATTTTAAAATAAAACCCTCTGTAATTCCTTTTTTTTGAATTGATTTTACTAAAATATCTTGAATATCTTCTTTTATTTCTGCGTTCACTTCTTTTCCATCAGGAAATCTTTTAGTGAACGTTCTGTAAACAGCAAAATGCTTTGCTTTGTTAAGCGATCTAATTCTAATAAAATGACCAATCTTGTCAGTCAATGCCTGAATTTCATATGTTTGATTGATACTCATTTTATTTATTTTGAAATTAATTTAAAAAAACCATTTCCTTTAGTATTTACATCATACCATTTATCTTTGATTCCTTCAATGTTGTAACTGAAGGATTTTACTTTAAATTTGTTTTCATTAAATAGCTTTTTCCACCAATTTTCATTTTCAGCAATAATATGCGTTTTATCACCATGATAGCTTTCAATCCTATATTTTCCATTATCACCCAAAGGAACTACAACAAAAAGCTCTTTAGTGATTTTCGACATTTCTCTGAGTATTTTTTTTAAATCTTTTGGCTCTATATGTTCAAAAACATCCTTAGAGATAATATGGTCAAATTTGAATTTTACATTCATTTTCTTTAATGAATCTTTAATATTGTTATTTTTTATTAAATTAGTTTTTTTTTTAATTTCAGGATCAACTTTACTTAATGCATAACTGGATACATCAACACCATAAGTATCAATTTTAAAATCATTTAAAGCTTTCACCAAAAAACCATGCGCACATCCATATTCAAGAATTTTATTATTGGTTTTAATTTTTAAAGATTTACAAATTGAATAAGCCATTGGATACGTTAGCTCTGGTATCCATCTATAATTCTCGTAACCACTTATGCCTTTGGCTACACCATTTTCATAATAATCTTTATTATATTTTATTTTCATAGATACAGTTTAAATAGTGAATAAATTAAATGATAATATTTTGCAAATCTTATTAAATAATCGATCCTTTTATAACCTTTTATTAGGCATAAATTCATCAATTAAGGTAAAGATTATTAATATAATTTACTATAGCCTTACTCCCAATATTTTATTAAATTGTTTTTAGTTTATGCCTTTAATAAGTGATAAAATCAAAATGATATCCTGCAGTGATTTCAGGTTGTTTTTAAAAAGATTAATCAAGGACAAAATTGAAAAAGAATGGACAGAAAGTTTTATTGATGATTTAAATCTAGTCATGTTTCCAAGAAGCACCATTAAAAGAAGATATGAAAATAAAGGTATAGATTTGATTAAACTTATCAATAGCCCAAGTTATTATAAACATGTTAAGACAAACATTAATAGCAACGGAAGTTTAGAAATTGAAAAACAACAAAGATAGATAAATCTTGCATCTGAGAATAAAAAATTTTCTATATAAAATAATCAAAACTTAAAAAGGAGTAATTTATGAGTAATATCACTACGATAGGTGTTATTGGTTTGGGAAATGCTGGGGCACCCATTTTAAATAATTTAAATAAATCAAATAAATACAAATTAATTGCTTTTGATATAGATGAAAAAAAGCTAAATGATATTCCTAAGAATATTATTAAAGCTACTTCTATAAAAAATCTTGCAGAACAATGTAATGTAGTATTAACATGTTTACCTAAACCAGAGCATGTTCTAGAAGCTGTAGGTGGTAAAGAAGGTTTGTTACAAAATGCTTCAACTGGAATGGTTTGGATTGACACATCAACAACCAATTTTAAACAAACACAAGAATTAGCCATTAAAGCATCAACCTATGGTGTTTCAATGTTAGAAGCCACTTTAATGGGTGGCGTTCATGCTTTACAAAATAATAATATGGTCTGTCTGGCTGGTGGTGATGAAGACACTTTTAAGTTATGGAAAGAAGTTTTGCAGGATGCAATTGGTGAAGTTGTGGTTCTATGTGGAAAAGTAGGAGCTGGCGCAATAGCTAAAGTTGTATCGAACATGCTTGCATTCACTAATATGGTTGCAGCCTCTGAATGCATGATGATTGCAAAAAAAGCAGGTTTAGATTTAGAAAATTTTTTTGATGCTATAAGGGTGTCAGCAGGAAATTCCTTTGCTTGGGAAACAGTTGTTCCTCATATTTTTAATCAAAAATATGAATCTGGATTTACTATGGATTTAGCATGTAAGGATATGAATCTAAGTTATTTGCTTGGTCAAGATTTAAAAGTTCCTTTAGATCTGCATATGGAAGTTAAAAAAAAGATGGAAAAAGCTAGAAAACAATATGGTGATGATAAAGGGTGCTATGTTTATCCACGTATTTTAGAAGATAAATTGGACGAGTCGTTATCTTTAAAAGGTTGGGATAACTGGGGTTATGATATTAAAGTTTTAGATGGCTCAATTGTTGTTAAACATAAAAACCGTCCAAAGTCTAAACATCCACAATATAATTCAGTAAGTGACGTAGACTAGACGTTAGAGAGATAGAATTGTATATAAGATTATGAAAAAGATTTTAGGGATCGTGGTTCTTAGTTTGTTGTGGATTATTCCAGTATCAGCTGTTGAAAGATTTATCCCTTTAGAATTATTTACTGGTGGAGAGATAAGAGAAGACAAAGAGATTAGATTTACTAATGCTAATTTGGTATTTGGAGAAAAGAAAAGAAAAAAAGTTGTTGGACCTGAAGATTGGAAAAAATCCTCAAACTGGAGAAACAATAAAGGTTTATAAAAGAACAAGAAAAGGTCAAAGCGGATTAAAAACACAGTTATTTACAGTCACTAATGATGGACAGTGTATAGGGAGAGTTTGGGATAGTAGACGTGGAGGAAGAATAATAAAAAATGGATGTAAATTTCCTCTAGGAGTTTGGAAAGAAGGCGAGACTAGATCGTTTGAAGGTTCTTCTGGCGGCAAGCCAAGAAAAATAGAATTAACAATTTTAAAATTAGGAAAAAAGCAGAAAGATAAAGTAAAATTTAATTGGAAACTTTATGATGGAAGCGGAAAATTAATGGATGACAATGATTATACTTTCGCCCCTGGAAAAGCTATGACTAAGCTAAATGATAAAAAATTATAATTAATCCTGATATAGTTTACTTTAAGTTTAATCAAACAAATGGAATAAGTCTAAAAAGAATAATTTGAAAAAACTTTTGGGGATTTTGGTTTGGATTATAGGATTTTATAGGATAACTAGAAACAGACTAGAAACCAGGGAGATAAAATAAAAAAATTTTACTTATTAGACTTGTTCAATTATAAATATTAGCATAAACACTCATGAAATTCATTAATGCCCTCGTGGTGAAATTGGTAGACACAAAGGACTTAAAAGACAGAGGGTAGAGATATTTTATAGTCTCACACAGTCTCATACATTCTTAAATCCCATCAAATCCTACATTTTAATAAAACTTTAACCTAATATTATTTAAAAATATGAATAATAAACTCTCTCAAACTAGACGTAGACTATAAGTCAGAGATAGAATTGTATATTAAAATTATGAATAAAATTTTAGGTATCGTGGTTTTTAGTTTATTTTTAAACATAAATGTTAATGCTGAAATTATAGGTGAATTAATTACTAATAATGCTGATAAAGTTCAAAAAGGAAATATTGGATTGGTTGATACCTACAACAAAAGAATTATAGAAATTGACAATAAGGGTAAAGTTATTTGGGAAAAAAAAATACCTAGAAAGTTTAAGAAGGCTGAATGGAACGCAGCTGCTGATATAGAATGGCTGCCTGAAACCGATACATTTTTAATTATTGCACCGAAAAAAGGTTTTTTTGAAATAAATAGAAAAGGCAAAATATTAAATTCATGTAAGAATAAACATATTAGTCATGATCTGGATAAATTAGATGATGGTTCATTTATTTTTGTAAATGGTTGGGACTTGAAAGGAGAAAAAAATCCAATTGTAACAAAAGTTACAAATGATTGTAAAATAATAATGTCAAAATCAGAAGATTTCTTTGATTAAAAGGATTAATATTATCAGGAGGTGGACAGCCTAAT
>JACWEQ010000011.1 GCA_014653365.1 Pelagibacterales bacterium SAG-MED49 | reverse complement strand
ACAAAAGTGCTAAAAGGTCATATCGCAGTAGCTAAAACCAATTTAAAAAAAGACAATATTGGAAGTAAGATAGACAAAAGAGCTCGTAAATTTCTTAAAGAAAGTAACCTAGATTATTCCCATGGTACAGGACATGGGGTTGGTTTTTTTCTTAATGTTCACGAAGGGCCACAATCGATATCAAAAATAAATAAAGTTAAAATTAAAGAAGGAATGATTTTAAGCAATGAACCAGGTTTTTACAAAAAAGACAATTTTGGAATTCGAATTGAAAATTTAGTATTTGTTAAAAAAGTAAGAAAAGAAATATTTTTTGAAAATTTAACACTTGCACCAATAGAAAAAGAATTAATTAATCAGAAACTTTTATCCTCATCAGAAAAGACTTATCTATTTAAATATCATATGAATGTTTACTCTAAAATATCAAAGTATTTAAATTTAAAGGAAAGAAGATGGTTAGCTAGTTTTATTTAATAAAGTTAGAAATTGTTTTTGATCTAAGGTTATTATCTTTAAGTTTTTTGCAGCTTCCATCTTTCTTTTTGTTGGTTTTTCACCAATAATTAAATAATTTAGTTTTTTTGAAACACTGCTGACAACTGTACCTGTATTTTCTTCTATTAATGATTTAACTTCAGCTCTACTTATTCCATTTAGTTTTCCTGTTATCATAAATGTTTTATTTTTTAGTTTTCCATTCTTATTATCTTCAGTAACATCTTTAATATCTAGGATTTCTGAAAGCTGATTTAAAACATCTAGATTTATTTTTTTAGAAAAAAAAATTTTTATAGAATTTACTTGTGTTTCGCCAATCCCATCAATATTTAATAATTCATTATATTTTTCAGTCTTAGATAAAGCTTTAAATTTAGAAAATGATTTAAAATGTTTTGAAATTAGTTTTGCATTTTCTAAGCCAATATGTCTGATACCTAGTGAATAAATTAATCTCTCTATAGAAATATTTTTTTTTTCATTTATTGCATATCTTAAATTTTCAACTGATAATCTACCCCAACCATCTAATTTTTCAATTTTTTTAAAGTCCAATTTAAAAATATCTTGTGGCAATTTTATAAATTTGAATTCATAAAAATTTTCAACTATTTTTTTTCCAAATCCATCTATATTTAGTGCTTCTTTAGAAACAAAATGTTTTAATTTTTCAATAGTAATTTTTTCACACTCGTAACCTTCACTCGTACATCTTCTGACCGCATCCTTTTTTTTTGTTAGAATGTTAAATTCTTTAATTGTTTTTGATCCACATGAAGGACAATCTTTTGGAAAAATAAATTTTTTGATATCTTTTGATCTTTTTTTTAAATCAACAGATAATATGTGAGGAATAACATCTCCAGCTCTTTCTACTGTAACGGTATCACCAATTCTTATATCTTTTCTGTCTATTTCATCTTCATTATGTAATGTGGCATTCGACACTAATACACCGCCTATATTAATAGGTTTTATTTTTGCAACTGGAGTTAATGCTCCCGTTCTTCCAATTTGAATTTCAATATTTTTGATTACAGAAACTCCTTTATTTGATGAAAATTTATGAGCTATTGCCCATCTTGGAGCATTTGCAACATTACCTAGTCTTTTTTGAAGCTTAAAATCATCAATTTTGTAGACAATTCCATCAATATCAAAATCTATTTCTGATCTTTTTTTTTCAATTTCACTATAATTAATTAATAAATTTTTTACTCCAGTAATTAGTTTATTAAGTGGGTTTGTTTTAAAGCCCCACTCATTTAACTTTTCTAGATATTTAGATTGATTTTCAACTTTTAATCCTTTTTCATAACCAAAAGTGTAAGCAATAAATTTTAGAGGAATTTTACTGGTATCATCTGGATTTTTTTGTCTTAATGATCCTGATGCGGCATTCCTTGGATTTGCAAATTTTTCTTTTAAAACTTGAAAATCACTATTTTGAATAAATACTTCACCTCTAATATCTATTTCCTCTGGAAAATTTTTTTTTAAAATTTTTTTTGGTATATCTTTAATTGTTAAAATATTGGCTGTTATATCTTCCCCTTCTTTACCATCTCCTCTTGATAACCCTTTTATTAAATTTCCATCTTTATAAGTTAAAGATGCTGAAATACCATCAATTTTAGGTTCAGCACTATATGAAATTTTAAAGTTACTTTTTTCTGAAATAAAATTTATGATTCTTTTTTCAAAATTTAAAAGATCCTCTTCACTAAATGCGTTTGCTAGCGAAAGCATAGGTGTTCTATGTAATGCTTTTTTAAAACTTTTGGAAGGTTTGTAACCTACGGTCTCTGATGGAGATTGCTTAGATTTAAGAAAACTATATTTCTTTTCTAATAATAAAATATTATTTTTTAAATCATCATAAACCTTATCATTTACTAAAGGTTTATTATTGTCATAGTAGTATTTATTATATTTATTAACTAAACTAATCTTTTTTAGATATTGTTCCTTTATTTCTTTTTTATCCATCTAAACTAAATAAAGATTTTATTTTTTTAAGAGTTTTATTTTTCTTACTTCTTTTTTTATCTCTTTTTTTTACATTTTCTTTATATTCTTTATCAAAAACGCTATAAGATTTCTCATACCATTTTGAAGATTGATAATTATAACCTAAAAGCTTTGCGTATTTTTTAGCTTCATCTTTTAGTCCAAGTATATAATGTACTTCAACCAATCTATGCAATGCTTCCTGCGCATATATCGTTGTTTCATAATCATCGATAACTGTTCTAAATCTATTAATAGCAGGTATCCATTTTTTCTTATCAAAATAATATCTTCCTATATACATTTCTTTAGAAGCAAGAATGTCATTCACTAAATCAATTTTATATTCTGCATCTAATGAATAGTTGGTATTTTGATAATTTTTACTTACAATTTTAAAATATTCTTTGGCTTTTATAATTGATTGTAAATCTTTTTTTTCATCTACAATTTGTTCGTAATATGAAACACCTAATAAATAATAAACATAGTCTAAATTTTTATTTAAAGGATAAACACGTATAAACCTTTCTAGCTCCGCTATAGTGTCTGTATAATAATCTTGAGTATAATACGCATAAGCTGCCATTAAGGCTGATTTTGGAGCCCATTCAGACTGTGGGAATAAAGTTTCAGCTTCATTAAATTTTTTTGCAGCATAAAGAACATCTCCAGTTTCTAAACTTTCTACTCCTTCCTGGTATGCCTCAAGGACCTGAAGATCTAAACTTTTTTCTTTAATAATAGATTCTTTAATTTCTTCTTTTGAACAAGATATTAAAATAACAAACAAGGCAATAAACAAAAAAAACTTATTCATAAATATTTTAAGTTTATACTTACTTAAACAATAATTTAAAAGTTTTCTTTACTATTTAAGCTATAGATCTCAACAAATTTTTATTGATAAGCGTGTGTGGAAGGTTTTTTTCTTTAATTTCTAAAATTGAAAAATTTTCTTTATTTTGAAAGACTTTTCTCAATAACTGATTTGTTAAATAGTGTCCTCCTTGTGAACATTTTACTCCGCCAATAATTCTATAGCCTGAAGTATAAAGGTCTCCAATACAATCTAATATTTTATGATTAACAAATTCTTTGTCGTTTCTTAGTCCTTCTGGATTTAAAATTTCATTATCTTTTACAACAATAGCATTTTTTAAACTACCACCTTTTGCTAAGCCATTTTTTTTAATAAATTCAATATCTTCAAATAAACAATATGTTCTAGAGTTATAAATATTAGTTAAATCATCCTCATAAACTTTAACTATATTTCCTTGATTTCCAATTATTTGGTTTTTATATTTAAGCTGAAAGTCAATTTCTAAACTCAAAGCAGATGGTTTAATAGAAATCATTCTTTCACCTTCAGAATATTTGATTTCTTTGTTTATCTTAATAATTTTTATTGGGGTTTCGCTTACATCAACACCTGCAACTATTATTTTTTCAATAAATTCTTTTGCTGAACCATCAAGGATTGGAACCTCTACGTTGTCAATTTCAATTATAGCATTATCAATACCTAAGCCAAACAAAGCTCCCATTAAATGTTCAATAGTTGATACCTTAACACCAAAATCATTTTCTACAGTCGTATTTAATGATGTATTAGTAACATTCATAAAATTTGGATAAACCAAATTATCAATTTTTAAATCAACTCTTTTAAAAACTATACCAAAGTTAGGTTCAGCTGGTTTGATACAGATGTTAACATCTAAACCACTATGCAATGCAACACCATTAAATGAAATATTACTTTTAACAGTTTTTTGAGTTAAATAAGACACAGCTAGCTTGTAATTGCATTTTATTTAATTGCAAAAACAACTAATATTACTATAAAAAACAATATTAACTAAATAGTTGAAAAAATTTTTCAAAAAAACCCTTATTTTCCTTAAGTTTAGGAACAAAAGTAATTTCATTAATATTTAAACCATTTCTTAACTTATTTGCAATTATAGAAATTTCATCACCAGTATCACCTATAAAATTATTCATGTAATTCCCGCACATATATTGTTTAATTTTAATTTGATATTTTTCTAACGCATTATCAAACGCAAAAACTAATTTATTATCAATTACAATAAAACTTACTTCAATACAAAAATAATCGTTGATTAGCTTACTATCAAAAGAAGAATATCTTTTGCCATCAATAATATAATTTATTATACACATATGCATTATAGTCTGGTCTTGGTAGTTTTTTTTAAATAAATCTTTAAGCTCAGTCAAATTACTAGTAAAACTTTTTTGTTTCAGTGAGGTTTCATAATTCTTTTTTATACCCATATTAATTTCTAAGTTTTTTTTATTTTCTACTATTAGAATAATATTTTTAATAAAATTACCTATTAATTTTTCAATTTTATAAATGTTTTTATCAAGAAAATTTAAAAGTATATTAAGGTCCTTAAAATCAAATTGATGATCAATTTTTAATTCTTGACTATACAAATTTTTTAGTTTTTTTTTATTAAGTACAAAAATTTGGAATTTATCCTTTGAAATATAGAGATAAGTTTCAAAATCTAAATCTTCAATCATTTAAAATAATTTGATTTTTAATTCTAGCATCAACAATCTTGTTATCTTTAAAATCATTATCATGCAAAAACTCTAATACAAGCTCTAATGATTCTTTGGTGAAATTTTGAGATAATTTAATTATTCTATTATTTCTAAGTTCTAGATCCCATCTTTTAGAAGGAAAAAAATATAGATTTGTAATTTCGTTATACGAGAATTTAGATTGATCTATAATTTTTTTAAAATTTAAAAATTCATTAATATCTGGTTTGCCAAAGATGAATGGTAATTCATTGTTTGAAAAATCATTTTTAGATAATTTTCCATTAGAACCGACTAGAAATACTTTACCATTATTATTGATTCTTGCTAAAAATTTTGTTTTTTGAATATTAATATCTAAAGACGATGGATATTTTTTAGAAATATTATATTTTTCAACTAAGGTATTTTGATTAATCAGGTTTATAATTTCTTTTTTGTTAATTAAAAATATATTACCTAAATTTAATTCTTTAATTTTTTGCAATAAAATTACATTATCATAATCATTCAAGCCAACAACATTAATATTATCAATTTCTTTGAATTTTAAATTACTTAATCCAATATTATTAATTGAGCCAACCGAAAGTAATAAAAAAAAATAAATTAAAATTTTTTTACCTTTTCGTTGATGCATCTTTTAAAATCCATTCAATTAATTTTATAAAACTTATTCCTTTATAAGCTGCTATTTCAGGTACAAGTGACAGTTTGGTCATCCCAGGCTGGGTATTAGTTTCTAATAAATAAAACTTATTTCTATAAAATTTAAAATCTGATCTACTCACACCTCTACACGCAATAACTTTATGTGCTTTTAAGGCCATATTCATAACTTCATTTAATTTATTTCTAGATATTTCTACTGGTATAATATGTTGAGTTTTAGCATTAGTATTATACTTGGCATCATAGTCATAAAATTTTCTTTTTGGTTTAAGCTCAATCGCACCCAGTTTTTTATTACCCATAATTGCAACCTGAATCTCTCTACCTGAAATAAATTCTTCAATCATTACTTCTTTATAACTTTCCATTGATTTTAAAATTTTTGTTATATTTTTTTTTGTACAAATATAAACATTAACACTTGAACCTTCATTTATTGGCTTTACTACAACAGGAAATTTTAACTTATCATTTATTTGTTTTATTAATTTTGTACTCTTTTTATCAAAAGAATATTTAATAAATTTTGGAGTATTAATTTTATTATTTATAAAAATTTTTTTTGAAATTTCTTTATCCATTGCTATAGATGAAGCGATTGGTCCTGAATGCGTATATGGTATTTGATATTGTTCTAGAATAGTTTGAATATATCCATCTTCTCCAAACTGACCGTGTAATGCATTAAATATAACTGATGGCTTAAATTCTTTAATATTCTTTTCTAGATTATTATCGGGTTCTGAAATTTTTATTTTATACCCATTTTTTTTTAATTCTTTTGCAACCTGAAAACCTGTGTCAAGACTAATCAATCTTTCCTTTGAAATTCCCCCTGAAAGTATAAGTATTTTTTTTTTCAATTTATTCTAAAATTTTAATTTCTGTTTCTAACTTAACACCAGTTTTTTTTAAAACACTCTTCGATACAAATTCAATCAATCTTTTCATATCCTCAAACTTAGCATCCCCTTTATTTACAAAAAAATTATAATGCTTTTTTGAAATACAGGCATCCCCAAAGGATTTTTCAATTGGAACTGACTCTTTTATTAATTCCCAAACTTTTTTGTTTGTTTGATCTAATGGATTTTTAAAAGTACTTCCACTTGTCTTAATCCTAATTGGTTGTGTTAGTTCTTTTTTTTTCTTTAATTCAATCATTTCATTTTCAATCAAATTTAAATTTTTTTTAAATCCCTTAAAAGATGCACTTAAAAAAATTAAATCATCAGACAATTTACTATCTCTATACTTAAAATTAATTTCTTTTACCGGTATTGTTATCACTTGCCCTGATTTAGTAATAGCTTGTACAGAAATTAAGATATCTCTAAATTCCCTTCCAAAACACCCTGCATTCATCTTAATACCTCCTCCTACTGTACCAGGTATGCATGAAAGAAATTCAAATCCACCCAAACTATTGTCTTTTGCAAATTCTGATAACAATTTATCACTAACAGCACTTCCAGCAATTATTATGTCATCTGATAAAAGTGAAATATTATTAAAATTATTGGAAAGCTTAATTACAACACCATTATATTTTTGATCTGTTATCAATGTATTCGAGCCACCACCAAGAACAAATATTTTTTCTTGATTAATTTTTTTTAAAAATTTAATTAATTCTTTTAAATTATCAGCTTTATAATAAATCTTAGTTTTGCCACCTATATTAAACCAATTTTTTTTTTTTAAATCATAATCAAGTTTTAGATTATTAAATTCTGAAGACAATTCTTTTAAATTAATACTCATTATAATAATTTAGGTAGTTCTCTCATCCATGTTGAGATAGTTCCTGCACCCATCCCAATAACTATTTTTTTTCCATGTATATTATTCTTGATATATTTTGCTAATTGAAATTTATCATCTACTAAAAATAATTTAACTTTTGAGTTTTTAATAATTTCTTTTGCAAAACTCAAATAACTAAAACCTAATTTAATTTTTTCACCCGCAGTATAAATCGGCAGTAAAATTACTTTATTTGCATCTTTAAAAGCATGAGTAAATTCTTTTTTTAGATTTTTTAATCTTGAAACTCTATGTGGTTGAAAAACACATATTTTTTCATAATCTTTATAGACACTATTTACTCCATCTAAAACAACTTTAATTTCTGTTGGATGATGTGCATAATCATCAAAAAAATCTACTTTGTTGAAAGTAAAAATTTTATTAAATCTTCTTTGCACTCCTTTGAAATTTTTTAATCCTTTTTTTACACTTGAAACTGATAATCCAACAGTCATTGATAATGCTGCTGCAGCTACAGAATTTCTAATATTATGAATACCCAATAATGGGATTTTAATTTTTTTAATTAATCTATTTTTTTTATTTGGTAAAATTATTTTTAAATCAAATTCTGATTGCTGTCTAAATTGTTTTACATTTTTAATACAAAAATTTGATCTTATATCAATACCATATGTATAAAAATTTTTATTTTTTAGTTTTGTAATTAATTTTTTATTATTTGTATCATCTATGCATATGAATGATTTTCCAAAAGATGGAACTTTATTTACAAACTTTATAAAATATTTATTAAGTTCATTCATTGAACTATAGTAATCCATATGCTCCCTATCAATATTTGTAATTATTGAATAAGTTGGAGGAATATGAACAAAACTTCCGTCAGATTCATCAGCCTCTAAAATAGACCAATCACTTTTTCCAAGTTTTGCCGAGTTATTAATAGAATTGATTACACCACCATTAATGATAGTCGGATCTATTTTGGTTTCTTGAAAAATTGAGGCTATTAGGGAAGTTGTGGTTGTTTTGCCATGTGATCCTACTACCACAATATTTTTTGTTAAAGAGACTGTATTTGCTAGCATTTCACCCCTTTTATAAATTGGTAGTTGTTTTTTTTTGGCCTCAATTAATTCTGGATTACTTTTTTTAATTGCAGAAGAAACAACAAGTATAGTCGCTTTATTAATATTTTGTTTTTTATGTCCAATTGAAATCTTTATTTTTTCTTTTTTCAATCTTTCAATATTTTTATTATTAGCTATATCGCTACCCTGAACTGTAAAGCCCTTACCTTTCATTATTAAGGACAAACCACTCATTCCTATACCGCCAATACCTACAAAGTGTATTATCTCAGATTTAGCTAGTTTAATTTTCATTTATAATCTTTAATAAATTTTCATTAACATTATTCCAGGTATTTTGATAATTTAAATTTTCTAAATTCTTTTTTTTCTTAAAAAAATCATCTTTATTTTTTAATAGATTTAACAATAAAAACTCAAATTTTTCTTTATCAAAACTCATTTGATCTATAATCCAACAACAATCTTTATCTTTGTAATACTTGGCATTTTCAAATTGATGATTATCCTTCGATGATGGTAAAGGAATCGCAATAAAAGGAATATTTAAAATAGCGATCTCAGCTAAACTTGATGCTCCTGCTCTTGTAATACACAGATCTGATTGATTTAAAAGCTGGTCTAAATTTTGGTCAAAATCGAATACCATATTTTCAATTTTATTTTCTAAATAAAAATTTCTTAAAAAATCTATATTTTTTTTATTAGTATGATGAATTATTTTTATTGAGTTGGTTTGAGAAATTTTTACAATTGATTCATGTATAATTTCATCAAATATTTTAGCTCCTTGACTTCCTCCAACTATCATTAAAGTAAAAACTTTATCAATATTTTCTTTAGAATTTTTTTTATAATATTCATTTCTTATAAGTGGATTTGAAATTGCTATTTTATTTTTATATTTATTTGGAAACTTAATAATGTTATTTGAGTAACATATTATTTTTTCACAAAAATTTAGAAAAAACTTATTTGCTCTTCCAATTACCATATTTGGTTCTAATAAAAAAATTTTAATACTCAATATCTTTGCGGCAAAACATAAAGGTAATGACATATATCCACCTGTTGAAATTAAAATTTGAATTTTTTGTTTTTTAAAAAAAAATAAAGATTTTAAAGTTAAAAAAAATACTTTCAAAATCCTATATGGTAACAATATTGATTTATTCAATTTTGGTGTATCAATCTCAAAAATTTTATGCTTTTCAACATCTAAATAATTAAGACCTCTATGGTCGGTCGAAATTATGACCTCAAAATTATTTTTCAAATGATCATAAATTGTTATTGCTGGTATTACGTGTCCACCTGATCCTCCTGTAGAAATCAAAATTTTTTTTTTCATGTTTTTTGATTTATTTTTCTTTTTGTTAAGTTTAAAATAATTCCAGATAATATTGATATACTTACAATTGAAGAACCTCCGTAACTTAAAAATGGTAAAGTCATACCAGTAGTTGGAAGTAATCTAATATTAACACCTATATGAATAGTTGCTTGCATTAGAATTAAACTCACACAGCCTATTAAAATAAGTTTAATTTTTTCATTTTTTTCATAATTTATTTTTTTAAAAACCATATAAATAAGTATTAAAAACAATAACAATATTAATATTATAGCAACAACACCAAACTCTTCTGAAATTACTGAAATAATATAATCTGTATGTGCCTCTGGAACTCTGTTTTTTAATGTGCCTTCACCAATCCCTTTTCCAAAAAAACCGCCGCTTATTATTGACTCCATTGCTTTATCAGATTGAAAATTATGAGTTCCTGTATCTCTATTAAAAAAAGAAAAAATTCTATCGTAGATATAATCAAATCTGGGAACAAATATAACTAAATAAGTAATAAAAACTATTACAAATAAAGAAAATCCTAAAAGGAAAAAAATGTTAATTCCAGATGTAAAAATTAAAACTGCCCATGAAAAGATAACTAAAAGGGTTTGACCAATATCTGGTTGCTTAATTAAAAGTAAAGAGATTATTGATATCAAAATAATAGATAATAAATATTTTAAATAAAGATTTGAGATTTTATTGTTGCAAAGAATAGTTGCCAACATTACAATTAAAAAAGGTTTTAATACTTCAATTGGTTGAAATCTTGGTAAAAAAAATAAATCTATCCATCTTTTTGAACCTTTTACTTCTATACCAATAATTGGAACCAAAAATAAAGAAATTAAAGAAATAAAAAAAAGAATAATAGAGTATTTAAATAATTGATCAGTATTAATAGAGGAAAAAATAAGAATTATAAATATACCAATACATATATAAATTAGATGTTTAAAAAAAAAAGAATAACTGTTTGTATCTAATTTATCTGAGGCAATTAAAGAAGTTGAAACTAATGAAAAAAATAATCCAATTATGAATAAAAATGTTATGAGAAAAAAAATTGGCTTATCAATGTTTTTCCACCTTTGATAATAAAATTTATATAAAAAACTATCACTTTGCATTTAAAAATTTTTTAATCAATTTATTAAAGTATAAGCCTCTATCTTCAAAATTTTTAAAATTATCAAAAGATGCACCTGCAGGACTAAATAAAATGATATTTTTTTCTAATTTTTTTTTTTTTATATCTAAAAATATTTCATTTAATATATCTTTTAGGTCTTTTAAGTTTTTAACAATAATTTTATTTTTAAGTTTTTTTTTAAATTCTTTATGATGTTTGCTAAAAATATAAGCTTTAAAATTTTTACAATGTCTTTTAGATAATTTAAATTGATCACTTTTTTTAGGAATGCCTCCTAAAATCCAATAAACATAATTTAGATTTTTTAGTAAATTTTCTGAGGAAGCAAAACTTGTTGATTTTGAGTCGTTTATTATGGTTAAATTTTTACTTTTGAAAATAATTTGTTGTCGATATTTTAATCCTTTAAATTTATTTAAAGTTTTTAGTAAAATTTTATTATTTAATTTAAATATTTTTAAAATCTTTAAAACAAAAGATAAATTTTCTTTATTTCCTGAGGATAAAAAATATTCATTTTTTATCTGATTATATATTTTGTTTTTTTTTTTTGAGTTAATTTTGATGATTTTTTGGTTAAGATTGTTATTATCAATTTTTTTAGTAATTAATGGGTCATTTTTATTTACAAATGCTGTAGCATTATTAGGTTGAGAAGCTAATAGTTTAAATTTTGCAGTAATATAATTTTTTAAATTTTTATGTCTCTCTATGTGATCGGGTGCAATATTAAGAATTGCTGCATATTTAGAGCTAAAAATCTGACTATACTCTAATTGATAGGATGAGGCTTCAATTACAAATATGGTGTGCTTTGTAATTTTTTTTTCAGATAGTGCCGGATTTCCAATATTACCAATTAATCTTACATCATATTTTTGGTCTTCTAAAACCTTGTATAAAATTTGAGCAGTTGTAGATTTACCATTTGTTCCTGTTATGGTGATACTTTTATTCTTATAGAATGAATAAAATATATCTAAATCAGTATAAATTTTTGAAGAATTCTTCTTTAAAGTTTTAGACAGTTTACATTTTGAAATATCAATCCCTGGGCTAATAATAATTTTATCAAAATTAATTTTTGATATCTCTTTGAGAGTATTAAGTCTTAGATTAGATTTTAATTTAATGCTTTTCTTTATATTATCATCAAACAAATATAGATCTGCTTTATTTTTCAAAAATTTATATGATGAGACTCCACTTTTACCAAGTCCATAAATCAATATTTTTTTTCCTAAAAAAATATTTTTATTTTTTATCATTATCTTAATTTTAATGTAGCTAAACCTATCATTGCCAGAATAATTGATATGATCCAAAATCTAATTACAACAGTTGACTCGGCCCATCCTTTTTTTTCAAAATGATGATGTATTGGTGCCATTCTAAAAATTCGCTTTCCTGTAAGTTTAAAAGAAATTACTTGAACCATTACTGAAACAGCTTCAAGGACAAACAGGCCACCTGTTATAGCTAACACTATCTCATGCTTGGTAATTATTCCTACCGCCCCTAAAGAACCGCCAAGTGCTAGTGAACCTGTATCTCCCATAAAAATTTTTGCTGGTGGTGCGTTAAACCATAAAAAACCTAAACAAGATCCTATTATTGCTCCACAAAAAATAGAAGCTTCTCCTGTACCCTCTATATAAGGAATTTGTAAATAATCTGAAAAAACAATATTTCCAGTTACATAACTTATAAAAGCAAAACAACCTGCAACTAAAATTACCGGTACTGTTGCTAATCCATCAAGTCCATCTGTTAAATTTACAGCATTCGATGAACCAATTATTACAAATACTGAAAAGGGTATAAAAAACCATCCAAGGTTTATTATTAAATTTTTAAAAAAAGGAAAATATAAGTTAGTAATTTCTTGATAATCAACAAAATAAACAAAAAATGAAACTCCCAAAACAGCTAAAAAAATTTGAGATAAAATTTTAAATTTTGATGAAATGCCTGAGGAATTATTATATTTTATCTTCTTGTAGTCATCAAGCGCACCAAGCAAACCGAATGAAATAGCGATGTAAATACAAAAAAGAACACTAATATTTGATAAATCTCCCCAAAATAAAACAGAAACTAAAAGCCCAAATAGAATAATTACTCCACCCATTGTTGGTGTTCCAATTTTTTTAATTATATGGTTTTCTGGCCCATCATTACGGATAGGATTTAATATTTTTTTATTTGAAAAAAAATTAATAAAAGGGCCACCAATTATCAAAACAATAATTAATGACGTAAATAAAGACAATCCTGTTCTAAAAGTTATATATTTAAAAACATTTAAAAAGGTAAAAGTATCAACAAAATTTAATAAAAATTGATAGAGCATTTATTTTAAACCTTTCAAATTATTCACTATCTTATTGAATCCTGTCGCATTTGAGGCCTTAATCATTAAATAGTCATTATTATTAAAATGATTTTTAATTAAATCAATAATTTGAGAATTACTGTCTAATATTCTTCCTTTTTTAGAATTTAAAACAGAATTGAAGATAAAAGAAACATTTCTCCCCTTAACAAATACTTTGTCTATGTTGGACCGATTAATTATAGCCACCATAGATTGATGAAGTTTTTTACTATGCTGCCCAAGTTCTAACATATCGCCCAATAGTAAATATTTTTTTAATTTATTTGATTTAATTTTATCATAGTTAAGAATTGCAGACTTAAGAGATAATGGATTTGAATTATAACTTTCATCTATTAAATTTAAGTTTTTTTTATTAATTTTTATTTTTGAAATATCCCCTCTTCCATTTGGTACTTTAAAATTATTAAAAATATTTTTATTTATTTTAGAAATATCCAAAAAGATGCTCATTACAGCTAAAGCTGCTAAAATATTAGAAATATAATTTTCAAAATCATTAGTAATTAAAAAATAAGTCTTTAAATGATTAATTTTAATAGTCACTTTAAATCTTTTTTTAAACTTTTTAATATTCATAAACTTTATATTTGAATATTTACTTTTGATACCAAATGACACAATTTTTAAATTTTTTTTTAAAGCAATCTTTTTATGAAATGTAAAAAAATTATCATCAGCATTTAAAACAACAAAACCGTTATCTTTTGTATTATGAATTATTTCTGATTTAGCTAGTGCAATTTGTTTTAAATTCTTAAAATTTTTAGCATGAGCATAATTGATATTTGTAATTACACTTACGTCTGGTTGAACAATTTTTGAAAGATAGTCAATCTCACCTTTTTTATCCATACCAATTTCTAGAACTCCATAATCATCTTTTTGATTTAAATTAAAAAGACTTAATGGAACACCATATTTATTATTGTATGATTTTGGTGAGGTGCTAGTTTTTGACAATTTTTTTAATGAATTACCTAATAATTCTTTTAAGGTAGTTTTTCCACAGCTTCCTGTGATAGCAATAATTTTTGTATTAATATTTTTTCTATAGACTTTAGAGCTTTGTGTTAAAAATTTTAAAGAATCTCTTACTTTAATTTGATGTTTAATATTATTATTTTTACTAATCTTATTTACTATTGCTATGGATGCTTTTTTAATAAAGGCTTCACTTATAAATTTATTTCCATCATTCTTTTTTCCCTTAATTGCAAAAAAAATATCACCTTTTTTTATTTCTTTAGAGTTAATTTGTGCTTTCTTCAAAGTAATCCTGGAAGATAATTTTTTTTCTTCAGATAGCTCTTTAAGAATATTAAATTTTAAATTATTTGATAAAGATAAATTCTTTATTTTAATTGCATTTAAAATAACTTTTTTGTCTGAAAAGATAATTTTTTTTACACCTATTTCTTGAATATTTTCATGTCCTTTTCCCGCTACAATTAAAATTTCTCCTGTATTTAAATTATTAATTGCTTCTGTAATTGCCCTCATCCTATTAGGAAATTCTAATATTGTTTGTTTTTTTATTCCCTTTTTTATATCGTTTCTTATTTTATTAGGGCTTTCTGTTCTTGGATTATCATCAGTAAGATATATTTTATTAGCAAAAATATCTGCAATTTTACCCATTTTTGCTCTTTTATCCTGATCTCTATTGCCTCCACATCCAAATACTAACGAAATTTTTTGACCAGGAAATTGTTCTTTTAAATTTAAAAGACAAGTTCTTAAAGCATCTGGTGTATGAGCATAATCCAAGATTACTTTAGATTGATTTTTAATTTTGCCAATTTTTTCAAATCTACCCTCTACAGATTTAATCTTAGGAATAACTTTAAGGATCTTTTTTATATCAATATCACTTTTTATTGCAGCGGCAATTGCCATCTGTACATTCTTTAATTGAACTTTTCCTATCAAATTAAGCTTAATATTATAAATTAAATTATTATGGCTAATTTGTAATAGTTGAGCTTCTCCCTGGAACCTATGAGATAAATATTGAAAATTATTTTTTTGACTATTTAATGAATAAAGATTTAAATTTTTATTTAGTGTAATTTTTTTTATCTTTTGAAATTGGGGTATTTCTTTATCAGCTATCACATTACCATTTTTTTTTATTAATTTTTCGAATAAATAAAGTTTAGCTTTTAAATAATTATTTAGGTTTTTATGATAATCTAAATGATCTTGTGATAAATTTGTAAATATACCAGTATTAAAAAGCAATCCATCTAATCTATTTTGTTTCAAACCATGACTTGATGCTTCCATAATTATATTATCTATATTGTGTTTTTTTAAATTACTCAAAATCTTACTTAATTTTATAGGATCTATTGTTGTGTTTAATAAATTTATTTTAAGATTTTTGGATTTAACTCCTAAAGTTCCAATTGAAGCAACTTTTTTTTTATTTAAATCTAATATTTGATAGTAAAAATCTGCAATTGACGACTTTCCATTAGTACCGGTAACAGCAATTATATTTTTTGGAATATCATTATAAATTTTAAAAGAAATTTCAGCTAATAATTTTCTTACATTTCTAGATTTAATAAATAAAATATTATTTTTAAATCCATCTTCTTTTTTTTCAGTTACAATAATTTTTGAACCATTTTTTATTGCCGATAATATAAAATTATTTCCATCTACTTTATTTCCTTTGATTGCAAAGAAAATATTATTTTTTTTTACTTGATTGCTATTAAATGAAATACCTGAAAAAAAAAAATTTTTATAATTATTTTTTATATTGTTAAAATAATCTCCTAGAAACATAATTAATTAACCTCTATATATTTTGTGGCTAAAATAGGCCCAATTTTATCTATTATCTTTCCAGCTACTTCAACCGATGTCCATCCTGCTGTATTATATGGAGTGCCGGTTTGAGTTCCTTCTTTATGTCTGTAATTATAAATATAACTACTTGATGTTTTGGGTGTATCTAGCATTACAATAAAAACATATTTTGGGCTCGACGACGGGAAAATCGATGCGAATGTATTTATTTTAGCTCTTGAATAACCTCCATTTGCTGACTGATTTGCAGTTCCAGTTTTTCCAGCTATTTGATAATTTTTAACATTTGCTAGTTTAGCTGTTCCATCTTCAGTATTTACAATTTTTCTTAGCACTTTAACTACTTCATCAGAAACATCCTTTTTAATTATTCTTTTTTTTTTTTTAAACTTTTTATCTATTAGTGTTGGATTTATTGCATAACCACCATTTGACAGAATTGCATAACCTTTAGCTAATTGCAGAATAGTTGTTGTTATTCCTTGCCCATATGAAACTGTTTCTAATTTACACCCTTCGTGCCAATCAATTGGTTGAGGACTTCCCACTTCTCCAATATCAAATTCAATCTTATCTAAAACTCCAACTTTTTTTAAAAATAATTTTAAATTTTCAGGTCCAACTTTTTGAGCAATCTTAACTGATCCAACATTACCCGACATAATTAAGATTTGCTCAGCTGTTAAATCAGTCGGAATATCATCGCTATATTCGCCAATCTCATGCTTGTCACATTTGATAGATTTAGGTAAATTTAAAAATTGAGTTTCAGGTTTTATTAAATTATTGCTTAACGCACTTGCAAATGTAAAAGGTTTAAAAACTGAACCTAGCTCATATGTTCCCTTGGTAACTCTATTAATATAATTAACATCTGTAATACTTTGTCTCTTATTTGGGTCAAAATCTGGTAACGAAACTAATGAAATTATTTGACCTTTATCAACATTCATTAATATAGCGGCACTTCCCTTGCTCCTAAAAATTTCTTGATACTTAATTAACTCTCGACGTATTAAAAATTGTATATCTTTATTAACAGTAAGCTTAAGTGGTTTTTTTGATTTTCTCAAAATATCATCAAATGATTTTTCCAGACCTGAAATTCCAACATTATCATCATCTATTTGGCCAATAATATGACTAAAAAGATTTTTTTGAGGATATATTCGCAAAACTCTTTCTTCAGGTATTATAGACTTATCTCCAAGTTTCATTATCTTTTCATAGTTTTCTTCGGAAATTTTCTTTTCTAACCAAAAAAATTTTTTTGTATCAAATTTTTTTTTAATCTTTCTAAAATCTTTATTTGGAAAAATAATATTTAAACTTAATAAAAGTTTTTTTTTATCAATTACATCAGATGTCTTTATACCCACATCTATTGATTTTACTGTTTTGGCTAAATAATTACCGTTATCATCTATAATATCTGCTCTGTAAAGTTTATCTCCAACTGCAGAAATATTATCAACTATGTTTATTTTAGATTTTCTCGAACCCAAATGAATTAAATGAATGCTATAAATCAGATAAATAATAAAAAATACAAAGAAGATAAATGCAACTCTATTAAATTGAATATTTAAATTGGTTTCATTTTTTTTATAAACGAAACTATCTTTGTAATCTTCAATAACAATCTTTGAATTAGATTTTTCCATTATTCTTTTGTTATCTTTAAATCTTGTATTGTTTTATTTGTAGTTTTAAATATTTTTATATTTTTAATATCTTTTTGTACTAACTCGTCTTCAAAATATAAAAGTTGATACTCTAATAATTTTTCTGCAGAACTTAGATAATCATATTCTAATTTAATCTTTTCAAATTCTGAGTTTAAGATTCTTAAATTTTCTCTTACTGTAAAAATTTTATCTTCAGCTTTTTTAGCTGAATTCTTAATTATTGCAGTTGATAAAATTAATGAAAAAATGATTAGTATTAAAATAACTTTTTTCATAACTTATCTCCAAAATTTTCTATTTCTATTAAATTTTTAAATTGATTAAGTATGTCTGTTTCAAAATCATAAAAATTACTCTTCTTTATTCCGTATCTTAATTTTGCAGATCTTGAGGGTAAATTTTCATTCACTTCCATGTCTGTTGGCACTATTGCTTTCTTTTGATCTAATATAAACAAAGTTTCAGCCTGCTGTGTAATAGGAACATATCTTGAGATACTTTTATTTTCAGAAAGACTTTTTAAAAAATATTTAACTATTTTATCTTCAATAGAATGAAATGTTACAACTGCTAATACCCCATCTTTCTTTAAAACTTTTGCTGCATTGATAAGTCCAAAAATTAATTCACTTATTTCCTTATTAACTAAAATTCTTAAAGCTTGAAAAACTTTGGTAGCACTATGAACTTTAAAGTTTTTTTTTCTTTTTGTTTTATCTATAATCTCAACAAGTGTTTGGGTATCTATTTTTTTCTTAAATCTTTCTTTAACAATATTTCTAGATATAAATTTGCTTTCTTTTTCATCTCCAAAAAACTTAAATATTTTATCTAACTCTTTTTCATCTAGCTGATTAATTGCATCTTCAGCTGAATAACTATTTAAACCCATTTGCATATTCAGGTTTCCTTTAGACTGAAATGATAGTCCTTTTTTAGGATCTTTTATTTGCGTATATGAATATCCAAGATCAAAAATGACTCCTCTTATATCTTCATTCTTAAGTTTTAAATTATTAAGCTGACTAAATTTTATATTTTTAAATATAAATCTGTCTTCAAAGTTTAATTTTATTTGATTAGCTTTTTCTTCACTATCTTTGTCTCTGTCTAAAGCTATTACTTTGGTATTTTTAAATTCTAAAATTTTTTTTGAATACCCCCCTTGTCCAAAAGTACAATCAATAAATGTGCCACCATATTGAGGGGAAATAATGCTAATAATTTCTTTTAGCATTACCGGATAATGCTCTGGCACTTCCGATACTATGGTGGCGTCCATTTATTTCTTTGAAGACCATTAATTCTTTTGTCTTCTAAGGAATGCTGGTATTTCAAGATCATCTTCTTCATCTTCTGTATTAGAAGATAATAAATCTTCAGCTGTTGAATCTTCGATTTCTGAACTAAACAAGTCAGGAGCATCTGAATCTACACCAAATTCTTTTAGATCATTTGATATATCTTCTTCAATGCTTTCTGTTTCAATATTTTCTTGAGATGTCTCCATAGCCTCTTGGGTAAAGGATTTTTCCATTTCATTAATAGATCTATCTTCAGCAACGCTTTCTGTCTCAATATTTGAGCTATTTATAGCCTCCTCATTAACAGCAGTTGAGTGAGAGCTTTCATTAGCTTGTTCGTTCACAATTTCATTTTCAAGCTTTAATGCGTTTGCACCATGTGAAATTGGACTAGAAACAGTATTAGAAAAATTAAACGATGCAGATGATCCTAAATGTGAAAAATCTGAATATCCTGGGTTTCTATTTTGGATACGATGAACCATATTAATTACAGATTTTGTCTCTGGTTGTTGTCCATCTAGAGATGTTGCAACTATTGAAACTCTCATTTTACCATCAAGCTCTGAATCTGTGATTGCACCAATAATCAATTCGGCTTCTGGATCTACTTCGGCTCTCACTTTGTTAACGGCTTCATCAACCTCAAAAAGTTTAAGGTCCTTACCGCCAGTAATATTTACCAACAATCCTTTTGCACCTTTTAAAGTATAATCATCAATTAATGGATTGCTAACAGCCATCTCAGCTGCTTTTAGAGCTCTACCTTCTCCTTCGGCTTCTCCAGTTCCCATCATCGCTTTACCCATAGACGCCATAACAGTTTCAACGTCAGCAAAATCAAGATTAATTAAACCTGGCCTTACCATCAAATCAGTGATGCTTTGAACACCATGCATTAAAACATTATTTGAAAGATTAAATGAGTCTTCAAATGTTGTTTGCTCGTTTGCAATTTTAAACAAATTTTGATTTGGAATAACTATAATTGTATCAACATGCTTTCTTAATTCTTCCAAACCTTGTTGTGCTCTTCGCATTCTTGAGGGACCTTCATATAAGAACGGAAGAGTCACAACTCCTACAGTTAAAATATTTAATTCTTTTGCAGCTCTAGCAATGACATGAGCAGCACCAGTACCCGTTCCACCACCCATACCAGCTGCAATAAAAACCATGTTTGCACCTTGCAAAGTATTTATAATTTCATTTAAAGACTCATCTGCTGCAGCTTGACCAATATCAAGTTTTGCACCTGCACCTAAACCTTTGGTTAAGTTTAAACCAATTTGAATTCTTGTTTTACATTTACTTAACTTTAAATCTTGCGCATCTGTATTGACTGCAATAAATTCTACTCCTTGTAGATTATTTTCTATCATTTCATTAACAGCATTTCCGCCTGCTCCACCTACTCCCATAACTAGTAATCGTGGTTGTAACTCTTTTATTTCTGGTGCTTTAAAATTAATTGTCATCTTTTATTTCCCCTCGTTTTTATTAAAATGTTTTTCCCATTTAAGATTTGCTCGATTTAGATTTGCTTTTTTTCTAGCTGTTACCTTAAATTTTTCAAAAGCCGCTGGTTCCCAAATTTGAAAAGTTTGACCTTGACCAACGAACAACATACTGTTTTTAATCTTTGCATGTTTTAATAATTTTGTTGAGAGAGATATTCTTCCTTCGCTATCAAATTGTAAATTTGTACTTTCAGATAAAATTGATGTAGCAAAAAAATCTCTTTTTTCTTCGAAAGGGTTTAGCGAATCTATTGCTGATGAAATTTTTTCAATTCTATCTTGAGAACATGCTTCAATTGAAGCATTATTAAATGAAGGATAGCATATAACACCATTGTAACCTAAATTTGATAAATAAGATCTGAAACTAGCAGGCACAGAAACCCTCCCTTTTTTGTCCAATTTGTTCTCGTAAGTAGATAAAAACATATATTTTTAAATTCATAAATTCCATAATTGGGAATATATGGGAATATATGGGTATTTAAAATAATAGTCAAATATTGATTCAGAGCTAAATTTAAGGCTCTTTATAAAGTTTCTAAAGTAATGAAGATGCTAATTCACTCAATTTTAAATTATGCTTTGAGTAACATAGATTTGGATCGCAGCTATATTTTTTATTTAATATAAAGTGCCAGATAAAATATAAGCCGGGTTCTGTCATTTAAACCTATCATTTGTCTAGGCTTAAGATCACTCTTAAGCTCAAGCAACTAACCCTGATGACGAGCCAAGGATGGCTTTTAGTTTTTCAACAATGTCATCTCTACTTAGTCTTGCTCCCAGTGGGGTTTTCCAGCGTTCATTGTTACCAATAGAACCGGTGTGCTCTTACCACACCTTTTCACCCTTGCCATGTTATGGCGGTTTATTTTCTGTGGCACTATCCCTAGGGTTACCCCCGCCAGGTATTATCTGGCACTGTATCCTTGCGGAGCCCGGACTTTCCTCTTTAATAAATTAAAGCGATAAATTATTTATCTGGCATGTTCAATTTATTATCAAAATATAAAACTGCAAGAAAAAATAATTTATTTTTTAACTAAATTTTGGCTTATAAGTAAACATTCTTGATCAATCTTACCATTTATGATCTCTGGTCTAAATCTTCGTTGAAAAGCTTTTGAAATGATTTGATCAAAGTGTATGCGATTAAAATTTGAATTGTATAAAAATTTTTTTTGATATCCAATTTTAAATAAATTAGTAAGAAATAAATTTTTTTCTTTACTGCTAGTTTTTAAATTTCTATTTTTTATTAATTCATTTTGGTTTAAATTATGCCAATACCCAATTTTTTCTTTTGATAATAGTTTCCAAGGAAATTTTTCACCAGGGTCTTTTTTTCTTTCCGGAGCAATATCCGAATGTCCTAAAATATTTTTTGAATTAATCCTATATTTTTTAATCAAAAATTTACTTAATTTAACTAATGCTGCTAGCTGAATTATAGAAAATTTTTTATAATTAATGTCGTGACCTGGATTGACAATTTCAATACCAATAGAGTCTTTGTTTAAAGAGCTATAATTTTTCCAAACAGACTTTCCTGCATGCCATGCAGTATATAGATCTGGAACTAAAGTTATTATTTCTCCATTTTGTTTGATTAAATAATGAGCGCTTACTCTAGATTTAATATCTGTAAGTCTTTCTATGGCGGCTTTTTCTGTCCTCATTCCAGTGTAATGAAAAATCAAAAACTTTATCTGATTAGTTTTTCTTTTTTTTGGATTAAAGTTTGGAGAGTAATTTAATAAAGTTTTTATAGCCATTTTTGGGTCATATTTAGCACTTAATCTAGATTTACATTATTATATTATCTACTATATAATATATTCGAAAATGAAAAAAATCTTTACAATTTCAGTCCTGTCTCTCTTTATTTTTGCTAATTCATTTGCTGGAAGTGATGGAGAATTAAATCTCTCTAAAAAATCTAAACCAGTTAAAGATTGTTTTGAACCAATTAATAGAATTACTTTTGCAGTAAATATGGGTTTAGACAAAGTTATTTTTAAACCAGTTGCAAAGGGTTATAGGGTTTTACCATCACCAGTTAGAACTGGTGTTAGTAACGCACTAGAAAACCTATCAAGCCTAGTCACTATTCCAAACAATATTTTACAAGGCGAAATAAAAAAAGCAGGAATAAATACTGGAAGGTTTGCGGTCAATACAACAATTGGTGTTCTAGGAATATTTGATGTAGCAGAAAAGATGGGTTTTCCAGAATATGAAAAAGAAGACTATGGTCAAACACTTGGTACTTTTGGAATAGGTCCTGGTTGCTATTTGGTATTACCTGTTATTGGACCCTCAACTGTTAGAGATACCGCAGGTTCATTTATAAATATAATGGGAGGCGATCCTTGGTACAATGCATCTATGAGCGGTAATAATGAATACTTAAGTGACTCAACTTATTTTGTATCAAGAGTTTTAGGTGGAATAGATTTTAGAGCAAAGAATATTGATTCTTTAGAAAACTTAGAAAAAAATTCCATGGATCTTTATGCTTCATTTAGAAGTTTATATTTACAAGACAGACAACAAAAGATCTTGAATTCAAAAGCGACCACTGAAACGATGGATGATGGTGATTGGGAAGAAATAGACACTCAATAAATAAATTAAAAATATGAAAAGAATTTTTACCTTTGTTACTTTTCTATTAGTTTTTTTAAACTTTAACAACAAATCCTTCTCAATTGAAGCAGATGTGTTTGTTCAATCGACAGTTAATAGAGCAGCCAAAACTCTTGGTGGAAGTCTAACGAAAGAAGAAAGGGTTGAGAAGTTAAAAGAAATAGCAAAAGATACTGTTGATATTACTGGTATTGGATTTTACTCATTAGGCAAACATAGAAAAAACATAAGCAAAGAACAATTAGAAAATTATAAAATTGTTTTTGAAGCTTATTTTTTAAAAAGCTTTTCTAGTAGACTTGCTGAATACTCAAATCCTGAGATAGAAGTGAATTCAAAAAATATAATCAATGCTAATTACACGATTGTATCAAGTACACTTGTTGCAACTGATACAAGACCTGAGGTAAAAATTGAATGGAGAGTATATACAAAAGATCCTGACAACTTATTAATTAGAGATTTGATTATAGAAGGATTAAGTTTAGCAAGAACTCAAAAAGAAGAATTTTCATCAATAATTAATTCTAATGATGGTAAAATTGAAGCTCTTCTAAAGAATTTATCTGATTTTTCTACTAAGTAATTTTCATTAAATAATGTAAATTTTTATCTTTAATGAAAAAAATAAATGTTTCTTCAAAACTATCTTTTATAATTTCAATAATTGTGTCAGTAATTTTTGTATTATATTTCGCTTATAAAGGATTCATGGTTTATTTTGTACAAAAAGCCATGGATGATACTTTTGTTGGTGGAAATACATCTGATATTACAATTACTCTTTGGTTTGGAATTTCAGTAGCAATGGCTCTTTCCATGTTTTTATTTTTCCAGTTTACAAAAATCAAAGATCTAAATAGTCAAAGAACAATCCAAAAAGGTATATTTATAGGCTGGGCGATAATTGCTATTGCGATGATAATATTTATACCATCATATATTTACTTCATTTTAATCACTATCGTATCTTCAATAGTTAGCTTTTTATCTTCAATAACACTCAAGCGTAAAATTACAGAGGATTTAAAAAATAAAAAAGAAACCTTATCTGAAAAAGAAATATACCTACTTCAAAAGTTAGCTGGGGTAAAAGATCCTAAAAAATAATAATTTATTGGTGGGCCCGCCAGGACTCGAACCTGAGACTAATACATTATGAGAGTTCTGAGAGAACTTAAATCAACGTTGTATTAGTTCATTTATTTAAATTTTGAGTTTTTTGGACTCAATCTCGTACTCAATGAAAAAATTAAATCAGGAAAATTTTAGTGTACAAATTAAAATATTTTTTTCATTGTTTAATCCACTCTGCTATATCATTTGCTACTTTTAATTCAATCCCTTCAAAACCATGATAATGATAAGGACCACATTCTCGTCCTGTTCCAGAACCCCCAGTATAATTAAGTAGATTTTTTTTTGGAGATTTTAGTTTCTTAAAAAAAGATTTAGCGTATTTATATTGAGTAACACTACATTCATCTTTTTCATGATGAACAACTAAAGTATCAACTTTTATTTTCTTCCCAATAATTTTTTCCATAGAAAAATTCTTAGCTTTATTTGAGTCATTTTTATATACTCCAGATGCTAAAATTATTCCTGAAATACTTTCTGGATATTTTTTTGCATAAAAACCAGCATCTACTGTCCCTCTGCTAAAGCCTATTATAAATATTGGCTTATCATTTACGCTGTTTATATATTTTACTAATTCATTAAGTCTTCCTATCCTATCTTCACTTATTCTTCTTGGATATGATGCTTTTGTGGCAGAATTAACATTGGGAAATAGATAAAAAGCAATACCCTTTTCGACAAAGTTATTTTTATATCGTTTTAAAAAATTTTTTGATTTTCCTGTTTCGTTTTTCATACCCTTGCCACCAATTATACCAATTAAATTTGCGTTAAAATTTTCTATAGACGTAATGAAAACTGGAAGATCTGAAATTTTCTTATTTTCAATTTTTGATTGCTCTAAAGCAAAGGACTTAGAAGAAAGTAAAAAAGAAATAAAGAAAAGTTTACAAATTAAAATTTTATTCATTTAAATCAGACTATTATATTGTTAAAAATAACTCGACTCAATCTGGACTCAGTTAAAAAATTAATTTGAGGTTTTTTGCTTTAATTTTGAGAAACTTAAATTTCTAAACGTTGATTTTACTGGATTTGGTGGGCCCGCCAGGACTCGAACCTGGGACCAATACATTATGAGTGTACTGCTCTAACCAACTGAGCTACAGGCCCTTAATAATTCTGTTGGTTTTACACGAGAGATTAAGGTTAAGCAAGAGCGATGTTCTGATGATGTTGTTCTTGTATTCCATAGGTTTGGGAAAGATTTAGTAAAAATATTTCTATTATCCTGAGTGTTTGGACATTTATAGAAATTTTAATTTTTATCTCAACCTTATTTAGTTTTTTTTAAAATAATTAATAGTTAAATCTTGATAATAAATTAATTCGATTTTCGACTTACAATTTGTTAAGTTTTTAAAGTGAAAAAAAGCAAATTAATAAACAAAGATAAGTCAAAACATTCTTCAAAACGTGAAAAAAATTTATTTTATTCTTTGTGTGATAAAAATCACAATGTAATTAAAACTAAGAATTTTAAGAATTCTTTACTAAAATCTGGTTTAAAAATTAACGATAACAGGCTGTATAATCTTTTCCAAAAATTAGACACTTATGGAAAAGAAATTTTTTTTGATGATTTTATTAAGATAATAAGATCATCTGAGCTACTAGTTGAAAAGTCTCTTTGTGGTGAATTAGCTTTACCGGACTTTAATGATTTCTCTAAAAATATAGATAAAATGTTTGATGAAGTAAGCAATATTAAAACAGGCGAACTAGCATCTTACATACCTCCACTTGCAAAAGTTGATCCAGAAAAATTTGGTATATCGATTGTTACAACCGATGGACAAGTTTATCAACGAGGCAATTTTAATGAGGATTTTTCAATTCAGTCAATTTGCAAACCCTTTAATTATTGTTTTGCTTTAGAAGAATTAGGTTTAGATTTTGTTCATAAACATGTTGGTCAGGAACCATCAGGCCGAAAGTTTAATGATCTAACATTACTAGTTCGTTCTTCACAAGGTTTTCAAGATAATTTAACTAATATACCTTTTAATCCAATGATCAATGCAGGAGCTATAACGACAGTAGGTCTTATAAATTCAGATGAGACTTACGAGAAGAGATTAAATTTTATAAAAAATGAATTTGCCAAGTTAATAGGGTGGACTGCTAAAGGTAAGTTTAATTCAAAATTCCCTAGGTTTAATAAAGATGTTGCACGTGAAGAAAACTTTACAGGTTTTAATAACATGGCAATTGGATATTTGTTAATGGCTACAGGTAATCTTCCTAATAAAAAAAATAAACCTAAAAAGAAAGTTAATCAAAAGCATGATAATTTTGATTTTTATATTGAACCTTCAGTAACAGAGGCGCTTAAACTATATTTTAGTATATGCTCTTTAGAAATGACAGCAACTGAAGTTGCAATGGCAGCAGCAACGCTAGCAAACAATGGGGTTTGTCCTATTACTCAAGATAGAGTGCTTACCCAAAAAACCGTGCGGGATTGTTTGCCAATTTTACAAAGTAGTGGCATGTACGACGCAAGTGGTAGTTTTTTTCAGCAAGTTGGTTTACCAGCAAAAAGTGGAGTAGGTGGGGGGGTTTTGTTAGTTGTGCCCCAACTAATGGGTATATGTATTTATTCACCACGATTAGATAAACAAGGTAACAGTGTACGTGGAATTGAAATGGCAAAAAGAATTACTTCCAAATATTTAATTCACATATTTGATGGAACCATGACTAGCAATGATCGTGTTGATCCAAAAATACCTATTTCTAGATGGCAAGCTAATAGTTGTGGTGAAGCAATTTGGGCAGCTAGTAACGGAGATATTAGAACACTAGAACGACTGGCAAGCGAACAAAAAGATCTAAGTGTAGGAAATTCTGATATGCGAACTCCTTTGCATTTAGCTGCAGCTGAGGGTCAGCTAGAAGTTGTGAAATTTTTGATAAAACAAGGTATTAAGCCTGTTCCAGATCGTTGGGGTGGATATGGATATTTCGATGCAAAAAATAATAATCATAAGAAAATCTTAACTGAATTAGATAAGCTAAATATTAATTTTTCAATGCCAAATCACCTCGTTGACAACCCAGAGGGTAAGACTGATGAAGTTGCAAATTATGATGATGAATTAACGGTAAGTGAGCTTTTATTTGCTGCTGCGGGAAATAATATAGATCGTGTTCGTCAATTAATAGCAAAAGGAGTTCCTGTGCATGCGGGAAATTTTGACTCAAGAACTGCACTACATTTAGCAGCTGCTGAAGGAAATCTTGAAATGGTGAAACTTTTGATAAATTACAAACACCCTATAAATGTTAGAGATCGTTGGAAATCAACCCCTTTAGATGAAGCGAAACGTGAAAATAGAGTATCAGTATGTAATTTTTTAAAAAAATTTTAGTATCTAGATTTTAATGATCAAATAAATGGTGGGCCGTGTTGGTTACGCTCCAACTACCCCTGCAATGTCAATGCAGTACTCTACTATTGAGCTAACGGCCCAGTAAAATTAACTTTCTAAGAAACTTTTTAATTGCTTAGATCTGCTTGGGTGTTTTAGTTTTCTAAGAGCTTTTGCCTCAATTTGTCTAATTCTTTCTCTAGTTACAGAAAATTGAAGACCCACTTCTTCTAAAGTGTGATCAGTATTCATTCCAACACCAAATCTCATTCTTAAAACTCTTTCTTCTCTTGGAGTAAGGGTTGATAAAATCTTAGTTGTTGCTTCTCCAAGGTTTGATTTAATAGCTTGCTCTAGTGGGGCCAAGGCTTTTGTATCTTCAATAAAATCTCCCAAACTACTATCTTCTTCATCACCAACTGGTTTTTCAAGTGAAACAGGTTCTTTAGATATTTTTAGGACCTTTCTAACCTTATCTAATGGCATTCTAAGTTTTAGAGCTAATTCTTCAGGAGTTGCTTCCCTACCAAACTCGCTTAAAATTAATCTTTGAGTTCTTACAATCTTATTAATTGTTTCAATCATGTGAACCGGAATTCTTATTGTTCTAGCTTGGTCAGCAATTGATCTTGTAATTGCTTGTCTAATCCACCATGTTGCATAAGTAGAAAACTTATAGCCTCTTCGATACTCAAATTTATCAACTGCTTTCATCAAGCCAATATTTCCTTCTTGAATTAAATCTAAAAACTGGAGACCTCTGTTAGTATATTTTTTTGCAATTGAAATTACTAATCTTAAGTTAGCTTCAACCATCTCTTTTTTGGCAATTCTTGACTCTTTTTCACCTTTTTGCACTCTGCTAACCAACTTTTTAAAATCAGTTACAGAAATTCCTAGTTTATGACTTGTCTCAATTAATCTTTCTCTAATATTTTTAAATTCATCTTTATTTTTTGCAAAAAATTGTTTCCAAATAGAATTAGTATCTAAGAATTTTTTAAGATTTGGATTTATTTCATTACCAATATAAAATTTTATAAATTCATTTCTTGGAATTTTATTATCCATTGCTAATCTTAAAAGGTTTCCCTCTAATGAAACTATTTTTTTTATTTCAACATAGTGTTTTTGAACTAATTCTTCTAAAACAGAAGGTGATAATTGAAGAGATTTAATATTTTCTAAAATATCATCAACAATTTTTTGATATCCTTTTTCTTTAGTTGGAGAAAAATTTTGTGAATTTAAAACGCAATCTAGCTTTTCTTTTTGGTACTTTATTAATTTGTTATATTCTTTTGTTAAAGTATTAACTGTTTTTAAAACCTTAGGCTTAATCTCAGTTTCCATTGCAGCAAGTGTTGGGTTAAAATCATCATCATCCCCATCACCAGATCCTTCATCTTTGTCGGTTTCACCTGCATTTTTTTGTTTTGCGCTAGGACCCGTAGATTCGTCCTCCATATAATTTGTATCAATGTCTATAATTTCCCTAACTAGAATTTCATCTTTTTGTAACTGATCATTCCATTCAAAAAACTGTTGTGCAGTTATTGGACTTTGGGAAAGAGCGATTAACATTACATCTTTTCCCGCTTCAATTCTTTTAGCGATTGCTATTTCACCTTCTCTTGAAAGTAATTCAACTCCACCCATCTCACGTAAATACATTCGTATGGGATCGTCGCTTTTCTCCATTGACTTGCCTTCTTCTTTGGAGGATCCTTCTTTTTTTCTTAATACTTTAAAATCTGATTTTTTTTCAACTAGTGCAATATGTTCATCTAAAATATGAATAAAAGCTTGAGATAAATTTTCATCAGATAGATTTCTTTTTCCAAGAGATTTGTTCAATTCTTCATAAGTTATGAAACCTCTATGGGTTCCTCTACCCATTAATCTAGCAAATGATTTTGTAATAATTCTTTCCACAGCAATATAAGTTTGAAAGACTTATATAATATCAAATTCGCAAAAATCCATTGCTAAATTGATCAGATTAATTGATTTTTCTCTCGTTTTTCAACTCTTTTAGCTCATTGAATGTTGTTTCGCTCATATCCTTAGAGAACTTCGATTCTAACTCTTGGATTCTAAATTCTAAGTCGTAATTGAATAAATCTTTCGAAATGTCATCTAGCAATTCTATCACTTGATTGTCGTTATTAGGTTTATTTTTTAAAATATGCTTAATTGGAGCAAATTTATTTATTTTATCTAGTAACTGCTTATCTAGTTTTAAATCATTAATTGTAATCTGCTCTCCTGATTTTAATTTTTCAATAGTGGTATTTATTATTTGCCTATTTATTTCTGTAAATAACTTAATATTTTCTATCAAATGAATATTTGCTTGGAAAAGAGAAAGATTATTTAGAATCAAATACAATAGAGAAAATTCTTTTAATTCTACACCTGATATTGATTGGCTTTCATTAAAATGTTTTTTTGTTGAGGCTAATGACTTTGTTTTTTTAACATAAAATTTTTTATTATTTTGATTGGAATGAGGAGTTAATTCTGAAATTTTTTCTAAAAAATATTCAAGAACATATTTCTTAATAAAATCATCCTTAATAGTGTTTACTATAGCCCTAAGTTTTTTCTCAAATATTGCCATTGAAGAAGGGTTATTGTCAGTTTGTTTTTTATAATGACTAAAAATAAACTGATGTATGGATAGCTTGCTTTGTTTAGTAAAATCTACAAAATAGTTTTTTCCATGCGTATTAACGTAACTATCTGGATCTTCTTTATCTGGTAAAAATAAAAAAGATATTTGTTTTTCAGGCCTTAATTCTTTAATAGAATTTTCTGCTGCTCTTAACGCAGCTTTATATCCACTTTCATCACCATCAAAACAAATTATTATATCATCAAAAAATTGATTTAAAGTTAGAATTTGTCTATCTGTTAATGATGTTCCAAGATTTGCAACTACATTTTCAATTCCATTTTTACTCAACCCAACAACATCCATATATCCTTCAACTAAATAAATGTGGTCTACTTTGTTAGATAGTTTTCTTGCAAGATCTAAATTATATAAGTTTGAGCCTTTTTTAAAAAAGTTAGTTTCAGGTGAGTTAATGTATTTTGCTAAATAATCTAATTTTTCAATTATTCTTCCGCCCAATGCAATTGGTTGACCTGAAATATTGTTAATTGGAAAAATTAATCGACCTCTAAATCTTTCAATATATATTTTCTTTTTTTCATCTAAATAAAACAAACCACTTTCAACTAATGTTTGTTCGCTAAATTCATTTTTTAACTTATCAAAAAAATTAGGATTTTTTTCAATATAACCAATTTTAAATTTCTTGACTTGTTCTTTGTCTAAAGATCTATTCTTTAAATAATCTCTAGCATTGGAATAGGCTTCATTTTTTAATAATTCACCATGATAAAATTCAACGTACTGAGCATATATTGAGAGATATTCTTTCCATTTTTTTTCTCTTTCTTCATCTTGCTTTGAGAACATATATGGTTGCATTCCAGCTAGTTGTGCTAAATGTTTAACTGCCTCACCAAATTTTAAATTTTGTGTTTTCATTACAAAATCAAAAATGTTTCCGTGTTCTGATGTTGCAAAACAATGATAAAACTCTTTTTCATCATTAACTGTAAAGGACGGTGTTTTCTCAGTTTTAAACGGAGATAAACCGACATATTCTTTACCTCTCTTTTTTAAAGTAACTGACTTTGACACAACTGTTGAGACTTTTAACCTTGTTTTAATTTCATCAAGGTACTCTTTAGGGTATTTCATTAATTATTCAGCAATTCCTTAATTAAAGGGCCTGCTTTAGCAAAATCAATTTCATCTGCATGCTTTTTTTTTAGTTCACCCATTACTTTACCCATATCTTTAACTGAACTTGCACCAAGTTTTGAAATTACTTCAGCACAAATTTTCTTAGTTTCTTCTTCACCAAGTTGTTTAGGCAAAAAGGTAGTTAAAATTTCATATTCATTCTGCTCAACCTCCAAAAGGTCTGTTCTATTATTTTTTTTGTAAATATCAATTGATTCGCTTCTTTGCTTAACCATTTTTTTTAAAAGTTTCTTAATATCTTCGTCATCAGTATCTTTTTTATTAGGACCCGATCTATTAACAATGTCCAAGTCTTTAATCGAAGACAGTATTAACCTGTAGGTTGATATTTTAGTTTTATCTTTTGATTTTAATGCGTTTTTGTATTCTGTTTCGATAGTTTCTTTTAAAGCCATAATTTTTTTAATCTACTGCAAAGTAAAAATTCTTCAAAAGAAAAATTGTTTTTTTACAATTTTATAATACATCTCTGTTGCGATAATAAAGCAATTATTGTATTAACCTTTAACTCATGAGTTGTAATTGAACAAAAAACCAAAAAAAACTAACTCAAAAAATTTACAAATCAATACAGGCATTTTAGTTCTTGAAAATAAGAGAATTTTTAAGGGTATTGGTATTGGCTATCAAGGAGAAGCTACTGGAGAAGTCTGCTTTAATACTTCATTAACTGGTTACCAAGAAATTATATCGGATCCATCTTATGCAGGACAAATTATAAACTTTACCTTTCCTCACATTGGAAACGTTGGAACTAACAAAGAAGATTACGAGTCAGATAAAATTTGGACTAAAGGCGTAGTTTTTAATTCGGAAATAACCTCGCCATCAAACTATAGATCATTTCTACATTTAGATGCTTGGCTTAAAAAAAATAAGATAGTTGGAATTACAGGCTTAGATACAAGAAGTTTAACTAATTTTATAAGAGATAAAGGTGCCCCAAATGGAACTATAGCATATTCTAACACTGGTAAATTCAATATCAGTAAGCTTACTAACTCTACAATAAAGTGGAGTGGATTAAAAAACCTTGATCTTGCTGAAAAAGTAACAACTCAAAAAAATTATATTTGGAAAGGGCTAAAAACATGGAAGAAAGAAATAGGCTACAAAAAAAATACCAATAATTCTTTTCATGTAGTTGCAATTGATTATGGAATAAAGAAAAATATTTTAAGATATTTTTCTGACTTTAATTGTAAAGTAACTGTTGTTTCATGCACAACATCTGCTGAAAAAATCTTAGCCCTTAAGCCAAATGGTATATTTTTATCAAATGGTCCTGGAGATCCAGCAGCAACTGGAAGATATGCTATTAAAATAATTAAAGATTTAATTAAAAAAAACTTACCCATATTTGGTATTTGTTTAGGTCATCAAATACTTGCGTTAACATTGGGTGGTAAAACAAAAAAAATGAAGCTAGGTCATAGAGGCGCAAACCATCCTGTTAAAAATCTAATTTACGACAATGTAGAAATCACTAGTCAAAACCATGGTTTTGAAGTGATTAAAGAAAATTTACCTAAAAATATTGAGATCACTCACAAGTCTCTATTTGATAATAGTATCGAGGGTATCAGATTAAAAAATAAACCAGTATTTTCAGTTCAATATCATCCAGAGTCTAACCCTGGTCCTCAAGATAGTGTTTATTTATTTCAGGAATTTATTAACAACATGAAAAAAAATGCCAAAAAGAAAAGATCTTAAAAAAATATTAGTTGTTGGTGCTGGTCCAATCATTATTGGCCAAGCTTGTGAATTTGATTATTCGGGAACACAAGCATGTAAAGCTTTAAGGGACGAAGGTTATAAAGTTGTATTGATTAATTCAAATCCCGCAACAATTATGACTGATCCTGATGTTGCAGACAAAACTTATATAGAACCTATTACTTCAGAAGTTTTAGAAAAAATTCTTAAAAAAGAAAAACCAGATGCAATTCTTCCAACAATGGGTGGTCAAACTGCACTTAACCTTGCAATGGAAGCTGAAAAAAAAGGAATACTAAAAAAATATAAAATAGAACTAATCGGTGCAAATTCTAAAGCTATTTCAAATGCAGAAGATAGAAAGAAATTTAGAAAAAATATGATTGATATAGGTTTAGATTTACCCAAATCTAAAATTGTAAACAATATTAAACAAGCATCTAAGGTTTTAAAAAAAATTGGCTTACCCGCAATCATTAGACCTGCATTTACTCTTGGAGGTCTTGGGGGTGGAATTGCTAAAAATGAAAAAGAATATCTAAAAATTATTAAAAGTGGATTACATGAGTCCCCTGTGAGCCAAGTTCTAGTTGAAGACTGTTTAGAGGGCTGGAAAGAATTTGAAATGGAAGTTGTAAGAGATAAAAAAGACAACTGTATTATTATCTGTTCAATTGAAAATATTGATCCAATGGGAATTCATACGGGAGACTCTGTGACAGTTGCCCCTGCTCTTACTTTGACAGATAAAGAATACCAAGTGATGAGAAATGCATCTATTGCATGTTTAAGAAAAATTGGAGTTGAAACAGGAGGATCAAATGTTCAATTTGCAATCAATCCTAAAAATGGACGAATGGTTGTAATTGAAATGAACCCAAGAGTTTCACGTTCATCAGCTCTTGCATCGAAAGCAACTGGTTTTCCAATAGCAAAAGTTGCTGCAAAACTTGCTGTTGGATACACATTAGATGAATTAAAAAATGAAATTACAAAAGTAACTCCTGCATCATTTGAACCAAGTATTGATTATGTGGTAACTAAAATTCCAAGATTTACATTTGAGAAGTTTTCAACTTCACCTGCAACATTAGGTACATCAATGAAGTCAGTTGGTGAGGCAATGGCAATCGGTAGAAACTTTAAAGAGTCGCTTCAAAAAGCATTAGTTTCCCTTGAGACAGGGTTTTCAGGATTGGATAGAATATTTGATCTAAATAAAAAACAAATTGAAAAAAAACTTAAAGAAAGTATTCCAAATAAAATTTTGTTAGTTGCTGAAGCAATTAGAAAAAAGATGGATTTAAAGAGAATATTTGCTTTATCTAAAATAGATCCTTGGTTCTTAGAACAAATTAAAGAAATTGTAGATAATGAAATTAAGATTAAAAACAAAGGATTACCAAGAGATTTCAATGAATTTAATCGAATAAAATCAATTGGTTTTTCAGACAAAAAATTATCTGAACTAACCAAAACTTCAGAAGATGCTGTAAGAAGAAAAAGAACTGCTCTTAAAATATTACCTGTGTTTAAGAAGGTTGATACTTGTGCAGCTGAATTTAAATCATTTACTCCTTATATGTATTCAACATATCAAAGAAATTTCTCATTTAATTCAGAATGTGAAGCAGATCCATCAAATAAGAAAAAAATTATAATATTAGGTGGTGGACCTAATAGAATAGGACAAGGAATAGAGTTTGATTATTGCTGCTGTCAGGCTAGTTTTGCATTGAAAGAAGCTGGTTTTGAAACCATTATGATTAACTGTAACCCCGAAACAGTTTCAACTGATTATGACACCAGTGACAGATTGTATTTTGAGCCATTAAAAGAAGAGTATGTCTTTAATATAATTAAAAAGGAAAAAGAAAAAGGAAACCTAGTTGGTATAATTGCTCAATTTGGCGGCCAAACTCCAATCAGACTTACTAAATTTTTACATGATAACAAACTTCCAATTTTAGGAACACAATACACTTCTATTGATTTAGCGGAAGATAGAGATTTATTTAGAAATCTTCTTAATAAATTAAAATTAAAACAAGCTGAAAGTGGAATTGCAAAAACATTCAAACAAGCTATCCAGATAACAGAAAGAATTGGCTTACCAGTAATGGTTAGACCTTCTTATGTTTTAGGTGGAAGAGCAATGGAAATTGTCCATGAAAAAAGTCAACTTAAAAATTTTGTTGAAGAAGCATTTAAAGCAGCTGAAGAAAACCCAATTCTAATTGATAAATTCATAAACCATGCAATGGAAATTGATGTTGATGCGATATCTGATGGAAAACAAGTTCATGTGGCAGGTATCATGCAGCATATTGAGGAAGCTGGAATTCACTCAGGAGACTCAGCATGTAGTTTGCCTCCGATATCAATAAAGCCATACTTAATTAAAGAAATTGAAAATCAAACTAAGAAATTAGCTTTAGCCTTAAAAGTTAAAGGGTTCATGAATATTCAATTTGCCATTAAAAAAGATGAGATTTATGTGATTGAAGTAAACCCTCGAGCAAGTAGAACAGTGCCATTTGTATCAAAAGCAAAAGGTTTACCTCTAGCTAAAATTGCATCACGTGTGATGGCTGGTGAAAAATTATCTAAATTTAACTTAAAAGATAAATCCAAAGGAATGTATGCAGTTAAAGAAGCAGTATTTCCTTTTAATAAATTTCCAAATAGTGATCTACTTTTAGGACCAGAAATGAAATCTACCGGAGAAGTGATGGGATTTGATAAAGATTTTGGCATGGCTTTTGCTAAAAGCCAAATAGCTGCTGCTAACTCGTTACCAAAAGAAGGGCTAGCATTTGTCTCGCTAAAAGACTCTCATAAAGATGAGGGAATTGATTTAGCAAAAGATCTTATTAAATTAGATTTTACATTATGCGCTACTAGAGGAACTGCAGAATATTTTAGAAAACATAAAATTAAATGTAGAGTAATAAATAAAGTAAGTAGTGGATCTCCACATATAGTTGATGTTTTGGACTCAAAAAAAATTGGTCTAGTTATTAATACTGGAGGGGGGAACTCTGAACACAGACTAAATGATGCAATAGCACTTAGAAGAGCAACACTAAAAAATAAAGTTCCTTATTGTACGAACATGTCTACAGCACAAGCATGTTTGCAAGCAATTAAATCACTAAAGACTAAAAAATTAGAAGTTACTTCTTTGCAGGACATTTAAATTTTAAACATCAACAATTAATGTGTCTTTAGACCCTCCACCTTGAGAGCTATTAACAATTGTACTTCCTTTTCTAAGTGCAACTCTTGTTAATCCTCCTGTACTCACATAAGTAGTTTTTCCACTAAGCACAAAAGGTCTTAAATCTAGATGCCTTGGTTCAATATCATTCTCAGTAATTGTTGGTGCTGTTGAAAGAGTTTCAAGTGGTTGCGCAATATACTCTCTTGGGTTTCTTTTAATTTTTGCTATTACATCATCTCTTTCTTTTTTATTTGCTTTAGGACCTATCATTATTCCATAACCACCAGAAGCATTAGCAGGTTTCACAACTAATTTTGATATATTTTCAATGACATAGTGTCTTTCATTTTTATTGAGACATAGGTAAGTTTCAACCTGATTCAAGATTGGCTGTTCACCAAGATAATAAACAATCATTTTATTAACATAGGTATAAACTACTTTGTCATCAGCAATTCCTGTACCAATAGCATTAATGATGCCGACATTTCCTTTACGCCAACTTTTAAATAATCCAGGAACACCTATAACTGAGTTTTTATAAAATACCTCTGGGTCTAAAAAATTATCATCAAGACGTCTGTATATGCAGTCAACTTTTAAAGGACCTTTTACAGTCTTCATGTAAACAATATCGTTTTCAACAAATAAGTCTTTTCCCTCAACTAAAGCAATGCCCATCTGATCAGCCAAGAAAGAATGCTCAAAATATGCTGAGTTATATATACCCGGAGTTAGAACCACCATATGTGGGTTTGCAGTTTTTTTTGGAATACACTCAACCATACAATTAAACAATTTATTTGTATATTGATGGATGGATGCAACTTTATACCTCGTAAATAATTCAGGAAACACATCTCTCATTACCATTCTGTTTTCAAGCATATAAGATACGCCTGAAGGAACTCTTAAGTTATCTTCTAAAACCAAATAATCACCATTTGCATTTCTTATTAAGTCCACACCTGAAATATTTGACCAAGCTTTATGCTTTGGTGAAAACCCCTCACATTCTTTTACATAATAGGGGGAATTAAAAATAATTTCTTTTGGAACTACTTTATCTTTGAATATCTTTTTTTGATTATAAACATCATCAATAAACAAATTTAAAGCTTTTACACGCTGCTTTAAACCTTTTGAGACCTTGTTCCATTGTGTTTTTGGGATTATTCGTGGGATAATATCAAGGGGCCATTTTTTTTCTTCAGCCCTATTATTTGCAGCATAAACTCTGAAGTTTATACCTCTGGCGCTTATTGTGCTCTGGCAATTTTTTTCAATTTCTTGAAGTTTTTTTTTACCATATCTTTCTAAGATCGATGAAATTATTGTAGCGTGTTTTCGAAGTTTATTATCTTTAGTAAAATATCCATCATAAGCTCGTTTTGAGTTGTAATTATTCCAGAGTTTTGAAACCATATTACAATAATGTTCATTACTTGACTAAAATATGCAAATGCATAATGCAGATATCAGTTATGCTTTTAATAGATTGTTAATTTACTTTAAAATTATCTATTTTAGTAATTGAGATGACATATTGTATAGGTATTAAAACGAATGAAGGACTTGTTTTTGCTTCAGACTCAAGAACAAACGCTGGTTTAGATAATGTAAATATTTATTCTAAAATGATGACTCACGATGTGGGTGATAGAACAATTGTAATTGTGACATCAGGAAATTTAGGAACATCTCAAGCAGTTTTTAAATCTGTTGAAAAAGACCTAAAAAGTTCAACGGGTATAATGAATTTAAATACCTGTAGTGATTTCGAACAAATAGCATCTTATGTTGGTTCACTAAATATTGAACATTCAGCACCTCAAGGTATAAATACAGACAACGTTTTGTTAGGTTCTACTTTTATTGTTGGTGGACAAATCAAAGGTCAGCAACATGAGTTATATTTAGTTTATCCTCAGGGTAATTATATAAGACCAGCAGATAGTAAACCATACCTCGTAATCGGGGAGGTAAAATATGGAAAACCAATTCTTGATAGAGTTATAAAACCAACTGTCTCTATTGGTGATGCATCACGCTGTGCACTAATTTCAATGGACTCTACATTAAAAAGTGATCTTACAGTTGGACCTCCAATTGATTTTGCAGTTCTTAAAAAAGATGCTGATAATCTATCTACGCTTGAGTGTTTAAATGTTACAGACGAGAATTATGCAAAGGTTTGCAATCAATGGTCAGAAGGAATTTTCAAAGTTTTTGACTCTTTTTCAAGATTTGATTGGGAAAAATAAAATTAATCAACTTTCCAGTCTGTTTCAAAAGTCACATAATTGACTTGCAAACACCGTCTCTCTTTTAGAATTTTCTTTTTTTCCATTCCATGCCAGGTATTTGGACCACTAGTAAACATGTATCCATAATTATTTTTGTAAGGAACTGTTTTAACTTTTTCTAACTTGTCATTATAAAAATCTGTACCTAAGTCCTCAGACTCGTTGGCATTATTAACAAATATTAAGCCAGACATTAGTTTTTCTTTAATATCACAATGGGGTTTTAACCAAAATCCTTCACGATCACAGATAACTTCAACTCTAACATATGATTTTGATAAATCTCTATTGATCATTTTAGAAATGGTTTCGTGAACTTCTTTAGATTGTAGCTCATTAATAAATTTTACCAAGTTTGGAAATTGCTTTTCGTTATCTTTTGTTACAAAGCACCTAAATTTTATTGCTTCACCACCTGAGGCTATCCCCTCTCTAAATTCAGCTGCACCACCATCAATTGCTCGTGTTCCATCATAATTTAAATTATGCTTACTAACATCTGGAATATCTGCTTTAATAATTTCATCTATAGAGCCATCTGTAAGAGCATTATTATATTCCCAATGATCAAAAGGGAATTTATGTTTTTTTGATTGATTTTGAATTGAATTTAAAAATGACATTAAGAATTTATTTTTTGTTTTATAATTTTAGCCACCCTATTCGTTTCATCTAACTTTTCATAGTTCCAATTTTCCACTTCTTCACCCAAATTTCTAGTAATATTTAATTCTCTAAATAAATTTCTAAATCTTTGAAATCTTTTGTCATTTTTTTTTGGTAAAATGCTAGCTATATAAATTGGTTTTCCAGTTAAGGCTGCTTCTGATATCATAGAGCTTGAGTCGCATGTAACAATAATTTTTTCAGAGAGTGCTAAGGCTGATAGATATGCTTTTTTATCAACATTCATTATAACCGTATGATTGTTACCATAATACTCTTTAGCATAATGAATAGTATTAACTGGAGTTCTCATTGATGGAATCACTACTAGTTGGAAATTAAATTTTTTTATTAATTCATTTAATAGTTCAAAAATATTTTTTATATTCTTTGTTGAATAATCATAATATTTTGTTGGTCCACCCATTATTAAAGTAAAAATTTTTCTTTCATCTTTTTTAATAAATGAATTTAAATAATCTTTATTCTCACTAATTTCATTTTCTGTAAGATAATGAATTGCTCCTTTCGTCTTTATAATATTTTGACCTCGTATGGCATCATGTTCTGGAGCAACAATAAAATCAAAATGCTTTAAATCTACTTTTGGATCTTGAATATGAATATTAAAAACTTTCTTATTTGAGCTGCTCTTTAAATGAATAGAAGGAATAACACTCTTTCTTCCACAAGAAATAATCATGTCAAAGTCTAAATAATCAATTTTTTTATAAACACTTTGTGAAATAGGTGTCATTTTTGGGGGAAACACTTTCCAAAAATTATTTAGTTCAACTGTGTGGTGTGTAAAATCTATATCTAAAGCTTTTGCCAAACCTTCTACCTGGCTAATCATGCCGTGCATACCCTCGGTCAATAATATCCCTTTTAATTTTGCCATTTATCCTTATATAACTTTTGTATGAGTGATAATCCAACTAAACACACAAAAGTGTTAATAATTGGATCTGGTCCTGCTGGATATACTGCTGCTGTTTATGCGGCACGAGCAATGTTAAGTCCAATTTTAGTCTATGGTTCTGCACCTGGTGGACAATTAACTACAACAACAGATGTAGAAAATTTTCCTGGTTTTGCTGATGTAATTCAAGGTCCATGGTTAATGGATCAAATGAGAGATCAGGCTAAAGCTGTTGGAACAGAAATGATAGAAGATCACATTTCGTCAGTAAATTTAAAATCTACACCCTTTGAAGCAGTTGGTGATAGTGGTCAAAAATATACTGCAGATAGCATAATAATTTCTACAGGTGCTCAAGCAAGATGGTTAAATTTAGAATCTGAAAAAAAATTTAGAGGTTTTGGCGTTTCAGCCTGTGCAACATGTGATGGTTTTTTCTTTAAAGAGAAAGTTGTAGCAGTTGTTGGTGGTGGTAACGCTGCTGTTGAAGAAGCAATGTTTCTTACAAAATTTGCATCTAAAGTAAAATTAATTCATAGAAGAGATGAATTAAGAGCTGAAAAATTACTTCAAAAGAAATTAATGGAAAACAAAAAAATAGAAATCATTTGGGATAGCGCTGTTGATGAGGTAATTGGAGACGGTGAACCCAAAAATGTTACAGGTATCAAAGTTAAAAATCTAAAGACTAATAATGTCGAAGAAATGAAAATTGATGGTTTGTTTATTGCAATTGGTCATGACCCAGCAACAGCTTTATTTAAAGAGCAGTTAGATATGGATAAAGAAGGTTATTTAATTACTAAACCAGATTCTACTGAAACTAATATTCCTGGAGTTTATGCTGCAGGCGATGTTAAGGATAAAACTTTTAGACAAGCAGTAACTGCTGCTGGAATGGGTTGTATGGCTGCACTTGAGGCCGAAAAACATTTATCCTCGTAAATGACCGAGTTAGCTTTAATAGTTGGAGCAGGGCAAGGCCTGAGTGCTTCTGTTGCGAGACTTTGTGCTTCAAATAATATGAAGGTTATTTTAGCTTCAAGAAATATTGATAAATTAAATTCGATAAAAAAAGAAATAAATGCCGCTACAATATCGTGTGACTCAAGTGATATTAAAAGTGTTCAAAAGTTATTTAAAGATGTTGATAAAATTGGAGTACCAAATTTAGTAATTTATAACCCTTCCATGAGAATAAAAGGTTCAATTACAGATCTTGATCCTATACAAACACAACAGGCAATTAATGTTACATGCTTTGGCGCATTTTTGGTAGCTCAGGAAGCGTCAAAGAGAATGTTAAAAAGAAAAAGTGGAAGTATTTTTTTTACTGGAGCATCTGCTGGTGTTAAAGGCTTCCCAAATTCATCTGTATTTGCAATGGGAAAATTTGGTCTAAGAGGTCTTGCTCAATCATTAGCTAGAGAGCTTCATCCACAAAATATTCATATAGGACATTTTATCATAGATGGAGCTATAAACGATGAGCCATTTGGTGAATATCAAACTATGCATCCAGATGAAATTGCAAAAGTATATCTTCAGTTTCATAAACAAAAAAAAAGTGCTTGGGCATGGGAAATTGAATTAAGAACATCGGTTGAGAATTTTTAAATTAAATGAAAAATAATCTACATGTTTTTTTAGGAGCCACTGTTGCTGATGCTGCGGCTAGACCCTTGCATTGGGTTTATAATCAAAAGAAACTGCTAACTTATATTAAAGGAAAGAAAGATTTTACTTTTTTAAAAAAAAACAAAAGTCCTTTTTACAATATCAAAACTGGAAAAGTTTCAGGCTATAATGAAGTTGGGCAAGTCATGTTTAAAACATTGGTTGAAGGACATGAAAATATAGAAGAAAGATTTAAAAAAAATATTACTAAAAACTTTGGTCCAGGAAGTGTGTATTGGAAAAACCTTAATCTAAGGGCTAAATATAGAAAAGTTAAAGATTGGCAAGGTATAATTAAAGGGCCTTGGATACATCAAAATATCATCGAAACAGTTAAAAATATTAAAACTAAAAAGAAGTTAACCGGTGGCGCTAAAGTAAACGAGTCTGATGGCTATTGTGCTGCTCTTCCCTATTTTTTATATGGTTATGATTTTAATAGCTTAAAAAAAATTATCTCCACAGTTACTGTTTCAAAAATAAGCCTTAAGTATGCTTTGGCTAAATTTCATCTAATAGATTTGGCTCTAAAAGGTGCGAAAGATCCCATAAATGAATTTTTAAAAAAGTTTAAAAAAGTTTCATACTTTAAGAGTGTTGTTGACGACATTAAGAAAGTAAAAAAATTAAAATCAAAACCTCACGCAAAAGTGGTTAAAAAATTAGGAATGGCGTGCAGCTATCCTGGGACTTTTAATAGCTCAATACACTCAATTATTAATTCAACAAATTATAAAAATGCAATTTTGAGAACAATTAAGGCTGGTGGTTGTAATTGTTCTAGAGTTAATTTCATTGGAGCTTATTTTGCCGCTTTAAAAGGTGTTAATTCAATTCCCAAATCATGGATAAAAAAAACAGATCTAGCTAAAACGATTAATAGAGAGGCACAATAAAATGGCAGATAAAGTACTACTAACAGGAATAAGTGGATGGATTGCAAAACATACTGCGATAGATTTATTAAATGCTGGATATGATGTTTTAGGCACTGTAAGGAATAATACTTTAATTGAACAAACTAAAGAAACTATAAGTCAGTATGCTTCTATAGATAAATTATCCTTTACTGAACTAGACCTTTTAAAAGATGATGGATGGAATGAAGCAGCTCAAGATTGTAAGTATATAATGCACCTTGCGTCTCCATTTCCTTTTAAAGTATCTAATAACAGGAATAGTTTATTAGCGCCCGCTGTAGATGGAACGTTGAGAGTTTTAAACGCAGGTTTAAATGCTGACGTTGAGCAATTTATAGTGACCTCTTCAATTGCAGCTATGTTTAGAAAACCGATTAGAAGTAATCCATATTCATTTGACGAAAATGATTGGACAGATGAAAACTGCGAAAAAATTAAAAAAGGCTATTACAAAAAAAACAAAATGGGTAATTCTTAACTCACCTTCAAATCCAACTGGAGCGGGATACACAAAAAAAGAAATTACAGATTTAGCAAAAGTTTTAATAAAAAATAAAAAAGTTCATATTTTAAGTGATGATATTTATGAGCATATTAAATATGATAATTTTAACTTTTATACAATCGCCCAAAATTCTAAATTAAAAGATAGAACTCTTACAATGAATGGTGTTAGTAAATCTTACGCGATGACCGGATGGAGAATAGGATATGCAGCAGGTCCAAAAAATATAATTAAAGCGATTGGTAAAATTCAATCGCAATCTACTTCTAATCCATCATCAATAAGTCAAGCAGCAGCTGTCGAAGCTTTAAATGGAAGCCAAGGCTTCATTCAAAAGAGATCAAAAGCTTTTAAAGACAGAAGAGATTTTGTTGTTAAAAGTTTAAATAATATTAAAGGAATAACTTGTTTAACTCCTAATGGTGCTTTCTATGTTTTTCCAAGTTGCAAAGGACTTCTTAATAAAAAAACAAAATTAAAAACAGATACTGCTTTTGTTCAAAAGTTATTAGAAAAATCAAATGTTGCAGTAGTGCAAGGTTCTGCATTTGGTTTAGATGGATATTTTAGAATTTCTTACGCTACTTCAATGCAAAATTTAAAAAAAGCAATGGAGAGAATAAAATTCTTTTGTGAAAGTTTATCTTAAGAGGTGAAAACAGCCTTATTATTTGGTGCATCAGGGTTAGTTGGAAGCCATCTCCTTAATCAATTAATAAAGGATACTAATTATTCTAAGATAAAATTATTTGTTCGTTCAGTGCCCAAAATCTCTGATCCAAAAGTAGAAATTATAAAGACTGATTTTAACAATCTTCAAAATCATAAGGAAGATGTCAAAGGAGACGACTGCTTCTTTTGT
>JACWEQ010000010.1 GCA_014653365.1 Pelagibacterales bacterium SAG-MED49 | reverse complement strand
AAAAAATAGTGATATTTCTATTCATGTTAACGCAAAAAATTATGGACTATCAGAGGACTCACACCACATTCTAATGCATGTGATCCTACAGTATTTAATAAAAACTATTAAAAAAAGTAATTAAGCTGAAGTTTAATTTACTTTACGTATCTTTTAAGAGATAAATATAATTATTATTTACTCAAATATTAGAATTGTTATAAATCTTGATAATATTTTTTTCTAAAGATAAAAAAAATCAAAAAACACAATATAAATACAATTAATGATGTTAATGGATTTACATATTTATAGCTTATGTAGCCACAAGCAAAAAAAGAAATATTCATAAATGTAATAAAAAAATTGGTTAAAAGAAGAGATTTATTTTTCTTTAGTAAAATATGATGCAAATGATCAAATCCAGCAGAAAAAATTTTTTTTCTCCAAATAAGTCTAATTATATTAATTGACAAAAACTCATAGACAAAAATTGAAATTGAAAATGCAAGTAAAATTGGATGAACAATTTTTTGATTTGCAAAATATATTAAAGTAAATGAAAATATAAATCCCATTAATAAACTCCCACTATCTCCTAGAAATAATTTTGGTAATTTGAATAAAGAAAAATTAAAACATAAAAAAATTAATATAGGTATTAAAATTATGATTAAAAATAGATGTGGACCTTCATTAGCTGACAAGAAATACAAGATACCTATAACTGAAATTAATAAAAAACCCAGTGTACCATCCGAACCATCAAGGTAATTAAAAGAATTAATTAAAAATATTGTACTTAATAAGGTAAAAGGGATTGAGAAACTATTTAGTTTTAGTTTAAAATAATCATAATCACCCAATTCAATTAAGTTTATGTTTTCTGGTATAATTAAATAAACTATTGGAATAATTTGTAAGCTTAATTTGCCACCAACATTTAAATTATATTTGTCATCAATCAAACCTACCAAAGCAATTAAAAAAGCTAAAGATAGAATTAAATCTAATTTTTGACTAGAGAAATTAAATAAAAAAATAGAAATTATATAGATCAAACATAATGCCAATCCTCCAGTATAAGCAGTAGGTTTTAAATGTTTTTTTCTTTTATTTGGAATATCAATTAATCCAAACTTATATGAAAAGCTTGAAATCAAAAAAAACAATAAAAAGCTCGCAAAACAAAATATTAACAAAGTATTAAACATCTAATTTATTAAAATTTACCTTTAATTTTATTGTATTGTTTTTAGGCTTAACAACACTTTACTTTACTTTTAGATTTATGGCTATTGAATTTTTTAAATTACATTTGTGGATAAAGATTGTGTGTTAATGTTATAATATATTCTATTGATTTTTATGAAACTTATTAAATATTCTAACTCTGTAATTCTTAATCTCATAATAGTATCAATTGTTCCATTTTTGATCTGGGGTCCTTTTTTTCCAGATTTAATTTTAAGTTTTTCAGCTTTATTTTTTTTATGTTATTTATTGAAAAATAATAAGTTTTATTATTTCAAAAAAAAACCATTTATTATTTTTTTGATATTTTGTTGTGTCTCAATATTAGCTAGCTTAGAGTCAGAAAATATTTCCCTTAGTATAAAAAGTTCATTATTTTATTTCAGAATAGGTGTGTTTAGTTGTTTTGTTTGGTATTTGATTGATAGAGATAAAAACATTTTAATTTATTTTTATTATGTATTAATTTTATGTTTTTCAATTTTAGTAATTGATGGGTATTTTCAATATTTTACCGGTAAAAATTTGTCAGGAATTAAAATTTTTCAAGACGTAAATGGAATTCGTATTTCTTCATTCTTTGGAGATGAATTAATTATGGGCTCCTATTTATCAAGATTATTTCCCCTATTGTTTGCATTATTTTTAATTAAACAAAAGCAAAAATATGAAATTTATTTTATAGGGTTATTATTTATTTTGGTAGATGTATTAATTTATTTATCAGGAGAAAGAACAGCTTTTTTCTTTTTAAATTTATCTACAGTATTTATTATAATTCTCATTAAAGATTATCAAAAATTTAGGTTAGCAACATTCATTTTAGCAATTATTTGCATTATTCTTTTAAGTTTAAATTCGTCAAGTCATAGTTATAGAATGTTCGAGGTCCCTGCTAAAAGTATGGGTTTATTAGAGAGTTCAAAAGAGGCAACTATATTTAGTGAAATACACGATAGTCATTATAGAACTGCTTTTAATATGTTCAAAGATAAGCCTATTTTAGGGCATGGTCCAAAAATGTTTAGGGTTAAATGTAAAGATAAAAAATATGTAGTTGGCATGTATCCTTGCTCAACTCATCCTCATAATTTTTATGTTCAATTATTAGCTGAAGTAGGAATTTTGGGATTTTTATTTTTATTTAGTGCTTTTTGTTATGTTGCGTATGTAGCTTTAAAACAATTTAAATCTATAATTTTTAAGCAAAAAAGAAGTCTAACAGATTATCAAGTTTGCCTGTTAGCAGGAATATTGATAACTGTTTGGCCTTTTTCTCCAAATGGTAATTTTTTTAACAATTGGTTAATGATCACCTATAGTTTACCAGTAGGTTTTTACCTTGAGTCTATTTATTCTAAGAAAAAAAAATTACATAAAATGTAATTATTTTAAACTAATTTGATTAATCGTCAGAATATTTTATATTTTAACTAAAATTTATGTAATTTTTAGGGATTAATAAAAAATTAATTTAATTTAACTTTACATTTTAAAGTATTTTTAGTACTAAACATTGCCTGGTGATTATTGCGAAAGTGTAATACCCGATCCCATTCCGAACTCGGCAGTCAAGCCTTTCAGCGCCAATGGTACTTTGTCTTAAGACACGGAAGAGTAGGACATTGCCAGGCATATCTAAAATGAAGAATCTCATTATTGTAACTGGTGGCGCTGGATTTGTTGGCTCTAATTTAATTAAATCTCTTTTAAAAAAAACAAATAAAAAAATTATTAGTTTAGATAATTATTCATCAGGCAATAAAAAAAATCACATTAAAGATAAAAGAGTTAAATACATAAAAACAGAAACTATTGATATCTCAAAAAATTTAAAAAATGTGAAAAAACAAATTCATTCAATTTTTCATTTTGGAGAATTTGCAAGAATTTATCAAAGTTTTAAAAAATTTGATGAATGTTTTAAATCAAATTCTATAGGCTCAAACGCAGTTTTTAAGTTTTGTTTAGATAATAATATCAAACTTATTTATTCAGCAACTTCAGCCTCACTTGGAAATAAAGGAAATGATAAAAACTTATCTCCTTATGCTTTTACAAAATCTAAAAATCTTGAATTATTAGAAAATTTAAGAAAATGGTTTAATTTTAAATTTGAAGTTATTTATTTTTATAATGTGTATGGACCTAGTCAAATCAAAGTAGGTGATATGGCAACGGTAGTTGGAATTTTTGAAGATCAATATAAAAAAAATAAACCACTAACTATTGTAAAACCTGGAACACAAACCAGACGATTTACTCATATTGATGATACTATTAATATTTGTATTGAGGCATGGAGAAAAAATAAATGCTTACAATATAGTATAAGTCACAAAAAATCTTATTCTATCCAAGATCTTGCCAAAATGTTTAAAACTAAAATAACTTATTTAAATCCTAGATCAGGTGAGCGATATGCATCAGCATTAACAAAAATATCAAATAATCGTAAAATAATTAATAAATATGGAAGAATAGATTTGAAAGATTACGTAACTTCGTTTATTAAGGGTGAAAAATTATGAAAATAAAAAGCTCATTAAAGTCCATTAAAAAAAGAGATCTTAATTCTAAGTTAGTTAGAAGAAGAGGTCGTGTGTACGTTATCAATAAAACTAATCCAAAGTTTAAAGCAAGACAGAAGTAATTTTTATGGATAATGAAAACCATAAAAATACCTGGAACAATTTTACAAAATTTGTGTTGTGGGGAACAGTCGCAGTTATCGTTGTTTTAGTTTTAATGGCAATATTCTTAATATAAGATTAATGTATGAAAATTGCTTCTATTTTAGAAAATCAAAAAATTGAAAAAAGAATAGCAATTACTCCTGAGATTGCAAAAAAATATATATCCCTTGGTCTTGAAGTTTCATTAGCTGAAAATTATGGAAGTCATCTTGGAATTAAAGACGAAGAGTACAAAGAATTAGGTGTATCAATTTTAAAAGATGAAAAAGAAATCATAACGAGTGCAGATATTATTGTTCAGTTAGGTTTATTAGATGATGACAAAAGTTCTTTATTAAAAGAAAATCAATCATTTATTGGAGTGTTAAACCCATATGACAATAAAGATAAAATAAATGATTTAGTTAAAAAAAATATCAATACTTTTTCACTTGAATTACTTCCAAGAATAACAAGAGCTCAATCTATGGATATATTATCCTCACAAGCAAACCTTGCAGGTTATAAAGCAGTAGTAGAATCGTTCGCTCATTTTCAAAAAGCAATTCCAATGATGATGACTGCAGCAGGAACAATACCAGCTGCAAAAGTATTAGTGGTGGGTGCAGGGGTTGCAGGATTACAAGCAATTGCAACTGCAAAACGAATGGGTGCAATAGTATTTGCAACAGATGTTAGGATGGCTTCTAAAGAGCAGGTTGAAAGCTTAGGAGGAAAATTTTTAACAGTTGAAGGTGCTGAAAATCTTGAGACAGAGGGAGGGTATGCTAAAGAAGCATCAGATGATTTTAAAAGGAAGCAAGAAGAATTATTGTCAGAAACATTAAAGAAAATTGATATTGTAATTTGTACAGCTTTAATTCCTGGAAAAAAAGCACCAATAATTATTAAAGAGGATATGATTAATAATATGGAAGCTGGTTCAATAATTTATGATCTAGCTGCCATTCAAGGAGGAAATACAGCACACACTAAAGTTGATGAAATTGTAGATAACAATAGTGTTAAAATAATGGGTGAAAGTAATATTTTAAATAAACTTCCAACTTCTGCATCAAATTTATATGCTAAAAATGTATTTAACTTTGTCTCAAATTTATATGATAAAGAAAATAGTAAAATTAATATAAATTTAGAAGACGAGATAATTGAAAAAACGTTAATAAAATAAAATTATGGAAATAGATCCTTTTATATTCAGATTAAGTATTTTTATCCTTTCAATTTTTATAGGATACTATGTGGTTTGGAGTGTTACTCCATCACTTCATACACCTTTAATGTCTGTTACCAATGCGATTTCATCTGTCATAATTGTAGGTGCAATTATTGCTGGATTAGCAGGAAATTCTGATACTATATTTAATACCTCAAGTATCTTTGGATTTTTAGCAATATCATTAGCAGCTATTAATATATTTGGTGGTTTTTTAGTCACTCAAAGAATGCTTGCGATGTATAAAAAAAAGAAAAAGGATAAATAATGTTATCAGCAAACCTATCAGCAATTTTTTACCTTATTTCAGGAATATTATTTATTCTAGCATTAAGAGGATTATCTTCACCCGAAACATCCAGACAAGGAAATTTCTTTGGAATTTTAGGAATGATTATTGCAATTACAGTTACTTTTTTATCTATTGGTAATTTTTCAACCGGATTTGTAGTTGTTTTAATTTTTCTTTTAATAGGAGGATTAATAGGCGCTTTTATTGCATATAAAATTCCAATGACTGCAATGCCAGAGCTAGTTGCTGGCTTTCATAGTTTAGTAGGGCTTGCAGCTGTATTTGTTGCAATAGCTGCTTTTTTAAATCCAGAAGCTTTTAACTTAGGATCTCCAGGTAACATTAAACTTGGAAGCTTAATTGAAATGTCAATTGGTGCAGCAGTAGGTGCGATAACTTTTTCAGGTTCAATTATTGCTTTTTTAAAACTTCAAGGAATAATGTCAGGTTCACCTATAACTTTTAAAGGACAACATCCGCTAAACGCCTTAATTTTAATTTCAATAATTGTATTAACTTATCTACTTTGCTCTACACAATCTTCTAATTTATTTTGGATATTATTGGCAGTTTCTTTTTTAATCGGTTTTTTATTAATCATTCCAATTGGTGGTGCAGATATGCCGGTAGTGATTTCAATGCTAAACTCGTATTCTGGTTGGGCGGCTGCAGGTATTGGGTTTACTCTAGAAAATACAGCACTTATTATTACTGGAGCATTAGTTGGATCTTCCGGAGCAATTTTATCTTATATAATGTGCAAAGGAATGAATAGATCATTTTTTAATGTTATCTTAGGTGGATTTGGTGCAACTGAACAAAGTACAGGAGAAAAAAATAAAGAACAAAGACCTGTAAAAAGTGGAAATGCAGATGATGCTGCTTTTTTAATGAAAAATGCTTCATCAGTTATAATTGTGCCTGGTTATGGAATGGCAGTAGCACAAGCACAGCATGCCCTAAGAGAGATGGTAGATACGTTAAAGAAGAACGATATAAAAGTTTCGTACGCCATACATCCTGTTGCAGGTAGAATGCCCGGACACATGAATGTTCTATTAGCAGAGGCAAATGTTCCTTATGATGAAGTATTTGAATTAGAAGAAATTAACAATGATTTTGCAAATGCAGATGTTGCATTTGTAATTGGTGCAAATGATGTAACAAATCCAGTTGCTAAAACTGACCCTCAAAGCCCAATTTATGGGATGCCAGTTCTTGATGTTGAAAAATGTAAATCAGTGTTATTTGTTAAACGAAGTTTATCGCCTGGTTATGCTGGAATTGATAACGATCTATTTTATAAAGAAAATACTTTAATGTTGTTTGCGGATGCTAAAAAAATGACGGAAGACATTACTAAAAATCTATAGGTATAAATTTGAATACTAAAATATTTTGTGACATTGCAGAATTAGATCAAATTAAAAAATTTAATAAAAAAAAAATTGTTAAGGGGTTTACAACTAATCCAAGCTTAATGAGAAAAGCTGGAGCAAAAGATTACAAATCATATTCAAAAAAAATTCTTAAAATTTGTAATAATAAACCAGTATCACTTGAAGTATTTGCTGATGATGAAAAATCAATGATTGAGCAGGGAAAAAAAATTAATAGCTGGGGAAAAAATGTATATGTTAAAATACCTGTCGTTAATTCAAAAAATAGTTTTACTGGGAAAGTAATAAAAGAACTTAATAATAGTAATATTAAATTAAATATCACAGCTGTGTACAATGCCAAACAAGCAGAAAAGATTTTAAAAATAATAAATAAAAAAACAAAAGTAATTATTTCTATTTTTGCAGGAAGAGCAGGAGATACTGGAAAAGATCCTGTTCCAGAGTTTGTAAAAAGCATAAAGTTTGCAAAAAAATTTAAAAATGTTGAGATTTTATGGGCAAGTGTGAGAGAACCTTACAATTATTTACAAGCTAAACAATTGGGCTGTCATATAATAACAATCCCTCCTTCAATTATTGAAAAAATTCAAAAATTTGGAAAATCATTTGATCAACTTACCAAAGAAACAGTTAAAGCGTTTCTGGTCGATAGTAAAAAATCTGATTTTAAAATCTAATCTGGAATTGGTTGCGGGGGACGGATTTGAACCGCCGACCTTCAGGTTATGAGCCTGACGAGCTACCAGACTGCTCCACCCCGCGGTATACTTAAATTCTATTTTTAAGTTTGTTTAATTTTTTAACTCTTTTAATATTTTCTTGTAAAATTCTTTTTTTCTTTTCAGAAGGTTTTTCATAAGTATTTTTTAATTTTATAACTTTAAAAAAACCATCACGCTGTAGTTTTCTTTTTAAAACTCTTAAAGCTTGCTCAATATTATTATCTTTAACTTCTATTTTCATATTTATTTCTAAAGTGGTTTAACTATCATTATAAAATTTTGATGTCTATTAAATTTATTCATTGCTTGACATTTCTTTTGATTGTTTTGCCTTTTCTTTTTCTTTTTTTTCTCTTTTAATTCTTCTCTCAGCTTTTTCTAATGCTTCAACTAAATCTTTTTGACTAAACAAATTTAAGGCAACAGGATCTTTTGGGTTTAAGTTGTTATAATTCCAATAACTTTTATTTCTTATGGATGTTACAGAATTCTTTGTTACTCCAACTAACTTTGCAATTTGTGAATCTTTAAGTATATTGTGTTGTCTAATTAACCATAAAGCTGAATCTGGCTTATCTTGTCTCTTAGATAGAGGTATATATTTTTTAGTTTTTTTCTCAGTATTAGATATTTCAATATCAATACTTTTAATTTGAAGAGCTCTATTTTCATCTTTAGATGATAATTCAATTTCATCTCTAGATAGCTGTCCTGAGATTATTGGATTATAAGCTTTAATTCCTTTTGCAACTTCACCATCAGCAATTCCTTGAATTTCAACTTCATGTAGATTGCAGAAATTTGCAATTTGTTTAAAAGTTAATGTTGTATTCTCAACAAGCCAAACAGCAGTAGCCATTGGCATCAAAGGTGCGTTTGACATTAATTTTTACTACCAGATTTGAAGTTTTGAAATTTTTTATTAAATTTACTTATTCTACCTTTATCCATTAATTTTTGTTTTCCACCAGTCCAAGCAGAATGAGATTTTGGATCAATTTCTAATTTTAAAACTTCTCCTTCTTTCCCCCAAGTTGATTTTGTTTCAAACTGAGTTCCGTCAGTCATTTCAACTTTAATGTTATGGTAATTAGGATGCATATTTTTTTTCATGACGAGACTTATAGCAAAAAAATTTTTCAAAACAATTAAAAGTTTGGTAAAAATTAGTACTTTTAAGGATTAAAACTAGGGAATATATCGACTATTTACTTAAAGTTTAAGATTAATATATATTGTTTATAAAATTTCCAAAATCTAAGATTAAGTTTTTTTTAAAATACTTATTTATATTAAGTAGATAATTAAAAATTTAATTTTTACGGGATGGAAGTAACAATGAAAATATTGATAGAATAAAGAAACCTAGTAAAGTTAAAATAGTAATATGTGTTGCCATCTTAATTATAGTTCTTGATTTAAGCACAACCAGTTCTGGGTTTTTTATGACTTCTAAGGCAGCTCTTGGTTGAGTAAAGTTACGCACCTGCTTAATGAGTTCATTTAATTTATAGGATAATAATTTAATTCTTTTTCCAACGTTTTCAATTGTTAACTCTTCTTGTCCCAGTTGCATGGGTAAATCAAGTAAATCTTTTTGCTTAATAAGGGCATTTCTCTCACTTTGAAGAATTTGTATTTTTGACAAAGTATTTAATCTAAAAGTAATTAAACTTACTTCACTTCCAAGATTTAAAATTTTATCGAAAATTGCACCATCTAATTGTGTTGTATTATTAGTCATTTGTTCATCAATATTTTTTTGTTTCCCAGTATTGATATTTACAGATTGCTCTGAGTTTAGAATTTCTAAGCTTTCTTTTAAGTCTTCTATGTCTCTATTTTTATTAGATATATTAATATTCAAAGTATCTATTGCAATTGTATTTCCTAAATTTTTTGAGAGTTCGTAAAGTAATTTTTGAGATATATTTGCTAAATTAGAATATTCACTAAGATCAATACCAATTAATAAATCCTCATAATTACGTCGCATGATACTTACATTAGTTTGAATAGTGTTTATCATATCAGTGTAACGTGCAAGCTGTTCATATGTATTGAAATAATTTTCAAAATCTTTTGTATTAATACTATTAAGATTAAGATTTTCTCGATTTGTACGTAAAAGAATTTTTTCATTTACACTGTCGGTTAAAGTAATTAAAAAATCATTTGCTTGCTCATATGACATACTTAAGGGCAAGTGAAAGAATTTAATTGATATTACATTTTCACTTTTATCATTTAAACTTTCAATTATTGAGGTTAACTCGTTAGATGAAAGAGCTAAATTTTTGATGTCCTTATCCTCAAGCGATATTATCCTCTCTTGCAAACTCTCTTTAAGAGGGTTTGTTTTATTTTGTATAATTAGATTATTGTTTATTTGGGCTGGATCTATTTCTAAACCCAATTTTAATAATGTATCACTTATGTATTCTCTCGATTTTAAAGCTGAAACAATACGTGAATTATTTTCTCCAAGATCACCACTTAAAATGGTCAAAACATAGCTTTGTTTATTACTAGAAAAAGTTTTATTAGTTAGAAATACAATAAGTAATGAAATTAGAGCAACAAAGATTGTACCAAAAAATATTAATTTTCTATTGTACCATAATTGTATGGATAATTGTCTAAGATCAATTTCACCTTCACCTTCACTAGAGTGCTTAGTTTTTTTTTTTGGAGCCATTTGATATGATAAATATTCTAAATAACGATATTATCAAGCAATTTAATAAGCATATGTTTTAAGGTATTATCAGAATTAACTGTCATATTCTTCATTAAAAAAATGATTTTTAGGTTAATAATTTTGAATATTTTTTAACAATTTAGAGTTTATTGCATCACTGGAGGCAGTGATATTAATTTTATTTATATCAAATTTATCAATATCGTTGACTATTCCACCTGCTTCTTTTACCAATATTATTCCAGCAGCTATGTCCCAAAGATTAATTTTATTTTGAAAAAAACCATCTAATCTACCAGACGCGACATATGCGAGATCTAATGCGGCACACCCACTGCATCTCATGTTTAAATCGCTAAATTTTACACCTTCACGATTACTTGAAAACAAACAATCATCCAAGGAACTTTTTTTGGAAACTCTTAATCTTTGATTGTTTAAATAAGCCCCTCTATCTTTTTCAGCAAAAAACATCTCATCTTTAATTGGGTCATAAATTAATCCACTCAAAATTTCACCTTTTGATTGATGGGCAATACAAATCGCAAAGTGGGGTATTCCATGGAGAAAGTTTGTTGTTCCATCAATTGGATCAATTATCCAGATATTTTCTTGGTCTTTATTTTTAATAGTTCCAGTTTCTTCAGTTATAAATGAGTAATTTTTTTTAGTATTTGATAATTCTTCAATTAAAATTTTTTCAACATGTTTGTCTGTTTTTGTGACAAAATCGTAAGGACCCTTTTTTGATACTTGTAATTTTTCAACTTCTCCAAAATCTCTGATTATTGATTTTGATGCCTTTTCTACAGCCTTAATCATTATGTTGAGATTTGCGGAAATAGAAATCATTAAGTTTATATTTTTTTTATATATTCTAAAGTTCTAGTATCAATAATTACTTCATCACCTGAGTCGATAAAGGGAGGGACTTGAATACCTAAACCATTATCTAGTGTTGCAGGTTTATAAGATGACGAAACTGTTTGTCCTTTTAATGCAACATCTGTAGTTTCTATTCTACATGTGACTTGGTTTGGAAGCTCAATAGAAATTGGGTTTTCATTATAAAAACTTATAGATACTTCAAGATTTTCAGTAAGTAATTTTCCTTTATCACCAATAATTTCTTTTTTAATTTCTATTTGTTCAAATGTTTTTGGATCCATAAAAACATAATTATTTTCATCAGCATACAAATAATTCAAATTGTTTTCTTCAAGTGATGCTTTTTCAACAGTTTCACTAGATCTAAATCTTTCATTTAGTTTAGTGTTTTTTCCAACACTCTTCATTTCAACTTGGGCAAATGCTCCACCTTTACCTGGTTTTACATGTTGAGTTTTTAGAACTTGCCACAAGTCATTTTTATATTCTAAAAGCATTCCTACTCTAATTTCACCAGCATTAATTTTCATTTAAGTTTTTCTATAGCTTCTAAGGGTTTATATTTTTTATTATTCCAAACGTAGCTTGAAATAGCTAATAAATTAGCATTGTTCAATAACAGTTTTTTATAATTGTAATTATTTATACCTCCAATTGCAACTATTGGGGTTTTGGTTAATTTTTTTGCTTTATTCAAAACTTTTGTTGTAGCTCTGTAATTAACATTTTTTGTTTTAGTTGAAAAAAAAGCTCCAAAAGCAATATAGCTTACTTTTTCTTTAATAGCAGCTTTTGCTAATTTAATTGAATTATGACATGTAATACCTATTATTTTGTTTCCAATAATTTTTCTCGCTTCATTAATACGGGTATCTTTTTGACCTAAATGGCAACCGTCAGCATTAAGTTTTTTTGCAAGTGACGGATCATCATTTACTAAAAATTTTACATGATACTTTTTACAGATTAGGTTTATTTTTCTTCCAATTAAAATCTTATTTTTTAATGAGTATTTTTTAAGCCTAAGTTGAAAAAAACTAACTTTGCCAGTACTTAAGACTTCTCTTAAATCTTGGTAGAACCGGGTGTAAATATTATTCGGAGAAATAAGATAAATGAATCTTTTTTTACTTATTTTCAAGCTCAATTGACCATTTTCCTTGAGCAGCTAGAGTATTCATTTTTGCTCTATGATTAAAAACCTTTTGAGTTCCTTCAATATTTTTAATGTCTTTTGACCAGAATTTTAAAGCACTTTGTTGAAGAGCTCTTCCGTATGAATAGGTCATTATAAAATTAGTGTTATTACTTTTATTAATTAGATTTAAATTTTCTGTTGCCTCAACTTCTGATTGACCACCAGACAAAAAGGCAATTCCAGGAACCTCATTTGGAACAGATTTTTTAAGGCATTCTATTGTTTTAGAAGCAACCTCTTCGTTAGTGATTTTATTTTTTGATTCATTCCCTGCAAGGATCATATTTGGCTTTAAAATTATACCTGTTAGATCAATTTTATGAATAATTAACTCTTCAAAACATTTTTGAATTACTTCTGATGTTTTTATTAAACAATCCTCTGCTGAATGATTACCATCCATTAATACTTCTGGTTCTACTATTGGAACCATTCCACACTCTTGTACTAGCGCAGAATATCTTGCTAGTGCGTGAGCGTTAGAATTAATTGCAAGTTTACTGGGATATTTTTCACCAATATTATAAACCCCTCTCCATTTTGTAAATCTTGCGCCAAGGTCGTAATATTTTTTTAATCTTTCTCTTAGTCCATCTAACCCTTCGGTAATTTTCTCATCTAATGAATTTGCTAAATTTTTTGCACCAGTATCTACTTTAATTCCTGGGACAGCTCCTGTTTCTGAGATCATAGAAGCGATTGTTTTTCCAAGATTTGATGTTTGATTGATTGTTTCATCATATAAAATAACACCACCAATACAGTCTCTCATGCTATTTGCTGAAAAAAGGGCTTCTCTAAAAATAAGTCTATTTTCTGGTGTTGATGGAATATTAACTGAATCTAATCTTTTTGTCATTGTTCCATTACTTTCATCAGCTGCAAGTATACCTTTGCCGTTTGAAAGAATTCTTAAAGCGATTTTATTAAGTTCTGACATATTAATTTAGAGCTTTTATACCAGGAAGTTCTTTACCTTCAAGATATTCCAAGAAGGCTCCACCAGCAGTTGAAACAAAATTAAAATCATTTATTGAATTTAAACTATTTAACAATGAAACTGTGTCTCCTCCTCCAGCAACTGAATAGATTTTACTAGATTTATTATTTTCAATTATCTTCTTGGCAATTTCAATACTACCATTAGCAAAGTTAGGATTTTCAAAATATCCAGCAGGGCCATTCCATAAAATAGTATTACTTTCATCAATAATATTATTAATCACACTTATAGTTTTTGGGCCAATATCTAAAATCATTTCATCTGATAAGACTTCATTTAATTCTTTTATTTGAGGAGTCCCATATAAATTCTTTCCTACGATAACATCTTGAGGGTATATAATTTTACAGTTCCTTGTCTCTGAAAGTGAAAAAATTTCTTGTATAATTGAATCAGAGCTATCTTCTTGTAAGGATTTTCCAATATTGTTACCCATGTATTTAATAATATTATTAGCCATTCCACCTACAATTATAATATTATCAAATTTAGGTATTAAATTTTTAATTATATTGATTTTAGTTGAAACTTTTGAGCCTCCAATTATGCAGGTTATAGGTTTTTTAATTTCAGAAGTAATTTTTTTTAAAGCATTAACTTCGGTATCAAATTGTAATCCAGAATATGAAGGTAAAAAATTTGTTACTGCATGAATTGACGAGTGTGCACGATGAGAACATGAAAAAGCATCGTTAACATAGATATCAGCTAAGTGCGAAAGGTGTCTTGCAAACTCAGGATCATTTTTTTCTTCTTCATAATAAAATCGAATATTTTCTAACATAATAATTTTTTCATCAATATTATCGAAAAAATCTTCATTATTTATTTCGTTTATATTTTTTTTAATTAGTTTCACATTTTGATTTAATTTATTTTTCAAATCTTCACATATTGGCTTAAGTGAGAGTTCATTTATAATTTTACCTTTTGGTCTACCTACATGAGATAAGATAATAATTTTTGTATTTTGTGAAATTAAAAATTTTAAAGTGGGAAGAATTTTATCAATTCTTGTAGCATCAATAATTTTTCCATTTTCTAAAGGAACATTTAAATCTAATCTGAGTAATATTCTTTTACCATTGAGATTTCTTTCTTCTTTGATGCTTTTCATTAAGAGATTTTGTGGACATGCTCAGCTATATCACACATTCTATTTGAAAAACCCCACTCATTATCATACCAAGCTGAGATTTTACCCATGTTTTTTCCAACAACACTGGTAAGAGAAGCGTCTAAAATTGCTGAGGCTGAATTGTGATTAAAATCAATAGATACTAGTTTTTCTGAAGTTATTTCTATTACTTTTTTAAATTGGTTATTTGATACTTCCTTAAAAGCTTGATTAATTTTATCTTTATCAATTTCTTTTTTAGTGCAAAAAACTAATTCAACAAGGGATACATTAGGAGTGGGAACTCTCATGGCGACACCCTCTAGTTTTCCTTTTAAGGAGGGAATTATTTCTCCAATAGCTTTTGAAGCCCCCGTAGATGTAGGGACTATTGATTGGCTTGCAGATCTTGCTCTTCTAGGGTCTTTATGTGAATTATCTAAAATTCTCTGATCACTTGTAAAGGCGTGAATTGTAGTCATAAACCCTTTTTCAATTTCGAAATTTTTATGAAGAACATCTGCAACTGGGGCTAAACAATTAGTAGTACATGATGCAGCAGAAATTATTTGATCATTTTTTGTAAGCACATCTTCATTCACTCCAAAAACAATTGTTTTATCGGCATTTTTACAGGGTGCAGAAACAATTACTTTTTTTGCACCATTATTAATATGTGCCATTAGTTTTTCTTTTGAATTAAATTTTCCAGTACATTCAAAAACGTAATCAACATCAAATTTCTTCCACTTAATATCTTCAATTTTTGACTCTTGGGTAAATGTAATTTTATCTTTATTTATAATTAAATGATTTTCATCAAAATCTAAATTAGCATTAAACTTTCCATGAACAGAATCATACTTAATTAAGCCACAGCTTGCCTCCGAATTAGATCTGTTGTTGATGTGTTTTATTTTTATATTCTCATTTTTACTTTCAACAATTGCCCTAATTACCATTCGGCCAATTCTTCCCATTCCATTAATACCAACATTTATTGCCATATTTACTTTCTAATCAATTTTTTTGATTTATTTGCAATATTCACTGCAGTTAAACCAAAATGTTTATAAATCTCTTTATAAGGTGCACTTTTACCAAATGCATCAATTCCAAAAGTTAAACCATTATTGCCAACATACTTTTTCCAACAATCTGTAGATGCTGCTTCAACAGAAATTTTGATGTTGGTCTCATCAAGAATTTTTTTCTTATACGAGACTGGTTGCTGATCAAAAAGATCTTGGCATGGCATTGATATAACTTTAGAGTATATTTTATCTTTGGCCAATTTGTGGCTAGCTTCAATTGCTAAGCTAACTTCAGAACCACTTGCAAATATAGTTAAATTAATCTTTTTTCTAGTTCTTAAAATCTCATAAGCACCTAAAGAACATTTATTAATATTTGAGTATTCTTTTCTGATTGGATCTAAGTTTTGTCTTGTTAAAGATAAAACACTGGGTGTTTTTGAGCTTTTTAATGCTTGTTGCCAACATTCAATAGTCTCCATTCTATCTGCGGGTCTAAAAACATTAAGATTTGGAATAGATCTTAAGCCTGATAATTGCTCAATTGGTTGGTGAGTTGGTCCGTCTTCTCCAAGTCCAATTGAATCATGTGTCATTACATAAACAACTCTTTGCTTCATTAATGCTGATAATCTTATTGATGGTTTGCAGTAATCTGAAAATATTAAAAATGTACCACCGTAAGGTATAAAATTACTATGAAGAGAAAGCCCATTCATTATTCCACTCATGGCATGCTCCCTTACACCATAGTGAATATAATCCCCATTAAAATCATTAGGCTTGATTATTTTATGATGTTTAGTTTTAGTATTGTTGGAACCCGCTAAATCTGCAGAACCTCCAATTAAAGTATTGTTTTCCTTTGTAAGTGCATTAAGAGTCAATTCAGAAGATTTCCTTGAAGCTATGCTTTTATTTTCATTTATAGCAACTTGTTTTTCTTTTTTAAGAATTTTCGTAAAATTGTTTTTTAAAATTTTATCTATTTTTTCCTTTCTATTTTTATAAACCTTGTCCCATTTGGCATTGATTTGCTCACATTTTTTACCAATCTTTTTCCATTCACTTAAAATTTTTCTTGGAATTTGAAAAGGTTTGTGATTCCAGTTTAAACTTTTCCTAACAAGTTTTATTTCCTCTAAGCCTAAAGGACTACCATGTGAAGATGATTTTCCAGATTTATTTGGTGAACCATAACCAATTTTAGTTTTACAGGAAATGACAGTTGGTTTTTTTGAATTTTGAACTTTTTTTAATGCTTTAAAAATTTCTTTTTCATCATGCCCATTAATAAGAATGTAGTTCCAGCCATAGCTTTCAAATCTTTTTTTAAAATTATCTGACACTGCCAAACTAGTTGGTCCATCAATTGATATCGAATTATTATCAAAAAGCATTACTAAATTTTTAAGCTTTAAATGCCCAGCCAAACTCATTGCTTCGTGACTTATTCCCTCCATTAAGCAGCCATCACCTGCTACAACGTATGTTTTATGGTTTACAATTTCTTTACCTAGCTTTCTCTTTAAAATTTCTTCACCAATTGCCAAACCAACCGCGTTAGCTATCCCTTGACCAAGAGGTCCCGTTGTAGTTTCGATGCCAGTTTTAGGATGGTATTCTGGGTGCCCTGCACATATCGATTTAAGTTTCCTAAACTTTTTAATATCATTAAGAGAAATACTTTTATATCCAGTTAAGTATAATAAAGAGTAGAGCAGCATGGAGCCATGTCCTGCTGATAGAACAAATCTATCTCTATTTAACCAATCTGGATTTTTTGGATTAAATCTTAGAAAATTTTTAAATAAAACGGTTACGACATCAGCCATACCCATTGGCATCCCAGGATGCCCAGAATTTGCCTTTTGTACTGCATCAATTGATAAAAATCTGATGCAATTAGCTAGATCATTGTGTAGTTTGCTCAAAATTATCCTGACTAGACTAAGAAGAATCTATTTAATAATATAAACATATATATATGAATTCTATAAACGAAAAAGAAAAAAAACTAAATACTGCTTTAGATGAACTAAAAAATTTAGAACTTAGCAATCCTAATTTACAAAATAATATTGAAAACTTAAAATCTCAAAAAACTCAATTAGAAATTGAAAAATCTAAACTAGAGGATAAATATAAATCATTATTTGAGGAGCACACAAGTTTAAGTAAAAAACTTGAAGAAATTCAAAATAAAGAAAAGTTAGAACAAAAAAAACAGACTGAATTTTCAGAAAAAATTGATGAATTAAATCAGGAAACAGATACTTTATTAGAAGAAATTGATAAATGGCAAATGTAAGTATTAAATTTAATAATAAAGAATTTTTGTTATCATGTGAGGATGGTCAAGAAGAGCATCTTGAAGAATTGTTAATTCATATTAATCAAAAGTTTAATGATTTAAAAAATAATTTAGGAAATCTAGGAGAAAATAAATTACTTTTAATTACTGCTGTTAAAATTATGGATGAATATTTTGAAACTAAAAAAAAAGTTGATCAAAAGAAGAGTGAATTAAAAGATCTTTCAAATAAATTTAAAGAATTAAAATCACTTGTTTATGATTACAGGGACAATAAAGAAAGTGAGATTCAAGAATTACAAACAAATCATCTAAATTTTAAAAACGAAATTGAAGTTAATCAAAAAAAATATGAAAAATTGATTGATGAAGCGGCAGATGAAATATCTGACTTTGTTGAAAAAGCAAAGTTGGAAAATTTATCTCAATAAATTCTTGTGAATAAATCTAAGATCAGAAGTAAAATTTTAAAGCTTAGAAAAAAAAATTTCAATGAAAACTTAAAAATCAATTGTGATAATTTTTTTTCTTTTTTTCAAAAACATAAGTTAAATCTTAAAAACCTTGGTGGATATTATCCTTCTAATTTTGAAATTGACGACTTGGAAATTTTAGAATTTTTAGAAAAGAAAAATTGTAAAATCTCACTACCAATTATAAAAAAAAATAATCAAATGGATTTCTTTAAATGGTCCAAGAATGACCCATTAAAAATTAACAAATATGGCATTCCTGAACCTGTTTCATCAAAAATATTTCATCCAGATATTTTATTAGTTCCATTAGTTAGTTATGATAATGATTTTAATAGATTGGGTTATGGTGGGGGATTTTATGATCGTTATATTGAAAAAATTGAAAACATTAAAAAGGTTATTAAAATTGGATTAGCTTTTTCATATCAAAAATTAAAAGATATTCCAATAAACCAATATGATAAGAAATTAGACTTCATAGTTACAGAAAAAGAAATTTTAAAATGAGAATATTATTTTTGGGAGATGTTGTTGGTATTTCCGGTTGTTCAAAATTAATGAGCAATCTTTTAAATGAAATTAAATTAAAAAAAATAGATTTTGTGATTGTTAATGGTGAAAATGCAGCACATCAAGGCGTAGGTTTAACTAAAGAAATATGTAATGATTTTTTTAATTGTGGTGTCGATGTAATTACCACAGGAAACCATGTGTGGGATCAAAAAGAGATAATGGAATTTATAGATAAAGAAGAAAGATTATTACGTCCTAAAAATCTTTATGAACCAGCGCCAGGAAAAGGTTTTAATATTTATAACACTAAGAGCAATATTAAGATTGGTGTTCTTAATTTAATGGGCAATGTTTTTATGAAAAAATGTGAAGACGTTTTTGAGGTTTCTGAAAAGTTTCTTAAACAATATAAATTAAAAGAAGACTATGATTTATTGGTAGTAGATTTTCATGGCGAAATAACGAGTGAAAAAAATGCAATCGGACATTTTTTTGATGGCAAAGCGACACTAGTTGTTGGAACACATACTCATATACCCACTAATGATGCTAGAATTTTAAAGAGTGGAACTGGCTATCAAACAGACGCAGGTATGTGTGGAGACTACGATTCAGTTATTGGTATGAATACTGAAAATTCATTGAATAGATTTTTGAAGAAAAATTCAACAAAACATTTTCCAGCATTGGGAGAAGCTACTTTGTGTGGTGTGATTGTTGATTGTAATATAGAAACTGGATTAGCAAATAACATTGAAAGTTATATTAGTGGGGGCCAGTTAAGTAAAACTTAGAGAAAATTATGTCAGGTCATTCAAAATGGGCAAGTATTAAACATTCAAAAGGTAAGGCAGATAAACAGAGATCTAAAATATTTTCTAAATTATCAAAAGAAATAAGTGTAGCGGCCAAACTTGGTGATAAAGATCCTGTGATGAATCCAAGATTAAGATCTGCTATTCAGGCTGCAAGATCAGCCAATATGCCAAAAGACAATATTGAAAGAGCAATTGATAAATCTTCAGCAGCAGCAGAGTCAAATTTTGAAAATTTAAGATATGAAGGGTTTGGCCCAGATAAAATTGCAGTAATTATAGAAACTTTAACTGATAATAAAAATAGGACTGCTTCGAATATTAGAACTATATTTCAAAAAAATGGTGGAAGTTTAGGAACACAAGGGTCTGCATCACATAATTTTAACCAATTAGGTATTATTAAAATTGATAAAAAAGAAATTTCTGAAGAAAATATATTTGAGCTAGCGATTGAATCTGGAGCTGCTGAATGTATTTCTCATGATGAATTTCATGAAGTTCAATGTATAATGAGTGAAATTTATAATGTAAAAAAAAAGTTAGAAAAAATAATCTCAAATTTTATTTCTACAGAAATTGAATGGGTTCCACTAAATAATGTTGATGTGAATAAAGAAAGAGAAGAGCCAGTAATTAATTTTTTAGAAGCACTAGAGGATGATGATGACGTGCAAAACGTTTATTCAAATGTAAACTTTGGTAATAACTAATGCTAGTTATTGGAATTGATCCAGGAATATCAGGCTCAATTTGTTTCTTTCAAGATGGAAAAGTTATTGACGTGGTTGAAATGCCCACAATGATAGAGGGAAAAAAAAATAAAAAGCAAGTAAATGGCTCTCAAATTTTTAATGAAATTTCAGAAAGAATTAAAAAAATTGATAAAAAGGATATTAAAGTAATCATAGAACAAGTATCAGCAATGCCAGGTCAAGGCGTGACTAGTATGTTTAATTTTGGCCAGTCATATGGAATACTAAAAGGAATATGCTCAGCAATGCAATTATCAATGTATTTTGTGAGACCAGCAAAATGGAAAAAATATTTTAATCTTATTAATTCTGAAAAAGATGCAAGCAGAACAAAGGCAATTGAAATTTTTCCTTATTTTTCAGCTCAATTATCCAGGAAAAAGGATAGCAATAAAGCTGATGCTATTTTAATAGCTAGTTTTTATTATGAAACTTACAAATTAGCAGAGTAATCAAAAAATATAAGACAAATTCATGACACATTTAAGTGTGAAGAGTAATCATGGAAGCTGATATCGCATCACAAGCAGTTGGACTGGGCACAAATATAGATTTTACATTACTGAGCTTATTTTTAAGAGCAGATATAGTTGTCAAATCAGTAATTATAATCCTAATAGTTTGTTCAATTTACTCTTGGGCAATAATTATTGAAAAATTTAGATTATTTAGAAAAATAAATAAATCATCAGAAGAATTTGAAGAAAAATTTTGGAATTCTAAATCTGCAGAGAATTTCTACAATGGTTTACCAACTAATTTAGAGGATCCGATGGCTTTAGTTTTTCAGGACTCTATGGAAAGTTTATTAAAAAAGAAATCTAAAATAAATATAAGTGAGAGAATGACTGCAATGTTAGAAGTTGGAGTTGAAAAACAGATGACAAAAATTGAAAAAGGATTTACTTTTTTGGCAACAGTTGGTTCTACAGCTCCTTTTATAGGTTTGTTCGGAACAGTTTGGGGAATAATGAACTCATTTCAATCGATAGCAATATCAAGAAATACTAGTTTAGCTATAGTAGCCCCAGGAATAGCAGAAGCATTATTTGCTACGGCCCTAGGATTGCTAGCGGCAATACCAGCAGTTATTGCCTATAATAAATTTAATACTGACTCACAGAAATATTCTCAAAAACTAGAAAATTTTTCAAAAAGATTTTTAACAATTATTTAAATGGCTTTTAAACTTAATCGTTTATCAAAAGAACCCATTAGTGAAATTAATGTAACTCCTTTCGTAGACGTTATGCTGGTTCTTCTTATTATTTTTATGGTTACAGCACCATTATTAACTGTAGGAGTGCAAGTTGATTTACCAGAGAGTTCTGCAGATTCTCTTCCAGAAGAGGCGGAGCCACTTACTCTTTCTATTAATTCAAAAGGTGAAATATTTATTCAAGAAGCAAAAGTTGAATTTGATAATATAATTGTAAAAGTTTTAGCAGTTTCAAAAAATAGAACAGATACAAGGATTTATGTTCGAGGTGATAAAACTATTAACTATGGAAGAGTGCTTGAAATAATGGGCTTATTATCAGGTTCTGGTTTTACAAAAGTTGCACTAATATCAGAACCATTGAAGCAAAGGTAATTTGAAGTGAATAGAAGTTTATTTATTTCTTCTGTTTTACATGGTGCTTTGATTTTTATTACAGCTATGAGCTTACCTTTTTTAGCAAAAAAACCGTTTGATATTCCACCAATAGTTTCTGTTGAATTAATACAGATAGCGGAAAAAACAAATATACCATTTGCTCCAAAAGCAAAAAAAATAATTGAAAAAAAAAAGAAAAAAAAATTAAAAGAGAAAGAAAAAAAATTAGTATCAGAGCAAGCACCTCCAAAAAAAGTTAAAAAAATAAAAACTAAAACTGTTGTATCTTTGGATGAAAATAAAGAAAAAATTGAAAATCAAACCCCTGAAGCAGTACCATTGCCAAATAAAACAGTTAAGAAAATTGAGACAAAAAAAGAAAATAAACAAAACCCAGACAAATTAGATGAAGAGGTGAAACAAGTTTCGGAATTTGAAAAAAAAGAATTTGTTGATTTAGATAATATTGCAAAACTAATTGATAAAGCAAAAGAAGATACAGCAGAATTGATTAAAAAAAATAATGATATTACTCAAGATCAAGATAAAAATATTGTAACTTCAGGGTTAACCTTGAGTGAAGAAGATGCTTTAAAAGCTCAAATATTTGGATGCTGGAGTATTCCTCTGGGATTACCATATAATGAAGATTTGTTAGTAAGAATTAAATTAATGCTTGAGCCAGATGGTTCGGTGGCAAAAACTGAAATATTAGATCATGCAAGAATGAATAAACCAGGCCAAGGTTTTTATAAAGTATTAGCTGAAAGCGCGTTAAGAGCTGTAAAATTATGCCAACCACTAAGAGTCCCAACGACAGGCTATGAAAGATGGAAAGAATTACAATTAAATTTTGATGCAAGAGAGATGTTAGAGGGTTAAGATAAAAGAATGAAAAAAAATTTTATAATTCTATTTTTAATGATTTTAATTCCAATTAAAGCCTTTGCTTTAATTGAAGTAGATATTACCAGAGGAAATCTAAGCCCACTTCCATTAGCAGTATCCCCCTTATCGATTGATGATAAATCTAGAAAAAGTTTTGAAAAAATTCTAAGCGAAAAAAATATTGGATCAGAAATCTCAGTTATTGTCGAAAATAATTTAAGAACATCGGGTCTTTTTAATCCACTAAGTAAAGAAGCATTTTTACAAGCACCAGATATTGCAAATTTAAAGCCAAGATTCGAAGATTGGAATTTAATAAAAGCTCAAGCACTAATCACTGGCAAAGTAACATATGTTGATGAAAAATTAAGAGTTGAATTTAGATTATGGGATGTGTTAGCTGCTAAAGAAATGATGGCTCTTGCATTCACTACAGTTCCTAATAATTGGAGAAGAGTTGGACATATAATATCAGATAAAGTTTATGAAAGATTAACAGGAGAAAAAGGATATTTTGATACTAGAATAATTTACGTCGCTGAAGAGGGTCCAAAAACACAAAGAATAAAAAAATTAGCAATTATGGATCAAGATGGAGCAAATAATAAATTTTTAACACTTGGTAACGAGCTTGTATTAACTCCTAGGTTTAATCCAACTAGTCAAATGGTTACATATTTGTCATACTTTAAAAATTTACCAAGAGTATATCTTTTAGATATTGAAACTGGAACACAGGAAGTAGTTGGAGATTTTCCTGGAATGACATTCGCACCAAGATTTTCTCCAGATGGTAAAAAAATTATAATGAGTTTTGCTAAAGATGGCAAATCAGATATTTACACAATGGATTTAGAAAATAGAATAGTTGAACGAATTACAAATCATCCATCAATTGACACATCTCCATCTTATTCTCCAAATGGAGAGTTTATAGCTTTTAATTCTGATAGAAGTGGATACCAACAAATCTATATTATGAAGAGTGATGGTACTAATGTTGAAAGAATTTCATTTGGTAATGGTATTTATGGAACGCCTGTTTGGTCGCCTAGAGGAGATTTGATAGCATTTACGAAGTTGCATAAAGGAAATTTTTATATTGGCGTTATGAGAACGGATGGTTCTGGTGAGAGATTGTTAACTGAAAACTATTACCAAGAGGCTCCTTCTTGGTCACCAAATGGCAGAGTCTTAATTTTTTATAGAGAAACAAAAACTAACGTAAAAGGTGAAGGATTTTCAGCAAAATTGTGGTCAATAGATTTAACTGGCTATAATGAACGATTAGTAACAACTCCAACAGATGCGTCAGACCCATCATGGTCATCTTTATTAAATAATTAATTTAATTAACTTGATTTTTTAACTTGAAACCTCTAATTACTTGTGAAAAAGTAAGAATTTGAAATTAGCAGCAAGGAGCAATTTAATGATTTTTAATAAAATTTTCAAAAACGCACTTTTAGTATTAGCAGCGTGTTTAGTGTTATCTGCATGTGCAACAAAAAAAGAGGTTGCTACAGATGATGTTACAATATCAGGTCAAATGCAAAGTGACGTTTACACAGGAACAGACTCAGTAGAATATTTAGCTGATGGAGTTAAAGATAGAGTTTTCTTTGCAACAAATGAATCGATTTTAACAACAGCTTCTAGAGAAACTCTAAGAGCTCAGGCTGCTTGGTTAAGAAAAAATTCAGACATAAATGTTGTTCTTGAAGGTCATGCGGATGAAAGGGGTACTAGAGAGTACAACTTAGCTCTAGGAGAAAGAAGAGCAAATTCAGCAAAAGACTACCTAATGACTTATGGAATATCTTCAGATAGAATTTCAGTTTTAAGTTATGGTAAAGAAAGACCAGTAGATGCAGGCTCAAGCCCATTAGCTTGGTCAAAAAACAGAAGATCTGTAACTGTTAAAGCAAATTAATAAATTAAATTTAAAGACCCTAATACGTAAAGTTTTAGGGTCTTTTTTTTGCCATTTTTATAAACATAAATCTATTTAGTGATGAAATTTTTAACAAAATTAATATTTTTAAAGTTATTAGTTTTTTTAAATCTAGCTTGTTCTAATATTTCATTTGCTGATAATCATAATATTTATGAGACATTAGAAATTATAAAGAATGATATTAAGACACTTGAAAGAGCAGTTTATTCTGGTTCAATTGAAGTTAAAACAGAAAGTAATGAAATCTCAAATACTGAATTAGATTCTAATTCTGAGGATGTACTTACTAGACATTTATTAAAATTATCTGAAGTTGAAGATCAATTTAGACAACTAACTAATAAATTCGAAGAAATAAATTTTAAACTAGATAAATTATCCAATAGATTATCTAAAATTCAAGCTGATAATCAAATACGATTTCAAGATATAGAAACAGGAATGAATTCTGATGAAGTTACAGCTAAACTGACCTCAAAACCAAAAATAGAAACTGACAAAGTATTACCTGGTAGCTCTCAGCCACAAGACCTTGGATCAATTTCATATAAAGATACAGAAACTTCAGAAACATCACAACAGATTGAGTCTGTAGATACGACTGCATCAGTTGTTACTGAAGTTTTTCAAGCTGAAGAAAAGATACTGCCAAAAGATTTAACACCAAAAAAACAATATGAATTTGCCACAAGCTTTTTAAAAGTTGGAGATTACAGTACTGCCGAAAGAGCTTTTAGAGAATTTGTTTTGTCAAATAGTGAACATGAATTAGCTGGTAGTGCTCAGTATTGGTATGCAGAAACCTTTAGAATAAGACAGCTTTATACTGATGCTGCCTCAGCTTATTTAGAGGGATATCAAAAATATCCAAAAGGAAATAAGGCTCCTATAAATCTTTTAAAACTTGGTGTATCAATGGTTCAGATAGGAGAAAAAGACCAAGGTTGTAAAATGATAAATGGTGTTGAATTGCAATACCCTAAAGCAAACCAATCTGTAATTCAAAAAGCGAAATATGAGTCAAAAAAATTTGAATGTATCAAGCAAGACTCATAAATTTTTACTAGATAAATTAAAAGATAAGCGAACTCTAAAAATTTATAAAAAATTTGAGGATAATTTAAATATTAATAAAAATTTTATCGTAGCTGTTTCGGGTGGCCCCGATAGCCTTGCTTTGTCATTTTTGACAAAAATATATTCAATTAAAAAATCTTTAGATGTTAAATATCTTATTGTTGACCATAGGTTGAGAAATAATTCAACCTCCGAAGCAAAAAATGTTCAAAAAAATTTAAAAACATATTTAATAAATCTAAATATTTTAACTTGGAAAGGAATCAAACCAAAAAAAAATATTCAATCTATTGCTAGAGATAAAAGATATGAATTATTGATTAAAAAGGCTAAAAAATCAAAGATAAATAATATTTTATTGGGTCATCATTTAGATGATTTATTCGAAAATTTTTTTATGAGAATTTTAAGAGGCAGTGGCCTTAATGGGTTGGTTTCTTTAGGTAAAGAAACACAAAGAGATGGAATTAATCTAATTAGACCTTTAATAAATTTTAATAAAAAAGATTTGATTTATCTTAGTAATTTTATATTTGGCTCATATGTTGTTGATCCGTCAAATGAAGATGACAAATTTAAGAGAGTAAAAATAAGAAACTTTTTAAGACAATTAGGTTTAGAGGGATTAGACAGAAATAAATTTTATTTAACAATAAAAAATCTAAAGCTTGCTAACGAAAATATTAAATTTTATGTTAAAAAAAATTTAGAAAAAAACGTAACTATTTTACAAAAAAAAGAAAATGTTATCTTGAGAGAAGATTTTTTTTCCCAATCAGAAGAAGTTGTATTTAGGTCATTTGTTGATGTAATAAAATTTGTAGGAAAAAAATATTATCCTGTAAGAGGAAAAAAAATTGATAGAATTTTTGATTTAATAGATACTAAAACTACATTTAAGGTTACTTTGGGTGGTTGTGTAATTAAAAAAGTAAATGGGACAATTATATTGTCAAAAGAGTAATAAAATTCTAATATTTTATGATATTTTGTCACTTGTTAAACTTGCAATAATTATTATCTTATACTCATGAATTTAAAAAATCTCGCAATGTGGGGAATTATAGTTTTCTTAACTATTGGTCTTTACAACATGTTTAAAAATCCCCAGTCAAATGTTAGAGGTGGAAATCAGATTATATTTTCTGAATTCTTAACTTCAGTAGAAAATGGAGAAGTTTTAAAAGTTGATATTCAAGGAAATAATATAAAAGGAGTTTTTTCAAATGGTAACTCATTTTCCACATATTCTCCTAATGATCCAAATTTAATTGAAAAATTATCAGACAAAGGAGTAAGCATTTCAGCTGCACCTTTAGAAGATAAGATGCCATCTTTGCTTGGCGTACTTTTGTCATGGTTTCCAATGTTATTATTAATTGCTGTTTGGATTTTCTTTATGAGACAAATGCAAGGCGGCAAAGGCGGTGCAATGGGATTTGGAAAGTCTAAAGCTAAAATAATGAATGAGCTTAAAGGAAAAGTTACATTTAATGATGTTGCAGGAATAGAAGAAGCAAAAGAAGAAGTTGAGGAAATTGTAGAATTTTTGAAAGATCCAAAAAAATTTGGTAGATTGGGTGGAAAAATTCCCCGAGGAGCTTTATTGGTTGGACCTCCAGGAACTGGAAAAACTTTATTAGCAAGAGCAATTGCTGGAGAAGCTGGAGTTCCATTTTTTACAATTTCAGGCTCAGACTTTGTTGAGATGTTTGTTGGTGTAGGTGCATCAAGAGTAAGAGATATGTTTGAACAAGGTAAAAAAAACTCACCATGTATAATTTTTATAGATGAAATTGATGCTGTAGGTAGAAGTAGAGGTGCAGGTTTAGGTGGAGGAAACGATGAGAGAGAACAAACTTTAAACCAATTACTAGTTGAGATGGATGGTTTTGATACAAACGAAGGTGTTATTATAATCGCCGCTACTAACAGACCCGATGTACTTGATCCAGCTTTATTAAGACCTGGGAGATTTGATAGACAAGTTGTTGTGTCTAACCCTGATATAATTGGAAGAGAAAAAATTTTAAAAGTTCATGTTAAAAAAATTAAGATGGCACCAGATGTAAATTTAAGAACTGTAGCAAGAGGAACCCCAGGTTTTTCAGGTGCTGATCTTGCAAATATAGTTAATGAAGCAGCTTTATTAGCAGCAAGAAAAAATAAGAGAATTGTAACTTTAACTGAATTTGAAGAAGCTAAAGATAAAGTGATGATGGGAGCAGAAAGACGCTCAATGGTAATGACGGAAGATGAGAAGAAATTAACAGCATATCATGAAGGAGGACATGCCTTAGTGTCTATTAACATGTCTAGCTATGATCCCATACATAAAGCTACAATTATACCTAGAGGTAGAGCACTTGGTATGGTAATGAATTTGCCAGAAAGAGACAAGCATGGTTATTCAATTAAATATTTAAAAGCTAGAATGGCAGTATGTTTTGGTGGAAGAGTTGCAGAAGAAATAATATTTGGAAAAGATGATATATCTACAGGAGCAGGTGGTGGAAGTGGATCTGATATCAACCAAGCCACTCAACTAGCCAGAGCAATGGTAACAAAGTATGGAATGAGTGAAGAAATGGGTCCAGTAGAGTATGGAGAAAATCAAGAAGAGGTATTCTTAGGAAGATCTGTTACCCAAACGCAATCAGTTTCAGAGGAAACCTCTCAAAAGATAGATAAAGAGATAAGAAAATTAATTGATGAAGGTTATGGCCAAGCAAAGAAAATATTAACTGATAAAATTGATGATTTACATAAAATTGCAAAAGCTCTTATAACTTATGAAACTCTTTCTGGAGAAGAGATTGAAAATATAATTAACAAGAATTTATATCCAAAAGATAAAATTATTGAAAAACCAGAAGAAAATGACGATCAAAGCTCAGCCTTAGGTGCGATGGGCCTGAAACCAAAAATAGTTCATTAAAATACATGAGAAGATATTACACGAGAGTGTGTAATTTCTATTATGGTAAAGAATCAAAATTATTAGTAAGTAAAAAAAAAACGCTCCCTTTAAATAATAATAAAGAAATATCATTTGCTCATTTAGAAATAATTTCAAGACGATCAAAAAAAAAAATTTCCATCATAGAATTAGATAACTTGCCAAAGTTATTGAGAAAACAAATATATTTAGATTTAAAAAAAATTCAGTCAAAAAAAAAAAACTTTGCAAATTTAAATTTTCAAAAGATACCAAATATAATGGGTGTATTAAATCTTACTCCAGATAGTTTTTCCGATGGGGGAAAATTTAATTCTAAAAAAAAAGGAACCGATCATGCATTAAAAATGTTTCAATCAGGAGCAAATATAATTGATGTTGGTGGAGAGTCTACTAGGCCCGGATCAAATGCAATAAATATAAAACTAGAATGGAGCAGAATAGAAAAAATAATAAAATCTATAAGTAAAAAAATTCCTTTATCACTCGATACTAGAAAATCAGAAATAATGGAAAAAGGTATAAAATTAGGAATTAAAATGATCAATGATGTATCTGGTTTGAGCTATGATGCTAAAACTATAGATATTTTAAAAAAATACAAAATTCCTCTTGTCATTCAACACATTCAAGGAATTCCTGAAAATATGCAAAATCATCCACGATATGAAAATGAATTGTTGGATATATATGATTTTTTTGAGAAAAAAATTAAGTTTTTAAGATCTATTGGCATAAAACATAGTAAAATAATTGTTGATCCAGGTATAGGTTTTGGAAAAAATTTGAAACATAATATGAATTTAATTAGTAATATTTCTATTTTCCACTCACTTGGTTTTCCTATACTTGTTGGTAATTCAAGAAAAAGATTTATTAAAGAAATTTCTGGAAAAAATGATACAAAAAGTAGAATTGGTGGAACAGTTGCTTCATCGATTTATTTGATGTCACAGGGAATTCAAATTTTAAGAATTCATGATGTTAATGAATTGTTGCAAGGAATAAAAGTCTTTAAGAAATTATTTAAAAACTAATGACAAAAAAATATTTTGGCACAGACGGAATAAGAGGAGCAATTAATAGTAAAAATATTAATGGTGATATGTTTTTTAAATTTGGATTGGCCTCTGGAACATATTTTAAGTCACAAAAAAAAAGAAAACAAACTGTGATAATTGCTAAAGATACTAGATTATCTGGCTATACACTTGAACCAGCATTGGTGTCAGGACTTACTTCTGCTGGAATGCATGTTTATACATTAGGTCCATTGCCAACAAATGGACTAGCTATGCTTACAAAATTAATGAAAGCAAATATGGGAATAATGATTACAGCCTCTCATAATCCTCATCATGATAATGGATTAAAGTTATTTGGTCCTGATGGCATGAAATTATCAGATAGCATTGAAAAAAAGATTGAAAATCTAATAGATAAAAATATTAAAAAAAATCTATCAAATCCAGATAAATTAGGAAGAGTAAAGAGATTAGAGAGTGGTACAAAAGATTATCTAAAAATTTTGAAAAAAAATTTTAGTAAAGAATTTAATCTAAGAGGATTACGGATTGTAATTGATTGTGCGAATGGGGCAGGTTACAAAGCTGGGCCTGAGTTGCTAAGATCATTAGGAGCAATAGTAATATCGATTGGCATTAATCCGAATGGCCTTAATATTAATAATAATTGTGGATCAACTTATCCAAATAAAATTAAATTTGCTGTAAAGAAAAATAATGCACATCTAGGTATATCTCTCGATGGTGATGCTGATAGAATAATTATGTGTGATGAAAAAGGAAATATAATTGATGGTGATCAAATAATTGCAGCCTTAGCAACAAGATGGAAAAATAAAAAAATGTTAAAAGGAGGTGTGGTTGGAACATTAATGTCTAATTATGGCCTAGAAAAATTCTTCAAATCAGAGAAAATTAAATTTATTAGAGCAAATGTAGGTGACAGATACGTAAAAGAAAAAATGAAAAAAAATAATTTCAATTTAGGCGGTGAACAATCTGGACATATTATTTTAGGGAAATTTGCAACAACTGGAGACGGCTTACTTGTTGCTCTTGAAGTATTATTTGCAATAAGAAAAGGGAGAAAAGCTAGTGAATTTTTTAATAAATTTCAAAAAACACCACAAATATTAAAAAACATTGCAGTAAAAGATAAAGAAATAATAAAGAACATTGAAGTAAAAAAATCTATAAAGATTGCTAAAAAACTAATCAAAGGCCAAGGTAGGATATTGGTAAGAAAATCTGGAACGGAGTCAAAAATTAGAGTAATGGCAGAAAGTAATAATAAAGAGCTTCTGAATGATTGTATAAAAATTATTTCAAAAAGAATTAAATAAATTGAAGCCTAAATCAAAAATATTAATTATAGCAGGATCTGACTCATCTGGTGGAGCGGGCATTCAAGCAGATATTAAAACTGTTACAGCATTAGGATCTTATGCTATGACCGCTATAACAGCAGTTACATCTCAAAATACGACTGGGGTTAAGTCAATTGTTCCTCTTGACCCTAAAGAGATTTTAAATCAAATATTATTTACTTCAAATGATATTAAGCCTGATGGTATAAAAATTGGCATGTTGCATTCAACTAAAGTTATAGAATCTGTTGTCAAATCACTAAAGATTATTAATATTAAAAAGATCGTATTAGATCCAGTAATGATTGCAAAAGGTGGAGCAAAATTGATAGATGATAAAGCAATTAATTTACTTAAAACTAATTTGATTAAAAAGGTCACTTTAATAACACCTAATATTCCTGAAGCAGAAATTTTAACTAAAACTGTTATAAGAAATAAGGAAGACATGATTTATGCTGCTAATAAGTTAATAGAGTATGGGTCAAAAAATGTTCTTATCAAAGGTGGTCATTTAAAATCTAAATTAGTCCATGATATTTTTGTTAATCAATCTGATATAAAAATATTTAATAGTCAAAGATATAAAACAAGAAATACTCATGGAACTGGATGTACATTATCTAGTGCAATAACTACATTTTTATCATGTGGAAAACCTTTAAAGAAATCTTGTGAGCTTGGAATTAAGTATGTAAGTTCTGCCATAACAACAAACCCTAACTATGGTAAAGGTCATGGTCCGATTAATCACCTCAATTCAATGAGTATAAATAAAAAATTTAGATAATGAAAAATATAGTTGTAGTTGGATCTCAATGGGGAGATGAAGGAAAAGGAAAAATTGTTGACTGGCTTTCAGAGCAAGCAGATGTAGTTATTAGATTTCAAGGTGGACACAATGCAGGCCATACATTGGTTATTGATGGAGTTACGTATAAATTAAGATTACTACCATCTGGGATTGTTAGAAAAAATAAAGTTTCAATTATTGGAAATGGTGTTGTGGTTGATCCTTGGGCTTTACTGGAGGAAATTGAAGAAATAAAATCAAAAGGAGTTGATGTAAATATTAATAATTTTATTATTTCTGAAGCAGCAAATTTAATTTTACCATTCCATAGAGAAATGGATGAAATTAGAGAAGATGCTGCAGGCAAAGGAAAAATTGGAACCACAAGAAGGGGAATTGGTCCAGCATATGAAGATAAAGTGGGTAGAAGATCAATAAGAGTAATGGATTTAAGATCTGAAAAAAATTTGGATCAAAGACTAGAAGCAGTACTTGTTCATCATAATGCAATCAGAAAAGGTTTGGAAAAAAAAATCTTTGAAAAAGAACAGTTAAAATCTGATTTGTTAAAAATTGCGCCAAAAATATTGCAGTTTTCTCAACCAGTCTGGCTCAAAATTGACAAATTTAAAAAACAAAAGAAGAGAATTTTATTTGAGGGTGCACAGGGAATTTTACTTGATGTAGATCATGGTACATATCCTTATGTTACATCATCTAATACTGTAGCTTCAAGCGCCGCAACTGGATCAGGATGTGGACCAAATTCTATTAATTATGTTTTGGGTATTACAAAAGCCTACACAACGAGAGTTGGAGAAGGCCCTTTCCCAACTGAATTAACAGATGACATTGGGGAATTATTAGGTACACGTGGAAAAGAATTTGGAACAGTAACAAGTAGGAAAAGAAGGTGTGGTTGGTTTGATGGAGTTCTTGTTAGACAAACAATAAAAATTTCAGGCATAGATGGTATTGCACTTACTAAACTAGATGTTCTTGATGAATTAGATGAAATTAAAATGTGTGTTGAATATGAACTGGATGGAAAAAAAGTAGATTATCTGCCTGCTGCTGTTGAAGATCAGTTAAAAATAAAACCATTATATAAAACTTTTCCAGGATGGAAAACTTCTACTAATGGAATTAAAAATATGGAAGCTTTACCTGAAAATGCAAAAAAATATATTTATGCAGTAGAAGATTTTATAGGTGCAAAAGTTTCAAGTATATCCACTAGCCCAGAAAGAGAAGATACTATTTTAATAGAAAATCCTTTTGAGATTTAATTAACAGTTAATAGATTTTTTGATTTAGCTAAAAGCAGCATATGCTTTTGAAGTTTTTCAAATGCTTTATTTTCTATTTGCCTTACTCTTTCTCTACTAATTCTATATTTTTTACTCAGATCTTCCAATGTTGTTGGGTCATCATTTAATCTTCTTGAATATAAAATTTCTTTTTCTCTATCATTTAAAACTTTAATTGAATTTTTTAATAAATCTTTTCTTTGTTCCATTTCTTCTTGGTGTGCAAATTTAAGATCATGATCTAATTCTTTATCAACTAACCAATCTTGCCACTCATCTCCATCCTCACCAACTTGTGCATTTAAAGAAAATTCTTTACCAGAAAGCCTTCTATTCATTGAGATTACTTCTTCTTTACTTACATCAAGTTTATTAGATATTTCACTTACATGTTCATCTCTTAAATCACCTTCTGCTTGAGGAGCTATTTGATTTTTAATTTTTTTTAGATTAAAAAATAATTTTTTTTGTGCAGTAGTTGTTCCAATTTTAACTAAGCTCCATGATCTTAATATGTATTCTTGAATGGATGCTTTTATCCACCACATAGCGTAAGTAGCTAGTCTAAAACCTTTTTCTGGTTCAAATTTTTTAACTGCTTGCATAAGACCCACATTACCTTCAGAAATCATTTCATTTACAGGAAGACCATATCCTTTATATCCCATTGCAATTTTAGCAACTAATCTCAAGTGGCTTGTAACTAATTTTTCTGCAGCTTTAACATTTCCTGTAGTTTTCCAATTTTTAGCCAGCATGTATTCTTCCTCAGCTGCAAGCATAGGGAATTTTTTAATTTGCTCTAAGTATGAGGACAGACCTCCTTCATTAGAAAGAGCTGGCAGGTTATTATTAAATGTTCTACTCATGGCTGTATTTATTTAATTAACTATACTAAATTTTCAATGATTTATTCGTTAGTATTTCTGAGGGTTTTTAATAAATTATTTAATTCTTGTGGCAAAATTGAGGAAAAAACCATTTCTTCATTAGTTTTAGGATGAATAAACCCTAAAGTTTTAGCATGCAAAAATTGTCTATTTAGTTTGGAGATTAAACTTTCTAATCCCATGTTAATATTTTTTAATTTCTTATATTTTTTTTTATACTTATCATCTCCAACTATACTGTTTCCCATATGAGTCATGTGAACACGTATTTGATGAGTTCTACCAGTTTCTAATTTACATTCTACTAAGCTTAAAGTTGGCGTTTTATCATTTTCGAATATTTCTATAGTTTTATAATTTGTTATAGCTTGCTTGCCTTTGGATTGGCTAACTTCCATTAATTGTCTATTTTTTGAACTACGAGTAATATAAGTTTCAATTTTTCCAGAAGAAGGTCTTAATTTACCCCAAATTAAAAGTTGATAAACTCTTGTGATAGTATGATCACTGAATTGTTTTGACAAGTGTTCATGAGTTTCATTATTTTTTGCAATAACTACTAATCCAGATGTGTTTTTATCTATTCTATGAACTATGCCCGGTCTAAGTTCATCACCAATAGTTGAGAGTGAATCTTTATCATAATGCATTAGTGCATTCACAATTGTTTTATCATAATTTCCAGCACCAGGATGCATAATTATTCCAGCTGGCTTATTGATTATCAACAAATCTTTATCTTCATGAATTATTTCTAATTTAAAATTATAAGGTTTTAAGGAAGCCTCTTCAGGTTCTGGGATATTAAGACTTAACTCATCACCTGCTAAAACTTTTTTTGAAGGACTTTTTATAATCTCATTATTTAATTTAAGTTTTTCTTTTAGGATTAGGTTTTTAATTCTAGTTCTGCTAATTAATTTCTCTCGTTTGTTGATTAAAACGTCAACTCTCAGATTGTTTTCACTCTCTTCTACAATAAAATTAATGTTTTTTTTCATAAAATGTAATATTAATACTATATGCGCTTGTAGCTCAACTGGATAGAGCGCCTGACTTCGGATCAGGAGGTTCTGGGTTCGACTCCTAGCAGGCGCACCAATTTATTCACCAATATTGATTAAAGTTCCTTTATCCCTGGCTTTATCAAAAGAATAATAAAATACAGATATTGCTATAAATAGATATATAGCGTTTAGATAAAGTGCTTGAATAATATTTTCATAATTTACTAATTGATTGACCAGTATATTTCTTGTTTCTTCAAAAATGTAAACTAGTGGAAGCAAATAAGCTATTGATTGAAAAATTTCTGGCAAAATTTCAACTGGATAATAAATGCAGCCAAAAGGTGCCAACAGAAACATTGTAGACCAAGCAATATTTTCAAAAGATGGTCCAAATCTTAATAGTCCTGAGGCAACAAAAATACCAAGTGTAATTCCAAAAATATATAAACTCAAAAAAAGAAATGCTAATGGCAAACCTAAATCTAATAAAGATATTCCAAATAGTGGAGAAGTTAGTAATATTGCTGGTACAAGACCTATCAAGGCTCTAATTAAAGCTGTAAAAACTAGTGACACAATAATTTCACTAATCTTCATTGGCGCAATAAAAAGATTGGTAAAATTTCTACTCCAAATTTCTTCTAAAAATAACATATTAAAACCAATACTTGTTCTAAATAAAAAGTCATAAAGGATGGCGCAAGATAGAATCACTCCAACAGCACCATCATAATAATTACTATTGGCTGCAAAAAAATTTGAAATAAAACCCCATAAGGTTATTTGGATAGATGGCCAATATATTAAATCTAATATTCTTGGAAAAGATCTACTTATTAAATAAAAATGTCTTAAAAAAAGACCATAAATTCTAGTTAAACTCATTTTTAGTCCTCACTAGTTCTAAAAATACTTCTTCTAAGTTTTTTCTTCCATGTTTTTTAATTAAATCATCTGGAGTACCACTATCGATAATATCACCACCTTTCATCATCAGTACAGAACTACATAGTCTTTTAACCTCATCCATATTATGTGAAGCTAGTAATACTGATATTTTTTTCTCTTTTTTATAATTTTCTAAAAATGTTCTTACAAAATCACCAGTTTCTGGATCTAAAGATGCCGTAGGCTCATCAAGTAAAAGTACAGTAGGCTCATTTATTAATGCTTTAGCCAAGCTAGCTCTATTCTTTTGTCCCGAGGAAAGTTCTCCTGTAATTTTATCTAAAAGATTATTTAATCTTAATTTATTTGATAGATAATCAATTCGATCATTTAAATTATTAATATTATATAATTTTCCATAGACAGTTAAATTTTGTTTTACGGTAAGTTTTTTTGGTAGCTCAATATATGGAGATATAAAATTCATTTTATGAAGAAGGGAAATTTTATTTTTTTCAATATCAACTCCATTAATTAAGACCTGTCCACTAGTTGGTTTTAGTAAGCCAAGAATCATTCCGATTGTAGTTGTTTTCCCACAACCATTTGGACCTAGTAAGCCAATTATTTCATTTTCATTTATCTTAAAATTTATATTGTTTACAGCTTGTTTGGATTTATATGACTTAGATAGATTAATTACTTCAATTGAATTTTGCATTTAAAATTTAGAAGCTCTATTTAGTCTATCGTTTAATGTTTTGCCAATTCCAATATTTGGAATTTTTTCTACTGCAATCATCTTATACCCATCTTTTTTAATGCTTCTCAATAAAGAGTATAAATTTTTTGCAGCTTGTTTTAGATCATTTTTTTTACTTAAATAATAATAATTTTTAAATGTAATTTTTCTTTTCTTAATTAATAAAAAAGCTTCATTGTTTTTTGGATCTTTAACATTTGTTCTTAACGGAATACCTGGTGAATAATGCAAAGGAAATTGACCAGGTGCAATTTTCTTTTTTGAGTTTGTATCAATTACAACTTTCTTTTTTAATATTTTTTCTATTTTTAAAATATCTAGTCCTCCAAATCTTAATATAGTTGGCTTGGTTGTTAGATTAATAATTGTTGACTCAACACCAATTCGGCACTTACCACCATTTAAGATATATTTAATTTTTGATCCAAATTCTTCAATAACGTCTGACGCTTGAACAGAGCTTAATTTAGTAGATATATTTGCGCTTGGTGCTGCCAATGGATAATTCAAATTCTTAAGTAATTTTCTAAATAAAAGATGCCTAGGGAATCGAACAGCAAGTGTTTTTTGTTTATTAGTTACAAAATTGGAAATTTTAGAATCTTTTTTTAATTTAAGAATAAATGTTATAGGTCCAGGTGAAAACTTATTAAAAAGTTTAATGAAATTATCATTAATATCACAATCTTGTTTGAGTTTATTAATATCATAATAATGGACAATTAATGGGTTATTCACTGGCCTTTTTTTTAGCTTAAATATTTTTTTTACAGCAATATTAGAATAAGCGTTTCCTGCTAACCCATAGACAGTTTCGGTAGGTACAGCTATACAGTCATTTTTATCTAAATATTTTTTTGCTTTTTTGATATTTGATTGAATAGATTTCATGTATTAATAATTATTATTATATGAAAGATAAAAATTTACCACCTGATAATAACACAAGCTCCCTTGAAGAATTAACAAATCAAGCAAATCAAATCATTGAGTCATTAGAAAATGAAAATGATTTAAATAGTTCTGTTGAAAGTTATCAGCAATTATTGAAGTTAAATAATATTATTGAAAAAAAATTTCACAAAAATTTTAGATCTATAAACGAAGAGACCAATAAAAAAGTTAAAAAAATTATTAAAAAGAAATGAAAACTAGACTTAATAGGATTGCAAAGGACACAAATTTTTTTTTAAATGATTTTCTTAATAAGCAAAATAACTCAAAATTAATCCCAGCCATGAAATATGGTTTGTTTCCTGGTGGAAAAAAAATTAGATCTAAAATTTTAATTGATATTGGCTCTTTATTATCAATTGATTATAAAACATTAATTACTATTGGTTCGGCTGTAGAATGTATTCATGCTTATACCCTTATACACGATGATCTACCATGTATGGATGATGATAAAATTAGAAGAGGAAAACCATCTACACACATTAAATTTGGAGAGTCTACGGCAATACTAGCTGGAAATTCTTTACAAACAATTGCTTGTGAAATTTTGGCAAGCCCTAATTTAAAAATAAGTGAAAAAATTAAGGTTAATTTAATTAAAAAATTATCAGAGTGTTCTGGTCACTTGGGTGTAGCTGGCGGTCAATATCTTGACCTTAGCTATGAAAAACAACAAGTATCTAAAATAAAGATTATTGAAATGGAGATAAAAAAAACAGGCAAGCTGTTCAGTTTTTGTTGTGCTGCTCCAGCAATTATTAAAAAAATGAATAGTCAACAAGTGAAATTTTTTGAAAACATAGGTTCTAATATTGGTTTATTGTTTCAAATAGCTGATGATTTAATTGATTTTAAAGGCGATTCCAAAGTAGCTGGAAAAAAAACAAGAAAAGATCAAAAAAAAGGTAAAGCAACTCTTATTAGTTTACTTGGATACGAGAATGCAGTTAAATATTGTGATAAGATTATTTTTGATATTAATAAAAGTCTAAAAAAATATGGATCAAATTCAAAGAATATTAAAGAAACGTTAGTATATATTTTAAATAGGAATAAATGACACAAGAATATACATTTTTAAATAATATTAATTTTCCATCTGACTTAAGAAAACTTTCAGAAAATGATTTAGAAAAAGTTTCCAATGAAGTTAGAAAAGAAATGATTAGCGCGGTATCAGAGACAGGAGGACATCTAGGAGCAGGCTTAGGAGTTGTTGAGTTGACCGTTGCTCTTCATTATGTTTTTGATACTCCAAATGATAAATTAATTTGGGATGTTGGTCATCAATCTTACCCTCATAAAATTTTAACAGGAAGAAAAAATAAGATAAGAACTTTAAGGCAAGGAAATGGATTGTCAGGATTTACAAAAAGATCAGAAAGTGAATATGATCCATTTGGAGCAGCTCATAGCTCAACATCTATATCTTCAGCACTTGGTATTGCCGAAGCTAATAAGCTAGCTAATAAATCGTCTAATGTAATAGCTGTAATTGGTGATGGTGCAATAAGTGCAGGCATGGCTTATGAAGCAATGAATAATGCTGGTGCATCTAAAACCAAAATGATTGTTATTTTAAATGATAATGACATGTCTATTGCAAAACCAGTTGGTGCTATGAGAACTTATTTGGCAAAATTATTTACTGGAAAAATATATTTTAGTCTTAGAGAAACGCTTAAGTTAATTACTTCAGCGTTTTCAAAAAGATTTAGTGCCAAAGCAGGAAAAGCGGAAGATTTTTTACGTTCTGCAGTTACTGGTGGTACTTTATTTAGTTCATTAGGTTTTTATTATGCAGGTCCAATTGATGGTCATGATTTAACAAGTCTCGTACCAATTTTAAGAAATGCAAGAGACTCAAAACATGAAGGTCCAATTATGATCCATATTAAAACGCAAAAAGGAAAAGGATATTCATACGCAGAAAAAGCTACAGATCATTATCATGGTGTCTCAAAGTTTAATGTTGAGACTGGTGAACAGATTAAAAGTGGCAACAATCTTCCAGCCTATACAAAAGTATTTGCTAACACACTGGTTAAACATGCCCAAAAAGATAGTAAAATAGTTGGAATAACAGCTGCAATGCCGGGGGGGACAGGAATGGATATTTTTGGAAAAGAATTTCCTAAAAGAATGTTTGATGTTGGTATAGCCGAACAGCATGCAGTAACTTTTTCAGCAGGTTTGGCTACAGAGGGATATAAGCCTTATGCAGCAATTTATTCAACTTTTTTACAAAGAGCTTATGATCAGGTTGTTCACGATGTAGCTATTCAAAGTTTGCCAGTTAGATTCGCAATAGATAGAGCGGGCTTAGTTGGAGCAGACGGATCAACACATGCTGGCTCATTTGACATTACTTATTTATCAACTTTACCTAACTTTATTGTTATGGCCGCAAGTGATGAGGCTGAGTTAGTAAAAATGATAAATACTTCAGTTGATATAAACGATAGACCTAGCGCAATTAGATATCCAAGAGGTACTGGAGTTGGACTTGAACTTCCTTCAATAGACGAAAAAATTGAAATAGGAAAAGGAAGAATTGTTCAAGAAGGAAAACAAGCTTGTATTTTAAGCTTAGGAGCGAGGCTAGAAGAATGCAAATTAGCAGCTGAAGAATTAAAGAGTAAAGGTGTATCCACTACAATTGTTGATGCAAGGTTTGCCAAACCTTTGGATCAAGAACTTATCTTAAAATGTGCTAGAGAGCACGATGTAATGCTTACTATAGAAGAAGGATCGATTGGCGGTTTTGGTTCTCATGTTAAAAACTTACTTGCTGAAAAAGGTATATTTGACAAAGGCCTAAAATTTAGAGCAATGATGTTGCCTGATACTTTTATTGAACAAGACAGTCCGAATAAAATGTATGAGCTGGCTGGATTAAATGCTTCTCAAATTTCAAAAAAAATCTTAGATATTTTGTTTACAAAAGAAGCAATAAAAGTAGTAAAAAATTAATACAAGATTTAACTACATTGAGCTTTATTCATTAGATAATGATCTAATAAAACACAATTTATCATAGCCTCACCAACAGGAACTGCCCTAATGCCAACGCAAGGATCATGTCTTCCCTTAACAGATATAGTGGTATTTTTTCCAAATTTATTAATTGTTTTTCTAGTTGTTAAAATTGAGGATGTAGGTTTTACTGCAAAAGAAGCAATAATTTCTTGACCACTAGATATACCACCTAAAATTCCACCAGCATTATTAGAGTTAAAATTTAATTTTTTTCCTTTTTGAGAAATTTCATCTGAATTTTGTTCACCACTTAATTGAGCTGAATTCATTCCAGCTCCGATATTTACTCCTTTAACAGCATTTATACTCATTAGACCTGAGGCAATATCAGAATCTAATTTTGAATAAATAGGAGCACCAAGACCTGCAGGAATTCCTCTAGCTCTTACTTCAATTATGGCTCCACATGAAGATCCAGATTTTCTTACACCTAATAAATATTTCTCCCAAAGTTTTAACATAGACTTGTCGGGGCAAAAAAATGGATTTCTAGAAATTGTATTATCATTCCACTGATTTGTATCACATCCCAAAATTCCTAATTGAGTAACGGCACCAATAACTTTAAATTTTTTACCTAATTTTTTTTGCAAAACTAATTTAGCTATTGCACCAGCAGCAACTCTTGCAGCAGTTTCCCTTGCTGAAGATCTTCCACCACCTCTATAATCTCTTATCCCATATTTTTTAAAGTATGTATAATCAGCATGTCCCGGTCTAAATTTATTTTTGATATTGCCATAATCTTTTGATCTCATGTCTTTATTATAAATAATTAATGAAATAGGTGTTCCAGTAGTTTTTCCTTCAAATATACCTGATAATATTTGAACCTTATCGTCCTCTTTTCTTTGAGTTGTAAATTTAGATTGTCCTGGTTTTCTCTTATCTAATTCAATTTGTATATCTTGTTCTTTGAGGCTTATATTAGGAGGACAACCATCTACTATACATCCTAGAGCAGGCCCATGAGACTCACCCCAAGTAGAGAAACGAAATAGCTTTCCAAAAGTATTAAATGACATTATCTATATTATATAGATTATTTTGTTTAAATTATGAATCAAAAAAACCCACTTGGCCTTAATAGCTGTTTTTTAGATCTAGATGATCCAATAGAGCTGTTTAATCTGTGGATGGATGATACAAAAAAATCAGAACCTAATGATCCTAATGCAGTATCACTAGCAACATCTAATAATAACTTTCCATCAGTGAGAATGGTTTTATTGAAAGACTTCAGTCAGAGTGGATTTATATTTTACACAAATTTGAATAGTCAAAAAGGAAACGAATTAAAAGAAAATCCTAAAGCTGCAATGTGTTTTCATTGGAAAAGTCTTTTGAGACAAATAAGAATCAACGGTGTAGTTACACAGGTAGCAGATGATGTCGCTGACAAATATTATAATTCGAGAAGTTATGAGAGTAGAATTGGAGCTTGGGCTTCTAAGCAAAGTAAAGAATTAACTAGTAGGAATCAATTAATTGATTCTATTAAAGAATATAAAGATAAATATAATGATGAAAATAACGTACCAAGACCAAGTCATTGGTCTGGGTGGATTTTATCTCCACAAAGTGTTGAATTTTGGCTAGATGGAGATGGCAGAATACATGAAAGATTGAAATATGTTAAAGATAGAAACGGCCAGTGGATAAAATCTTTATTAAGTCCTTAAAAATTTCTAGCTAAACTAAATGATGTAAGACTTTTAAGAATCTCTTTTTCTTTTGAGTCGTTAAATACAGTTAGAGAGTTTGAAGCTAGATTTATGTAATGTTGAGCTTTTTGATAACACTCTTTAATAATATTATATTTTTTTATTAAAGAAATTATTTTATTTAAGTCATCTTTATCTCTTAACTCTTTTTGAAATATTTCAATTAATAGTTTTTTTTCATTTAATACTAATTTTTGAAAAAGTAAAATTATAGGTAGGGTAATTTTCCCTTCAAAAAAATCTTGACCTATTTTTTTTCCAAATAATTTTAGATCAGAATTATAATCAAGCGTATCATCTGCAATTTGAAATGTAAGACCAAGGTTTCTTCCATAAAATTCAAGTGCATCTTTTTCTTTGGTATCCGAGTCTGACAAAATTGCACCTACTTTTGTTGCAGCTGCAAACAGTTCAGCAGTTTTTGCTGAAATAATCTTAAGATAGGTTTCTTCAAGCATATCTACCTCACCTTTATGCTGAAGTTGTAAAACTTCTCCTTGAGCTATTTTTGCTGAGGTTGATGATAATAATTTTAAAACTTCTAGGTTGCCATCTTCCACCATCATTTCAAAGCATCTGCTCAACAAATAATCACCAATTAAAACAGAAGAATGGTTATTCCATACTTTATTTAAAGTTTCTTTTCCTCTTCTTATCTCACCTTCATCAATTACATCATCATGCATTAAAGTTGCGCTATGAATTAATTCCACACAAGCCGCCAAATTTACATCTCTAGAACCTTTAGAATATCCACATAATTTTGCTGATCCCAAGGTAAGTAAAGCTCGCAGTCTTTTTCCTCCAGTTTCAATATGATAATTGGTCATTTTTTGAACCAACTCAACTTCACTAGCTAATTTTGATTTAATTTTTTCTTCAGTTAAGATAAGTTTATCTTCAACAGAATCTTTAAGTTGAAAATAAGAGTCATTTATCTGATTTTTAAGCTGTACAACTGTTCCCATTATTTAATTAAATTAGTATAATTAAGTTTTATATATTACTTATCAATTGACGCACCTAATTCTTCAATTATAAGTACTCTATATATTCAATTAATAATTCTATAAGGGATAATAATGTTCTCTTTTTTTAAAAAGAAAAAGATTGTAGCCCATTTAAAATTAAGTGGAGTTATAGGAAATGCTGGAAAATTCAAACAAGGTATAGATTTTGCAGGACAAGAAGAGCTTATAAAAAAGGCTTTTTCTCTTAAAAAGGCTGCTTGCGTTGCTATTACAATAAATTCTCCTGGTGGATCACCCGTGCAATCTCATTTAATTTATAGTTTTATTAGACAAGAAGCAAAAAAGAATAAAAAAAAAGTAATTGTATTTGCTGAAGATGTAGCAGCATCTGGCGGGTATCTTATTTCTTGTGCTGGTGATGAAATCTATGCTAACTCAAGTTCAATAATAGGATCTATTGGTGTAATTTATTCCTCATTTGGTTTTACAGAATTAATAAAAAAGATTGGTGTTGAAAGAAGAGTTCATACTGCTGGAAAAAATAAAAGTACATTAGACCCTTTTCTTGATGAAAAGAACGAGGATATTGAAAGATTAAAAAGAATACAATTAGATTTACATAAAGATTTTATAGATGTAGTTGAAGAAAGCAGAAGATCCAAGCTAAACAAATCTGAGACAGAATTGTTCTCAGGAGAATTTTGGTCAGGTAGTAAAGCAAAAGATTTAGGATTAATAGATGGAATTGGAAATGCACATGAAATTTTAAAAGAAAAATTCGGAGATGATGTAGTAATTAAAAAATTTGAAAAATCTAAGGGTTGGTTAAGTCAAAAAATTTCATCTTCGAGCAATCAAGTGGATCAATTAGCTAACATCTTAGATGAAAGGTCAATTTGGCAAAGATATGGTTTCTAAAATAAAAAAACCAATAAAAAAAATCCAATCATTTCAAGAAACAATTTTAAATCTTCAAAAGTTTTGGAGTAAAAAGGGATGTGCTATTTTACAACCATATGATATAGAGGTTGGTGCTGGTACATTTCATCCAGCTACCACACTTCGATCACTTGGTCCAAAGCCATGGAAAGCTGCTTATGTTCAACCATCAAGAAGGCCAACGGATGGGAGATATGGTGACAATCCAAATAGACTTCAGCATTATTATCAGTTTCAAGTTTTGATAAAACCTTCACCAGGTAATATAAAAAAGTTATACCTTAATAGTTTGTCAGTAATTGGTATTGATCATAATGAACATGATATTAGATTTGTAGAAGATGACTGGGAAAGCCCAACATTAGGTGCGGCTGGTTTAGGTTGGGAAGTGTGGTGTGATGGTATGGAAATAACACAATTTACGTATTTTCAGCAAATGGCAGGATATGAATGTAAACCTGTTTCAGTAGAAATTACATATGGTTTAGAAAGAATATGCATGTTTACACAGCAGCAAAAAAACGTGTATGATTTATTATGGAATAATGAAGAGGTGAAATATCAAGATATTTTTCATCAAGCAGAAAAAGAATTCTCAGCATACAATTTTGAGCATGCAAATGTAGATAATTTATTAAAAATGTTCGATATGCATGAAATAGAAGCAAAATCTCTTACAGAAAAAAAACTTTCATTACCTGCGTATGATCAATGCTTAAAAGCAAGCCATGTATTTAATATTTTAGATGCTCGTGGCGCAATAAGTGTAGCTCAAAGAGCTGGATATATAGGTAGAATTCGAGATATCACAAAAGCTGCTGCAGGAATTTGGTTAAATAGTCAAAATTAAATGTCTGAATTTTTTCTAGAATTATTTAGCGAGGAAATACCTTCGTCTCTTCAAAAAAATTTACGCGAAGATTTGTTAGATAGTTTCAATAAATTATTTAATGAGAAATTTGTTTCTTTCAAAAAAAGCTCATCATATTCAACACCAAATAGAATGATACTTGTTTTTGAAGGTCTTCCAAAACAAGTAGTTTTGAAATCTGAAGAAATTAAAGGACCCAACATAAATGCACCCGAAATTGCACTAGAAGGATTTATCAGATCAAATGATATCTCTAAAAAAGATCTGTTTAAAAAGAAAATTAGGTAA
>JACWEQ010000001.1 GCA_014653365.1 Pelagibacterales bacterium SAG-MED49 | reverse complement strand
CAAATTTTTTAACAGAAACATCTCCTAGATTCATTTGACTAAATTTATCTCGTAAAGAACTTACACTGATTTTTGAATCAGTAGATCTAAGTTCAATTAAAGTTCCACCTTTAAAATCGATACCGAAATTTAAACCTTTAAAAACTAACAATATTAATGAAGCAACTATTAAAAATGTAGAAACAACATTAAAATGATTATAATATTTATTAAAAGCAATCATTAAATTAATTTCTCCTTATTTCTATTTTTAGATACGTAGATGCTAGTAAATAATCTTGCTATAAAATAAACGGAAAATAATGTTGTAAAAATTCCAACTCCAAGAGTTACAGAAAAACCTTTCACTGGGCCAGATCCCATGAAGAAAAGTATAATAGCTGCTAACAAAGTTGTAATATTAGCATCAATAATTGCTGTTCTTGATTTTGTGTAACCACTGTCAAAAGCTATGATATTATTCTTTTCGTCTTTTAATTCTTCTTTAATTCTTTCAAAAATTAAAACATTGGCATCAACAGCCATACCCACTGTTAAAATAATACCGGCTATTCCAGGTAAAGTTAATGTAGCTTCAAAAAGCGTTAATATACCTAAAAGAATAAATAAATTTATAATTAAGGTAACATTAGTTATTAACCCAAATATTCTATATTTTACGAACATAAAAATTATAACCAAAAGAAAACCTATGGCTAATGCTATCATTCCTGCATTTATAGAATCTTGTCCTAAATCTGGACCAACAGTTCTTTCTTCAATAATATTTAGTGGGGCTGGTAATGCTCCAGATCTTAATAATAAAGCTAAATCTGTTGCTGACTGAAATGTGAAACCACCACTAATTTGTCCAGAGCCACTAGCAATAGTATCTCTAATCACTGGTGCACTTATTATTTTACCATCCAAAATAATAGCCAGCTGTTTACCTATACCTGTTGATGTAGCCTTACCAAACCTTTTAGCACCTACTCTATCCAAAGAAAAAGAAACTATTGTTTGATTAGTTTGGGCATCCATCTTTGGTTGTGCATCTAAAAGATTATCACCACTTATTATAATTCTTTTACTAACAGTTGCTTCATCTAAGCCATCTTCAAATTTTAATTTATCAACTCCAAATCTGTCATTATTATCATTAGTTACAAATCTGAATGTTAAATTAGCAGTTTTACCCAAAAGTGATTTAACTCTCATAGGGTCATCTAATCCTGGTAATTCGACTAAAATTCTGTTGTTACCTCTTTTTAATATATTGGGTTCATTAGTACCAACTTCGTCAATTCTTCGTCTTACAATTTCTATTGCTTGGTCTTGAGATGATGTTTTAAGAGCAATTAACCCTTGTTTAGAAAAACTGACTTTAAAGTTAAGACCAGTATCCTCGAGTATTAATTGATGTGATTTAAATGTTGGGTAATAAGGGTTAATATCACTATTTTCATCCTCAAATGTTTCAATAATGATTTTTTTATTTTGATCCAAAACATTAAAGAAAATATTTTGTTTATCAATTTTAATATTATTAATCTTAATATCTTTATCTTTGAAATAATTTCTAATAGTGGATGTTAAATTTTGTAATTTTTGCTCTATAACTGGATCATTATCTATTTCTAATAATAGATAAGATCCTCCTTGTAAATCAAGTCCTAGATTAATTTTTTTATCAAAAAAACCATCATCTACTTTAAACAAATTTGATGAGGCAATTAAAATAAATAAAAATGAAAATAGACTTATGAATAAAATACGTAACTTTGAAAAATAAAGCACTAAATCTAAAAATTAATTATTTTTTTACTTCTTGAGCAACATTTAGTAGACCCTGGATACCAGTAGCTTTTACGATTTCAACTTTAACATTATCAGCTATTTCTACTTCAACTTTATCGTTATCAATTAATCTCTCAACTGTACCAGTGATACCACCAGAGGTGATTACTTTATCTCCTCTTTTTAGATTTTCTACCATTGCTTTATGCTCTTTAACTTTTTTTTGTTGAGGTCTTATTAAGAAAAAATAAAAAATAACAAAAATTAAAATTAACGGTATAAATTGTCCTATTCCTGAGCCTTCCATAAATCTCCTTATAAATTATGAGAATTATTATACTATCTTAATGTCGAAAACAACTCTATTTGGCTGAAATTAATTCTAAATTATTCATATAAGGTCTTAGAACCTTTGGTACAATAATAGATCCATCTTTTTGTTGATAGTTTTCTAAAACTGCAATCAATGTTCTACCAATAGCTAGACCACTTCCGTTCAACGTGCCCACAAAAATAGTTTCTTTTTTTTCGTTTTTATATCGAGTTTTCATTCTTTGAGCTTGAAATGTTGAGCATGATGAGCAAGATGAAATTTCACGATATTTATTTTCTGAGGGAAGCCATACTTCAATATCATAAGTTTTTTCTGCAGAAAACCCCATATCACCAGTGCACAAAATAACTTTTCTATAAGGTAACTCTAATTTATCCAAAATATCGGTTGCACAATTAGTCATTCTCTCAAGTTCTTCTAAACAATTTTCTTTTTCAACAATGCTAACCATCTCAACTTTATAAAATTGATGTTGTCTAATCATACCTTTTGTATCTTTTCCATAACTACCAGCTTCTTTTCTAAAACATGGAGTTGAAGCAACAAATCTTAATGGAAGATTGTTGCGATCTAATATTTGATCTTTAACTATATTTGTTAAAATAACTTCTGCTGTAGGGATTAAAAATTTTCTATCAGAACCTTCATCAAATTTAATCTCAAATTGATCATTTTCAAACTTTGGTAATTGACCAGTGCCAAACATTGTATTATCAGAAGCAATTAATGGTGGAGAAATTTCTTGATATTCATTTTGATCAACATGTGTATCAAGCATAAAATTTGATAAAGCTCTCTCCAGTAACGCCAATTTATCCTTAACAAAAACAAACCTTGAGCCTGTAGTTTTAGTCGCAAGATCAAAATCAAGCATTCGTAAATTTTCACCTAATTCATAATGAGACTTAGGTTTAAAATCAAATTCAGTTATTTTTCCAGATTTTAAAACTTCAACATTATCATTTTCATCTTTTCCATCTGGAACATCTAAATTTGGTATATTTGGAATATTGGATAAAATTTCATCTAGTTTTCCCTTTGTATTTTTTTGATTTTCAGAAATTTTTTCTAATTCAATAGAAATTTCTTTAGATTTCTTAAATAAACTCTCATCTTTAGATTTTGAAATTTCTTTTTTTTCATTTTCCAAAGACTCTTTTTTTTGTATTAATTCTCTATTTAATTCATCTAACTTTTCTAGATTGGTAAAATCAACGTTAACTGATCTTTTTTCTAAAGATTTTGCAAATTGAGAAAAGTTTTTTCTAATTTCCTTTAAATTATGCATTCGTATTTTTTAAATTTTTATTTTCTATAAATTTTACTGAAAATATTGATAATTCATATAAAATTAATAATGGAATAGCTAAACCGATTTGAGTTATTGGATCTGGTGGTGTTAATAAAGCTGCTGCAGCAAAAATAATTACAACAACATATTTTCTTCTTTCTCTTAAGAATTGACTGTCAACAATCCCTACCCTTGCTAATAAACTTAGAACTACAGGTAATTGAAAACTGATACCAAATGCAAAAATTAACTTCATTACTAAAGATAAGTATTCATTTACTTTCGCCTCAAGTTGAATGGGAAGATTTGTTGAAAGTCCAGTACTTTCAAATGATAAAAAAAATTTAATTGCTAGGGGCATTATTAAATAATAAACAAGCATACCTCCTAGAAAAAAAAGAATTGGAGTAAGAATTAAATAAGGAATTATAGCAATTTTTTCATGCTTATATAATCCAGGAGCAATAAATTTCCATATTTGCATTAATATAAATGGGCAGGTAACAAAAAAAGCAGTAAAAAAAGATACTTTTAAATACGTTAAAAAAGTTTCTTGTAAAGCAGTAAAGATTAATCTTCTACTTGAACCGTCATCTTTAACAGCCTTTGCAAATGGATCTACTAAAAAACCATAAATATGTTCTGCAAAAAAATAACAGCCAATAAAAAAAATAAAAAGAAATATAAAACTATGAATAAGTCTTTTTCTTAATTCTGTTAAGTGACTTACAAAACCACCTTCATTTTCATCGTTATTCATTTTCTTTATTTTCTTTTTTTATCTCATTTTTTTTTTCATCATCAATATCCACATCAATATTAGAAACTTCATTTTGAATGTTATTGACATATCTTTTAGCTGTGCCAATCCATGAACCAGCTTTTTTTAACATTACTGGAAAATCTTTTGGCCCAAGAACAATAATCGCAATAGCAACAACAATTAATATCTCAAACCAACCAATAGTAGGCATGTGATTTAATCTTTGTTATTTGAGTCTTTGTTTTCGTCAGAAATATTTTTTGGCTCTACATCGTCAGTAACATCTGACGCCATACCTTTTTTGAAACTTTTAATACCTTTAGCAACGTCTCCCATTAAACTAGATATTTTTCCACGTCCAAATAGTAAGACCACTAATATTACAACAATTGCTATTTGCCAAATTCCTATGCTCATAAAAACTTATAACTCTTTTAAGTAAAATTTAAAAGTTACTTTTTTATTAATCTTTTTCTTCACTATCAAGGGTGCTATTAAGCATCTCATCTATATTTGAATAGATATCTTCTTTTTTGTCATCTTGTTTTTCTTTAAAGAATTTACCAGTACCAAAAATAGCATTATCAACACTTGAACTATCAATTAATCCAGCTGCACCCAATTCATCTACAGTAGGTAAATCTGACAATTTTTGAAGATTAAAATGGTTCAGGAATTCATCTGTTGTTGCATATTGGATTGGTCTACCAGGGACGTCTTTTCGGCCGGCAGGTTTTACCCAATCGAGTTCCATTAAAATTTCCAACGTATTGGTTCCAAAAGCAACCCCTCTAATCTCTTCTATTTCAGCTCTGGTTACAGGTTGGTGGTATACTATGATAGCAAGTGTTTCTAACGCAGCTCTAGATAATTTTTTTTCAACGGTTTTTTCTTGAGACATTAATCCAGAAAGTTTTGGAGAAGTTCTAAATGACCATTTATCTTTTATGCAGACTAAATTAATACCTCGATTTGAATATTCTAGTTGCAATTTTTCTAAAGATTTTGCGACATTAGATTTTTTTGAGATTTTGCTTTCAATGGTATCAACATCCAAAGGTTCAGCAGCAGCAAAAATTACAGCTTCTATTTGTTTTTCAATTTCAGTTAATTTAGATGGAAAATTAACAATATTATCTTTAGAAATTTTTTCTTTTTTAATCATTTACTTCCTTAACATAAATATCATCATATAAGTTTTCTTGTTTAATTGTTAAATTACCTTCTTTTACCAACTCTAATGAGCCAGCAAAAATTCCTGCTTTACCTGTTCTTTTATATTTTGATCCACTTTTAAAACCAGCGGGTATTAGGTCATTAATATTTTTCCAATCCATTAATTTACCAAAAAATTCTCTGATTGTTTTAATACCATCTTCAGTTGTAAAAACTGGTAACTTAGGAATATTCATTCTTTGAAAATCTTTAGTCATTATTATTGATGAGTAAGATTTCAGTAATTCAAACATAGTTAAATTGTATTCAGAACTATAAATAGATCTGATATTACCTTTAATTCCACGTGTTCTTATTTCTCTACCTAGTCTCTTTCTTTTGAGCATTTGATCAGAAAGTAATCTAATAAGTTCTAATTTTTTTAATTGTAATTTTAATTTATCAGCAACTTCTTGAACTTTAAATTCTTCATCTGGTGTTCCTGGTAATAATAGTTTTGACTTTAAATAAGCAAGCCATGTTGCCATTAACAAATATTCTGAAGCGATTTCTAAATTTAAATCTTTTTCTTGAGTAATATATTCATGAAATTGATCTGCTAATTTAGTGATCGAAATTTCTTCTAAATCAACTTTTTGTGCCTTGGCTAAATCTAACAGCACATCCAGGGGGCCATTATAATTATTTATATCAACATTAAATAAAACAGAATCAGACTCAGACATATTGAAATATTATCTTAAAATCTTATAAAATTGTGATGTTTTTTTAATTATAAACTTACTTATCAAGGGTGAGTTATTTGCAACAATCTTCATTTCATTGATATTACCATTACAATGAAGTGCTATATCACACCCTGCTTTGAATGCTTTAGTAGTGTTTCCCTTCATATCATCTTTTAAACTTTTCATTGATAGATCGTCCGAAATTAGAATATTTTTAAACCCAATATTATTTCTAATATATTTAATCATTTCTCTAGAATGGGTAACTGTGTTCACTTTATCTATACTTTGATAAATGACATGACCTGTCATAGCAAAGAAACTATTTTTCTCTTTAAAGGTGCAAAAATCATTCTTATCTAAGTATTTAAGGGATTTTTTAATAATCGGTGTATAATTATGACTATCAACATTAGCTAAACCATGTCCTGGAATATGTTTAATAACAGTACCAATAGAATTTTCATGGAATAGTTTTATACATAAATCACCTATTTTTGAGATTATTTTTTTATTTTTAGAAAAAGATCGATCTCCAATAATATTGCTAGCGCCTTTTACCCTGATGTCTAAAACTGGTACTGTATTAATATTTGCCCCTATCAACTTTAATAAATAACATGTCTTATCAATAAATAATTTATAAATAATATCAAATTTCATCTTGTCATTTTCATAAAGATCTCCAAAAAATTCAGATGTCAAATTATCAAATGAAATAATATTTTTTAGTCTATTAACTCTACCCCCCTCTTGGTCAATTAATATGGGGTAATTATTATCTTTAAAAATTTTTTTAATACTATCAGTTAAAGTTTTTGTTTGTTTAATTGATTTAATATTTCTTGAAAATAATATGACACCCCATGGTTTATGAGTTGTTAAAAAAATTTTTTCGTTGTTAGATAATTTAAGAGATTTTATACCTATAATAAACGATTTTCTATTGTTAATCATTTTCTAAAAGTTTCCAGAAATTAAACTTTTTTTTCTTTTTTTCATTAGTTTGTTTTACATATTCAATTACATCCTTGGTATCATTTTCTAAAATAGGTAATTCTTTTGAATAAATTTTAATTTTTTCATTAATATTTTTGTATGATCTGTAAGATTTTTTAATATTTTCATCTGAAAAATAATACTTTCCAGTAAAGAAAATAAATAACGTAATAATTACTATAAATATTAAATATTTAATTTCTTTAAGCATTACATTTTTTCTGGAGTATCAACACCAACAATATTCATACCAGATTTGATAACGTTAGAAATTAATTTTAAGAAAACTAGTTTTGAATCTGAAATATTTTTTTGATCATTGATAAATCTTTTTTCTGGATTTTGTTTGCCAAGATTCCAATATGAATGAAATTCGGACGCTAATTCATACAGATAAATTGGGATACGGTGTGGCTCAAGTTTAGTACTAGAGGCATCAATACATTTTGGCCATTCAGAAATTTTTTTTAAGATTTTAATTTCATCCTCTGTGTATTCAAAATTATAATTATCTATTTTTACATCAGAATTCAGATCTTTGTCTAAATGTCTAAATACAGATGAAATTCTTGCGTAACAATATTGAACATAATAAAGTGGATTTTCTTTAGATTTATCTTTTACAGCATCAAAATCAAAGTCTAACTCGACATCACTGCTTCTATTAAGCATTATAAATCTAGTCGCATCTTTACCAACCTCTTCTATTAAATCATCTACAGTAATATAGTCACCTTTTCTTTTGGACATTTTAAAAGGTTTGTTATCTTTAATTAACTTTACAAGCTGACTAATTTTACAAATTAATTTATTTTTTGTGCCAGAAAGAGCATCTACAGATGATGAAATTCTTTTTATATATCCTGCATGATCAGCTCCAAGAATGTTGATTAGATAATCAAATTTACGATCAACTTTATTTTTATGATAAGCAACGTCACTTGCAAAATAAGTCCATGAACCATCAGATTTCTGTAAAGCTCTATCTTTATCGTCACCAAAATCTGTTGATTTAAATAACAATTGTTCTCTTTCGATCCAATTTTTATTATCTTCGCCAGCTGGTGCTTTAATTTTACCTTTATATACAAAATTATTAGTTTCTAAAAAACTGACAACGCTTTCAACTTCTTTGTTTAGAACTATTTTTTTCTCACTTACAAAACTATCATGATTAATACCGAGACTTTTAAGATTTCTTTTAATTAAAAGTAAAGCTTGTTCAATTGATAAAGCAGTTAATTTTTCACTTATACCTTCATACGTATCATAGTTAAGATCAGTATTAGAATTGATAATATTATTTGCAAAATCAATTAGATAATCACCTGGATATAAGTCTGGATTATCATTTGGGAAAATTTCACCAAATTTTACTTCACGAATTCTAAAATAAACAGATTTAGTAAAATTAATAATCTGATTTCCATAATCATTAACATAATATTCTTTGGTAACTTTGTGATTATTAAAAAGTAAAACATTAGAAATTACATCACCTAATATAGCACCTCGACAATGACCTACATGTAATGGACCTGTTGGGTTAGCAGATACAAACTCAACCAAATAATTAAGTTTTTTTTCTTTTTCATTAATTCCAAAACTTTTTGCATTTAAAATAATTTCTTTAATAAAATTAGACCAAAAAATAGGTTTAAACTTGATATTAATAAAACCTGGCTTAACAATAGTGATAGTTTGAATTAGAGGGTCATTTTCTTTAATAACGGATGATATTATCTCTGCTAGATCCATAGGAGATTTTTTATTTAATTTTGAAAGTACCATTGCAACATTTGTAGATATGTCACAATCAAACTTTGTAGGTGGTATTTCTGAATTTATTCCATTGAAAGTTTCAGGAATAATTATTTTCCCCTCTTTGCTAAGGTCAGTAATAATTGACTTAATTTTATCTAAATATAATTCAAAAATGTTCATTTAAAATTGTTATATAGGTTAATAGCATAACGATCCGTCATACCTGAAATAAAATCTGAAATAGCTCTAAATTTATCTTTAGTCAATTGATCTTTTGTAAGAAATTTTCTTGGATTTGATTTAATTATAGCAAATAATTTCTTAATAATAAATTTTCCTCTTTGATTCTTTCTTAATACTAGCTTGTTATTATACATTCTTGATCTTAAAAAAAATTTGATTTCTCTTTCTGATTTTTGAATTTTATCTGAAAAACAAACTATTAATTGATCAGACTTCGCTATATCTTTAATTGTTTTTATTTTAAGATTTTTCAAATTCTTTTTAGTATTTTTCAAAAGATCTCTAATCATTAAATCAATTGAGTCTCTAATAATTTGATAAGTTGCTATTTTATAATTTTTTTTATTAATTTTATTTTTATATTTAAGATAAATTGATTTAAAAAAATCTATCTCTATAAGCTCTTCTAATTTGAATAAATTTGCATTGATACCATCTTGAATATCATGATTATTGTAAGCTATATCATCTGATATGGCAGAAATTTGAGCTTCTAAAGATGGATATGTACTAAAATTAATCTTATTTTTAAAAGTTTTAATACCAATTAACTTGTTAACTAAAACAGTGTCCTCAACTGGTCCATTATGTTTTAAGAGACCTTCTAATGTTTCTATGGACAAATTAAGTCCATTAAATTTGAAGTATTTGTTTTCCAAAAACATAACAATCCTTAAGGTTTGTAAGTTATGATCAAATCCACCATACTCTTGCATGCATTCATCTAAGGCATGTTCGCCTGCATGACCAAATGGAGTATGACCCAAATCATGAGCTAGACTTAATGTTTCTGTTAGGTCTTCATTCAAATTTAAATATTTTGCAATTGATCTAGCTATTTGAGCGACTTCAATTGAATGGGTAATTCTAGTTCTAAAATGATCCCCTTCTGTATTAACAAAAACTTGTGTTTTATGTTTAAGACGACGAAATGAGGCACTGTGAATTATTCTATCTCTATCTCTTTGAAACGGTGATCTATATTTTGAAATAGCCTCACTATTAAGCCTCCCATTACTTTTAAATAAGCCTAACTTTAAATGTTTTTTCATCCTTTAATTTAAATAATTAAGTATTATATTAGTATTATCAGTGTTCAATCATGATTAAAGAAATTAAATTTACAGATAATGCTCTAAAACAGATAGGAAATTTATTGTCTAAAAAAGATAAAGGTTCTTTTTTTAGAATCGCTATTAAAGGTGGTGGATGCTCAGGATTTCAATATGAATTTACATTTGAACAATCCAAAAATGATGATGATTTAAACTATGAAAATATTTTAATCGATAAAACATCGGCTGATTTATTAAAAGGTTCTCAAGTAGATTATGTATCTGAATTAATTGGTGAGTCTTTTAAAATATCAAATCCACAAACCAAATCTTCATGCGGTTGTGGGGTTTCTTTTTCTCTTTAATGATAATTTCATCATGGAATGTTAATTCTGTTAGAGCTAGAATTGAAAATATCAAAAGTTATTTATTAAAATATAAACCTGACGTTTTAATGATGCAGGAAATCAAAACTGAAGATGTTAATTTTCCTTATGATGATTTTTCAGCTATGGATTATGAAAGTCATGTATTTGGTCAAAAAAGTTATAATGGTGTTGCAATTATATCTAAGAAAAAATTAAATAATGTAAGAATAGATTTAATTAAGGATAAACTAAAACAATCAAGAATAATTTCTGCTGAAATTGAACACAAAAAGAAAAATATTCAATTAATAAATATTTATACTCCAAATGGAAATCCTGTTGATACTGAAAAATATGATTATAAAAAAAATTGGATGGATCAACTAATCAAACAATTAAAAACACTTTCTAAAAAAAACTCTAATATAATACTTGCTGGTGATTTTAATGTTATTCCTGCAGCTGAAGATGTTTATAATGTTAAGAGTTTTGAAGATGATGCATTGTATCGGCTTGAAATAAGGAAGAAATTTAGAGAAATGCTTAATCTAGGTTTTAGTGATGTTTACAGACATTTTAATGAAGATAAAGAAGGATACACATTCTGGGACTACATGAGAGGTGCATGGCAAAAAAATAATGGTATGAGAATTGACCATTTCTTAGTTTCAAATTCTATAATTGATACTGTTAAAGAGATAAATATTAATAAAGACCCTCGTGGAAGAGAAAAACCCTCTGATCACACACCAATAGAAATTAAATTAGCTTAAAGATTTTATTTTATTAACCAACTCTTCGTTAATATTCCTTGGTCCCTTATCAAGTCTATTTTTATGTCTTCTCTCACCAGGTAATCTTACGTCACCCATTGATTTCATTTTATCAAAAAATTCATCAGCATGGGTTTGCCAACTTGTACCTGCTGTTTTATCTGGACAAATAGCTAAAATGAACTCACCACCGCTTGGAGGTCCCCCATCATTATTATCTTTTAAAGCAGTTTCATAACTAAAATTATCACCTACTAAAGCACCTGCCATTAATTCAACCATCATTGCTATTGCTGAACCTTTGTATCCACCAAAAGGTAATAATACACCACCATCAGCTATCTCACCTGGATCAGTTGTTTCTTTACCATCTTTTGTAAGACCTGTTCCAAGTGGAACTTTGTGCCCTTCTCTTTTAGCAACCTGAACTTCACCCATTGCCATTGATGCCGTTGACATATCATAAACAACAGGAGTACTTCCTGGTCTAGGCCACGCAAATGAAATTGGGTTAGTTCCAAATAAAGGTTTTATAGCCCCTGCAGGAGCTACTGCTGGCTTGTATGATGTACAAGCAAATGCAACCAAACCTTCTTCTGCTAATTTTTCTGTTTCTGGCCACATAGCAGCCATATGATGAGAATTATTTATAGCTAAAACAGCAACACCATTTTCTTTTGCAGCTTTAGCTAATTCAGGTAAACCTTTGCTAAGTATCACTGGTGCTAAACAATTATTACCTTGGACTTTAATTACTGATGGAGAAATCTTTTTAACTTCAGGTTTACCTTTTCCATTAATCTTACCACTTTTTAAACCTGAAACATAAGCAGGTAATCTAAATAATCCATGAGAAACTGAACCATCTCTTTCTGCATTTCTTATCAGGTCAGATAAAATACTTGCAGTCTCATCGTCACATCCATTAGCAAGTAATGTTTTTTTTGCTAAATCAAAAATTTCATCTAATGTTAGGGGAATTGTACTCATTCCCCTATTAGATATTTTATTTATGTTTGGTTTTCAAATCTTTTTTTAGATCTTCATGATCACCTACAACAGTGTGATACTGACTTTTTGTTACATATTTTTCTAAAAAAGGTACAGCTAACAAAGGTAAAAACCCACCAAGAACAATTCCATATGCTGCACTTTTAAGATTTGGATCAGCTAATGCTGCAATAAAGTCAGCTATAATATGAGCTAAAACTATTCCAACTATTCCTGCTATTGCTCCATTTGAAATAACTTTTAAAAAACGGTTAATACTCCATCCTGAGTAAAAACCTATTAATGGAATTAAAGTATGAATAAAACCAAAAACAAAACCTCTTAAAATACCATGTTCTTCAACTAGTTCTTCTAAAAAATGAAGAAATTCAGGTAAATCATGAGAATGACCTTCTGCAGCATGAAGATATGTAAAACCAAATATATACGCTGTTATTGATAATATTGTTATTTTCTTCATTAATTACAATCCTTACAAGTTGTTAAAACCTCCATTTTAAAAGTACTAAAATCGTACTTTTTAATATTATTTTTTTTAAAGAAATCTAAAAAGATATTTGATTTAAGTTCTTCAGTGTCACCACATTTTTTACAAATAGCTATTGCAGTATTATGATTATCTTCATGTCTATGATTACACAAAATATAGGTTTTTGTTTGATTAGATTTATGAATTCTCTCTTCACCTATTAAACTATCTAATGCTCTATAGACAGTCATAGCTTGTGTTTTTTTAATCTTTTGAAGTTTATCTAGAATTTCATAAGCAGTTAGATGCTTAGATGATTTTTTAATTATATTAAAAACTAATTCTTTGTTAGTCATAATGTTATGTTATAACATAACATATTTTTGTCAATACTTTAATTAAAAAAATACGTAGGAAATAAGTCAATAAAACCAAGATTAACTAAAGTTCCAACAATAATCCCACTTCCTAAGAAGAAACATTATGTTTCTATTTATGAGCTTCAAAAAAATTAGATTATAAAATTTAGATTTTAGTTTCCTCTATAATTGTAATAACCTTGTAACAAAAATTACATATAGAGGAGACTATGTTTATCAAAAAATATCTAAAATGGATTAGTACAGCTCTTGTTTTAACAGGAATATTGTTAACTAATCTAAATATTTACCCTATTAATATCTACTTCCATGGACTTGGCGTTATTGGTTGGACGATAGCTGGTTTTATATCAAAAGATAAAGCTATTTTAACTAACTTTGGATTACAAATACCATTGTTTGTAATTGGAATTTATAAAATTATTTTCTAATGAAAAATATCTTATTCGTTTGTACGGGTAACTCAGCTAGAGGCATAATAGCTGAAAATATTATTAAAAACGAATATTCAAATAGGTTTAAAGCTTATAGTGCTGGGAACAACCCATCAGGTAAAATTAATGAAGATATAAATAAATTTTTAGAAAAAAATAAAAATTTTGATCTTTCTAATTATAGGTCTAAAAATTTTGAGAATTTCTTAGATAATGGTATTAAAATAGACAAGCACAGTGTTAACACTTTTAGGAATATTAACTTTTTATTTAGATTACTATCCTTATAGCATGATACCTCACAGTTTAGGTATAATCGGTTGGACAATTGTTGGTACCATTACAAAAGACAAACCTTTATTAACAAATTTTTCATTACAAATACCAATAATGATAGCAGGAATTATAAAATACTCTTATACAACAGGAATATTTTAGCTTACTTGGATTCCGTTTGACCAAACGTTTTTTACAACGGGTAAATTTTGATAAATTTTAAACCTTACTAAATCTGCTCTTTTATTGTTGTCAATTAAACCCCTATCATTTAAATTTATAGCTATAGATGGAGCGTGACTAGCTGCTACAAATGCTTTCGGAAGATTATCAATTTCTAAACCCCATTTAATAACAGATATAATTAATGAGGATGGAATATAATCTGAGCTTAAAATATCTAGACAATCATTTTCTAAAAGTTCTTTAGCAGAGATATTGCCAGAGTGAGAACCTCCCCTAAGTAAATTAGGAGATCCCATCATGACTTTAATATTGTAATTTTTAGAAGTTTTGGCTGCTTCTAAAGTTGTTGGAAATTCAGCCAATTTTACTCCATATTTATTTGAGTTATGAACATCATTTTCAGTGGTATCGTCATGACTAGCCAAAATACAATCATATGAGGATTTAAATTCTAGAATTCTATCTATGTGTTTCTTGCTATTTTTTTTTTGAAGATTTATTAAGTGTTCAAAATGAATTTCCATTTCATTTTCTGTCATACCGTGTTTAATTGAAAGATATTCTTTATACTTATCTATAACTCTAAATTGCCTCTGACCTGGTGTATGATCCATTATACTAATTAGTTTTACATCGTGAGTTTCATTGTATTCGTCTAATTCATCAATCAAATTTTCCGAACAAGTTTCAGCTCTTAAATGTATTTTGTGATCAATCTTGAGAATATTATCTTTTTTAAAACTTGAAATTATATCTGAACAGTTTTTTGCATATTTTTTATATTTTCCTGTTTTTTCAATAGAACCAACTCTTAATGCATCAAAAACTGTAGTTATTCCTACAGATGCTAACTCTCTATCATGAGATAAAATCGCATTTTCTACTGGAAATGAGACTTTAGGTCTTGGTGTCATGTGTCTTTCAAGATTGTCGGTATGTAGTTCAACCAATCCTGGAGAGATGTAATCTTTTTCACAGTCAATTGAATTTTTGTTATTACTTAATCCACTACTTATATCGACAATCTTATTATTTTTAATTCTTATATGGCCATGAATAATCTCATCTTTTTTAATTATCATGGCGTTATTTAAAATATATTCATGCATCGTTTTTTTATATACATGAATTGTTACAAATATTTTAAATTTGAGAAAAAAATTTATATAAGTATTAAAAGTTGAATTATGAAAAAATATTCTAGATATGCTATTTATTATGCACCTCCAAAAGAGAGTAGTCTAGAAGAATTTGGTAGATATTGGTTCGGTTGGGATCCACTTAATGCAAAGTTAATAAATAACAAACATAGAATTAATTATCTAAACAGATTTGGAATTAAAAACTTAATAAACATAGATAAAAATGTTTTAATTCCAAAGAAATATGGGTTTCACGGTACACTTATTCCTCCTTTTAAACTAAACAAAAATTATAGTACCAATACATTATTTAAAAAAACTGAGGAAATAACAAAAAAATTCAAAAAATTTAAGTTTTATAAATTTAAATTAAAAAAAATAAATAATTTTTATGCTTTTGTTCAAAATAAAAAAAATAATAACATTAATAAGTTATCCAATAGACTGGTTAGAGAATTATTTAAATTTAGGTCACCTCTTACAAAAAAAGAAATTGATAGAAGAAATCCCTCTAAACTAAGTAAATTACAATTAAATATTTTATATAAATGGGGATACCCCTATATAATGTCAGAATTTAATTTCCATATGACTCTTGCATCAGAGGTCACAGGAAACAAATTGTACTTTGAGTTAAAAAAAATTGAAAAAAACAAAGAAATCATTTTAAATGAAATAAATAATTTTGATAAAATATATATATTTGGTGAAAACCAAAAAGGAATGTTTGAGAATTTAGAAAATTTTTCACTTAGCTAAAATTATTTTTTTTAATTTATTTGCACCGATAGATATTGATTTATTATTATTTATAGTAATTATATTTTTCGGAAGTAAATTAATTTTTCTTTTTATCCTTTTATTAATTGATTTTTTGTCTTCTCTAGCTCGAATTACAAGTCTCTTTTTAATAATTGTTGATGGGGCAGTAATATTAATTATTTTAACGTTATTAACTTTTTTTTTTACTTTAAAAAGTACTTTTCTTGATCCATTAAAAATTACTGTTTTACCTTGCTCTATTTTTTTTATTTCTTTAAATGGAATACCGTATGAAAAACCATGAGCATTCCAGTAAACGAAGAAATGTTTTTTTGAAATCTTATCTTCAAAATTTTTAATCGATATACTGTAATGATCTTCATTTTTAATATCTTTTTTCCTAGTAATGTATCTCTTAACCAAAATAGAATTAGGAATTTTTTTAATTACTTTTTTTAACAATGTATCTTTTCCTGATCCTGATGGTCCAACGACTACAATAAGCTGACCGTTATTTTGCATTTGATATTTTTGTAATATCTATTTCCCTAGCATTTAAATATTTACGTGAATATTTATCATGAAAAATGCCAATTATTGAAGATCCTTTATCTTTTTTTTCATTAATCAAATTCAAAACAATATCTTTGTTAACACTATCTAAACTAGCTGTTGGTTCATCTAGTAATAAACATGGATAATTCCTAATCAGTCCCTTAGCTACATTAACTCTTTGTTGTTCTCCTCCTGAAAAAGTAAGTGGCGATAAATTCCATAAGTTTTTATCTATATTAAGTTTTATTAAAATTTTTTCAGCTTTTTCACGAACTTCATCTTGATCTGAATTTATTTCTAATAAGGGCTCCATAACAATTTCAATCGTAGGAACACGAGGTATCACTCTTAGAAATTGACTAACATATCCTATTGTATTTTTTCTAAGTTCAATAATATTTCTAGGATATTTATGATCTATGTTGTGATTATTAATTTTAATTTCTCCTGATTGAAAAACATAGTTTCCATAAATCATTTTTAAAATGCTAGACTTTCCAACACCTGATGGTCCTGTCAACGCTACAATTTCTCCAGGATTTATTTTCAAATTCAAATTTTTAAAAACTGATATTTTTGTTTTGCCTTGATTATGAAGTGTAAATTTTTTTGTTATTTTATTAAGTTCTATCATTTTAAACCTGAAGTACTGAGCTGACTAATAACTGAGTGTAAGAATGTTGTGGATCATCTAATACTTGATCACACAATCCAGACTCAACAGCCTCACCATTTTTCATTACAATAATTTTATCAGCTAACAATCTAATAACTGCAAGATCGTGAGAAACAATTACAACTGATAAATTTAATTCTCTAACTAATTTTCTTAACAAATCTAAAATTTTGGCTTGAACAGAAACATCAAGACCTCCTGTTGGTTCATCCATGAAAATTATTTTTGGACTCGTAACTAAGTTTTTTGCTATTTGTAATCTTTGCAACATTCCACCTGAAAATGTTCTTGGAAAATCATCTACCCTACTTTTATCGATTTCCACTTTATCTAACCATTTAAAAATAGTTTGCCTAATATTTCCATAATTTCTTTGTCCAATGGACATTAATCTTTCACTAATATTTCCACCAGCACTTACATCCAATCTTAAACCATCTCTAGGATTTTGGTGAACAAAAGCTAGTTCGGTTCTTATTAATAATCTTTTCAATGACTCTGATATTTCTAAGAAATTAATAATTTCATTATTTGTATTAATTAGGATTTTTCCACTATCTGGAATAAGATTTCCTGATATTGAGTTTATAAAAGTTGTTTTTCCTGACCCAGACTCCCCTACCACTCCAACGACTTCACCCGGATACAATGTCATATTCATATTTTTACAACCAACTTGATCCCCATAATATTTATTTAAATTTTGAACAGATAAAATTGGTTCCATTTACTTATCTTTCATTCTTTGATTACAGTAATTTGTATCTGAACATATGAAAGATCTATTACCATCATCGTCTGTAATTATTTCATCTAAAAAACTATCATTTGATCCACAAATAGAACATTTATGTGGTGCTTTTGAAGGATCAAATGGATAATCTTCAAAATCAAGACTTGTAACCTGTGTGTACGGTGGAATTGCGTAAATTCTTTGTTCTCTACCGGCACCAAACAATTGTATAGCAGGATTGTTATTCATCTTTGGATTATCAAATTTTGGTATAGGTGATGGATCCATTATGTATCTGTCATTTGTTTTCACTGGATACGCATATGCGGTTTCTATATGACCATTTTTAGTAATGTCTTCATATAACTTTACATGCATAATTCCATATTCTGATAGTGCATGCATTTTTTTAGTCTCTTGATATCTTGGTTCTAAAAAAGCTAGTGGCTCTGGAATTGGAACTTGATAAACAAGTATCTGTTTTTCCTTTAATTGATTCTCTGGTATTCTATGTCTTGTTTGTATTATTGAAGCATCTTCAGTTGTTTCAGTAGTCTCAATATTTGCAGTTTTTTTAAAAAAATTTCTTATTGAAACTGCATTAGTAGTGTCATCTGCTCCCTGATCAATAACTTTAAGGACATCGTCTGTTGTTAAACAAGATGAAGTTACTTGCACACCGCCTGTACCCCATCCGTAGGGCATTGGCATTTCTCTGGATGAAAATGGGACTTGATAACCTGGTATACAAAGAGCTTTGATTAAAGCTCTTCTTATCATTCTTTTTGTATTTTCATCTAAATAAGCAAAATTATAAATTTCATCTTGATCTGAAACTTTAGCTTTTTTATTTTTAAATTTAAGTATGTTGTTCATTTTTTTTATATTCTTCTCTAATTTTTCTTACTAGATCCAATTCCGCCTGAAAATCTACATAATGAGGTAATTTGATATGTTCTAAAAAACCAGTAGCTTGAATATTATCACAATGAGATATAATAAATTCTTCATCTTGAGCAGCAACGCCTAAATATTCCTCTCCAAACTCTTTCCATCTCATTGATCTATCAACCAAAGCCATAGAAATTGCTTTTCTCTCTAATTGACCAAAAACTAATCCATATCCACGGGTAAATTGAGCAGGTATTTTTTTACTACCTTTAAATTGGTTTACTGACTCACACTCAGTAAACATGACATCAGCAATATTTATTTCTATCCCTAGTTCAGGAATTTCAAATTTAACTTCAACATAACCAGTTCTTAATTCACCAACAAATGCATGGTTTCTAGCATACCCTCTCTGTGTTGAATAAGCTAAACCAAGAAGAAAACCTTCATCTCCTCTCGAAAGAGATTGCAGTCGTTCAGATCTTGTTAAAGGAAAATTAATTGGATTTCTTGTAATATCTTTAGATGTTTTGCCACTAGGTATTTCTTTCTGAATTAATCCTTCTTTATTTAAAAAGCTTAAAACATGAGGGATTTCTTTGTCATCATATTTTTCAATCTTAGCTTTATCATACTCACCATCAGCAAGAAGTTTAAAGTCAAGTAATCGGTGTGTGTAATCAAATGTTGGACCTAATTTTTGTTTACCTGGTATATCTTTAAATGTTGCAGATATTCTTCTAAGACATAACATTTTGCCAGTTTCGATAGGTTTGCTAGAACCAATTCTAGGTAAAGTAGTTCTATAGGCTCTAATTAAAAAAATTGCTTCAATCAAGTCACCTCTAGACTGTTTGATTGCTAAAGCCGACAAGTCTTTATCATACAAAGATCCCTCAGACATAACTCTGTCGACACTTAATGTTAGTTGTTCACTAATTTGTTTAATATTTAATTCTGCTATATTTACATCACCTCTTCTTATTTCAGATAACCAGGAATGTGCGTTATTTATTGCCTTTTCTCCTCCTTTTACTGATACATACATTTTATAGCTCTCCTATTTTTAATGACCTTGGTATTGAATAAAATTTTTCATCATCAACAAAATAAAAATCAAGCCCTAAAGGAAATTGCTGGTTATTTTTTTTTATAATCTCTTTATCGGGTAAAAATATACTTTTAGAACTTTTAATACCAGGACCAGTAATTTTGGCATTTGGTTTTTTAAATTGAGACTGACAAATTATAGTGCAGGATTGATCAGGATTTTGCTCGTCACCAATTTTAAAATCTTCAAATGGAATGAGATCATTCCAAAAACCAATTGCAAAATTTGCATTTTTTTTATCAGTTATGTTTGCACCTGTATTAAATTTAATCCATTCTATGGTTTCTGGATTGTTAACATCACCACCTAAAAAAATATTTGAATAACTATCACAAAAAGTTTTTATAATTGAACAACTAGCTGAAAACATATTTGAAGGGGGATCTGTATTATTTAACGTCTCAATTGAACCAGGATATGAGGTTGCAAACAAAATACTTCTAAAATAATCAGCACTCGTTTGAGAATTATTTTTTTTAAAAACAACTTCCATAAATTATTTATCCTCACCTCTTACCAAGGTAAAAAAATCAACTTTAGTAGCTTCTGTTTTAGATAATATTTCGTTTCTTTTATTATTTTTGTATTTAACTAATTTATCCAGTATATTCTTTTTTATAATTTCTTTTTTTTCAGTTTGCATTAACGCATCACACAAAGCTGCAATTTTAGATTTATATTTATTTCTACCTTGAACATAACCATGACCTTGAATTTTTTTATCTAAATTAACTGAACATCTAGTTATAGTTACCTCTCCAACATTAAAATTATCACCTGTGGCTCCTGCTTTTCCTTGAACCATTACACTACCAATCTCAGGTTCTCTTAACCAATTATATTTTATTTTCATATTTAAATTATCCCAAAGCAAAATGAGATAATCTTCATCAGCAGTTGCTAAATAACTTAACCATTGTTTTCTTGATTCATTTAACATAATACTATACAACTAGACAAGTAACTAAATTGAAAAAAATTTCAATAGATTATTTATTAAAATTTTATGACATCAAAGGATTTGCTTTGGAAAGAAATATACAATTCAATTAAAAGAGAAATTGTTTTAAATAAGTACAAAATTAATAAAAAATTAGATTCCGAGGGTGAGTATGCAAAACAGTTCAATGTTAATAGACACACTATAAGAAGAGCTTTTAAAGAACTTAAAAATGATAATTTAATATATTCAAAAAGAGGTTTGGGTGTTTTTGTAAAAACATCAAAAATTAATTATTCAATAAGCAAAAATGTTCGTTTTACTGAAAATATTCTTGAAGAGAACAAATCAGTGCGAATTGAAATCAAAAGTTTTGATATTGCAGAATGTAATCTATTTGAGAAAAAAGAATTGAATTTAAATAAAAAAGAAAAAGTCACTAGAATAAATAGTATAGGATATATAAATAATTCTCCTTCTGTAATAACATTTAGATCAATACCCCATGATAGATTTCCAAAATTTATTAATCATTTTGTTAAAAAACAGTCTGTAACTAAAGCCTTTAATTTATTAAATGTTAAAAAAATAATAAGATCTAAAACGTTAATAAGCGCTGAAATTTCAGACAAAATAAAATCAAATCTTTTAAATATTGATGTTGGAAAACCTTTAATAAAAACGACATCTATTAATGTTGACTTTAATAAAACCCCAATAGAGCTAAGTGAAAGTTATTTTGATGGGTCTAAAATTCAGATACTTGTTAAAGTTTAGAGTAATAAATACTGTATTTTCTACCTGTAGTTTATTTTTAACAATAATTAAACAAAACTTATAAATTTTATTAATAAAGTTTTAACATTTCCTAAAGAATTGAGGTGCATAAAATTGCATGCTCATAAATAATGTAAATAAATATTTTGGCAATAACCATGCCGTAAAAAATATCTCATTTAAGGTCAATAAACCTCAAATGATAGGAATTATTGGAAGATCAGGTGCAGGTAAATCTACTCTTCTAAGAATCATTAATAGACTAACAGATGCAACAGATGGAAAAATAGAAGTCGATGGTCAAAATATATTAGAACTTAAAAGCAAAGAAAAAAGATCTTGGCAGAGAAATTGTGCAATGATTTTTCAACAATTTAACTTAGTGCCAAGACTTGATGTATTAACAAATGTCATTTTAGGTAGATTAAATTATCAAGGTTCATTTAGGGCATCTTTAAAAATATTTTCTCGTGATGAAAGAGCTGATGCTTTGATTTTACTTAACAACTTAGGTATGGCTAACACTGCTCTTCAAAGAGCAGAAACATTATCTGGAGGTCAACAGCAACGTGTGGCTATATGCAGAGCATTAATGCAAAATCCTAAAATGATTTTAGCAGATGAACCTATAGCATCTTTAGACCCAATGAATGCTAGGATGGTTATGGAGTCATTAAGAAAAATTCATGATGAAAAAAATTTAACCGTCATTTCAAATCTTCATACTCTAGATACAGCAAAAACTTACTGTGACAGAATTATTGGTATGAAAGATGGTGCAATTGTCTTTGATGATTTACCAGAAAAATTGTCAGATAAACTTGCAAGAGAAATTTATGGAGCAGAAGCAGATGAAGCTTTTGAGCCACAAGTAACATCAACTGAGCTTAAAACAAAAAATAATTTAAAAGGGATGTTGAAAAAAGAATTTGCAACTGCATGAGGTCAATAACTCATCGGTACAAATAAGTCGTTAGACTAGAAATAAAAAAAGGAGATAATTATGTTTAATAAACTAACAAGAGTTATTGCACTTTTGGCTATGATATTGTTTGCAACTCAGGCTAATGCAGTAACTTACACAGGTCCAAAAATGGACTTAAGTAAATACCAACCGGAATTTAGAGTTGGTTTTTTAGGTGACGAAGCAGCTCAAGATATTATCGCTAGAAATGATTGTTTCATGCCATATATCGAAGCAGCTTATGGTGTACCAGCTAAATTTTTTACATTTAAAGACTATGCTGGAACAATGGAGTCGATGCTAGGTGGAAATCTAGATTATACATGGTTTGGTTCTTCTGGATATGCAGGTATGTATCTTAAAGATCCAACTGCTGTAGTGCCAGTATTAACAAGAATGCAACCAACTGGAGACATGGGTTATTACTCAGTAGCAGTAGCAACTAAAGCATCTGGAATTAAATCAATGGCAGATCTTAAAGGTAAATCATTTGGTTGGGCTGACCCTAACTCTACATCAGGTTTTTTAATTCCATCAATTGAATTAAAAGCTATGGGTATGGATCCAGATACATATTTTTCAAAAACACAGTTTTCTGGAGGACATGAAAACAATGTATTAGCATTAATGAATGGTGACGTTGATGCTGCTGTAACATGGGTGTCTGGCGTTGGTAGCTGGGAAGAAGGATATTCATCAGGGAATTTAAGAAAAATGGTTGATAAAGGGATTTTAAATATGGACGACATTGTTCAAATTTGGTCTTCAAAATTAATTCCTAATGGTCCAATTGTAATGCCTACTTTTTTACCTGTTAGAGCACATCAAGTAATGATTGGATTGAAAAAATGGATACACGAAAACGATCCAAAATGTAGTGAAAACGTTGCAAACGGGATTGTAAAAAAATGGGTAGCTGTAGATCACTCTTTCTATGAATCAGTTGTAGCAGCAAGAAAAGCTAAAATTGAAGCACAAAAGAATAATTAATTAAACCCCTATAAATTAGAGGCAAAGACTTAAAATCTTTGCCTCTGTTTTTTTTTAAAATTATGTCAAAAGCATTACCTGCAAACTTAGAACAAATTGAAGTTAATTTAAAAAAATTAACAAATCAAAGAACTAGGTCCTCGTTACTGGGAATTGCAATTCTAATATTAGTTTTTTTTGGTGGCACCCTGGTATCGTTAGAGGCAAATGCAGGATCTTTTGGTAGAGGTATAGCTAATTTTTTTAATTATCCAAGAGATTTATTTGTTGATACATTTGAGATGGGATGGAAATATTGGCCAAGAGTTATTAAGTACATTCCTGAATTAATTATAACTTTAAATATTGCATTATTTTCAACTTCGATCGGATTTGTTTTGGCAGTTATTTTTGCAATCTTCTCAAGTAGAAATTTAATAAGAAATAAAAGGGTTATTCAATTTACAAAATTTTTTATGGATGTGACAAGATCATTTCCAACATTAATAATAGCAATGGTGTTTTTATATTTAATGGGTAAATCATCTTTACCAGCAGTGATTGCCATAACAATACATACTGCAGGAGCACTTGGTAAATTATTCACGGAAGCTATAGAAAATTGTGATGGAAAACCTATTGAAGGTTTAAGTTCTGTTGGTGCAACTTGGACACAAAAGATAAGATTCTCAGTTCTTCCACAAGTGCTCCCTCTTTTTCTAAGTTATGGAATATTGAGGTTAGAAATAAATGTCAGAGAATCTACTATATTAGGTTTTGTTGGTGCAGGAGGAATTGGAGAAATGTTAGCAGCTTTAATTCAGTGGAATTATGGAGCTGATGTTTTGGCTTGTATGTTCTTACTGGTTGGTACAATAATTGCATTAGATTATTTGTCTGCATATTGGAGACATAAATTAATTGGGGTAAATCAATGAGTTCTAGTTTAGCAATTGAAAGAGATAATATTCGAAAATTATTTCCTGATACATTTAAACAGGCCAGGAAGAGTAGATTAAAAGGCCAAATAATTTTTTTTCTTATTATGTTATATTTAATAGTAGGTTTTTTTACTCTAGACGTTGTTGATATTCCAAAAAAATGGAAACCACAAAATGCCGCTATGTTTGCTTTAGATACATATGCGCACAAAGATCATGTAACAATGAAATGGGAAAATCATGATGATATTAAGATAGCTTTTGAAGGTAACTATAGAAGTGTTTATGGAAGAGACAATCTAGATAAATCAATTCCAGATTGGTTTTACAAAAATTCTGATAATGTTGGCAATGTAGTTGAATTTAATAATAAAGGTAAAGCAATATTATACAAAGATAGAGTAGAGATTGTAAATTTTCCTAAATATGAAAGAGATTTTACTATAAAATTAAATACTAATGGTAAACCTTACCTTGTTGGTTCAGAAGATTTAGCTGAAGACGATTTAAAGGGTTTTAGAATTACAGAAAACAGGGTTGAATTTAGACCAACTTTGTATGAGAGAATTCAAGTATATCCAAGAAAAGTTGAAATTCATCGTTACAGTATCGGATGGAAATATTTTTGGTTTGATTTCTCAAGTCCGTTAGAACCATATAGCTTTTTCGAAGCATTAGGTTTGACTTTTTCTAAAGAAAGAGTTGTTCCTGAAATGTCTAATTTAAAACTTTTCTTTACAGAAATTAAAGACAATGAAGCATTCATGCACGGTAGAGTTTGGTGGGCAATGCTCGAAACCATAGTTATGGCTGTGCTAGGAACAATGTTTGCTACAGTGATGGCTCTACCCCTATCCTTTCTTGCGGCGTACAACGTTACACCCATTAAAGCTCTAAGATTTACGTTGAGGAGATTATTTGACACTTTAAGAGGAATAGATTTTTTAATTTGGAGTTTAATATTTTTAAGAGCCTTTGGTCCAGGACCCTTTACTGGAATTTTTGCAATTGGTTTTACCGATACAGGTACTTTAGGTAAATTGTATTCTGAAGCAATTGAAAATACCGAGAAGAAACAACAAGAAGGAGTTCAATCAACGGGGGCTAGTAAATTTCTACAACATAGATTTGGTATAATTCCTCAAATACTTCCTATTTTTGTATCACAATCCTTATACTATTTAGAGTCAAATACTAGAGGTGCTGTAATTATTGGAGCAATGGGTGCTGGAGGAATTGGGTTGCAATTTTTAGGTGCACTAGGTACTGGAAATGATTTTGAAAATGTTGCCTACATGGCAATATTAGTTTTAGCAGTTGTAATATTTATGGATAGATTATCTGCTTGGCTTAGAAGAATATTAATTGGATCAGATCAATTAATTGTAAGGTAAATAAAAAAAAATCTTTATCAAATATTTTTTCTAAAAATTTTAATCTAAGAATTTAAAAAGATAAAAATCTATTTTACCAGAATTTCCACCAAGGTTTTTCTTCCTTTGTTATCTCATTATTGTCAACAACAACTTTAGTTATAGATGGATCCTCTCCATCTACTAATCCTGCTCTAGCAGTTGTTTTAGCGTCTTCTAATTTTAGTTTTGCTTCAAAAACTCTATTTTCATTACACAATTTCATACCCTCTTTCATTAATGCTTCTGCCTCAGATGCTTTTTCGGGACTAGATCTTGAAATATCGTTTTTAACAGTGGCTCTTAACATAAGTACGCCAGAGTCTTCACAATTCCCTATTTCATTTTTAAATGTGTCCTCAGTGTTTTGTGAATAACTACTACCAGCTTGTTGTTCTGTTATTTTGACATGGTTGTCAGCTTGAGTAATAGAGATTGTGGATAAAGTTAATATAAATGAGATTAAGATTTTTTTCATAATAATCTATTAACTTACTTTTGTTAAAAAAATGTTAAAGAAATAAAAAATTTTATGAAATATTTACCTGCATTTTTAATAGGTATATCGGTTACCTTTTGTTACAGCAGCTGCATGTACTTATTTTCAGCACTATTGTTAACTTGGGAAAATGAACTTGGTATTTCAAGAAGCAACTTAACTTTTATTTATTCTCTAGGCTTAGTTGTGCATAGTTTACTTTTACCTTTTCTAGGTAAGATTGTAGATAGAAATCTAAGTTTTCCAATGATGTGGGCCAGCCCTATACTGTTAGGACTAAGTGTAATTTATCTTTCATTAGTAGATACATATGGTGGATTTTTAGTTGCTTGGATACTTGTTAGTGCAACCTCTGGTGGTTGTCTTTACACGATACTTTTTAGCGTCATTACTATTAATTTAAAATCAAAGGCTAAGACATCTATTGCAATTATTACTTTGTTTGCGGGATTTGCAAGCACATATACATTTCCTACTGCAACTTATTTAACAGAACAATATGACTGGAGGTTTACTGTATTTATTTTTGGAATAATAAATATACTGATTAGTTCACCAGCTAATTATTTTGGTTTTAAAAATATAATTCGAAAAGAATTTAAAAATATTGAAAAACAAAACAATCAAAATTCAAAGCTTAAAATAATACTTAAAGACTATAGGTTTTGGTTATTTAGTTTTTCATTGTTTATTATTGGATTTAATATTGGTGCTATTACAACTCATGTAATTCCAATGTTACAGGAAAAAGGAATGAGTCTGTCACTAGCTGTACTGACCGCATCAATGTTTGGACCTGGTCAAGTAATTGGAAGAATTTTGGTAATGATATTTGGAGGAAATAAATCAAATCTAAAATTATTTGTTATTTGTTTTTACTCGATGGTAGTTGGAATGATATTTTTATACTTTATAAATATTAATCATTATTTAGCATTTTTGTTTGTTTTATTTAATAGCTCAGCATATGGAAGTATGGCGATTTTAAAACCTTTAGTTCAAAATGATGTTTTTGGTCAAAAAAACTTTGGTAATGTTCATGGTATTTTAGCTTTGCAATATATGATTGGTAGTATTTTAGGCCCCTGGATTGGCTCATTAATATGGATTATCGGAGGATACGATTTGCTTATTTTGTTATTTTTTATTTTAGCAATTATTGGGAACATAACAGCTATTTTTCTAAACAAAAAAAAGTTTATTTAAAGCTGCTTTCTACATATTTATAAAAAAAATTTATATTTGGAATTTCTAAATTTTCAACTTTAGCAAGATCATCATATTTTCTTAACCTGACTGCATCTTTCATAAAAGGTTGTTTGATAAAATCATTTGCTTCATCTGTAGAAAAACTTCCCCCTTGGACATCTAAACTTTTTTTTGAGGCAATAGATAAAGTTTCATAGTAACCTTTTTCATAATAAACTAAATATCTTTTAGCTGGCACATGTCCTTTAATTAATCTTGTAACATCTTCTGGAAAAAATCTAGAAAGAAAAAAAGATCCTGAATTTTCATGCTTTTTATCTATTCCTTTTTTTATGGCTTCTTTGTCATTATTAATTAAGTGACCAATATCATGGAATAGAGCTGCAGTAATGAAAAAATGGTTTTCATTGTTTTTTTTTGCCAACAATGCACATTGAATTGCATGTTCTAGTTGTGAAACTTTTTCATTTCCATATTGTTTGTTTGATCCAATTTCCTCTATAATTTTAAATAAATTGACAATATTTGATTTAATGTCCATTTTACTCTTTTAAATTAACAATGTTTCAGTTTTATTACAATTTAGATTTAGTACTCATTAAGTATAGAAAAAATAATATATAGTAATAAAAGTTAAAAATGAAAAAACTTTTATTTGTTTGTACTGGCAATTCTCATAGAAGCATATTGGCTGAAAGTGTAGTTAATAAATATCATAAAGATAAATTTATTGGTTACAGTGCGGGTAGCAAACCATCTGGAATAATTAATAAATATGTCATTAAATATCTAAATGAAAATAATTTTGATACAAAAAATCTATCTTCTAAAAACTTTAATAAATTTTTGGATGAAAAAACAATATTTGACCAGGTATTTACTGTATGCAACAATGCTAGTGATGAAGTTTGTCCAGTCTGGCCATCTCCTGAAAAAATAGTTCATTGGGACATTGAGGATCCCGTTTATGTTATTAATGATTTAGAAAATAGTGATAAACCTAATAAAGAGGAATTAATTTCGATAGAAATACATAAAACTTACTCCAATTTAGAAACAAGAATTAATGATTGGATCAAAAATTATGAAAAATAGCAAAAAAAAAATAATTTACAGTGAATTTATAGGTAGTTGCTTCCTGGTAATGATAGTTGTTGGATCTGGTATTATGGCACAAAATCTTACAAATGACGTAGCCGTCATGCTATTAGCAAACACTATAGCTACTGGTGCAGGTCTATTTGTACTTATTACGGTTTTTTCTGATATATCTGGAGCTCACTTCAATCCATTTGTTACACTAAGTATGTATTTTACTGGAAGATTAAAATCAAAATTAATTCATATATATATCTTATCACAAATATTTGGTTGTCTAGCCGGTGTAGGCTTGGCTAATTTTTTTTTTGAACTACCTATTTATGAGTTGTCATCTAAAACAAGGGATGGAGTTTATATATTTGTTGCAGAAATAGTCGCAACTTTTGGATTAATTTTAATTATATTTGGAGCAATGAAAAGTGGAAAAGTTGTAACCGCTGCATGTGTTGGTTTTTATATTACAGCTGGATATTGGTTCACTTCATCAACTTCTTTTGCAAATCCTGCTGTTGCAATAGCTAGAACTTTTACAGATACATTCACTGGAATAAATTATTTAAATACACCTTTCTTTATAATTGCAGAGTTATTAGGAGCACTATTAGCAATATTTGTAATAAAAAAAATGCTATTTACTAAATAATTTTATTTTCAATTTGATCAATTATTTTCGGTAAATCCTTAATTGTATCAATTACGTAATGTGCACCCATTTTCTTAAACTTGTAAGAGATTTTTTTTCTAAATTTTAATTTTTCTTTGTTGGTTAATTTATTAAATTCATTTTCATTTTTACCAAATTCATTTCCAGAAAATATTACTCCTATTACCCACATTCCAGCATTTAATCCCTCCTGTAGTCCAGGAATAGTATCATCAACTTTAATACAATTTGATCCCTTGGTTATATTTAAATCAGAAAAGATCCTATAAATTATCTCTGCAGAAGGTCTTCCAATTTTTGTGTATGAAGAACTATATGACACATCGGGTATAAATCTTTGTTTTTTTAATTCTGACAATATAACGTTTAGAATTTCTTCTGAATATCCAGTATTGATTCCTATTTTTATTTTTTTATTTTTTATAAAATCTATAGTATTTTTGCTTCCTGATATAAATTTTGAATGTTTCTTAATTATTTTTTTTAATTCTGGATTAAAAAGTTTAAACAATTTATCAATATCTTTATCTGTAGGTTTTGATTTAAATTTTTTTTTCCACTGTAAATTAATTATTTTTGTTGTTAGTAATGCTTTTATATGGGATCGTTTTTCGATCCCCATTGGTCCTATGGCTTGTTTTCGGGTAATTTTAATTCCAAACCTATCAAATAATTCAATAAGAACTTGAGATGGTGCAAGGCTTCCAAAATCTATTAATGTACCAGCTAAATCAAATACTATTGCTTCTACTTTGGAATTTTTCATATGTTTTTTTTCGAATCTTTTAATTTGAATTTTATTTTTGAAATTAATTATATCTTTAATAGAATAAAAACGCTGATTTTATTGAAATAATTTTGATTTTAACTTGTTTAATTAATGTTACAAAAATATTACAAATTTATTACAGATGAAGAAAATACTTAATTTCTTATTGATAACTGCAACAGTATGTTTGACCTCAACGGCAAAAACAGATGAGTTAAATTTAAACAAACTTTTGAGTATGTTAAAAGATTGCAATACACAAAGTGAAGCAAAAATTTTAGAAAAAAGTATATGGAATTTGTGGGAGACACATCCATCTAATTTTCAATTAACTATTGACTTAAAAGAGGGCTCAAGACTAGTTCAAAACGGAAATTATATAAAAGCATATGGGATTTTTAGTAAAATTATAGAAAAAGATCCTATTTGGTCTGAGGCTTGGAATAGACGAGCAACATCTTTATATTTTATGGGTAAGTATAAAAAATCACTTAGAGATATTGATATGGTCTTAAAACTTGAGAGTAGGCATTTCGGTGCTCTAATTGGAAAAGGACAAGTATACATGGAAATGAAAGATTACGAAAAAGCCTACAATAGTTATTTAGAAGCTTCATATATAAACCCGATGAATACGGATGCAATAAATCAAATAAACAAAGTCTCCAAATTAATTAAAGAAAAAACAATATAATTAATTTATCTGTAAAATATCTTTAATATTATTCAAATATAGTAAAATTATGAATTATTTAAAAAATGTTAAACTTACAAATAATATAACTTTAATTAATAAGCCCTTCAAAAAAAAAGAATATTATCATTTCTTAAAAACATCTGATTTATCTTTGGTGGTTGCGGAAATTAAGAAAAACGTTTTTGTTGTAGTTAGTCAAAAAAGAATTCCAGTTAATAAAATCAACTATGAATTTCCATCTGGTATAATTGATAAAGGAGAAAATTCTATAAGTGCTGCTTGTAGAGAATTTTATGAGGAAACAGGATATAAAATATTAAGAAGACCAAAAAAATTATTTACAATTAATTGTGAGCCTGGAAGGTTAACAACTAAAATTTACTGCTATTATTCAAATAGAATAATTAAAAAGAAAGGACCTGAAAAAGGTATTAAAATTCATTTACTATCTAAAGAAGAAATAAATAAATTAATTTTAGGTGAAAAATTTTGTAATGCCTCTCATGTGGCTTCATTTTTTAAAGTTATAAAGGTGCCTACAAAATAAGCACCCTTTATAAAATGAAGAATAACGAATTCGATTATGTGTTTAATGATGAAATATTTCTGATAAATTAATAAAATATTAAATCTAATTTAAATTAATATTTAATTAATTTGAATAAATTACCCTAGGTTCTAAAAATAATTCTCTCGCCAGAGCTTTAAATTTTTTTGTTACTTGTTTTGAAATTATTTCTTGATGTTGAGATGGAATTTTTAAAAATACTGAATTACCTCTTCTATATAGTTTAAATTCCTCTAAAAAAATTGTTGATATAGAGGTTAAAGAATGTGCAAATCTCAATGCAGATCCAACTTGTTTACTAGAAAAAATTTCATTATTGTTTAAAAAAGTTAAATACTCAATTTTTGGGTTGTATTTAATGCTGCAATATCTCCAATAACAAGACAATGCGATTTGTATTCTTTCTTTATGAGAAAGTCTCAATAATGGAGTGTTCAATGTTTCCTGAAAAACTAATTCTGCTTTTTGAAAAGCACCTAAGCCCCAATCCATATGACTCAATACACATGCTAAATTAAGCAATTTTTCATCAAAGTATTCATTTCCATCAAATACTGGTTTAATAAAATTAAAATACTTTTTAAAAGTTAATCCTAAATCGCCTCGTTTCTTAGCAATAAACACTAATGATTTTTCAAAAACCTGAGAGTCATCAATATTCTTAAAATGATCTTTTGCTAAAGACCCTTCTCTTAGTCCACTTATGGAGCATATTATGTTTTTTGGATTTGTTGAATTCAATATTTCACCTAAAATTATAGAGCTATAAGGTAAATATTGTGTTCTAGATTTTGAAATATACTCTACAGTTTTAAGTTTTGATTTATTAAAGGATGAAATTTTATCCACAAATTTTGATATAGTATCGTAATTAACAGAATATTGATGAATAATATGAACAGGATGATCATTTTGAAAAAGATGTAATTTAAATAATGCTCTCCAAGTACCTCCAACTAAATACATATTTTCAAATTTCTTTTTGGATAACCACTTTTCATCTTTTAATAAATTTTTAATATATTTAGAAAGGTTTCTCTTTTTAACTATTGGGTTATTAAGTAATCTTAATACACCCAAAGGTAATGAGGTTTTATTTGTAATATTTCCATTTTCAACTCTAGCTAATTCTAAGCTACCACCACCTAAATCAGCTACTAATCCGTCAACATTATCAAATCCAATTTTAACACCTTCAGCTGAACATATGGCTTCTTCATCACCGCTTAAAATTTCAATTCTTTTTTTAAATAATTTTTCTATATTTTCTATAAATGGTCTTACATCGGTAGCTTCCCGTAATACTGCAGTGGCTATTATTTTTATATTAGAAATTTTTGAAACATTTAAAATTTCATAAAATCTTTTTAATACACGGTAAGCATATTCAGCTCCTGATTTATGAAGTTTTTTTGATTTATCTAAATTTTTTCCTAATTCACAAACTGCTTTTTCATTAAAAAAAGGTACACGCGATGAACTAAAATCATCATAAATTAGCATTCTAATTGAATTTGAGCCTATATCAATTATCGCTAGTCTGGCTTGTTTTAATTTTAAATTTTGTTTATTATTAAGAACTTTAAATTCCACTTTTTATTAACTTTAAATTTAGTTTTTTTGGTTGCATTTTTAGTTTAGCTTTACCTCTTCCAGACAAACTAGGATTATTCATAAAATAATCATGTGCTGAAAAAGAATCACTTCCACTATATTTAATTTTTTTGTAATTACCACTTGCATCGAGTAGCCAACTTTGTTTTTGATCAAGATAATTAGCTAACATAATTTGATCTAAAACTTGTTCATGAACTGTTTGATTTTCAATTGGCACTAGAAGTTCGATTCTTCTATTTAGATTTCTTGGCATTAAATCTGCTGAAGAAATGAAAACTTTTGCATCTCTACTAGGCATTTTGTTACCATTAGAAAAACAATAAATTCTTGAATGTTCTAAAAATCTGCCAATAATACTTTTAACTATTATATGTTCCGATTTATTTTTGATCCCTGGTCTTAGACAGCAAACTCCTCTAACAGATAAAAATATCCTAACACCAACATTTGAAGCCTCATAAAGTTTATCAATTATCAGCGGGTCAACCAATGAGTTCATTTTTGCCCATATTTCAGCTTTTTTTCCTTTTTTTGCATTTGAAATTTCTCGATCAATGTTAGAATTTAATGTATTTCTAAGATTTATAGGAGATATAGAAATTTTATTTAGATTTCTTGGTTTTGCATATCCAGTTACATAATTAAAAAATTTTTCTACATCAGACGCCAATTTTTTATCTGAACTAAATAATGATAAATCTGTATAAATTTTAGCATTAACAGGGTGATAATTACCCGTTCCTAAATGAATGTAAGTTTGAATTTTACCACTTTCTCTTCTCAATATTAACGATGATTTTGCGTGAGTTTTATATTTTGCAAAACCATAGACTATCTGCACACCTGCTTTTTCTAAACTTCTCGAAAGTTGTATATTAGCCTCTTCATCAAATCTTGCTTTAATTTCTATTAAAGCAGTTACAGTTTTTCCATTTTCAGCAGCCAATATTAAAGCTTTAACTATAGGAGAATCTAAAGTGGTTCTATATAGAGTTTGTTTTATTGCTATAACTTTTTTATCATAAGCGGCTTGACTTAAAAATTCAATTACAGCATCAAATGTTTCAAATGGATGATGAACAATCAAATCTTTTTTTTTAATAGTGTCAAAAAAATTATTATTAAATTCTTTTAATCTATCGACTTCTCTTGGGTTAAAATGTTTAAATCTCAGCTTAGGGTTTTTAATTTTACAAATTTGATCTATATCTTGAATGCCTACAAGTCCCTCAATTTCATAAATATAGTTTTGATTTACTTTTAATTTATTAACAATAAACTTAACTAATTCTTTATTACTATTTTTTAGAATTTCTAATCGAACAATATCTCCAGTTCTTCTTCTTTTTAATGCAAGCTCAAAAGATCTAACTAAATCTTCCGCTTCCTCTTGAATTTCAACATCACTATCTCTAATAACTCTAAACAACATTTTTTTTTCTAAGTTGTGGTCTGGAAAAATTTCTGAAGCAAAAAAACTTATGACATCATCAATAATGACATATTTCATAAAATTTTTACCTCGTTGAATCTCAATAAATCTGGGTAAAGCTTTAGGTATAACTATTATAGAATTTAAAACTCTTTTTTTATTTCTCTTTTTTAATTTCATTACAAGAGCTCTTCCTTGGTTTGCTATAAAAGGAAAAGGATGAGCAGGATCAATTGCTGACGGTGTCAATAATGGATAAATTTCTTCATTAAAGGTTTGTAATAGTTTTTTTTGATCTGATTTATTGAGATTTTCTGGCTTGATTAAACTTATATTGGTTTTTTTCAATCGAGATATTAGATCTGTATAAATCTTATTTTGTTTATTAAGAAGGTTTTTTGTTTCTACTATAACGTCAGCCATTTGTTCATCTGGAGTTAAACCGTCAGAACTAAGCGAATCTACATCTTGCTTAATTTGGCTATATAATCCAGCAACTCGAACCATAAAAAATTCATCTAAATTTGAGCCAGCAATGGATAAAAATTTAACTCTTTCGTAAAGAGGATTATCTAGATCTTGAGCTTCCAGAAGTACTCTTTCGTTAAATTTAAGCCAAGATAGCTCTCTATTAATATATTTAGATTTTAACTCTTCTTTAAGTTGTTTTTTTAATGCAGTCATATATTTACGCTATATGTTTAAATTATATGTCATGCGACACGCAAAATCTAGCTGGCATGATCTCACTATAGATGATTACGATAGATCTTTGAACAAACGAGGCAAGAAAAATGCAAAAAAGGTTTGTGAATTTTTTGTTAAAAGAAAATATAAATTTGATTATGTCCTAGTTTCGTCGTCAAAAAGAACAGTAAAAACACTGAAAATTTTGTTAAAAAAAATTGAAAAACCAAAAAAAATCATATCTTCAAAAAAGTTGTATCTTACAAGTGAAGATATAATTATTGATACGATTAAAGAAATACCAAAAAAATTTAGATCAGTTTTATTAATCAATCATGAACCAGCAGTAAGAAATTTAGTTAAATCTATAACAAACAATCAAAATAATAATCATTTTAAATTATTAAATTATAAATTTCCAACTGCTGCATTTGCAAAAATTCATTTTAATTTTAATAATTGGAGTCAATTAGATAAAAATGGTTTGCTTAAAGAATTCATTAGACCCAAAGACCTTCAAGATTCTAAAGAATAACCTGCAGACCTAACTGTTCTAATTAATGGCTTCGTATTTTCAATATTGATTGCTTGCCTTAATCTTCGTATATGAACATCAACAGTTCTTGACTCTACATAAATATTTTCTCCCCAAACATTATTCAGGAGCTGCTCCCGCGAATAAACTCTTTTTGGATTTTTAATAAAAAAATCTAGTAATTTAAACTCAGTAGGTCCTAATGAAATTTCAGTATTTTTTCTGTAAACACGTTTTGTAATTCTATCAATTTTTAAGTCAGTAAATTCAACAACATCAACAGATACCTGTGGTTTTGACCTTCTTAACAATGATTTTATTCTAGCATTGAGTTCTTTTTGACTAAATGGTTTAGTGACGTAATCATCTGCACCTGTATCAAATGCTTTTAATTTATCTTCTTCCTCACCTTTTGCTGTTAACATTATTACCGGTATATCATTATATTTTTTATCTTTTTTTAAATTCTTACATATTTCAACACCTGACAAATCTGGAAGCATCCAGTCCATCAAAATCAAATCAGGTTGCTTGTCTTTAATTTGTTTAAGAGCTTCCTCTCCATTTTCACAGAAGCTAACTTTATGACCTTCTTTCTCTAAGTTATATTTTAAAAGAGTAACTATAGAGGTTTCATCTTCAGCTATAAAAACATGAGCTGACATTTTTTATTTTTCTCCTGTTACTACTGGCTCTGTGCCCTTGGGTCTATCACCTTCTAAATATTCACCAGTAACTAAATAATAAATTTGTTCTGCTATATTAGTTGTATGATCACCTATACGTTCAATATTTTTAGTAACAAATAGTAAATGAGTACCATCATCTAGATTTTTTTCATTTTCCTTCAAATATTTTATTACCTCTTGCATACATAAATTAGTTAAATCATCTATATATTCATCACCTTCCCAGACATTTACAGCCATAGCAGATGACCTATCTAAATATGCATCTAAAATAGATTTGAGTTGTTTTTGAACATTTGATGAAACTCTAACAAGTGCATCAATTAAATTTTTTGGTAAATTTTCATTTAATAAAAGAGTTCTTTTTGAAATATTTTTTGCTAAATCACCTATTCGTTCAAGATCAGAAGATATTTTTAATGCAGTAACGGTCTCTCGAAGATCAATTGCCATTGGTTGTCTTAAGGCAATTAAGTTTACAACCTGCTGTTCAACTAAAGTTTCAAATTTATCAATTTTTTCGTCATTTTTAATAACAGTTTCAGCATTATCACTATTTCTCGATATTATAGCTTGAGTGGCTTTTACTAAAGCTTCTTCACAAAAGCCGCCCATCTTAACAATATTGCTATTTAAATTTTTAAGTTCTTCCTCATAGGATTTTACTGTGTGTGGTGCTTCCGACATTAGCCAAACCTCCCTGTAATATAATCTTGCGTTTTTGTATTATCTGGATTCTTAAATATTTTATCAGTTAATCCATGTTCTATCAATTCTCCTAAATGGAAAAAACCTGTTCTTTGTGAGACCCTTGCTGCTTGAGCCATAGAGTGAGTAACAATAATAATTGTATGTTCTTTCTTTAATTCATCAATTAGCTCTTCTATTTGAGCTGTAGCAATAGGATCTAAAGCAGAACAAGGTTCGTCCATTAAGATGACCTCCGGTTGTACTGAAATAGCTCTTGCTATACATAGCCTTTGTTGTTGACCACCAGACAAACCTGTTCCAGGTTCATGAAGTCTATCTTTTACTTCTTCCCAGAGTGCAGCTTTTTTTAAACTTATCTCAACTATTTCATCCATTTCTTGTTTTGATTGAGCCATTCCGTGTATTGAAGGACCATAAGAAATATTTTCGTATAATGTTTTTGGAAATGGATTTGGTTTTTGAAAAACCATTCCAATTTTTTCTCGCAACCTTACTACGTCACACCCTTTATCGTTGATATTAAAATCATTTATAACTATCTCTCCTTGAACTTTACATATATCGATTACATCATTCATTCTATTTAAACATCTTAAAAAAGTAGATTTACCACATCCTGATGGTCCAATTAAGGCTGTTACTTGATTTTCTTCAATGTCTAAATTTATATTAAACAAGGCTTGTTTTTTTCCATAAAAAACATCAACATTTTTTGCACTAATCTTTATCATATTAACTCCATTTTTTTTCAAATTTATGTCTTATTATTTGTGCGAACAAATTCATAATTATTAAAAAACCAAGTAAAACCATTATACAAGCTGAAACTTTTTCAACAAATCCTCTCTCAGCACTTTCAGCCCAAATATAAATTTGAACAGGCAAACTTGCAGCAGGGTCCATTGGTGAGCCGGGGATAGTGTTTACAAAAGCTACCATACCAATTAAAATTAATGGCGCTGTTTCACCCAATGCTTGAGCTAATCCAATAATAGTTCCTGACAGCGTACCTGGCATTGACAAAGGTACTGTATGATGCATTGTAGTTTGCATACGGCTAGCTCCCATTGCTAGAGCTGCTTCTCTTATGCTTGGTGGCACTGCTTTTAAAGACGCTCTACAAGCAATAATAATCGTTGGCAAAGTCATCAAAGATAAGGTTATTCCACCAACTAAAGGTGTTGATCTTGGTAATTGAAATACTGCTAATAAAATTCCCAAACCTAAAAGACCAAATACAATGGATGGTACTGCTGCTAAATTATTAATATTTACCTCAATAAAATCTGTAAATCTATTTTTGGGGGCAAACTCTTCTAAGTATATTGCTGCTAAAACAGCTACTGGAAAAGCAATAGCTAAACAAACTAAAATTGAAAATATAGAACCCATAAATGAACTTGCAATACCAGCTAACTCAGCTTCACGAGAGTCTGGATAAGTAAAGAAACTTAAATTAAATTTACTTTCAACTTTTCCTTGTTCTACAAGTTGATCAAAAATTTTTAGTTGATAATCAGTAACTCTTCTTTGCTTTTCAGGTAAATCTCTTGGATAATTTCCCTTGAATACCTGATCTAAATCATCTGATGCAGTTAAATAAATCTCTTTTGTTTTACCTAGTAAACTTGGATCGTTAATCAATTCTTGTTTAATTTCTCTTTCAAAGAAATAAGAAACCATTTTTTTTAATTCATTTTGCTGTTTCTCATTTGCATTTTTATCTAAGTTAAACATTGACTGGAGTGATATTTCAAAATAATCAGCGTCTTCCAAATCCTCTTTGGACGGATTTGCATCTAAATACATAGTTTCAACATCAAAATTGACAGGTACTATCAACCAAGTTTTTTGAAAAGCCGTATAACCGGTTGAAAAAATTTTAAATATAAAAAATGCTAAAAACAGAAGTGCCATAAAAATTGCACTTTTACCCAAAAACTGAAATCTTTTTTCTGAGGAATATCTTTTTGCTAACAGTTTTTCTTTATTTTTATTCATATTTTTCTCTATATTTTTTAACTACTCTTAAAGCCACAATGTTTAAACACAAAGTCACTATAAATAATGACATACCTAAAGCAAATGCAGCTTGCGTTTTTGGATCTCCAAATGCTTGGTCACCAATTAAAATGACAACAATTTGTGCAGTAATTGTTGAGGTAGACTCTAGTGGATTTAAAGTTAAGTTCGCAGCTAATCCAGATGCCATCACTACAATCATTGTTTCACCTATTGCTCTTGAAACACCTAATAATATTGATCCAACAATTCCAGGTAAGGCTGCAGGAAAAATAACTTTTTTAATTGTCTCTGATTTAGTTGCACCCATTGCATAACTTCCATCTCTAAGACTTTGAGGAACACTTGTAATAACATCGTCACTAAGACTAGATATAAATGGAATAATCATAATTCCCATCACTCCACCAGCAGCAAGAGCACTCTCAGCAGATACTTCTAGTCCCATTGCAGTTCCTATATCTTTTAAAAATGGTCCAACAGTTAAAGCTGCAAAAAAACCATAAACCACTGTTGGTATACCTGCTAAGATCTCTATTAAAGGTTTAGCGTACTGTCTCACTTTATATGATGCATACTCAGCTAAATATATACCGCTCATTAGTCCAATTGGGATAGCAACACACATTGCAATAAAAGCTATAAAAAAAGTACCTGCAAAAATTGGAACCGCACCAAAAGTATCTGAATACATAGTTGGATCCAAAGCCTCGGAGGAGTCTCTTACAAAAGCTTTTGCAGGATACCAATGTGTTCCAAAAACAAAGTCAAACAAAGGGATTACTTTAAAAAAATCTATTGTTTGAAATATCAATGAAAAGACAATTCCAACAGTAGTTAAAATTGCAGCTAAAGAAGCAGTAAATAAAACTGCGTTAAAAAACTTTTCTACTGGTTCTCTCGTTCGATTATTCGATGAGATTCTTTTGTATGCATAAGCTACAGAAGCAATAATAATACATAAAACTATAACAACTTTTGAGCTTTGAGCTATTGAACGAAGATTTAAATATTTTTCTGAAGATGTTTGGATAAAAGATGTAACCTCTCCTGTAAATTGACCACGTGAAAGTGCTTTTGTCTTTTCATAAATTAAATTTAATTCGTCATCGAGATAACCTTGATTTGCATAGTCACTTAAAATTAATAGTTTTACGATCGTTGGTTCAAAAATTGCCCATAAAGAATAAATAATAAATGCTGGAATAGCACACCATATAGCAAGATAGTATCCATAGAATTGTGGGAGCGCTGTTAATCTTTTATTAGTTGATTGAATTGTGTATGCTTTTTTTCTTCCAAAATAGTAACTAGTAAAACCAAGAAGTACTATAAAGATGAATATGACTAAGTTCAAAGAATCTCCTAAAGTTTTATTTTACACCTTCTTAAAAAAAAGGGGTCTAAAAAGACCCCTTAATCTTTATTTGTTAACCAGATTTAATTAATCAGCCATTGCAACTAGATCTTTCGCATTAGTTCTAGTTGTTTTATACAACTTCTTATCTAATGGAACTAATCCAATATCAGCTAAATAACCTCTTTTACCTATCGCTTTAGTTGTAGTGAATTCTTTTACAAATTCATGCAAACCAGGGATCACACCAACGTGAGCCTTTTTAACGTAGAAAAATAAAGGTCTTGCAACTGCATAGCTGTAATCTTGAATAGATTCTAAAGAAGGTTGACCACCTTCAATACTTGCAGCTTGAAGTTTATCTTTAGCAGCTAAGAAATAACTGAAACCAAAGAAACCAAACATATCTTTATCTTGAGTAAGTTTTTGGATAATTAAACTATCATTTTCACCTACCTCAATTGCAGCACCATCTTCTCTGTAAAGTTTTTGTGGTTTTTTATATTTTTTGTTTCCAGCTTCAAAACCTGCTTTGTAAAGAGCTTTAGCTTCTTTAGTCATACCTTTTTTCATTACCAAAGAATTCCAAGCATCTCTTGTTCCAGAAGTTCCTGGAGGGATCATTACTGAAATTTTTTGTTTTGGTAAACTAGAGTCAATTTGGTCCCAAGTTTTATAAATATTTGGAACTAATTTACCATCAACAACTGTATGAGCAGCTAGTGCTAAATACAATTGTTCTTTAGTAAAGTTTACTGGTTTTGCATCTAAGCTGTATGCTAAAGTAATACCGTCATTACCAATTACGATTTCAACGATTTCATTAACACCATTTTTTTTACATAGAGCTTTTTCTTTATCTTTCATGGCTCTTGATGCATTTGTTATATCTGGATGGTTCTCACCAACACCAGCACAGAACAGTTTAGCTCCTCCACCAGTTCCAGTAGATTCGATCACAGGAGTTTTAAATCCTGAACCACCAAATCTTTCAGCAACAACAGTCGCATAAGGGAATACTGTAGATGAACCAACTATTTTTATTTGATCTCTTGCTTGTGCAACTGTTGCAATTGTTAGTGCAACTAGTGAAGCAATTATTATAGTTAGTTTTTTCATTATCTTTAATCCTTTCATTAATTAATTAAAAGATGATCGACTAGTACAAATTCATTGAATCTTTAATATTACAGATTTGTTACACTTTTGTTAAAATGATAACTTTTTAGTTGTATTTCATTGAGATAACTATCTCATTAGTTTCAGTTTCTAAGCCCCCTTTGCAAGAAACAGGATTAGAATCATTACTAAAAGCGAGGTCAGGTGTAGGGTATAAAGTAACTTCAAGTCTAACTAAATTTACAAGTTCTTCTAATACCATTGGATCGTATCTCCATTTAGGCCAATTAGATGGTGTTGAGAATATTGAAGTAAGATAACTTGTTGCCATAGTGTACCTATAATTACTCAAATTTTGATCTTTTAAAAGATGGTCCCTAACAGAATTAAATATATTTCTGCATCTAAATGAGTCAGACATATAAGTAGATTTATCGAGGCCCTCTTTCATTGGTATAGATACAAGCATATCCACACTATTTCTCCACCAAGATGAAACAACATCCAAATAAATTTCCTCATACTTAGCAGCAGAATGCTGCTTTATTACCGGATAGGTTTTTTTTAAATCCTCCTGCAATCTAAAGACACCTATATCAAACACGGTTAATTGTTGATTTCTCAAAATTGTTGAAATATCTAAAGAATAACTATTCAAAATTGATGAGAAAATAAAAACAAATGAAATTAAAATACTTTTAAATATTTTTAACATTCAAAAAATTTAAATAAACTGTAACAATAATCAACAAAAGATTTGTTAAATTATTAACGTATCTTATTTAATTTTTAACACTTTTTTAGTTTTTGCTATTTTGTTAGAAGATAAATTTTTATTTCTGTGCCTTTGTTAACAGAACTAAGAATCTCATAATCTCCTCTATGTTGGGTGATTATATGTTTCATAATTGCTAACCCTAAACCTGTGCCACCAATTTTTTTACTTTTTTCAGTATCAACTCTAAAAAATCTTTCAGTAATTCTTGGAATAAATTCCTGTGGGATACCTATTCCATAATCTTTTACACTAATCATTAAATGTTTATCTATTAACTTACCATCACAATCTTCACTTTTTATTATTATATTTTTATTTTCCTCTGAATACTTTATTGCATTATCAATTAGGTTAGAAAAAACAGTAAAAAGTTTATCGGTGTCTCCATACACTAATGTTGGCTGCATTAAATTAACTTTTAAATTTAGTTTTTTCTTTTTTAGAGGTAACTCAAAATTACTTTTAATATTTAAAACAATATCATTAATATCTACAATTTGGTTTGGTTTGATATGTTCTTCAAGTTCAATTCTACTTAATATTAACAAATCATTAATTAAATTCTCCATTCTTACAACTTGATCTAACATAATTTTCATGAATTTCTTTTGAGCTTTTGCATCATCTGATGCTGGCCCCAAAATAGTTTCTAAAGAACTTTTTATAGAGACTAAAGGTGTTCTTAACTCGTGGCTAACGTTAGCAACAAAATCTGTTTTAAATTTTTGAGCTTTTGTAATTTCTGTAAAATCTTTCAAAAACAAAACAACAGAATTATTTTCTGGAAACAAATATGTAGGTCCAGGAATGATGTAAATTTTGTAAAGTTGATATGACGGAAGGTTAATTTCAACGTCAATATTTTGGGTCACCTGTGTCTCAATAGTTTTTTCTATTGACTCAAGTAGTTTGGTATCTCTGATTACAGTAGATATATTTTTGTCTATTAGATTTTGCCCAAATCGCTGTTTTGCACTTTTATTAAGATATTTAATTTGATTATACCTATCTAATGCAAAAAATTGATCTTCTAATTCTTCAATTATAACTCTTTTACTTAAATCGTTTTTATTAGATTTGTTTTCAACAGTAGCAGTGTTTTCAGGTTTTACATTTTTTTTAACTAAAAAATAACCTAATACTATTATGACGATAATAAAAAAAATAGTAAGTAAATCCATAATATTATTGTGTAATAAATTTGAAATAATTTTTTAACATTAAATACATGTGAATCTTTTATCAAAGATTCATGACAATAAATACTCTATTAAGAAAAGTTAATCAGAACAAAAGGTTTAATATTAATACTTATGATTTTTTTAAACCTACGTTTAATGTGAAACTAGCTGAAAGCAGAGGTGAAATAAAACTTGCACAAAAACTTAGATATAAAGTCTTCTTCTCTGAAAGAATTAAAAACCCTATATTAAATATAGGAAATTTTAGAAGAGACTCTGATAAATTTGATAATTATGCAGATCACATAATTGTGAACCACAGAAAATCAAAATTTTCGAAAACAAAAGTAATAGGTACTTATCGTTTACTTAGGCAATCTGTTGCAGAAAAAAAATCAGGTTTTTATAGTTGCGATGAATTTAATTTAGAGAATTTATTAAATTCAAGAATTTATAATAATATGCTTGAATTAAGTCGATCATGTATATCTCAAAAATTTAGAAATAAAAATGTACTACAATTAATGTGGAAAGAAATTCATCATTATATTAATAAAAATAATATCGATGCTTTGTTTGGTACAGCCAGTTTCTTAAGCACTAATGTTAGCAAGATTGAGGATCAGTTAATATATCTTAATCATCATCACAAAATGCCAGATAACATTACGGTCAGTGCTTTACCAAAATATAGAGTAAATATTGATTACCAAAAGAAAATTAATTTAAATATTAGATTATTTGCAAAATTACCCACTTTAATCAAAGCATATTTAAAGTTTAATGCATCTATCGGGACAGGTGCTGTAATTGACAATAAATTCAAGACAACAGATGTTTTTATTTTTTTACCAATTGAAAAAATAAATAAAGAATATGTAAATAAAATTTTGGACTAATGCAGCAAATCTTAGAGAAAATTTCAAAAATTGATGAAATCAAATCTTTGTATAAAGTTAATTACAAGGAATTAAAACTATCAAATAATTTTTGGAAAAAAACTTTAGATATTTTAAAAATAAATTACATTGCAGAAAATGTTGACAATATACCTAAAGCAGGATCAAGTATAATAGTTGCAAATCATCCATTTGGATTATTAGATGGACTAATAATTTGTTCAATAATATGTGATATCCGAAAGGATTATAAAATTTTAATTAACGATGAAGTTTCACAAATTGACCAAATAAGAGAATACTTGTTACCAATTAAATTTTCAAAATTAACAGAAGATATTAAAAAAAACATCATTTCTAAAAAAAAAGCAATTGAGCACGTAAATTCAAATGGAATTTTAATAACCTTTCCTTCAGGAGAAGTTGCAACTTCTTCTCTAATTTTTAATGAGGCTAATGAAAGAAGATGGAAACCATTAATTGGATCTATAATTAATAAGACAAATGCTACAATTATTCCTGTACGTTTTTTTGGAAAAAATAGCTTACTTTTTCACACATTAGGTTTTGTAAATAATAATTTAAGAAGAATTTTATTTATACGAGAATTATTAAATAAAAAAAATCAAACATTTAAGCTTAGTATTGGAAAAAAAATTTCATCACTACACGAAGAAAGATTAAATAATAGACAAATAGTCGACAAACTCAGATCTTTAGTTTTAAATATTAATTAGGGGAGATATTCTCGAAGAATATTTTAGCTGTTTCTTCCCAGCTATATTTTTTAGCAAATTCTAAACAATCTTCTCTACTAATTTTTAATGCCTTAAGTGCAGAAGCTTTAAGATCATTATCTAATGTATCTATGTTACTCCCACCTAATATATCTTTCGGGCCTGTAACAGGGTAGGCAGCAACTGGTGTTCCACAATTTAAAGACTCTAAAACCACAATACCAAAAGTATCTGTTTTACTAGGAAATACAAAAACATCAGATGATGCGAAATGAGATGCTAATTCTCCATTAGTTTTTTCACCTAAAAAAAAATCATTTGGATATTTTTTTTTTAATTTGTTTAAGTTAGGACCTTTTCCAATTATAACTTTAGTGCCTTCGAGATCTAGATCTAAAAATGCTTTAATATTTTTTTCAACTGCAACTCTACCGACGTATATCCATATAGGTCTTTTATAAGGCAAATCTCTTTTAACAGGATTTTTAAATGCACCATGATTACCTCCCCTAGTCCATGTAACCATTTTATTGTTATCGATACCTAGCGCTATTAACTCATCACGCATAGACTCTGTTGTTACTAAAATTCTTTCAGCTTTATTGTGGAAGTTACATAAAAATTTTTCTGACCATTTTGCTGGAATGATAGGCATATAAAGTTTAATGTATTTATCAAATCTTGTATGAAAACTTGTTGTAAATTTTAAGCCTTTTTTAATACAATGCCTTCTTGCCATAAAACCAAGAGGTCCCTCTGTTGCAATATGTATTGCATCAGGTTTAATTGAATTAATTAAATTACTTACACGTGGCCAAACATTTAATGATAATCTAATTTCATTATATTTAGGCATAGGCACAGTAAGAAATTGTTGAGGAGTAATATATTCAATTGTGTGACCTTGAGATTTAAGAATTTCACCAGTTTCATGGAGAGTTCGAACTACACCATTCACTTGTGGAAAATATGCATCTGTTACGATTAAAATTTTCACGCTTAAGAAGCTCGCTTTAAATCTTCTACGTTGTATTTTTTTTCTATTTCTTTTTTCTCTTTATCCTCTGTTACGAATTCTTTCCTAACATTATCCCAATAAATAATTTCAAAGGTTCCATCATATTTTTCAGCTAATGCAGTACAAGACTCTACCCAGTCTCCACAATTTAAATAATTAACACCATTAAAATTTTGGTCTTCTGCATGATGTATGTGACCACAAATTATTCCATCAAATTTTTTTCTTTTGGCATAATCTGATACTGTTCTTTCATATTCACCAATATATTTAACTGCATTTTTAACTTTATATTTTAAAAATTTTGCGAGAGACCAATAACTTTTTCCTCTTAATTTTCTAAAGAAATTTATAATATTATTTAATTTAAGTAATAGTTCATATGCAACTGACCCTAACTTAGATAACCATTTTGCATATTTCATTACACCATCCCAAGCATCACCGTGGACTACGAGATATTTTTTTCCAAGCGGTGTCTCATGAATAACTCTGTTAACTATATTGATATCCCCAAAATGCATTGGTATAAATTTTCTAAAAACCTCGTCATGGTTTCCAATTATATAAAATACTTTAGTACCATGCCTCGCTTTTCTTAAAATTTTTTGGATTACGTCATTGTGTGATTGAGGCCAATAAAACGTTTTCTGCATAGCCCACACGTCAATTATATCTCCTACTAGATATAAATTCTCTGACCTTGAACATTTAAAAAATTCTAATAATTTATCTGCCTGACATCCTTTAGTTCCTAGATGCACATCTGAAATAAATAAGCTTTTATATGTAATTAAAGATTTTTTTGTTTCCATATTTTCTTGTTATAATTAGTGTTTCTATTATAAGTAGAATCGTTAACTCAATAGTACATTTTTATGTTACAGTTTTATTAAATATGAAATTTTGTCTTATATATAATAAGAAATCAGCAGGTGGAAGAAAGTCAAAATTTATCAAAAAAATACTTGAAGAAATATCGAATCACCACAAAGTTGATTTGTTTGAAACATCAAGTGAGTCTGAAGCCTCTGAAATAATAAAAAACTTTGAGATAAATAAATACGATAGATTGTTAGTTGCAGGTGGAGATGGTTCTGTTTCTTTTGCAATTAATGAATTAATAAAAAATAATTTCAATCTCCCTGAAAATTTTGCAATTGGATATATTCCAGCTGGTACAGCTAATATTTTGCAAGCAGAATTAGGTATGACCAAAAATGTAAAACATATAGCTAATACGCTTACTTCAGATAATTATGACAAAACATGTTTGGTTAAAATTAATGACAAGCATTTTATTTTAATGGCAGGTATTGGATGGGACGCTCAAATTGTAAATTCGATTGACTCTTTATTAAAGAAAATTCTAGGAAAAGTTATTTTTGGTATAAAAGGTTTCCAAAAATTTTTATCAATGAATAATAAAAAAATTAAAGTGTCGATAGATAAAGAAGATATATTTGCTGATTGGGTGCTTTGCTCAAATAGCAAATACTATGCTGGGCACCATAAAATTACTGATACACATATATTTGATAAAAAATTTACTACCTATATTTTTAAGGATCTCAAAAGATATAAATTACTTTATTATATTTATTTAATAGCTGTATATGGAAATTTGAATAAATCTAAATCTGTGATTACTGTAAATGTAGATGAAATTAAATTTGACGGTTTGGGAAATAATATACCTGTACAAATTGATGGTGATAATTTTGGTGAGCACAAAAAAATAATTATTTCGTCTTCAAAACAAGTATTTAATATCCTAAAAGCAGCTTAAATATTTCATTTACTTAATTTTGATATTTTGCAATAATATATTATTAAACTCATACAATTGGAGGTTGAGATGAAAAAAAAACTTAAAAACTTTGCAAAAAAGAAACAAAAAATTAGTAAATCAATTAATAAGTTCAAAAATAAGATAAATTTAAAAGAAAAAAAATTATCTAAAATTAATATAAAAATTGCAAGTTTAGAAAAAAAAGTTGCTGAAAAAAAAGCAAAAAAAATAGCTAGGAAACAAGCTAGTGAAAGCCCAGCATCTGTAAATAATTAATATCTAAATTTGTCTTTCTCTCTTCTAAATTAGTAGAAGAGAGAAAGTAGTTAATTAACAAAATTTAAGTTAAAAGGGAGAGAATAAATTTTATTAAACTATAAATTTTGTTAAAGATTTTTTAGATGATTTTAGTTACAAAAATATTTATCTAGTATTACAATTATATTAATCTCAAAGAACTCTTCCATAAACATCTTGATATCTAACAATATCTGTTTCCTTGAGAATTGATCCTATTTGAGCTTCCATAATTTTTACAGGTTTTTTTCCAGGATTTTGAATTCTGTGTATAGATCCTAGCGGAATAAAAATATGATCATTAGGTTTTTTAATAAAATTATCTTTATTTAGAGTAATCTTTGGGTTTCCTTGTGTAACCAACCAATGTTCAGCTCTATGATGATGCTTTTGTAAACTTAAAATACCTTTTGGTTTTACGAATAATTCTTTAATTAAGAATTCTTTTCCTTCAAATAAATTAGTGTATCTGCCCCACGGTCTGTAAAAAATATTCTTTTTTTTAATATACTTATTTTTATTCATTCCATACATTTTTAAGATCTCTTTCCAACTACCAAGATCTGACCAAGGAATATCTAATTTAATTGCATTGATTTGTTTTGTCTTTTCTAAAATTGCATAATCAAATGATTTAGCAGTAGCTTTTTCAAATGCTGCTTTGTTTAAATAATAAGTATTAGATTTTAATTTAGCTTTTTTAACTGCGTTTACACAATTTCTATAAATAGTTGGCTGAAGCTTTTTAAAATTATTAATTATTGAATCTTTTCTAAGGAAAAACATTCCAGAATTCCAATATCCTTTTTGCTTTATAACTTGTCTAGCTTTAGCTTCTTTTGGTTTTTCAATAAATTTAGTTACTTTATTAATGTTTCCTTTAACTTTTTTAGTTACAAAATACCCATATTCACTTGAGGGTGATGTTGGTTTAATACCAAAAATAAAGATATTTTGATCTGTTAATTTTGATTTATTTTTATTTATAGCTTTATTAAATACACTCATTTTTTCAATTAAATGATCTGCAGAAAAGAACATTAGCGGTTGCTCATTTGGAATATCTTTAATCAAGGCGGTGCTTAAAATAGCTGGCGCTGTATTTCTTTTTGAAGGTTCTAAAACTATTTTATATTTTTTGATCTTATTTTTCTTAAGGTGTTGTTTAACTTGTTTTAGATATTTTTTATTAGTACTTATAATCGGTGTATCATAAATAGATGCTTTGGTTCTTTCTAAAGTTTTGTCTAATAAAGTCCAATTACCAAAATCAATAAATTGTTTTGCTTGATGATTGTTAGAATTAGGCCAAAGTCTTGTTCCAGCACCTCCACATAAAATGACTGGACGAATTTTCATTAAATTTCTGAATAATCCTTCACTTCTTTTTTCTTTCCCGGATGAGTTGGTGCTCCTAAATAAGCTGGACCAACAGTTTGTGCATATTTCCACAAAGTTCCTGAACCAAAATCAGATTTTCTAGGTTTCCATTTTCTTTTTCTTGCAGCCAATTCTTTTTTAGAAAGTCTTACATTAATGGTCCCTTTTTTAGCATCGATATCAATCATATCTCCATTACGTAATAGAGCTATAGGGCCTCCTAGAGCCGCCTCAGGGCCTACATGACCCACACAAAAGCCTCTAGTGGCTCCTGAGAACCTTCCATCAGTGATAAGAGCTACTTTCTCCCCTTTTCCCTGACCATAAATTGCACCAGTTGTAGATAGCATTTCTCTCATACCAGGTCCTCCTACAGGACCCTCATATCTAATAATAATAACGTCACCATCTTTGTACTTTTTGTTTTGTACAGCATCCATTGCTGCTTCTTCATTATCAAAACATCTTGCCTTACCAGTAAATTGTAATTTCTTAAGTCCTGCAATTTTAACAATTCCTCCATCAGGAGCTAAATTACCTTTTAACCCAACAACACCTCCATCTGGAGATAATGGGTTATCATATTTTCTTAAAACTTTTTGTTTAGGGTTAAATTTAATTTTTTTTAAATTTTCCTTCATCGTTTTTCCAGTAACTGTCAAACAGTCCCCATGAATAAATCCACCATCGTAAAGTGTTTTTAAAAGCATAGGTACACCACCTGCTAACCACATATCTTTTGCAACATATTTTCCTCCTGGTTTTAGATCTGCAAGATAAGGAGTTCTTTTAAAAATTTTAGCAACATCCATTAAATCAAATTTAATTCCAGCTTCATTTGCAATTGCTGGTAAATGCAATGCTGCATTAGTAGATCCACCTGTTGCAGCAACAATGGTTGCAGCGTTTTCTAAAGATTTTTTTGTTACAATATCTCTAGGTTTAATTTTTTTTGCTAAAAGGTTCATGACAGTTTTACCGCTCTCTTTTGCATACTTATCTCTTTCTTCATAAGGAGCAGGAGTTCCAGCAGAGTAAGGTAAAGCTAGTCCTATTGCTTCAGATACACATGCCATAGTATTAGCTGTAAATTGACCACCACAAGCACCTGCACTAGGACAAGCAACTAATTCTAGTTTTCTAAGTTCTGCTGCTGACATTTGACCAGACGAATGTTTTCCAACAGCTTCAAATACATCAACAACTGTTACATCTTTTCCTTTATATCTTCCTGGAAGAATTGATCCTCCATAAATAAATACACTTGGAACATTTAATCTAACCATAGACATCATTAGAGCTGGTAAAGATTTATCACATCCAGCAATACCAACTAAAGCATCATAACAATGTCCTCTTACAGTTAATTCTGCTGAGTCAGCAATCACTTCTCTTGAAATTAAAGAAGCTTTCATTCCTTCATGACCCATTGCAATTCCATCCGTAACAGTAATTGTACAAAATTCTCTTGGTGTTCCTCCATTAGCTCTTACACCTTTTTTAACTGATTGAGCTTGTCTCATAAGGGCAATATTACAAGGTGCTGCTTCATTCCAAGTTGAAACTACCCCTACAAATGGTTTTGCTACATCTTTTTCAGTTTCACCCATTGCATAATAAAATGATCTGTGAGGAGCTCTATCTGCTCCTAATGATGTATGTCTGCTTGGAAGTTTCTTTTTATTAAATTTTGCCATTATATACCCTTTATTGTTACTAATATTTTATCAATATCATTCTTTAAATTATTATAATTAGTTTTTTCCTGTTCAACAATCTCTTTTGGTGCTCTATCTACAAAACTTTTGTTTTCTAATCTTTGAGATATTTTGTTCATTTCATCTTTAATTCTATTTTGTTTGCTAGTTAAATTTTCTTTAATAAGTTTTAAATCAACATCTTTATCAAAATAAATCTTAAACAAATCACCCGAGACAACCATTGTTGCAGCTGGTTTATCCAGATCATCATTCATAATATTATTAATTCTTCCCAATTTCTTAAGAATAATTTCATTATCATTGATAAATTTTTTCTGGTCATCGTTAATATTATTTATAGACATATCAATAAATGAACCAGGACCAACGTTTAGTTCATTTTTAAAAGATCTAATCTCAGATATTATACTTATGATATTTTCAACTTGTTTAGTGTTAGCGTCTTTTTTAATTTCTCCTTTAGGCCAATTAGCTAGCATCAAAAAATTTTTATCAGAGTTATCAAATTTATTATTAAGCCAAATTTCTTCAGTAACAAATGGTATAAATGGATGTAATAAAATTAAAATTTGCTTAAATACATAGCTTGAAACTTTCTTTACTTCAGATTTAGCTTCTTCATTTTCTGAAAATAGTATTGTTTTTGATAATTCTAAATACCAGTCGCAATAAGAGTGCCATGCAAACTGATAAGCATTTTTGGCAGCTTCATCAAATCTGTAATCTTCTAAATTTTTCTCAATTTTAGATTTTGCCTCAATTAATTCTGCATAAATCCATTTGTTAATATTGACTGTTAAATTTGGAATTTTATCGATATCTGAGAAGTCACATTCATTTGTGATTAAAAAATTATTAGCATTCCAAAGTTTATTTAGAAAATTTCTATATCCTTTAACTCTATCTTCAGAAAGTTTTACATCTGTACCGGGTGAAGCCATTGAAAGAAGAGTAAATCTTAATGCATCAGCACTATATTTTTCAATTAAGTCTAAAGGATCAATAACATTACCTTTAGATTTTGACATTTTTTGTCCCTTCTCATCTTTAACTAAAGCGTGAACATATATATCTTTAAAGGGTTCCTTATTTAGAAATTCTGTTCCAAACATAATCATTCTTGCAACCCAGAAAAAAATAATATCAAAACCAGTTACCAAAACAGTAGTTGGATAAAATTTTTCAACGTAATCTTTATCATCTGGCCAACCTAATGTTGCAAATGGCCAAAGACCAGATGAAAACCAGGTATCTAAAACATCTGGATCACGAATTAACTCTTCATCTTTACCATAATGTTTATTAGCTAATTTTTTTGCTTCATCTTCGTTGTAAGCTACAAAGATTTTTTTATCTGGACCATACCAAGCAGGTATCTGATGACCCCACCAGAGTTGTCTTGAAATACACCATGGTTCTATATTGTTCATCCATTGAAAATAAGTCTTTGACCAATTTTCAGGAAAAAAATTTGTCTTTTTAGAATTAACTACCTCTTTAGCTTTTACAGATAATTTTTCTGCATCAGCAAACCATTGTTCTGTTAAAAAAGGTTCAATTATTGAATTAGATCTATCACCATAGGGAACTTTATTCTTAATATTTTCCTCTTTAACAAAAAATTCTTGGTCTTTAAGTACTTTTAAAATTCTCTTTCTAGCTTCAAATCTATCAAGTCCAATATATTCCTTTGGTGCATTTTCATTAATATTGCCAGCTTCAGTAAATATATTGATAATCTCAAGATTATTTCTTTGTCCTACATCATAATCATTAAAATCATGTGCTGGTGTAATCTTTAATGCACCAGTTCCTTGTTCAGGATCTGCATAATCATCTTCTATAATCTTAATCTTTCTTCCAACAATTGGTATCGTAACTGTTTTACCAACAAATGATTTAAACCTTTCATCTTTTGGATTTACTGCAATTGCAGTATCACCTAACATGGTCTCAGGTCTTGTTGTTGCAATTGTTATAAATTCATCTGATCCATCAATTGGATATTTAATGTAATAAATTTTTGAGTTTACTTCCCTTTGATCTACTTCAAGATCAGATATTGCTGTTTTTAAAACAGTATCCCAATTTACTAATTTTTTATCTTTGTAAATTAGCTCTTTATTATAAAGATCAACAAACACCTTAACAACTGATTTAGAGAGATTTTCATCCATGGTGAAAGCATTACGTGACCAATCACAAGAACATCCAAGTTTTTTTAATTGATTAATAATAATGTCACCATATTGATCTTTCCATTCCCAAACTTTTTCAATAAATTTTTCTCTACCAATTTCATTTTTATCAATATTTTCTGATGATAGTTTTCGCTCCACTAACGCCTGTGTAGCAATTCCAGCATGGTCAGTTCCTGGTTGCCATAATGTTTCAAAATTGTTCATTCGATGATAACGAACTAACAAATCTTGAATTGAGTTATTTAAAGCATGCCCCATATGAAGGCTACCTGTTACATTGGGTGGAGGAATTACAATTGAAAATTTTTTTGTATTTTCTTTTGGTTTAAAAAGTTCATTTTTTTCCCAATAAGAATAAATTCTATCTTCAACATCAGAATGTATATATTTATCGTTACTCATGTACGATTAAAGTTTATAATTTAATAATCTAAATTAACAATAATCAATTTAGATCGTTATTTAATAGACTAATTAGAAATATTTAATATAAAAAGGCATCTGAAGCTATTAGTCAAAACAAGAAGGCAACGTGGCGGAATGGTTACGCAGAGGATTGCAAATCCTTGTATCCCGGTTCGATTCCGGGCGTTGCCTCCAAAAAAAATCTTGTTTTAGTTCTAAAAAAAAGTAAGTTGAATTTTTTACATTCCTCGGTAGCTCAGTTGGTAGAGCAGTTGACTGTTAATCAATTGGTCGCAGGTTCGAGTCCTGCCCGAGGAGCCAAACAAATTTTCAAATAATTATTAACTATTTAAAAAATGAGATTTTGATCTGAGTTTTATTTATTTAATTTAGGGTCTTAATAAAATTAAACTGCTTTTGAAATAACTGTTCCTGAAATTTGTAAAGATTTATTAAATTTTAACTTTTGATCAGCATTTAGTTCTGAATATAATTTTGTTAAAAAATTATAGTTAACATTCATGTGACCTTCTTGAGATTTTTCTAAATTTATCAGGTATTCTGAAAAGTCTTCAAAGAAATAATTAATTGGTACTTTTAAATAATTTGATAATTGAAGTAATCTAATTGAGCTTACTCCATTAGTGCCTTTTTCGTATTTTTGAATTTGTTGAAATGTAACATTAATAGCTTTTGCAACTTTAGTTTGAGTTAAACCCAAAGCTAATCTTCTTAGCTTAAGCTTACTACCTAAGTGTTTGTTGAAATTATCTTCCATTAAGACCCCTCTTAATTAAATTTTAAATTCTCATTCAACATACTTATTAAAGTTACTGCAATAAAAAAATTTATAATTTTTTAAGAAAATTAGAAAAATAAAAAACCTGTCAAGCATAAGTTAATATTAAATAACTCATTATGAGTTAGTAAAAACACTAAATATATGCTTTAAAATTTAAAAAAAATTATAAAATCTGACTTAAAAATAGCTTTGTTCTATCACTCCTAGGATTGGCAAAGAACTCTTTAGTATCAGCCTTTTCAACTATTTTTCCCTCATCCATAAAAATCATACTATCAGCAACCTCTTTAGCAAATCCCATTTCATGCGTAACAACAATCATTGTCATACCATCTTTTGCTAAACCAACCATTACATCAAGAACTTCTTTAATCATTTCAGGATCCAATGCGGATGTAGGTTCATCAAATAACATAATTTTAGGCTCCATGCAAAGAGCTCTAGCTATGGCTACTCTTTGTTGTTGACCTCCTGATAATTGACCTGGAAATTTTTGTGCTTGATCTAATATTTGAACTCTTTCTAGACGTTTAAGAGCCAATTCTTCAGCTTGTTTTTTAGGCATTTTTTTAACCCAAATAGGAGCTAGTGTGCAGTTATCTAAAATTGATAAGTGAGGAAATAGGTTAAATTGCTGGAATACCATTCCAACTTCAGCTCTAACTTGTTCTATATTTTTAGTATCTTCAGATATTTCTGTACCATCTACAATGATGTTACCTTTTTGGTGTTCTTCTAATCTATTAATACATCTAATTAAAGTAGATTTTCCAGATCCAGATGGTCCACAAACTACAATTTTCTCTTTTGCTTTCACTTCAAGATTAATATCTTTAAGAACTTGAAAATCACCAAACCATTTATTTACATCTTTAATTTCTATAATTGAATCTGACATAATTTATCTATCTGTTTTAAATTTTAATTCTAATTTTTGACTATATTTACTCATACTGTAGCAAATAATCCAGAATATTATTCCAGCAAACACATACCCTTCCATTGAAAAACCTAACCATTTAGGATTTGTCTTTGCTAAATTTAACATTCCAACTAACTCTAGTAATCCTACTACAAAGATTAATGGAGTATCTTTAACCAAAGCTAAGAAAGTATTAGCAATACCTGGTATTACTAATTTTAAGGCTTGAGGTAAAATAACTAATAAGTGAAGTCTCCAATAACCCATACCTAAAGATTTTGCAGCATCATACTGGCCTCTTGGTAAGGCTTGCAAACCACCTCTTATAACTTCGGCTGTATATGCAGCTTCAAATAGGGTTATTGCAACAATCACTCTAATTAATTTATCAACATAAGTACCATCAGGTAAAAACATTGGAAACATCACTGCTGACATAAATAAAACTGTGATTAACGGTACACCTCTCCAAAACTCAATAAAAGAAAGTGATGAATATTTAACAACTGCTAAATCAGATCTTCTGCCAAGCGCTAACATCATTCCTATCGGGAAACAAAATATTAATGAAAAGAACGAAACAATAAAAGTTAGTGATAACCCACCCCAAGCTCCAGTTTCGACCCACTCTAAGCCAAACTCTCCACCTGAGATTAGATAATAAATTAGAAGAAATGATATAATTGGTAATAAAATTACATAATAAAAAGTTAAATATTTTTTATATTTTAAAGGAAAAAAATAACCTGCTGCCATCAATCCTAAAACAATAATAAATGTTGCATTAACTCTCCATTGTTCAGCGTTAGGATACATTCCATACATAAATCTATTAAACCAAGTTTTTATATAAACCCAACATGCACCACTTCCCGTACAAGCTTCTTTGCTATCACCAAAAAAAGTAGCGTCTAGAATGAACCAATTAAGTAAAGGAGCAACACTAAATATGATTAAAATAATTATAGATATACTTAAAGCAGCGTTAAAATTACTAGTATTAATATTTTTATTCAGTTCATCTAAAAATTTAATACCAGAAAATTCTATTCTTATAAAATGAAGTCCAATCATTCCAAAAATTAAAGGTGTAAAAAAACTTACAAAACTAGGTAAAAAACTAGTTATATTTTTTTCATAAAAATTATTTAGACAAAAATCAATTAATCCTAATCCAAAAAAAATAGTCCCTAAAAATAAAAATAAATTTAAATTTTCTTTATTGGGTTTTAAAAAATTTACATTATTCATTGTTATTTTTCCTGTATCGCAATTCTTTTATTGTACCAGTTCATAAATAGAGAGATTGTTAAACTGATTGTTAAATAAGTAGCCATGGTAATTCCTACAATCTCAATTGCTCTACCGGTTTGCATCATAGCAGTACCTGCAAAAACTAATACTAAGTCAGGGTAAGCTATTGCTGCAGCAAGAGATGAGTTTTTTGTTAAATTTAGATATTGATTTGTAGTAGGAGGAATAATAATTCTTAATGCCTGAGGTAAAACTACTAATTTTAAAACTTGACCAGGTGTTAACCCAACAGAAGCAGCTGCCTCTTTTTGACCTTTACCTATACCTTGAATTCCAGCCCTTACATTTTCAGCAATAAAAGTTGCTGTATATAGGGTTAATGCTAATGTTAATGCAATAAGTTCAGGGGGTATCCCTAAACCACCCTCATATGTAAAAGATGTTTTGGCTAATTGTTTCAATTCTGGAAAACTCCAAGTTACATCAACACCTCCAACAAAAAATGTTAATGCAGGTAAAATAACAAAAATTCCAAGTGAAATTAAAAATTTTGGATACTGCTTACCCTCTTCTTCCTGCTTTCTTTTTGCAAATTTATTGAAAAAGTAAATAACAATCATTGCAACAATCAAAGCAATCATAAATACATCTAAATTGTTCCAAATTGGTGCTGGTGTATAAAGGCCTTTTATTGTCATAAAAGATGAGCCAAAAATTAATGGAGCATCCTCAGGCATTGGCAGTGCTCTTAAAGCTGCAAAATACCAAAAAAAGATTTGTAATAATAAAGGGACATTTCTAAAAAATTCTACATAAAAACTAGCGGTTTTATTAATTAAATAGTTTGGTGACAATCGAGCTACTCCAATTACGGCTCCTAATATTGTGCTTAAAATAATACCAATAAATGAGACTAACAGTGTATTTAAAAGTCCAACTAAATAAGCACGCCCATATGACATGGAGCCATCATAATCAATTAGCGAAAACTGAATATCAAATGAAGCTTCTTTTGATAAAAAACCAAATCCAAACTCAATACCACGTGTATCCATGTTCTCTTGAGCATTCATAGTAAAGAATCCAAAGATTAAAACTATAAATAATAAAGTTAAAAATTGAGGTAAGATTTTTTTAAATTTCATTTGGTCGATACTATAAAAAAAGGGCTAGATAAATCTAGCCCTTTTTAATTAATTTATAACTTTAAATTATCTTGATGGTGGAACGTATAAAATACCACCTTTAGTCCATAATTCATTTGGACCTCTGTCTGGTAAGATACCAGTGTCAGCTATATTTCTCTTATAACTTTCACCATAGTTTCCAACTTGTTTGATAATTCTTAAGTTCCACTCATTATCTAAACCGAATGCAGCACCCATTTCACCTTCAGCACCAACTAATCTTTTGATTTGTGGGTTTTCTGAAGTTTTCATCATATCAGCATTAGCAGAAGTAACACCATACTCTTCAGCTTCGATCATAGTATTTAAAGACCATCTTACGATATCTTCCCATACTGAATCACCTTGTCTAACAACAGGGCCTAAAGGCTCTTTTGAAATAGTTTCAGGTAATACCATGTGATCATCAGGATTACTCATTTTAGTTCTTTGTGCAGCAAGTCCAGATTTGTCAGTAGTGTATGTATCACATCTACCAGCATCATAAGCGGCTACAACTTCATCAGCTTTTTCAAAAGCTACTGGAGTGTAAGAAATTCCTTTAGAATTAAAGAAGTCTCTCATGTTTAACTCAGTTGTTGTACCAATGTTAGTACAAGCTGAGATTCCATTTTTGAATTGGCTTGTTGAAGTAATTCCAGAGTCTTTTCTAACCATAAAACCTTGACCATCGTAGAAGTTTACTCCAACGAAAGTTAGTCCAATGTCAGCATCTCTAGAAAGAGTCCAAGTTGTGTTTCTTGATAAGATATCAATCTCACCAGAAGTTAAAGCTGTAAATCTTTCTTTAGCACTTAATGGTGTAAACTTAACTTTGTTTGCATCACCTAGTACTGCAGCAGCTACCGCTCTACATACATCAACGTCAACACCAGTCCAATTTCCTGCAGCGTCAGCATTAGAAAATCCTGGTAGACCTTGAGATACTCCACATCTTACAAAACCCTTCTTCTGAGTGTTTTTAAGTGTCTTAGATTTTTTAGCAGCGAAAGTTTCAGTTGTAAAAGTAAACAACACAGCAACCATTGCTACTAAAGAAGTTAATTGTTTTAAGTATTTAAACATTATTCTTCCTTTTAGTTATTTTTATTTGTTAACAAATAATTCAAAATAAATTTGAATCAGAACAAGTTTCTATCATTATATAAAGTTGATCAAAGAAAAATTAGACTAATTAGAACTATTCTAACTATATGTAGTGTGAATAAATTTTTGATAAATATATATTGATAGTGGTGCGCCCTGCACGACTCGAACGTGCGACCCTCGGTTTAGAAAACCGATGCTCTATCCAGCTGAGCTAAGGGCGCATTAATAAAATACTGATACATATATAATACTTAATTAATATTTAAAAAGAAATTTTTTAGCTATTAGCAACAAGGATAAAAGTTCAACTCTACCGATAATCATGAAAAAAATAAGAAAATATTTAGTTAAAAAATGTAAATTTTGAAAATCAAAATCATCAATACCGTAAGCTGATGAATTTACAGTATTCATTAATGTTAAAATACTAAGCTTGAAAGATCCTTCAAAATTTATACCACTTAAGCTTAAAATAGATGTCAGAATAAATAAAGAAATAATAAAAATTACGATAGTTAAAAAATATTTATTTATTTCTCTAAAATCAAAATTAATTTTTGAAAACATTAGTTTATTCATAAAAATATTCTTTGGTTTACTGAAAGAAAGAATTTGATTTAATGAATATTTTGTTAATGCATAAATTTTTAAAAATCTTAGTCCAGAACTAGTAGAAAAAAAAGATCCACCAATTATTACTAGTATTAAATAAATAAAGTTTAAATTTGTTTGATCTGATTTAAGAGAAATACCAATATTTGAAATACTACTAGTTAAAGATAAAAAACTATGTGTAAAATCAGTATTAAAACTAAAGAATATAAAAAAAATTGTAGTAGTAATCACAAAATATAAAAATAAATGAATATCTTCATAAAAAAAATTAAGATTTTTATCTCTTAAAAAAATTAAATTATAAATAAAAAAGATACTAAAAAAAGAAACTAACATTAAAAAAGAAAAAACGACAATTTGAGTATTATTAACTAAAATAGAAGAAAGCTCATTTGTTGGTAAGAATCCACCAGATGAAATGATGGTCATTGCTAAATTAAGAGAATTGAAGGATCTTATCCCTGTGATATTTAAGATTATAAAAATAGCAACAGTTAAGCCAGAATATAGCAAAAATATTTTTATTGTTTGTTTCAATATTTCTGAACTATTAAAAGATATAAAATTTGTAAGCGATTTTTTTAAACTTTCATCATAAATATCAATTAAGAAAATAATTGAAAATAAAAAATACAACCCACCTATCCATTGTACTGAAGATCTCCATAAAATAAGACCTTGATCCATATAATTAATTTCATCAAAAATTGTAAAACCTGTTGAAGTAAAACCAGAAACAGTTTCAAACAATGCGTTTAAAAAAGATAAATTATAAATACTAAAGTAAAATGGTATTGATAAAATTAAAGGTAATAAAATATAGCCTAAAATAACTGTTAAAATTTTTTCAAAAATACTCGGTTTATTTGGATTAGTTTTGATTTGATAAAATAATATACTGATTAACAAAGATAATGTTAAACTTATGTAATAAGTGTTTAAATTTAGAAAAAAATTAAAATAATAAGAATAGATAATATTAAAAAAAGAGAATATCGAAACTAATGCAAAGAAAAAACTAAGATATTTTACTCTAAAGAATTGCATTCAATTAAATTGAGCTAATTCTAAATATATTTTCCACAACTGAAATTGAATCTTTTTTGGCTAAAAAGACTACTCTATCTTCTTTTTGAAATACAAAATTTGATCTTGGTATAATTACCTTATCTTCCCGTAATATTGCTCCAATTCTAATTTCTTCAGGTAAATTTGAATTTTTTAGTTCTTTATTAATTAATTCTGATGTTTCTATTATTTCAGCCTCGATCACCTCATACTCACCATTCATTATCGTGTAAGCAGTTTCTATTGTACCTTTATGGATATGTTTTAAAATGCTTGATACAGTATTCATTCTTGGATCAATTAAATCATCAATTTTAAGTGAATTTTGCAATAGTGAATAATTAGGTTTATTAATTAATGCCATGGTTCTTTTGTCATCAATAGTTTTTTCGTCTTGAGCGAATTTTTCAACTAATACACTAACCATTAAATTGTCTTCGTCATCATTTGTTAAAGCAAGTACTGTTTCAGCCTCTTCTAAATTAGCTTCCATTAAAACTTCTTCATCAAGACCGTTACCATTGATAACAATTGTATTATTAAGTTCATTTGCTAAAAATTCTGCACGATCTTTATCTTTTTCAACAATCTTAACTCTTGTGGAGTCTAGTGTTTCTTCCAAATTTTTAGCTAAATTAAATCCAATATTACCACCGCCAACAATTAATATTTTTTTAGAAATTTTTTCATTATGACCAAAAGCTTCTAGTGTTTCAGCCATTTGAGATGAATTAATTATAACATAAATCTTATCATTTTTTTTTATATCATCATTTTTTTTTGGAATTAAAAATTTATCATCTCTAATTATTCCAATTATATTAGCGTCTAGATTGGGATGTTTTTTTGTTAATTCATTTAGCTGAATATTAATTAAATTACAATTATCATTAATTAAAATTTCTAATAATCTAATTTTATTATCAGCAAATGGCACACTATCTAAGGTACCCGGAGCTTCTAATTTTCTTTTAATAGATTTAGCTATTTCAATTTCAGGAGAAATAATTACATCAATTGGTAAATTTTCTTTATTATAAACTCGTGTAAATTTTGGATTTAGATAATCTTGTGATCTTATTCTTGCAATCTTTTTTGGTATATTAAAAATAGAAAAAGCGATCTGACAAATTACCATATTAATTTCATCATTCCTGGTAACAGCAATTATCATGTCAGCTTCTGTGGCATTTGCTTTTTCTAAAATTGATGGATAGGTTGCTTTACCAACGATAGCCTTTACATCTAAAGCTTCATCAATTTTTTGAATATCCTCACTAGATTGGTCAATAACAGTTATAGAATGACCTTGCTCACTTAATTGTTTAGCAATAGTGAACCCTACTCTACCAGCACCACAGATGATAATGTTCATTTTAATTAAATTCTTTTATTCCTAAGCCTTTTAATTTTCTATGTAATGCACTTCTTTCCATGCCAACAAAATTGGCTGTTTTAGAAATATTGCCATTAAACTTCTTCAGTTGAATAGTTAAATACTCTTTTTCAAACTTTTCTCTAGCTTCTTTTAATGGCACAGATAGGCTGTTTTCTGCTATTTGATTATCAAAATTATCATTTTTTAGTGACTCTTTGATAATATTCGAAATTTTATCTTTAGTATCTGGTTGCAAGATTGCTACTCTTTCAATTAAATTTCTTAACTCTCTTACGTTACCTTTCCAATTATGATTTAAAATATAGCTATTATCAGGATCAATTTCTAATTCTTTAATATTATAATTCTCAGATATTTTTTTTGAAAAATATTTAATTAAATGTGGAATATCAGATATTCTTTGATTTAAAGGTTCGATATTAATCTCAAACACATTAATTCTATGAAACAGATCTTCTCTGAAATTACCAATTCTAATTTCATCTTTTAAATCCTTACTAGAAGAGCAGATTAATCTAACATCAACAGATACATCATTACTTCCATTAACTCTTTTAAATTTTTGATCAATAAGTACTCTTAAAATTTTTGATTGTATATCTAAAGGAATTTCTGAAACCTGATCTATTAAAAGAGTTCCTTTATTAGCTTTTTCTAATGCTCCATAAGATATTGATCCATTACTTTTTTCTTCACCAAACAATTCTAATTCATATTTATTTGAATCTAATAATGCACCATTTAAAATAATAAATGGACTTTTATTTCTTGACGAATTTTTATGAATCTTTCTTGCAATTAATTCTTTACCTGATCCTGAAGGACCATTAATAAAAACTCTACTTTCTGTTAGTGAAATCTTTTTAATCTGATCAATAATATTTAGTATATTTTTACTATCGCCAATTAAATCATATGAAGAAAATAATTTAGTCTCATATTCTTTATTTTGCTTTTTTAAGTTGAAATTTTCAACTGCTCTACTTATAAAATTTAATAATCTTTCTTGATCAAATGGTTTTTCTATAAATTCAAAAGCACCTTTTTGTAAAGATTTAATAGCCATTTCAATATTGGCATGGCCAGAAATAATTATTACTGGAACATCTTTATTTTTAGATTTGATGTGAGATAATAATTCAATACCATCATTATCACCCTTATCTAATTTAACATCTAAAATTGCAACATCAGGCAGCTTATTATCTATTTCTGTTAATGCTTGATTATAATTCGCAGCAATTCTTGTTTTGTAACCAGCGTCTAATATCAATTCGTTAATAATATTTCTAATATCAGCATTATCATCAACAATTAAAATTTCAGCACTCATTATTTTTTAAATATAATTTTTATTTTTGCTCCATCATTAATTGGTATAAATTCAATATTACCATTATGGTCATTTATAATCTTATTAACTATTGATAACCCTAAACCTGTACCATTTTTTTTTGTTGTAAAATATGGATTTAAGATATCTTTAATATTAGATTTCAAGTTTTCAAATCCAATCCCAGTATCAATGATAGTTAGATTTATATGATCATCATGATCATTTAGTTCAATGTCAATTTTTTTGTTGGTATTACTATCATTTTGAACTTTTTGTTGGATACTTTCTATTGAATTTTTTATTAGATTTAAAAAAACTCTGCTTAACTGCTCTTTGTCACTTTCCAAATTAATAATAGGCAAATTACTTTCGAATTTAATATTAATAGAAATGTCTAATTCTTGTAATAATTTAATATTTTCCATTATTAGTTCAGCAAGATCATTTTTTTGAAAAATAGGCTTGGGCATCCTGGCAAAGTCTGAAAATTCATTAACTAATTTTTCAATTTGTTTAATTTGATTATTAATAATCTTCAAATTTTCTTTAAATTTATCTTTATCTTTTTCTGATAATTGACTTGAATACTTACTTTTCAATCTATCAATAGTTAATTGAATTGGCGTTAATGGATTTTTAATCTCATGTGCTAATTTTCTAGCTAAACTTCCCCAGGCTTCGTGCCGTTCATTGATAATTAGTTTTTCTTGTTGATTTTTAAGTTTCTCAATCATTAAGTTAAAATTTTTATTTAATATTTCTAAATCTTTATCTGTTTTAACTTCTGGAACTTTTATATCTAAATTACCTTCACCAATTGATGTGGATGCAAAAATTAAGTTATTAATAGATCTAAAAAATCTTGATGAAAATCTAATAGCTATAGATATTGATATAAATAATAATAAAGAGACAATTATTATATATATGATTGCAAATGAAATCTTTATTCCAGTACTTTTTTCTTCAACAGTGTAGTAAAAATTGATAGCTTCTTGTGACTCATTTAAATATCTTGAAATGTCTTTATCCAAATATTTTACAACATAAAGAAATCTATCATCAAAATTTTGTAGTCTCATAATTGCGGCTGATCGATTTCCTGGAGCATTAATAATTTTTAAGGGTCGATCATCGTCTAATACAAGATTAAGAGCCTTATCCACCGGGGGGATATACGGTTGATCATCTTCAAGAGTTGAAAATAACAATCTTTTGTCGATATCAATTATATGTATTTCATCGACACGTCTTATTAATCTTTGGGTTTTTAAAAATCTTGAATATTCATTTTTATTGTCATTTAAAAATTTTTTACTTTTGTTGGTATCAAAGGCTATAAGTACTATTTCAGATTGGATTTTGTTTCTTACTTCTTCAACATAGTCTTTGGCAAGTTCATAGGAGTTATTTACAACTGTAGTTACTTTTTTATCAAAATATTTTTCTAGTGCAAAAGAAAATAAAAATAGTGAAAATATAGAAATTAGTAGAGAAGGTATAAATGTAAATAGAGCAAAATATGTAATATATTTTTTATTTGATTTTAATCCATCTCTATCAATATCATTTTTAATGGCTTTTTTAATTTCTAGAAAAATATAAATAAATAGAAGAAATAATAGTGCTATATTTAATATTAATAAAAATTGTAAATTTTGGTCTGATAGCTCAATAAAACCTTTATCTATAAAAGTTAAAAAGGTTAAAAAACCCACTGATAATGTGATAATAAATAGAAATATAAGGTATATATTTTTTTTGATAAAATCGTACATTTTAAATAAATAATCACCAATAATGATGAACAATTATTTTATAATACTTGCCTCAGGACAAAGCAAAAGATTTAATTCTGCAAAGCCTAAACAATTTATTAAGTATAAAAATAAAGCTCTTTTTGAGCACTCTATTGATAAAGCATTAAACTCAAAACTGTTTAAGAAAATTATTCTAGTTATAAATGATAAAAAACAAATCAAATATAAATATCCCAAAAATGTTATCGTCATTAAAGGTGGTAAGGAAAGATCAGATTCGTCTCTTCTAGGGTTAAAATATATCAAAAAATTTAAACCAAATAATGTTTTAATTCACGATGCTGCAAGACCAAATTTTACTATCAAACTTTTAAATAATTTAATTAATTCTTTAAAAAAGAATAAAGCAATTATTCCAGTTATTAGCTCAAAAGATTCAATTAAATACAAAGTTAAAAATCAATTATTTAATTTAAAGAGAGAAAGTTCATTTTTAACACAAACTCCCCAAGCCTTTAGATTTAACGATTTATACAAACTATCAATAAGTCAAAAAACTAAAATACAAGATGAAGCAACTTTATTTATTGAAAATAATTTGAAAGTTAAATTCATTAAAGGTGAAAACTTAAATACTAAAATTACTTTTAAAGAAGATATTATAAATACAAAAAACTATTTTGGTATTGGCTTTGATATTCATAGATTAATCAAAAATAAGAAACTTTACTTAGGTGGTATTAAAATACCTTTTCACTCAGGATTAAAAGGTCACTCAGATGGAGATGTAATATTACATTCAATAATTGATGCAATTTTAGGTGCTATGAGGAAAAAGGATATTGGTACTTTTTTTCCAGATAACAAAAAACAGTTTAAGAATATAAGATCTCCAAAAATGCTAAAACCTATTATTGAAATTTTGAATAGAAATAATTTTTATATTAATAATTTGGATATTAATCTAATTTGTGAACAACCTAAAGTATCGAAATACCGAAATAAAATATTAAAATCTTTATCAAATTTATTAAAGTTAGATAAAGATTTAATAAACCTTAAAGGTAAAACTGTTGAAAAATTAGGTTTAATTGGAAAGGAAAAAGCAATTGCTTGTGAGGTAATTGTCTCGCTTAATAAAGATGATTAAAACATTTAATCTTTTATTTGTTACTATGTTTGGGCTTGGTAAAATAAAGTATATACCAGGTACGATTGGTTCATTAGCTACAGTATTAATCCTTTATTTTTGTTTTCATGTTTTAAATATAAATTCGAACTTAATACTTTTAGGAATATTAATAATTTTTATATATTCGTTCATTGCTGTCACAAATCACACTAAAAATAGTGAAAACAAGGATCCAGGAGAAATAGTTATTGATGAATTTATTGGACAATCAATACCTATATTCCTTTACGAAGTTTCACATGGAAATGTTAAAGAGCCGGATGAAGCAATAATATTTTATGGTGTTTGCTTTATATTATTCAGATACTTTGACATCGTAAAACCATTTCCAGTTAGTTATTTTGATAAAAAACATAAAAATAGTTTTGGCGTGATAATGGATGATGTTTGCGCTGGATTTTACGTTGTCTTATCTTTAATTTGCTTCATGGTTTTAAAAAGCTACATTTTATAATGAAGAACCTTGTAAAAATACTTACTAAAAAAAAATTTAAAATTGCTTTTGCTGAATCCTGTACTGGTGGGATGCTTGCTTCAGAAACAACTTCAATAAGTGGAGCATCAAAAGTATTTAGTCTAGGTCTTGTTACTTATTCAAATCAAGCAAAAATAAGTGTTTTAAGAGTAAACAAAAGTATTATTCAAAAATATGGTGCTGTAAGCCCTCAGTGTTGTGAGGCTATGGTTAAAAATTTAGCAAAAATTTCTAAAGCTCAAATTAATGTTTCAATTACTGGCATTGCTGGACCTAATGGTGGAACAAAATCTAAACCTGTAGGATTAGTTTATATTGGAGTGAAAAAAAATAATAAAATTCTGATTACTAAAAATCTATTTAAACAAAAAAGTAGAAAAGCTATTCAGAAAGCTACAGTTAAAAGAACTATAAGAATTATAAAATCTTTAATTTAAAGATATTATTTAGATATAAAACTTATTGTTATCAGAGACTTTCGGCTTTTTTCTGAAAAGCATCGGCAATTTTATTTAAACCAAATTGAAAAGATTTTGTCATAATTAAATTTAAAAACTTATTTTTAATTTCAAAATCAACATCAAATCGTACTTCAGTATAATTTTCTTTTTGTATAAATTTCCAGTTGTTTTCAAGATGTTTTAAAGGACCCCCAATATTTGTTACATAAATTGAGTCATTTTTTTTATCATAACGAACATCGCTTTTATAAGTGTCCACAAAAGGTTTTTTACCAATAGTGAGATCTGCAATAATTGCTATCTCATCTTCTTTATCTTCTTTTTCATAAACTTTTGAATCTATGCAAAAAGGAATGAATTCAGGATATTTTTCAATATCTAAAACAAAATCAATTAATTTTTGCTTTTCACGCGCTATCTGCCTAGTTACTGAGGCTTTGGGCATTAATGTTTATTTAATCTGTTTTGTTGTAGTTTAGCAAAGTCTTCATCGGCGTGATAAGACGATCTAGTTAAAGGAGATGATGAAACTAAAAGAAAACCTTTTGCTTTAGCAATTGTTCCTAAGTCATCAAATTCTTTTGGTGTATAATATCTATCTAATGGATAATGCTTTGTTGATGGTTGCAAATATTGTCCTATAGTTAAAAAATCTACTTCTGCAGCTTTAAGATCATCCATGACTTGTAAAATTTCGTCTCTACTTTCACCTAAACCAAGCATAATGCCAGATTTTGTAAAAACATTTTTGTTAACATTTTTTGCATTTTTTAAAAGTTCCAAAGATGAAAAATATCTAGAACCTGGTCTAACTTTTAAATATAGACTTGGTACTGTTTCAATATTGTGATTAAACACATCAGGATTAGCGTCTAATACTCTTTTGTAAGCATCACCTTTTCTTAAAAAATCAGGGGTTAAAACTTCAATAGTAGTTTCAGGATTTTGTTTTCTAGTTTGAGTAATTACTTCAAAAAAATGTTCTGAACCACCATCTTCAAGGTCGTCTCTATCAACAGAGGTGATCACAACATGTTTTAAATTTAATTTTTTTACAGCTTCAGCAATTTTAACTGGCTCTAATTGATCTAATTTTCCAGGTAAACCAGTTTTTACATCACAAAATGCACAAGCTCTTGTGCAAGTATCACCCATAATCATAAATGTTGCGTGTCTTTTACTCCAACATTCAGTAATATTAGGACAGTTGGCTTCCTGACAAACAGTTACTAAATTATTATTATTTACAATTGTTTTTGTTAAGAAAAATTCTTTGCTGTTCGTAAGTTTTGATCTGATCCAATCAGGTTTTTTTTTAATAGGATTTATTGGTTTATTTTCTTTTTCAGGATGTCTAATTTTATTTGTCATCTTTTTTTATTATATAGATTGTCTCATCTTTTTTACCAAACAAAAATCTTTCTCTTATTAAGATTTCGACATAATCAAGATCTAAATTTGTACTTAATAACGAATTTTTATGATCCAAATCTTTTATTTTATTAGTTAATAATAATTCTTCTTTTTTCAAGTTAGACAAAAGATCTTTTTTATCATTATATGAAAAAAGACCTCTTTCACCTGATACTAAATTAAAGGCAAAGTAAAAAATCAAAAATATTGATGTTAATAAAAAATAATTTCTTTTTATTAGTGTCAACATTAATTGATCTTATTCATCTTTGCTTTTTTTCCTAGTTCTTCTTCGATACGAATTAATTGATTATATTTTGCAACACGTTCGGATCTAGCTAATGATCCTGTTTTAATTTGATTAGAATTTGTTCCAACAGCTAAATCAGCAATGAATGTATCTTCACTTTCACCAGATCGATGAGATATAATTGTTTTATAACCTATAGTTTGAGCAAATTTTATAACATCCAATGTTTCAGATACGGTACCTATTTGATTCAATTTAATTAAAATTGAATTTGATGAAATATTTAAGAAACCTTTTTTCAACCTTTCAAGGTTAGTTACGTACAAATCATCACCAACAATTTGAACATCTTTTATTGATTTCATTAATTTACTCCAAGCAAGCCAATCATTTTCTGCAAATGGATCTTCGATAGATTTAATTTTATATTTTTTTATAATTTTTTGATATTCTTTAATAGATTTTTCAACTGAAATATAATTTTTTGAATGAATTGAATATTTACTCTTTTTAAATAACTCATTAGCTGCAACATCCAGGCAAATTGAAACATCTTTTCCATTTTTAAAACCTGATTTTTTAATAGCTAAAACAATTAAATCTAAAGCTTGATTGTTGCTACTTATCATGGGAGCAAATCCACCCTCATCACCTACAGACGTTGATAAACCTTTATCTTTAATTATTCTGCTTAAGTTTTTAATAACTACAAAACAAATTCTCATGGCATCAGTGAAACTTTTAGCTCTATCGGGTCTAATCATAAATTCTTGAATTCTAAGGCCATTATTAGCATGTGCTCCACCATTAATAATATTCATTAAAGGATAAGGTAATTGAAAATTTTTTTTAACAGTAAATGTTTTATATAGAGGTACCTTTTTTACTTTTGCTGAAAGTTTTTTTACAGCCATTGAAACAGCTAACATTGCATTTGCTCCAAGATTAGTTTTTTGCCTTGTGCCATCAAGATTGATTAATATAGTATCAATCCGTTCTTGATTATGGACACTTTGACCTTTAAGTTTGTTTGAAATTTTAGTGTTAACTAAGCTAACAGCACTAAATACACTTTTTCCTAAATATCTTTTGTTATTCTTATCTCTTTTTTCAAAAGCCTCATAAGTTCCAGTAGATGCACCAGATGGACATATAGCAGTAGCGCTAATATTTTTGGTATATACTTCTGCTTCAACTGTGGGGTTTCCTCTACTGTCAAATACTTGACGTGCTTTTACTTTTAAAATTTTACTCACTATTTTTTTATTAAATTATCAATATCGTTTAATTGTTTTAACAAATTTTCCAATTTATCTAATGGAACCATATTTGGTCCATCTGAGGGTGCGTTATCTGGATCTTGATGAGTTTCAATAAAAACACCAGCTACACCTACAGCTACCGCTGCCCTTGCTAGATATTCAACAAATTCTCTTTGACCACCAGAAGATTCTCCTTGTCCGCCAGGTTGCTGAACAGAATGAGTAGCATCAAAAATTACTGGATAACCATTCTTTGCCATGATTGGTAAAGATCTCATGTCAGAAACTAATGTATTATATCCAAAGCTTGCACCTCTTTCAGTTACCAAAATATTTTGATTGCCAGAATCTGCAATTTTTTTTGTAACATTAACCATATCCCATGGAGCTAAGAACTGACCTTTTTTTACATTTATTATTTTATTTGTTTTTGCAGCAGCAATTAATAAATCTGTCTGTCTGCATAAAAAAGCTGGGATTTGCAATATATCAACATGGTTTGCTAGAAGTGAACATTGCTCTGCATTATGAATATCAGTTAAAATTGGAACATTTAATTCTTTTTTAATTTTATCAAATACTGGAAGTGAAGCCTCAAGACCTGCTCCTCTTTGTCCTTTAAGACTGGTTCTGTTCGCTTTATCAAACGAGGTTTTGTAAATAAATCCTAAACCAAATTTATTTGTAATTTCTTTGATTTTACCCGCCATATCCATTGCATGTTGTTCTGTTTCAAGTTGGCAAGGTCCAGCAATAATACAAATCTTATTATCGTTTGAAATTTCTATATTGTTACAATTAACTTTAATGCTACTCATTTATGATTTTTTGCTGCTTTGATAAAAGATGAGAATAAAGGATGAGGAGCTAAAGGTCTAGATTTAAATTCTGGGTGAAACTGAACTCCTATAAACCAAGGATGATTTTTTAACTCTATAATCTCTGGTAACTTATTGTCTGGCGATAATCCTGAGAAAATCATACCTTTTTTTTCAAATTTATCTTTAAAAGCAATGTTCACTTCATATCTGTGTCTATGTCTTTCTTTAATAATTTTTGACTTATAAATTTTTCTAATTAAAGAATTGTCTTTAAGTTTTGCATTATATGAACCTAATCTCATCGTACCACCTAAGTCTTTATCAGTACCTTTAATCATTTTTCCATCTTTAGACCACTCATTAATTAATCCAATTATTGGTAAACCTTTTCTATCAAATTCACTGGATGTAGCATTTTTTAAATTCAATTGATTTCTAGCAAATTCAATAATTGCCATCTGCATTCCATAACAAATTCCTAAAAAAGGTATTTTGTTTACTCTTGCATGTTTTATAGCTTCAATTTTTCCGTCTGTTCCCCTTTTGCCAAATCCACCTGGAATTAATATCCCTGAAATATTTTTAAGTTTTTTCTTAATTTCTGAAACTTTTAATTTTTCAGAATCTATTCTAACTAAATTAACTTTAATTTTATTATTTATACCTCCGTGAGTTAAGGCTTCATCTAAAGATTTATAAGCATCTTTTAATTCTACATATTTTCCAATAATTGCTATGTTTACTTGTTTTTTATTTTGTAAAATAATTTTAGTGATTTTTTTCCAAGGACTTAGGTTTGCAGATTTTTTAGATTTTAATTTAAAATAATTCAATACTTGAAGATCTAATTTCTCTCTATAAAAACTCATAGGAGCTTCATAAATAGTTCTAACATCTACTGTCTCAATTACATTTTTAATATCAACATTACAAAATAATGAGATTTTCTTTCTATGCTCTAGTGGTATTGGTCTTTCAGATCTACAAATTATAATATCAGGCTGGATACCTATACTTCTTAATTCTTTAACTGAATGTTGAGTGGGTTTTGTTTTAATCTCATCAGATGCTTTTAGGTATGGCACTAATGTTAAATGAATAAACAATGCATTTTTTTTTCCAACATCATTTGCAAATTGTCTAATAGCTTCAACAAATGGTAAGCTTTCGATATCACCAACAATTCCACCTATTTCACAAATAACAAAATCCTCTTTTGATGAATCATTTTTAATAAACTGTTTTATTCGATCAGTTATATGCGGAATAACTTGAACTGTTTTACCCAAGTATTCGCCTTTACGTTCTTTTTTTAAAACATCACTATAAATTTTACCCGTTGTAATATTGTCTGATTTTTTTGCTGATACTCCTGAAAATCTTTCATAATGTCCTAAATCTAAATCAGTTTCTGCACCATCATCTGTTACATAAACTTCACCATGTTGAAATGGACTCATTGTTCCTGGATCAACATTTAAATATGGATCCAATTTTCTTAATCTAACTTTATAACCTCTGGATTGTAAAAGATAAGCTAGGGATGCTGAAGAAAGACCTTTACCTAAAGAAGAAACCACGCCGCCGGTGACAAATATATATCGCGCCATGGAATTATCTTATAGCGAATAAAGAATGAATTGAAAAGAGTTAATTAATTATTTTCTGGAATTGAAGGAGTATCTTCAGTTTTTTCTTCAACAGTGTCTAAAACAGAACTTGTGGGTGTTAATTCTGCTCTTGAAATTATAGTTAATGCTAGGCTACAAATTATAAACAAAGTAGCAACAACAGCGGTTGCTTTAGTCATAAAGCCACCAGCAGATCTTGATAACATAAAGTTTTCTTGAGAAACACCAATCCCCAATGCTCCACCTTCTGATTTTTGCAACAAAATCAGTAAAACCAAAATTACAGCCAAGATGATGTTAATAACTAAAAGCAATGTTTCCATGACGGACTAATTATAGGTTTTTTTAATTATATCAATAAATTTTTTTGAGTCTTGAGAGGCACCACCAATCAAAAAACCATCAATCATACTAATATTTTTTAATTCAATAATGTTATTTGCATTAACAGAGCCACCATATAAGACTTTTGGAGATTTTTTTCTAAATTTACTTTTTATAAACGATATAGATTTTTTTAAATCTTCTGATTTTGGAATTACTCCTGTTCCAATAGACCAAACAGGTTCATATGCAATAATGATTTTAGATTTATTATTAATCAATTTTAAGCCATTGTTGATTTGTCTTGCTAAAACTTGATTAGTTTTTCTGTTTCTTTTTTCTTTTAAAGTTTCTCCTACACAAAAAATAATCTTCAAGCCTGCTTTAATTGCACTCTTAATTTTTAAATTAATTAATTTATCATTCTCACCTTCTTGTCTATTTTCTGAATGACCTAAAATTACGTATTTGGCTCCAACATTTTTTAACATTTTTGAGTTAACATGACCTGTGTAAGGTCCAGAGTTTTCATTTTCATGACTATTTTGTGCGCCAACTTCTATATTTGTATTTTTAAGTCTTTTTGATAAAGGACGGATAAGTGTGTTTGGAGGGCAATAAATTAATTTAAATTTATTTTTTTTATTAGCTTTTAAAAATTTTATAACTTTATCCAGTGAATTTAGAGTTTTTAAATCGCCAAACATTTTCCAATTAGCTATAAAATACATATATTTATTTGTCATAATTGAATTTTTAATCTATAGATTTGTTTTTTACAGATCAATATATTAATGACACGATGATAAAAACTTTAAAAAATTTTGGTGGAAAAAAATTAGGTGGACTAATCCTAATAGCAGTAATTATCATTGCATTTGGATTTGGTGGTTTTGGTGGTGGTTTCAGTACTAACAATCAAAATAACATTGCAAAAATAAATAAAACTAATGTAACGGCTCAAGATTTCATGAATTACCTTAATGAAAGTAAAATTTCACAGCAGGCAATTAGGGAAAATTTAGACAACAACATTATAGAAGAATTGTTATCAGGTCTTATCTCAACAACCTTGATAGATTTGGAAGTAGAAGACTTCGATTTATCTATTACAGAATTTACTGTTTTAAAAAAGATAAAAGAAAATGAAAACTTTCTTGATGAAAATAAAGTATTTCAAAGAACTAAATATGAAAAATTCTTACTATCAAATAATATGTCTGCACCAATGTTTGAACTTCGACTTAAAAATAGAGAACTTCAAAAACATCTCTTTGATTTAATTGGTGCTGGAACAATAACTCCAAAATTTTTAATTGAAAAAAAATTTGAGGAACAGAACAAATCTTTAGATCTTGAATATTTTTCGATGATAAATTTTTATAAAGAAAAAAATGATTATACTGATTTAGAAATTGAAAAATTTTTAGAAGAAAATAAAGATCAATTAAAAAGAGAATATATTGATTTTAAATATGTTGTATTAAATCCTAAAAATTTGATTGGATTAGAGGAATTCAATCAAGAATTTTTTGATGAAATTGACAAAATTGAAAATAAAATTTCTCAAGGAGATACTTTTGAAACAATTCTTAAGAATATTAAGGTTAATGTCTTAGAAATTAAGGAATTTACTCCAACATCAATTGAAAAATTAAACGAAGATAAAATCTATTCCAAAAGATCATCAAAAATAGATCTTATTGAAAATGGAGATAACTTTTTATTATATTCTATTACTAACCAATATGATCGAGGTCCTGACTTAACAAATCAAACAACTAAAAATGAAATACGTAATTTAATTTATCAAAAAGGTAAGTTTGATCAAAATAGAAGTGTTTTAGAAGAAATACAAAAAAAAGAATTTGATAATAATAAATTTTTAGAAATGGGTAGTGCTAATATTGAATACTTAACTCTAAATTCCATCGATGATAATAGTAAATTCGAAACAAATTCAGTAAAAATTCTTTATTCTTTACCTGTTAATTCTTTTACATTAGTTAATGATAAAGATGATAATATATATCTAGTTAAATTAGCAAGCTCAAAGAAAAATATCTTTAACAGAACTGATGAAAATTATCTAAAATTTGCAAACAATCAAAACACCAACAGTAGAAAAACTATTCTTCAGTCTTACGATCAATTACTCAATGATAAATATCAAGTACAATTAAATCAAAAAACTATTGATAGAGTTAAAAACTATTTCAAATGATCATTAATCGAAGCTTCAAAGATTTTAAGTTTCGACACAGAAGCAAGAAAAATCAAATAATCTATACGTCAAAAAAAGTAAAGAATGATGATGAGGTTCTTAATTTAATTGATAATTTTCTAGTAGAAAAAAATAGCTTCATATTTGAGTCTGTTGAAAAAGGTAAAATTAAAGGCAGATATACAATTTTTGGTAAAAATCCTGATAAAATTTGGGAATTCAATAACAATAACTCATTTTTAATTAAAAATAATAAAAAAATTAAATTAAAAGAAAAACCAGATCAATTAATAGAGAAAATAATTGAGGAGTTCAAATTTGAAACTCCAAAAAAATTACCTAAAATTTGTTCATTAATATCGGGATATTTTTCATATGACTCAATTAGATATATTGAGAAAATACCTAACAATTGTAAAAATGATTTAAACTTACCTGATGTCAGATTATTAAGACCAAAAACACTCGTAATTTATGACAATTTAAAAAAAGAAATATTTTATATAATTAATATTTTTAATGATGAAAAAATTAATAATTACCAAAAAAAATATGATGAAATCAAAAAGCAACTTTCAAAAATATTAATTCAATCTTCCACAAAAAGTCTAAATAGTTCCATAAATCATATTGCTAAAAATATTAAGGTTAAATCCAACACTCCTAAAAACAAGTTTATTAAAATGGTCAATAAAGCTAAAGATTACATTAAATTGGGAGATATTTTTCAAGTTGTATTAAGTCAAAGATTTGAGGCAAAATTAACGAAAAAACCATTAGATATTTATAAAAAATTAAGAATTACAAATCCCTCTCCGTTTATGTTTTTCTTTAATTTTGATGATTTTCAAATAATTGGTGCTAGCCCAGAAATACTAGTTAGACTGAGGAATGGCAAAATAACTGTGAGACCCATAGCAGGTACAAGACCAAGAGGAAAAACAGCTAAGGAAGATCTATTTTATGAAAAAGATTTACTTAAAGATAAAAAAGAACTTTCAGAACACTTGATGCTTCTAGATTTAGGGAGAAATGATGCTGGAAAAGTATCAAAAATTAATTCAGTTAAAGTTACAGAAAGTTTTATTATAGAAAGATATTCACATGTAATGCATATAGTCTCTAATGTTGTTGGAGAATATAATAAGAAATTTTCAAAATTTAAATCTTTACTAGCTGGATTTCCTGCAGGAACAGTCTCTGGAGCCCCAAAAATAAGAGCAATGGAAATTATTGATGAATTAGAAACTACAAAAAGAAAAGTTTACGCTGGTGGTATAGGATACTTTTCTGCCAATGGTGAGTTTGATACATGTATAGCTTTAAGAACTGCAGTTGCCAAAAATAAAAAATTTTATGTTCAAGCGGGAGCTGGTATTGTTGCAGATAGCAAACCTATTAATGAATATGAGGAAACAGTTAATAAAGCTAAAGCTTTAATTAATGCATTAAGATAATGAAAATATTATTAATCGATAATTATGATAGTTTTACTTTTAATCTCTATCACTACCTCTCATCATTAAAAACCAAGGTTGATGTTGTAAGGAATGACAAAATTACATCAAAAGAAATTATAAAAAAAAGATATGATAAAATTGTAATTTCACCTGGACCAGGTAATCCTAATCAATCAGGAAATTGTTTAAATATTTTAAAGACACTTCATAAAGATATTCCTTTTCTTGGTGTATGTCTTGGACATCAAATAATTGGCCAAGTATTTGGTTCTAAAATTATTCAAGCAAAAAAATTAATGCACGGTAAAACAAGTAAAATTAAATCTAATAAAATAGGTATTTTAAAAAACCTTCCTAAAACTTTTGAGGCTACGAGGTATCATAGTTTGATAATTGATAAGAGATCTTTATCTAAAAATCTTCAAATAATAGCTGAAACAGATGATGGTTTAATTATGGGGGTTCAACATAAAGAATTTAATATTCATGGAGTGCAATTTCACCCTGAAAGTATTAAGACTAAGCTTGGAATTAAAATTTTGAAAAACTTTATAAATTATTAATATTATGAAACAATTTGTAGATAAGCTTAAAAGTAAACAAGACTTAACATTTGATGAAAGTAAATCAGCTTTTGAAGTTTTGATGACTGGTAAGGCCAATGATGATGAAATTTATAATTTTCTAACATTATTATCTGATAAAGGTGAAGTAGCAGATGAAATTGCTGGTGGTGTTTATGTTTTAAGAGAAAAATCAAAACGAGTAAACGTTAGTGATTGCATTGATACATGTGGAACTGGAGGTGATGGAATGAATACATTAAATATATCCACTGCATCAGCCCTTCTCTTAGCAAGTATGGGTACAAAAGTAGCTAAACATGGTAATAAAGCAGTTTCGTCAAAATGTGGCTCTGGAGACGTTCTTGAGGCTTTAAATATAAAAATTAATCAAGAACCTAATGAAATTGAAAACTCAATAAATAATAATAATTTTGGATTTATGTTTGCACAAAATTATCATAGTGCAATGAAATTTGTGGGACCTGTTAGAAAAAAAATTGGTAAAAGAACCATCTTTAATATGATTGGTCCTTTAAGTAATCCAGCACTGGTTGATAGACAGGTTATTGGTGTGTTTGATAAAAAATTATTAAAAATTTTTGCGGAAGCTCTTAAAAACCTAAACATTAAATTTGCTTGGATTGTAAATAGTGAAGATGGACTTGATGAAATTTCCCCTTATGCAAAAACGAATGTCACTCAATTAAAAGATGGTAAAATATCTGAAATTTTAATTAACCCAAATTCTATTAATGTTAATGCAGATAAATTTGAAAATTTAATTGGTGATGATGCTAGCTTTAATGCTAATAAAATGATTGAAATTTTTAAAGGTAAAGATAATGATTTTTCAAAAGCAGTTTGCTTAAACGCAGCAGCAGGATTAATAGTTAATGAGAAATTTATAGAATTTTTAGATGCTTATAATTTTTCGAGAGAATTTATTTTATCTGGTAAACCCTACTCACATTTAGAAAAAATACAAAATGTCTAAAAATATATTAAATGATATAATCACAAAAAAAATTGAAAGAATAGATCTTTTAAAAAAAACAACTAATTTAGATTCTTTAGATAAAATTATAGACAAAAATAACTCTTATATTGATTTTAAAAAAAAAATTCAAAACAATATAACTCAAGACAAAATTTCAATAGTAGCTGAGATAAAAAAGGCAAGCCCATCAGCAGGTGTAATCATAGACAATTATAATCCAGTAGAAATCGCAAAAATTTATAATAATAATAAAGTTACCTGTTTATCAGTTCTTACTGAAGAAGATTTTTTCTTAGGTGACTTAATTCATATTAGTAAAATTAAAGAACAATTTGATTTACCAATTTTATGTAAGGATTTTTTTATTGATAAATTTCAAATACCATTAGCTAAAAGTTATGGTGCTGATGCTATTTTAATTATTCTTGCAGGTGTCTCTGATGATTTAGCTAATGAATTATATGAAGAGGCATTGAAATTTAAAATGTCAGTAATTGTTGAAGTACACACTGTAGAGGAAGCAAAAAAAGCTCTAAATTTTAAAGATGCTCTAATTGGAATTAATAATAGAAACTTAAAAACACTTAAAACGGATATAAATACAACCTATGATATTTATAATGCACTTAGTAATCACCAAGGACCCTTAATATCTGAAAGTGGAATTAAAACAAAAGATGAACTTTTAGATCTTAACAATAAAACTTCTATTAAAACTTTTTTAATTGGTGAATCACTTTTGAAAAATTTATCAGAAAATTCTATTTTTTCTGTATTGTAGTTAAATTAATCCCTATTTTACTTAATAATTTAGTTATTGTTAATTGATAAGAACTTTTATAGAACATTATTTGTACGATATTTGTTCTTATGCTAACTAAAAAACAAAAAAACCTACTTTTATTTATCAACAAGAAGTTGAGAAGTTCTGGCGTTTCCCCTTCCTATGAAGAAATGAAACAATCCTTAAATCTTAAATCAAAATCTGGAATTCATAGACTAATTAGCGCTTTAGAAGAGAGGGGATTTATTAAAAGATTAGCTCACAAAGCAAGAGCACTCGAAGTTATAAAATTACCAGAAACAGCATCGGCAAATGATATTTATAATAGTTTCTCTCCAAGTGTGATTAAGGGTGGTTTAGATGAAGTAAACATAAATTCAAATGATATGGAACTTCCAGTTCTTGGTAAAATAGCTGCTGGTACTCCTGTTGAAGCTATACAAAATGAAGTGTCTAGAATTCCTTTACCAAGTAACTTAGAAAAAAATGGTGATTACTTTGGATTAAAAGTTCAAGGAGATTCAATGATTGAGGCTGGCATCAATGAAGGTGATACAGTAATTATTAGACGAACTGATACAGCTGATAATGGAAAAATAGTTGTAGCTTTAATAGATGAACATGAGGCTATGCTTAAAAGAATTCGTAAAAAAGGTAAAGTTGTTGCTCTTGAAAGTGCAAATAGAAACTATGAAACTAAGATTTTTGGACCAGACAGAGTTAAAGTTCAAGGAGTTTTGGTATCTTTATATAGAAACTTCTAATAAAATAGTCTAAAAATCACAAATGTTTAAAGTTGCAACAAGATTTGCTCCATCACCTACTGGAGCTCTTCATATTGGTGGAGTAAGAACAGCTTTATTTAATTGGTTATATTCCAAAAACAACAAAGGTACATTTCACTTAAGAATTGAAGATACGGATAAACAAAGATCTAAAGACGAACATAAAATTCAAATCATTAAATCCTTAAAATGGATTGGTATCGAGCATGATGGTGAAGAATACATTCAATCAACTAAAATTAATGATCACATAAGTATAGCTAATGAATTACTAAAAAGTGGTAATGCTTATAAGTGTTATTGCTCAAATGAAGAAATTGAAGATCAAAAAAAAAGAGCTAGACAAAAAAAACTTCCTTATATTTATAATAGAAAATGGAGAGATCTTTCTGAGAAAGATGCTCCAACAGATGTAAAACCTGTAATAAGATTTAAGAGTAAAATTGAAGGGTCAACTATACTAAAAGATTTAGTTCAAGGTGATGTTGAAATAGACAATAATACAATTGAAGATTTTATAATTCTAAGAAACGATGGGACACCAACATATAATTTATCCGCAACTGTTGATGATCACCAAATGAATATGACACACATTATTAGAGGAGATGATCATAAAATAAATACCTTCAAACAAATGCAAATATATCTTGCTATGAAATGGGAATTACCTCAGTTTGCACATATACCTCTGATCCACACAATTAAAGGTAAGAAGTTATCAAAAAGAGATAATGCATCAACATTAGATGACTATTCTAAAATTGGAATAATGCCAGATGCATTAAGGAATTATTTACTTAGATTAGGATGGTCATATGAAGATAAAGAAATATTTACCTTAGAAGAAAGTATTAAACACTTTAATTTAGAAGGTATTGGTAAGTCACCCTCAAAATTAGATATGAGCAGAATTTTATCTATGAATGAATATTATATTAAGAATATTGATGAGAATGAACTTTACAACCATTTGGTGCAATATTGTGAAATTTACAAGGATAAAATAAAAACTGAAAAAGAAGAAAAAATTAAAAAATCATTATCTTTTCTTAAAAACAAAGCAAAAACCCTAGAAGATATATTTAATAATGCAAAATATATAATATTAGATGAGGTAAATTTTGGTGATGATGATCTAAAATTAATAGATGAAAACGCAAAAAAAATAATAGCAGAATTTAAAAATGAAATTATATCTTTAAATACTTTTAACAAGGAAGGCCTTGAACCAATAGTTAATGGTTTAATAAAAAAATATGACACAAATTTTAAAGGAGTTGGTCAACCAATAAGAGTTGCTTTAACAGGATCTAAATTTGGACCTGGTTTATACGATATAGTAATTTCATTAGGCAAGAAGGAAATTGAAAAAAGATTAAGTAGTAAGATAATTACTTAAAATTGTAGCAGCTTCATTTGAAGACGATGTTTTTGATTTAATTCCTTCTAAAGTTTTACTGCAATCGCTTAATTGTTTTTTGATTAATTCAGGTTTTTTTAAGAAATATATAACAGTTTTATAAATCTCATCAGCATTACATTCATTTTGTAATAATTCAGGAATAACTTCTTTATCATTAATAATATTGATAATATTTGCAAATTTAACATTCACTAATAATTTAAAAATCATAAAATTTATAAAGTTTAATTTATAAATAATTATTGATGGCACATTTGAGCTTGAAATTTGAAGTGAAATGGTACCTGATTTAGAAACAGCAAAAATAGAATAAGATAAAATTTGTGATTTAATATTCTCATCAGACACAACATCAATATTATTTAAATCAGTTTTTTTAACATAATTAATAATAAATTCTTTATTTTCATCAGTAGCATGTAAAACAAAAGAATAGATATCTTCTTTTTTATTCATAAGTTTTATAAAATCTAATAAAATTGGCAAAAGTACATTAGTTTCAGATTTTCGACTACCAGGAAATATTGATATGATTTTCTTATCTTTAGATATTAAATCATTTAAAACAGTTTTCGCATTGTCATTTTTTTCAATTAATGGATGTCCAACAAATGTATTAGAAATATTTTCTTCATCAAAATATTTTTTTTCAAATTTAAAAAGTAAAAGCATATGGTCTATAAATTTTTTAATTTTTTTGACACGATTTTTTCGCCAAACCCAAACTTGAGGCGCTACATAATGGACAGTCTTTATCTTATTGTTAATTTTTTTAACTCTTTCTGCTACTCTCAAGGTAAAATCAGGGCTATCAACGCTAAATAATATGTCAGGGTTAAATTTTATAATTTGATCAACAGTAAAATTTATTTTATTTCTAATTTTGAAAATATTAAATAATACACTTGTAAAACCAAGATAAGTTATTTCCTTAAGATCAAAGATAGATGGAATACCTAATTTCTTAATATGTGCTCCTCCAACTGACATATATTCTATATCTGGATTTTGCATCTTGAGTTTTGAAATGACAGTTGAAGCTAATTTATCACCAGAGGGTTCACCAGTAATAATAAAAATTTTCTTCATATAGCTCTAATAAATATTTTGTTTTTATTGGCAAAACTTATGCATTTATTTTTATCTAAAAAAATGTTTTTTTTAGATTTTAATACAATTCCCTTTAAACCATATTTTTTACAATCTTTTAATGTTTTTAAACCAATTGTTGGTAGATCCATTCGTAGATCTTGTTTTTTTTTTGGTAATTTAATCAAAATTCCATCTGTTTTTTTTTTAATTTTTGATAGCATTACTTTTGTACCTTTTCTTCCTTCTACAGCTAAAATTTTGCTATCTTTTACGATAATTGCTTGGACGTGGTCTAGTTTGTTTAATCCTTCAAAATATTTTATTCCTTTTTTTATAGATTTGATATCCTCAGTAGAAGGTTTCAGTTTTGTATAAGTTCCTACATTAACAGTAAGTTCAGGATTAAAAAAAATTGAACTAATAACTTTTACACCTTCTTTGTCTAAAATCTTTATTATTGACTTAATGATAGCTGCATCCCCTAACTTAGATGCTTTAATAACTCCAGGCATATAATAGATACCCTTAAGATCAAGTCTTAATGTAGAAAATTTTGGTTTAGCAATTTTTCCTGCAAATAAAACTTTTTTTGATTTTTTTTCTTTAATTAAGCTTAATATTTTTCCAAATTTACCAATACTTATTCTGTGTGAATTAATATTTTTTTTAAATTTATTATTTTTCGAAAAGTCTATTATAAAATATTTTTTATTTAATCTTTTAATCTTTCTAAGAACAATCTCTGAAAAATCAGTATCTCCTAAAAATAATCCTATCATTTTATTTTGAAAATGGTGTGCAAATCGGTCTTTTCTTGTCTTTTTCTAAAAAATTAATAACCTCAACTACTAATTCATTTTTTTTAAAATCATCATTTAAATTATTTAAATTTTCAGTTAAATTTTCATTTTTGAATATTTCTTTATAGGCATCACTTAAAGTTATAATTTCTTTGTTTGGTATATTGCTTCTCCTTAAGCCAATTAAATTTAAACCCTGTAGTACACTTCTGTTTCCATGAGCTATACCATAAGGTATTATATCTCTAACAACGCCACACATACCTCCAATCATTGCTGATCGTCCAACTCTTGTAAATTGCTGTACAGCAGAATTGCCTCCAATGATTACATTATCTTCGATAATTGCATGACCTCCTAAAGGAACATTATTAGCCAGAATCACATTATTACCCACCATACAATCGTGAGCTATATGAGATGAAACCATAATTAGACAATTATTACCTACTTTAGTTGTTCCTCCACCACCCACAGTACCTGGATTAATTGTAACATACTCTCTGATTTTATTATTATCCCCTATTTCAAGATTTGTTTGTTCGCCATTAAATTTTAAATCTTGTGGATCATTACCTATTGATGCAAAAGGATAAATTTTATTATTTTTTCCAATTTTTGTATTTCCTATTATACTTACATGAGATTGAATTTCAGTGCCCTCACCTATTTCAACATTTGGTCCTATCACTGAATAGGCTCCAACTTTTGCGTTATCAGAAACTTTTGCTTTTAAATCTATTATTGCAGTTTTGTGAATCATTTATTTTCTTTCAAAAATTCTCTAATATTTTTTGCAGGATAACCCATTACTTTTGAATTATCTGGAATATCTTTAATAACACCACTACCACCAGCTATTTCTACATTATCACCTATTTTTAAATGACCTGAAATACCAGCTTGGCCACCAACTCTTAAATTTTTACCAAGCGTAGAACTACCTGCAATTCCTACTTGACCAGCAATAATTGAATTTTCACCAATTTTTACATTGTGGGCTATATGAATTTGATTATCTAAATAAGTGTTTTTTCCAATTATAGTATTAGACATAGATCCCCTATCAATAGTTGAACCACATCCAATTTCACAATGATCTTCTATCATAACAATTCCTATATGAGGATATCTTAAGTTTCCATTATTAGACGGGAAAAAACCAAATCCATGTTTTCCAATTACACAATTATCAAGAATTTTTACATTATCTTTAATTATAGTATTTCTAACAATAGTATTTGATCCAATAAAACAATTATCACCTATAAGCACATTTTGTTCAATAATAGTATTGTGCCCAATTGAACAATTAGAACCGATTGTAACATTATTACCAATTAAAACATTTTTTCCAAATTTAACTTTGTCTTTAAAATTTGTTTCAATTATATCTTTAGCAGTAATGTCAAAGTTATCATTTATTGAATTTGGATAAAATTTGCTTGTAACTTTTGATGTAGCAATCAATACATTTTCAACAATTATAGGTGTGCAGCTATTTGGTAAATCATTTTTTAGATTTTCTGTTGTAATACAAAATAAAGCTTTGGTATTATTTGCTAAACTTTTATATTTTTTTGAATGAAAAAAAGTAATATCATTTTCATTTGAGGTCGGTAAATTCTTAATATCATTAATAATTATATCTGAACATGCATGTTTTGTATCAAGATTTAATAAATTCAGAATTTCAAAAACTTTAAAAGGACCAGTATTTTTAAAGAAAGGATTAGCCATAAATGCTTTTATCAAAGCAAATTTAAATAAGTTATCAATAATTATTGCTATTTATTTCTTGTCAACAATTGTTGCAGACCATATTGCATCAGCCATTTTTTTATCATCAACAAATGCCTCTCCTTTATATTTCCAAACTCTGCCATGGGATCTAATAGCCTCAATTTTCAAAACCAAATCACAATCAGGAATTACAGGATTACGAAATCTAGCTTTTTCGACACCCATTAAAAAAACTAATTTATTTTCATATGTTGATTTATCTAAGCCATGAGCAGTTAGTGCTGCAGCAGCTTGACCAAAGGACTCTACTATCAAAACACCTGGCATAACTGGATTTTGAGGAAAATGACCCTGGACAAAAAAACTATCTTTTCTAACTTTTACAAGCGCTGTAGCTGATGATAATTTGTCAATTTCTGACAACTCATCAATTAATAGCATTGGCTCCCTATGTGGCAATAGACTTATGATCTCTTCTTTACTTAATTTAAGCATATTATTTGGACGCTTTATTTATTGCTTCAAGTATATCGTTAGTTAAGTTTAAATCATTTCTTGCCATAAAAATATTTTTAGCATCAAACAGAATTTTTACAGAATTTTTTTCCATATAAGAGTTAATTATAGGACTAATTGTTAGGAAAACTTTATCAATTTCTTTTTTCTTATAATCATTAAAATCTTTAATTATTTGTTGTTGCTCTATTTTAAATTGATCAATATTTTTTCTAAAAATAATTACCTCTTTATCAAATGCTTCTTTGGATATAATATTTTTTTTACTTGCAATTTCAATCTCAAGATCTTTTAATATTTTCTCTTTATTTTTAAGATCTTGTATATTGTCATTATTTTGATTATTAATTTTCTCTAATGATTTTTTTCCAATATCTGAGTTTTTTAAAATAAAATCAATATCAATATAAGCTACTGGTTCATTACTAAAAGATGTGCTAGTAAATAAAAAAAATAGTAAAACAATATAAAATAATTTATATAAATTTTTCATTAGAATGTTGTCCCTAGATTAAATCGAAATTTTTCAGTTTTATCAGTATCTTCTTTAGTAATAACTTCAGTTAGTGAAAAGCTCAAAGGTCCAACTACAGTAAACCAGTCGATTCCTATACCTAATGAACTACGTAATTTACCTCCATCGTCTAATGACGAGTTGTAATCAACGCCCCAAAGGCTTGCCACATCAAAGAAAATTACAGCATCCAAGTTTTGAGCATTTTCAAAAATCGTTGGAACATTGGTTTGAACATTAAAAGTTGTAAGATAATTACCGCCTATAAAGTCTGCACCATCTTTAGGACCAACTTTACCACTTTCAAAACCTCGTAATTTTCTAGAAGGTATAAAAAGACGTTCTGATAATTTAACATCTTCATCAGAGATAGAATTTGCACTTGATAAAGAAATAGAAAAAGTTGTTATATTATTTTCATAAAATTCATTAAAAACTTTATAATCATATGAATTAGTTAAGGTATTCGTATCACTAATAAGTGGCACATCAATGCTATAATATGATCTAAACCCATCAGTAGTTTTAAATTTTTGATTTCTTTTATCATAATCAAAATTAAATTTTAAAAATGTATCCCAATAATTTCCAGCTTGTTTTTGTTGACTTGCTGATGCAGTTGAATCAGTCTCCATTTTTTCAACAAATGAGCTAGTCGATAATCCTAAATTAAAATCTTTTAAATATTCAAAATTTGTTCCAAGAGAAAAACCAGTTTTATTTGTTTTATATCCAAAGTCTTTCAATTTATCAGTTTCTTCAGCTTTGATATTTATAAAAAAGGATTTATCAGAATTATTAAAATTAGGATTTGTAATAGAAAAATTTCCCTTTAATGATTCTGTCGATATAGTCGCATTAGTATTTACTGAAAGTCCTTTACCTAAATAATTATTCTCTTTAACACCAAAGAAAATACTTCCTCCGTCTGTGCCAACTCCTGCACCTGCTACAATTTCTCCAGTAGGTTTCTCTTCAAAATTATAATTTATAATTTTAGAATTTAAATTTTTACCAGTAATAACATCGGTTTTTACACTTTTAAAAAAATTTAAACTTTTAAGATTATTTAAAGATTTATTTGCTAAAATTTCATTATACGGATCTCCTTCGTCAATTTCTAATTGATTTCTAATTACATTTTCTCGCGTAACGTTATTTCCAAGTATATTAATTCTTTCTATAAAAAAAGCCTCGCCCTCTTCAACAACAAAATCAATATTTAACCTATCTGAAACTATATTTTGTTTTACATAAGCATTGGCTGATTTATATTCATCATTAATGGTAATTAGATCAATTTCATTAAGTATTTTATCTACAGAATAAATTGAATACGGTTCTCCTTTTAAATCAACTAACAATTTATTTAAATCTTTGTAATTTTTTTCATCAAAATCATTTGGTAAAATAAAATTCATGTCACCAAAAAAAATTTTTTGATTTGGATTGATATTAAAAATTAATTCAAATTCATTTTCATTAATTAATTTTGCAAAAGAAGTATTAATTTCAACATTATAAAATCCTTTATTTAAATAAAAATTTTTAAGTAATCTTTTATCAATTTCAATTGTTTCTTCTCTTAAAAATTTTTTACCAGAAATAAATTTCCAAAATTTATACTCCTCGCTTATTATTATACTTTTTAATTTACTATCTTTATAAATCTTATCACCTATAAATGAAATTTTTCTAATTTTTGATTTTTCACCCAAATCTATCTTATAATTAATGCTAACCATATTATCATCTAGTAGTTCAATAATAGGATCTATATTTACAAAATAATAACCAGCAGATTTTAGTTTTGATTGTATAATTGTTTTTTCCTTAGTTAATAAAAAATTGTTAAAAGATCTTCTTGGCTTCAAAATCAAACTATCTCTTATTGCCTTTTTAAATTTTTCTGCTTTAACACCTGTGATTTTAATATCTTTGATGAGTGGAGCCTCATCAATTTTAATAAAAAGTGTATTTTTTTCAATTTTAACAGAAACATTATTAAAAAAGTTTGAATTATATAGATCTTTTAATATTTGATTAATTTTATCGTTTTTAACAGATTGTCCTATATCAACTTTAGAAAACATCAGTATAGTTTCATCTGATATTCTATTATTTCCTGTAATTTCAATTTTTTTAATAATTTCACTAAATGAAAAGGATGAAAATACTAAAAAGTTTAAAAGAAATGATAATAGAAATATTTTAATTTTGCTCATATATAAATGATGATTTATATATTGTTTTCAAGTGTTTTCAATCTAACATAATTATTTAATTCCACAATATCTCTAATTGTTTTAGGTGATTTATTTTTATAATTTGTAAATTGCTTTTTATTAATAATATTAAATAATTTTTTTTGAATATCTGTAAATTTAATTTTATTTTCAAGAAAGAGCTGAACCAAAGTATCATTTGCAGAAACTACAACAGTTTCAAACAATGAATGTTTGGAAGGTAGAAGGTTTAATAATCTGATCATAGGATATCTTTTAATATTTATTTTTTTTAAATCTAAATTATTTAATTTATCAATATCTATTTTTTTAGATTTTAATTTCTTATTATCATCGTAATATAGCGTATTAAAAATTGGAACTCGCATTGTAGTATCATGGACTACAATTTTAGTTATTCCAGTATCAAATTTCAAAATAGCATGCACGTAAGAATTTGGATGAATTAAAATTTCAATTTTTTTATAACTACAATTAAAAATATTTTTTGCTTCAATCACCTCATAGATTTTATTAATCATGGTTGCTGAGTCTATAGAAATTTTTTTTCCCATTTCCCAATTTGGATGCCTAATAGCTTGAGCAATTGTAATATTTTTAAATTTATTTAATGGTAGTTTATTAAACGGCCCACCAGAAGCTGTTAAGAATATTTTTTCAATTTTATTAATATCTAAATTTTGAATGCCATACCATAATGAAAAATGTTCGGAATCTACTGGAATAAAATCTGTATTATTTTTTTTTAATTCTTTATTTATTAAATTCCATCCACATATTATTGACTCTTTATTTGCTATTGCAATTCTCTTTGAATATTTAATAATTTTTAATGTTGGTTCCAAGCCACTAATTCCAGTGATAGAACTCATCGTATAGTCAACTTTATTAGTAAAAATTTTACTAAAATTAACAAAATTATTATAGATATTTAAATTTAATTTAACTGAGTTATTTTTTATTAAATCAAATTTTTTTTTGTTTGTTATAATTAAGTTTCTAACTTTAAATTCTCTTGCCTGTTTTAATAATAGTTTATAATTTTTATCAGCTGTTAAGAGTATGATTTCAAAATTTTTTTGATCTTTTCTTATAATATCTAATAAAGTTTTACCAATAGAACCAGTTGAGCCAAGAATTGCAATTTTTGTTTTCATTAAAAATTAAAATTTAAAAATAATACATATGAAAAAGGAAGAGCAAAAATTACACCATCAATACGATCAAGAATACCACCGTGGCCTGGTATAATAGTTCCTGTATCTTTCATTTTTGATTTTCTTTTAAAATATGAGATAATTAAATCTCCTAGTTGACTAACAAAAGAAACTAATAAAATGAATAAAAACATTTCTTTTGTAAATTCAGAAGTTTGAAGATTAGATGAAAATTCTAAAAATAAATTTGTAAATATTAACGACAATAAAAAACTACCTATTACACCTGAATAAGTTTTTTTAGGACTAATTTTAGTTAGTTTTGGCCCTTTGAATAGATTTCCAAATACATATCCACCTATATCAGATGATACACATATTATTGCTACTAACAATAAATGGTAATAATCTCTATCAAATTCATTTCTAATTTTAAATATTGTATAAAAAGAAATTACTAAGAAAATTGTTCCAAAAATTTTAAGGAGATTGTTTTTAGAAAGCTTTAACCATTCATAAGTTGAAATTAAAAAACAAATAAAAATAAAAAAATTAAATAAAAATGATCCTTTAATAATAAAAAAAAGAACTGTGGGTATTAATATAATTGTACTTAAAAATCTTTTTGTTATTTCATTTTTAATCATATTTTGCCAAAATTCCTTTTTAAATTTTTATACTCTTTTATTATTTTCTGGTAATCCTTGTTATTAAAATCTGGCCACATTTTTTTTTCAAAAAAAATTTCAGAATAAGCAAGTTGCCATAATAAAAAATTACTTAATCTTTTTGTATTACCTGTTCTAATCATAAGATCTGGATCGGGAATATTTTTTGTATATAAAAATTTTTCTATATTTTTTTCATTTATTTTATCTTTATTCTTTTGAATATTTTTAATTGCATTAATTAACTCAAGTTTAGCACCATAATTCAATGCAATATTAATTTGAATTTTAGTGTTTTTTGATGTTTTTTTTTCAGCTAAATTTAATAATAAATTAAGTTTTTTTGAAAAATTTTTGCTACCGATAATTTTAAGTTTAATATTCTGTGTATGAAAATCATCTAATTTATTGATTAAGAAATTTTCTAACAAATCAAATAAATAATTTATTTCTTTTTTTGGTCTTTTCCAATTTTCAGTCGAAAATGCAAATAATGTTAAATATTTAATTTTATTTTTAATTGATTGTTTAATTATACTTTCAACTGTATTTAAACCAGCTTTATGCCCTGCATTTCTTGAATTTTTATGTTTTAAACCCCATCTCCCATTACCATCCATTATAATGGCCACATGATTTAAGGGATTCATTTTATATTGTCATTATTTCTTTTTCTTTTAAAGAAACCTTTTCATCTACGGTTTTAATATGCTCATCAGTGATTGATTGAACATTTTTTTCAGATGATTTTTCTTCGTCTTCACCAATATCTTTTGATTTCAAAAGTTTTTTTAGTTCTTCATTAGCTTCTCTTCTAACATTTCTAATAGAAACTTTACACTTCTCTCCAATTGACTTTATAATTTTTTTTAATTCTGTTCTTCGTTCCTCATTTAACTCAGGTACCGGTAGTCTAATCAATTGTCCGTCAATTTGAGGATTTAACCCTAAGTCTGATTTTTTTATTGCCGCATCAACTAGAGCAACGTTACTTGCGTCCCAAACTTGGATATTTATCATTCTTGGTTCAGGAGTTGTAATACTTCCAACTTGGTTAATTGGCATTTGTTGTCCATAGACATCGACTTTGACAAGATCTAGCATTGCTGCATTTGCTCTTCCTGTTCTTAGTGATGATAATTCTTTTAAGAAAACCTCAATGGCTTTATCCATTTTAAGGCTGTATGATTTTTCATCAAACATTTACTCTCCAATCTTAATTCTATAAAACTCTTTAACCTTTAAATCAGAAATAGAAAGTTCTTGCAAAACATCCTGAACTTTTTTCTTAGGTTCCATTACCCATGCTTGTGTTAATAGAGCGTTCTCTTCCTTAAACTTATTCATTTTACCTATGCTAATTTTTTTTGCAATATCTTCTGGCTTACCTGAATTTTTTAATTCTTCAGTAACAAGTTCTTGTTCTTTATCAATTATAGATTGGTCTATTAAGCTAGATTCTAGAGCTAGTGGGTTTGAAGCAGCAATATGCATTGATAATTGTTTGGCAAAAGTTTTAACATTATCGGATTTATCATTTGTCTCTAATGACACTACAACAGCTAACTTAGCTATATTGTCTTTTACAACTGTGTGCAAATAGTGATTATTTAGAGAACCAGCATTTTCTACAGTTTTTGTTTTACCAATAGTTATTTTTTCACCGATTTTTGCAATTAAAGCTACAATATTATTTTCAACCGTTTCGCCATTGTTCATTTTTGAGTTTTTTAATTCCTCAAAGTTAGAGTTTATTTGATTATTTAACTCACTAAGTTCAGTAACAAAATTAGTAAAATCCTCATTTTTTGCAACAAAATCTGTTTCACAATTAACTTCTATTACAGATGTTTTTGTCTCATCACCACTAACAGCGATCACACCTTCTTTAGCATCTCTAGACATTTTTTTTGAAGCTTTTGAAATACCTTTTACTCTTAATATTTCAATAGCTTTATCAATATCACTACCCGATTCTTTAATTGCTAAATTGCAATCTTTAAATCCTGCGCCAGTGATTTCTCTTAGCTTTTTAACCTTTTCAATATCACTCATATTAATTCAGCGTCTCCTTTTTATCTTTAGAAAATTTTTGTTCTAACTTTTCTCTATCTAGTTCTTGAACAGTTTTACCTTGATGATTTTTTTTATTTTCTTTAGAAATGTCATTTTTAGGTTCAGCTGCAGGTATTGAACTTTTTGCATTATTAATAGTTTCTTTAATTAGATTACAATATAGATCTATAGATCTTCTTGCATCATCATTGCCTGGAATTGGATAATCAATATTATCTGGATTTGAATTACTATCTAAGATTGCAATAATCGGTATTCCTAATTTTACAGACTCAGCAATAGCTAAAGACTCGTAATTAGTATCAATAATAAAAACCAAATCTGGAGTTTTTTTCATCTCAGCAATTCCACCTAATGATCTTTCAAGTTTATCTTTTTTTACACTCATCTTTAAAAGTTCTTTTTTAGTAAAACCTCTGTTCTCAGCAACAAGATCGGCTTCATATTTTTTCATCTTTTTAATTGAACCTGATATTGTTCCCCAATTAGTTAACATGCCACCTAACCATCTGTAGTTAACAAAATATTGATCTGTTTCTTTTGCAACTTCTGCAATAGCTTCTGAAGCTTGTTTTTTTGTTGATACAAATAAAATTTTTCCATTGTTTGCAACTGTATTAAAAACTTTTTCAAGAGCTATTTTAGTAAGTTCCAGTGTTTGAGTTAAGTCCATGATGTGGATTGAATCTCTTTTTCCAAAAATGTATTTTTTCATTTTTGGATTCCATCTCAAGGTTTTGTGACCAAGATGAACGCCTGCTTCTAATAATTGTTGTATTGTTATTTCTGGTATCTTCATATTTATTCCCGGTTAAGCCACCACAGTAATTTCCAATTAAGGACCGGAGGTATAAAACCAACAACTGTGTGCGTGTTAATTTAAATTAGGCCTTGTTTACTAAGATTTAGAGTGTTTAACAAGAGTTATTTAATTTATAATAATAGATATGTCTCTTTTTCTAAGAAGATTAAGTGATTTTCGGTCCAAATTCTTTGGATTTTTAAGTCTAAATTCTAACTTTTTTTCATTTTCAGTTAAACTAATATTAACAAAAGTTTTTCCATCTTCATTTAATAGCTTTGAAATTTCATTCACTTCTTCATCAGTTTTAACATTAAATGACACTTCATTTATTGGACTGTTAAACAAATCTTTTAAGGATGCAATTTTTTTAACATTTACGCGTTTAAATCTATTTTCATCACTAGAAATACTTTTAACTAAGGTCAAAATTAACGAGTTACCTTCTATTAATGTTTCACGATTAAGTTCTAAAATATCAGAAAATATAAATAGTTCAAATACACTGGTCAAATCTGTTAATTTTAAAACAGCATAAGAATTACCTTTGGCAGTTTTTCTTTCTTGAACTTTTAATAAGGTAGCTGCTATATTAGCGTCCTTAATATCATCACTAGAATTAAAATGAGAATAATCTTTAATCTTATAATCATCAAAAATTTCTGTAAATTGATTTAATGGATGATCTGAAATAAAAAATCCAACAGCTTCAAATTCTTTAGATAGACGTTCTTCAAACTTCCAGTCTTCAACATCATTAATAATATCTTTTTCTGACACATCTTCTTCTGAAAATAAATCTATTTGATTTGCTGCTTTATTATCAAATATATTTTTAGTTTTTAGAATAAAATTAGGTATCGAGTTAAACAAGGATTGTCGATTTTTATTTAGATTATCAAAAGCTCCTGCTTTAACCAATCCTTCTAATTGTAATTTATTCATATCTTTAGGATTAACTCTATTCAAAAAATTAATAATGGATTGAAATTTACCATTTTTAATTCGTTCCTTTACGACATTAGAAATAGCTTCATAACCAACAGCTTTAATACCACCTAATGCATAATAGAAATTATCATCAACAGTTCTAAAATCAGCAAAACAATTATTAATATCTGGTCTCGTTACTTTAATATTTAATCTTTTTAATTCCTCATAAAATTCACTTAATTTATTTTGATTAGAAATATCCATAGTCATTGATGCAGCTATAAATTCTTTTGGATAATAGGTTTTTAAAAATGCAGTTTGATATGAAATAATTGCATAAGCAGCTGCGTGGCTTTTATTAAATCCATACTCAGCAAAGGGTTCTATTTTTAGAAAAATTCCAGCAGCAACATCTTTGGCAATTCCATTTTTTAATGCACCAGCTATAAAACCCTGCTTCTGTTTTTCTAATTCTGCCCTTTTCTTTTTTCCCATTGCTCTTCTAAGAAGGTCTGCTTGACCAGCTGTAAAACCTGATAATTTTTGAGCAATTTGCATTACTTGTTCTTGATAGATAATTACACCGTAAGTCGGTTTTAAAATATCTTCAAGAAGCGGGTGAAGATAATCTGGTGTTTGTTTTCCATGCTTACAATCATTGTAAGTTGAAATATTACTCATTGGGCCTGGTCTATAAAGTGCAACAAGTGCAATAATATCCTCTATATGATTTGGCTTCATTTGAATTAAAGCTTCTCTCATACCGGCACTTTCAACCTGAAATAATCCAACAGTATTTCCACTTGATAATAAATCAAAAACTTTTTGATCTTCATATCTAATATTTTCTATGTCAAAATCTTTATCAATTTTTCTAACTAATTTTTGAGTGTTGTTAATTACAGTAAGTGTTTTTAACCCTAAAAAATCAAATTTAACTAAGCCTGCATTTTCTGCTGAGTACATATCAAATTGAGTAGAGGGTAATAATAAATTCGCTGATACATCTTTATAAAGTGGAACAACTTCTGTTAATTTTTTATCAGCAATTACAACACCAGCTGCATGTGTTGCTACATTTCGATTTAAACCTTCCAATTTTAAAGAAAGATCTGTTAATTTTTTAACTCTTGTATCTTCATTTACTAGTTTTTGTAATCTTGGTTCACCTGCAATACATTCAGATAAACTTTGAGGTCTTGAGGGATCAAAGGGTATCATTTTTGAAATACTATCAACAAATCCATAAGGTAATCCTAAAACTCTTCCAACGTCTCTAATAACCATGCGAGCTTTTAATTTGCCAAATGTTATTATGTGAGCAACACTATCTTTATATTTTTTTGTTAAATATTCAAAAACAAGATCTCTTTTATCCTCACAAAAATCAATATCAAAATCAGGCATTGAAATTCTGTCAGGATTTAAAAATCTTTCAAAAATCAAATTGAATTTTATTGGATCAACATCGGTGATTGATAAACACCAAGCAACTAATGAACCTGCGCCAGAACCTCTGCCTGGACCAACAGGTATATCGTTATTTTTAGCCCATTTAATATAGTCTGAAACTATAAGAAAATAACTAGCATATTTCATTTCGATAATAATGGATAGCTCATGATCTAGTCTGTCCTTATATTCTAAAAAGGTTTTATCATTGTTAAAATCATTATTTTTAATTTTAAAAATTTTATCGAATTTAATTTTTAAACCATGAAGAGAATCCTTTCTTAAAATATCATCTGCATTACCCCCTTTTTCTGAGCTAATATTTGGTAAAATTGGACTAGAAAATAATGGTCTAAAATTACATCTAAAAGGAAAATTATAATTATTTTCTAAAGCTTCAGGTAAATCAGCAAATAGAGTTGACATCTCTGAATTAGTTTTAAAATAATGTTGATCACTATATTTTATTCTTGTTTTATCGTTAACATAAGTTTTGTTACCAATACAAATTAGTGCATCGTGAGCTTCATGCATATCTTTGTTAAGATAAAATATTTCGTTGGTTGCAATTATAGGAATTTCAAGTTCCAGAGATTTATTTAAATTAAACTTTTCAAAACCTATTTCATTTTGATCATTGTGACGTTGTATTTCTAAATAAAATCGATCATTAAATGAAGTTTTGAGCTTAGTGTATAAATCTAGAATTTCACTAAATTTTCCTTTATCAAATAATTGGCCAAATAATCCAAAAACTGTTCCTGAAAAAATAGCTACACCGTGAGTATCTTCCAATAATTCGTCAAAATTTAAGTGCGGCTCTGAAAGCTCATCATTATCAAGAAATGAAAATGAGGATAATTTAATAATTCTTTTATAACCCTCCTCATCTAAGGCAAACAAAGGAAGCAATCCAGTTGTATCACCATATTTAAAATTTATCTGTGTGCCAATAATTGGCTGAGAACCTACTTTTGAAATTTTTTCAGCAAACTCTAAAGCACCACAAAGGTTGGTAGTATCACAAAGACCCAAGGATTTAATTTTATTTAATTTTGAAAAATCTTTTAAGTCATCTATTTTAACCGCACCTTCACAAATAGAATATTGTGAATGAATTTTTAAGTGATTAAAATTTTGAAATTGAGACTCAGACATTAATATTTTTGACACTACCATTAATCATCTCTAATAAGCAATCTGCCTTATTAGCAAAAAATCTATTATGGGTTGCAAATATTATAAGTCTACTAGATGATTTAAGATCTTTAAGGATTTGAAATACATCTTTAGCTGTATCCATATCAAGACTACCTGTTGGCTCATCCGCAAGGATTACCTCGGGATCATTAATTATAGCTCTAGCAATTGATACTCTTTGGGACTCACCTCCAGATAGTTGAGAGGGATAATGCTCAGCTCTATTTGATAAGTCTACTAATTTTAATAAATGTTTTGCTTTAGTAATAGCTAAATTTTTATCATTATGTAGAGATAAACTTGCCAAATAAATATTTTCTAAGGCCGTAAAATCAGGTAGCAGATTATTTTGTTGATAAATAATTCCAATTTTTTTTGCTCTAAAAATATCATTTTTATCATTTTTATTAAAATCTATTGGTGATTGATTAAAATTAATTGATCCTGATGTTGGTCTATCTATTAAGGAAATCAAATTTAACAGTGTTGATTTTCCTGATCCAGATGGTCCCATTAGAGAATAAATTTTTCCTTTAGAAAAATTAAAAGATAAATTATTCAACACTCTTAATTTTTTACTAGTATTAAATGTTTTTGAAATATTTTTGATCTCTAAATAATTATTCATATTTTAAAGCTTTAATTGGATCTAATTTTGCTGCTCTAAATGCAGGAAATATTGATACAATTACTGTTATTGCAATTGAGCAAGTTGAAATAATTAAAATTGATGTAGGATTAATCTCAGTTGGCATTTTGCTTAAAAAATAAATTTCTTCAGGGAATAAGCTGATGTTAAAAGCTGAACTTAAAAATTGTCTTAAATTTTCTACATAAAGAGAGAAAGTTACACCCAAAAAAATTCCAAAAATAGTTGCTGATGTACCAATTATAACACCAATTAGAAAAAAAATTTTTACAATAGACTTATTTAATACGCCAATTGATTTTAAAATTGCAATATCTCTAGTTTTATTTTTAACCAATATGGTTAATCCTGAAATAATATTAAAGGCAGCTACAATAATAATTAACGATAAAATTATAAACATAACATTTCGTTCAACTTTTAATGCTGAAAACAAAGAACTATTCATATCAGCCCAACTATAAACGAATTCATCTATAAAGATCTTTTGAACAATTTCTTTTTGAGGTTCTATATTATTTGGGTTTTTTAAATAAATTTCCAAGTTTCTGTCTTTAAATTCAAAACCAAAAAAATCATCCAAAGTATCCAGGTTAATAAGGGCTATGTTATTATCGAAATCAGCTAAGCCACTATTAAAAATTGAAGTTACAGTGAATGTTTTTTGTTTAGGCATGCTGCCAATTATAGTCTCAACACCTGATGGTGACATTAATGTAATATCATCACCAATTTTAAGGTTTAAACTAAAACTTAATTCATTACCTATTGATATAGAATTTTTATTTAATTTTGATCTATTTCCTTTGAAATTTTTATTTTTAATAATTTCTAAATTTGAAAAATCACTCCCTAGATAACCTCTTAAAATAATTCCTTTAGATGTATTGTTTTTTAATACAATTGCTTCACCTGAGTTACTTAAAATAATTTGTTTCGAAATTAATTTCAAATTATTGTTATTTAGTTTGTCTAAATTAATTGAATTATCATAAGACTTAACTGTTATATGGGAATTAAATCCTACAATCTTATTAATTAATTCAGTTCTAAAACCATTCATAACTGACATGACTACAATTAAAACTGCAACACCTAGACTTATTCCAATAAATGAAAAAATTGATATAACATTTAAAAAGCCATCATTTTTTCTAGCTTTCAAAAATCTTAAAGTAATTTCTTTTTCTAAAGTAGAAATCAATTCGTAACTTTTTGTTTTGTTATAATTTCAATAATTTTATCTAAAGATAAATTTTGTGTATCACCACCAGTTTCGTTAAATTCTAAAAGATCTCCATCTGACTTTTTGCCAATAATAATTTGATATGGGGCTCCAATTAAATTCATTTTTTTTATTTTTGATGAAAAATTTTCATCAGTATCATCAATAATTACATCAATTTTATGTTTGATTAATTCATTATTGATGTTGTTAGCTTTTTCTAATGCTGAAGTATCATTTTTATTAATCATGGGTATTAAGGCTACATCATATGGAGCAACAGACAGTGGCCATTTCATGATTTCATTTTTATCATCGTATTTAGCTTCTATAATTGCCCCAACTAATCTAGATACGCCAATTCCATATGATCCCATTTTAACAAAATCTTTTTTTCCACCGGGTAAATCAACAGCTGCACTCATTGCTTTTGAGTATTTATCACCAAAATAAAAAATGTGTCCCACTTCAATACCTTTGGTTATCAACCTATTTTCTTCTGTTACCATCTTTTCAAACTCATCATTATTAAATTTTTCATCTGTTACTGAATAATATTGCTCATATTTTGTTCTTAATTGTTCTAAAGAAGATTTTTCTAATTTTGTACCTTCACTATTTAAATCAAAAACTCTTTTATCAGTAAAAATTTTACTTTCGCCAGTATCTGCAAGGATTATAAATTCATGTGACAGGTTTCCACCTATTGGACCTGTATCTGCTGCCATTGGAATTGCAGTCAAAGATAATCTTTTAAAAGTTCTTAAATAAGACAAGAAAAACTTATTATAAGAATAAAAAGCATCTTCATCTGTTACATCAAATGAATATGCATCTTTCATATAAAATTCTCTACCTCTCATAATCCCAAATCGTGGTCTTATTTCGTCTCTAAATTTCCATTGTATATGATAAAGTAGTTGAGGTAATGATTTATAAGATTTAAATGATGATCTAAAAATTTCAGTAACTTGTTCTTCGTTGGTAGGCCCATAAAGCATCTCTCTATTTTGACGGTCTTTAATTCTGAGCATCTCTTCACCATAATCATCATATCGACCACTTTCTTTCCAAATTTCACTTGATTGAATTGTAGGCATCAAAATCTCTTGAGCTCCAATTTTATTTTGTTCTTGACGAACAATATCTTCAATTTTTTTCATTATTTTAAAACCAAGTGGCAACCAAGAATAGATTCCAGCCGAAGCTTGTTTTATCATGCCAACTCTCAACATTAATTGATGAGATTTAATCTTAGCTTCTGAAGGATTATCTTTTAAAATAGGTATAAATGATTTGGATAAAAGCATCTTAATTAATAATATTTCTTAAATTTAAATATTCAAATTTTATTAATAGATAAATTATTATAAAAATAACAGTTGTAATTCCTGTACAATAAAGGAACTTTTTAAGCATTTTTGGGTTTTCAGGTGATCCAGGGTCCTCACCATCAATTTTAACTGTTTTGGTTCTATTAACATCAATTGGCAATATAGCAAAAAATACAATCCACCATATAATGATGTAGATTATAGCTAAACCAGTAATGCTCATTAAATTCTTACTAAATTAATATTTGTAAAAGGTTTTTTCCCAGTTTTTTCTTTTGAAAATTTTCTACATTCAATTTTAAGAGCATCTATTAAATTGTGCTCTTGCTGTTTACTTCCTAATCTAAAAGTTCTTGTAATTCCCTCAATTGCATCTTCTAAACCATAAACAAATTCCTCTGTATCATCAACTGGTATGCCTCTAAAAGTTAATATTGGTCTTTTATGAATGTTTCCTTTTGGAGTGATTAATACAGTTGCTTCAATATATCCATTGGCACTCAAGTTCTTTCTATCTTTAATGGATGTAGCATCCTCTACAACACTAATGTTACCATCAACATAAAGTCTACCGCTTGGCGCTTTATCATACACTTCAGGTTTACCAGGATATAATTTAACAATATCACCATTTTCTACTTGAACAGGATTTGGAACATTCATTTCTTTAGCAAACTTCATGTGCTCAATCATATGTCTATGTTCACCATGAACAGGTATTGCGCACCGTGGTTTTACCCACTCATACATTTCTCTAAGATCATCTCTATTAGGGTGTCCAGAAACATGAACAAATTCATTTTCTTCAGAAATAACTTCTATACCATCTTTAACTAGTTGATTTTGAAGATTATATAATTTTTTTTCATTACCAGGAATTATTTTAGATGAGAAAATAACAGTGTCATCTTTTTCAATAAATACATCTGGATGAGTATATTTTGCAATTCTCATTAGTGCTGCCATTGGCTCACCTTGACTACCTGTGCAAAGATAAACTATTTTTTCTCTCGCAATATTTTTAGCCTCTCTTGCATCGATTGGATCAATCACATCTTTTAAATAACCACATTGTCTAGCTGCTTTAAATATTCTATGCATTGATCTTCCAACCAAAGATATTTGTCGGCCAGTTTTTTCGGCACAATAAAAAGCTGTTTCAAGTCTAGCAACATTAGAGGCAAAAGAAGCTATAATAATTCTTTTTTTAAGACCACTCATTATATTAAGCATACTTTTTCTAACATCTAACTCTGAGCCAGCTTTACCTAAGCTAAAAACATTAGTTGAGTCACATATCATTGCAAGAACACCTTCTTTACCAATTTCCATAAGTCTATTAGAATTTATTTTTCCACCAATTAATGGTTCAGGATCAATTTTCCAATCACCAGTATGTAAAATTATACCAGCAGGAGTTTCTATTCTTAAACCGTTTGGTTCTAAAATTGAGTGAGTTAAAGTTATATATTCAATTTTAAATGGATTTAAATCCACTGTTCCATTTAGTTGAACTATCTTTAGATATTTTGTTATATCTATATGTTTTTCTTTAAATTTTTCTTTAATTAAGACAGCAGTAAATGGAGTAGCAAATATCTTACATTCTAATTGAGGCCAAAGATGAGCTATAGCACCAATATGATCTTCATGGGCATGCGTTAAAACAATTCCTAAAAGGTCTTCTTTTTTATCAACGATAAAACCAGGGTCTGGATAAATTAAATCAATGCCTGGTAATGTGTCATCAGCAAAAGTAACACCTATATCAACCATAATCCATTTGTGCTCACCTGGTTTACCATAAGCAAACAAATTCATGTTCATGCCTATTTCACCAGATCCACCTAATGGACAGAATAATAATTCATCTTTCATTTATTTAATTAATTTTGAAATCTTGATAAGACCTTCAATTGTAATATCTTTATTATGATTAACTTTCGTTTTTATAGAGTTTTTAAACAAATCAGAAAATCCTCCAGTAATTATAACTTTAAAAGACTTTCTGGTCTCTTTCTTAATTAAATTAATAATATTGTCAATTAATCCCGCATATCCCCAAAAAAAACCTGATCTAACAGCAGAGATTGTGTCATTACCTATTACATTCTTAACTTTTTTAAGATCAATTTTTGGAATAAGTGTTGCTTTGTCAGAAAGTGTATTAAGAGACAATTTTACACCGGGTGCTATTATACCACCTGAATAAGTGTTTTTTATTAAAACATCAAAAGTTGTGGCTGTACCAAAATCTAAAATAATATAATTTTTTTTATTATTTGTTAAGCTAATTGCGTTAGTTAGTCGATCAGAACCAACTTGATTGTAGTTTGCTTTAATTTTCATCAAAGATCTTAAATTTAAATCTTTTACTTCATGACATTTAATTTTTATTTTTTTTGACAAAAATTTTTTAATAACATTAAAAGATTTTGGCACCACACTACAAAAAAGTATTTTTTTAATATTTTTATAATCAATTTTAGAATTAAAAAATAATTTATCTAGTTTGGTTAAATTTATATTTTTAGTTGAAATAGTTGATTTTTTAATAATTTTCTCATTTAATGAAATTAAAAAAATTTTAGTTTCAGTATTGCCTATATCACCAAGTATATACATTTTTTATTTATTTAATCTTTTATCTATTTTATACATTTTTGATAAATTTTTTTCAAAAATTAGTTTTAGTTTATTTTCTATATCAGCTTTTTTGAAAGTTTTATTAGTTAATTTTTTAAGGTTAGTTGTTGGATAATTATTAATTTTTGGACTTTTTATAATATTTATACCAATCCCAATGATTAAAAATTTTTTTTTAAAAATAGAAACTACTTCTTGTAATATTCCGCTTATCTTTTTTTTGTTAATTAATAAATCGTTTGGTTTTTTAATCGTAATATTTTTTTTATAATAATTTGTTAATAATTTCTTTACTAATAAACAATTAATTTTTGTTAGTTTTGAAATCGACAAGTTAATATTCTCTAATTCATAAAAAAAACTTACAAACAAATTACCTTTATGTGAGATCCACTTTTTTCCATATTGGCCTCTTCCCATTGATTGAGCATCTGACACTACCATTCCATATTTACAATTTAAATTTTTAATAATTCTTATTGATGTTTTGTTTGTGCTTTTTACTTTTTTGAATTTAAATTTTTTAAATTTCATTAAATAATATTAATTCTTGATACCACCTCAATTAATTGACTTGGGAATATGAAGTATAAAAGAATTAATATCGTTGAAAATGTCAGTGAAAATTTTAGCCATGGACTATGATCACTGTCATATCTCTCTTTTTCTTTATCAAAATAAATTATCTTAATAATTCTTAAGTAATAGAAAGCAGCAATAACTGTTGATAACAAACCTACAATTGCTAAGAAATACATTGATTGTTCAATTACAGTTTTAAAAATATAAAACTTTGCAAAAAATCCAGCCAATGGAGGTATCCCAGCTAATGAAAATAGTATAACTAGTAATGATAAAGATAATAAAGGATGATTTTTTGATAAGCCTGATAGATCATCAATATCTTCATAATATTGATTATTTCTTTTCAACATTAACAAGCATGAAAAAAGTGCTAAGTTCATTATCACGTAAATAGATATATAAATTATAGAACTTTGAATACCTTCATTAGAACCTGTAGCTAGCCCGGCTAAAGTGTAACCAATATGCCCTATCGAACTATAGGCAATAAGTCTTTTAATATTTGTTTGGCCAATAGCTGCTATAGCACCAAACAGCATAGAGGCTATTGATAAAAATATAATAATCATTTGCCATTGATCAATTAAGTTTAAAAAAGGCACATATAAAAATCTTATGAACACAGTTAAAGCTGCAATTTTAGGAACCATTGTAAAAAATAATGTAACAGATGTTGGTGAACCTTCATAAACATCTGGTGCCCACATATGGAATGGTACTGCAGAAATTTTAAATGCAAGTCCTACTAAAATAAATACAATTCCAAAGGTTAAAACATATTCGTTTGAGTTAAGTTGACTTGCTATTATATCAAAGTTTGTTGAACCAGAAAATCCATATATCAACGAACAGCCATATAAAAGCAATCCTGAAGACAAAGCACTTAAAACAAAATATTTTAAACCAGCTTCTGATGATTTTAACTGATCTCTGTTAAAAGTTGCCAAAACATATAAAGCTAATGATTGAAGTTCTAATCCCATATAAAATACTATTAAATCATTAGAACTAATCATTACCATCATGCCTAAAACTGAACATAAAATTAAAATTGGGTATTCAATTTTAAAAATCTTGAACGTTTTTAGATAACTTGATGAAATTGATAAAACTAAAAAAGCTCCTATAAGTGTAATAATTTTCATTAAAGAAGACATGTGATCAATGACAACACCTTCATTAAATAAAGTTATTCGATTAACACTATAAGTTTCATTCAATGTAATTATTGCAGTAATAAAAAGAACTAATAAAGAGGTATTAAATATCAATCTAGAACTATCTTTTTTAAAAACCCCCAGAACTAATAAAAACATAATTGATAAAGAAATAAAAATTTCAGGTAAAACTAAATTTAAATTATTCATATTACTTATTTATTAGATTATTATTGTACACATTTATTAAATCACCAACTGAAACTTCCATTGTGTTAATTAATGGATCTGGATAAAATCCAAAAAACAAAGTTGGTATTGCTAAACAGCTCAATATAAAATATTCCGATTTATTTAAATCAACCATTTTTGTTAAATCTTTGTTAACCAATTTTCCAAAAACAACCCGCTTATATAACCAAAGCATATATGCGGCTCCAAGAATTACACCTAGACTTGCAATTACAGCCACTAAAAAATTATCCTTAAAAACACCCATTAAAATTAAAAATTCACCTATGAAACCACTAGTACCAGGCAAACCAAGTGCTGCTAAGGTAAATAACATAAACAAAATAGAGTATTTTGGAATTATGATTACTATACCTCCGTATGAACTAATAAGCCTTGAGTGCATTCGATCATAAAGCACACCTACACATAAAAATAACGCTGCTGAGACTAAACCATGACTTATCATTTGAATTATACTTCCTTCAATCCCTTGCTGTTGAATTGTAAAAATTCCTAAAGTTACGAAACCCATATGAGCAACAGATGAATATGCAATGAGTTTTTTCATGTCTTCTTGCATTAATGCAATTAAGGATGTGAATACAATTGCTATTACACTTAAACCATAAATCAAAGGTGTAAATACTTCAGATGCAACAGGAAAAAGTCCTAATGAAAATCTTATAAACCCATAGCCGGCCATCTTAAGCAATATTGCAGCAAGCAACACTGAACCAGCTGTTGGTGCTTCAACGTGAGCATCAGGTAACCACGTATGAACAGGCCACATGGGTGTTTTAACTGCAAATGAACTAAAAAATGCCAGCCATAAAAGATTTTGATATTTTGCATCAATACCAAGCTCATAAAGTTTTATGACATCTGTTGTTCCTGAAATCCAATATATAGAGATAATAGCAACCAACATAAGAACAGAACCAAGCAATGTATATAAAAAAAATTTAAATGCAGAGTAGACTCTTTTGGGCCCACCCCAGATACCAATGATTAAAAACATAGGTATTAAACCTGCTTCAAAGAATAAATAAAATACAACTAAATCAAGTGCACAAAAAACTCCTATCATGAAACTTTCCATGATTAATATAGCTATTAAAAAATCTCTTAATCTAGTTTTTACAGTGTTGTTTACCGAAATAATACATAGTGGAGTTATGAATGTAGTTAAAATTATAAATAAAATAGAAATTCCATCAACACCAACTTTATAATTAATAAAACCATCAATCCACTCTCTATCTTCGATAAATTGAAAGCTTGATGTAGATTGATCAAAAGAAATCCATAAATAAATTGAGATTAAAAAATTAACTGTTGTTGTAAATAAAGAAACATATTTTGCTGTTAAATTATTTCCATTTTTATCTTTAGTAAAAAACAAAAACAAAGCACCTATTATAGGTAATAAAATCAAAGATGAAAGAATTGGAAAGTTCATTATCTGATAATTAGAAAAGTTAATAAAGCAGAAAAGCCTAACAGCATAATAAAGGCGTATTGATATATAAATCCACTTTGAAATTTGCTTGCTTTAATTGAGCATTTTTTAATAAATAATGAAATTCCATCAGGACCAAAGCCATCAATTAATTTAACATCACAAAATTTCCATAAAAATAATCCTATTTTTTTAGAAGGTCTAATAAAAATAAATTCATAAAGTTCATCGAAATACCATTTATTAATTAAAAAATTATATAAAGGCTTATTAATATTGGCTATTTGATTAGGTAATTCTTTATTTTTAACAAATAAATAATAAGCAATAGGTATAGATAAAAGTACGAGACAAGGTGTTAAAAGTAAAAACCACATAGGTGGATGCTCGGAGCTTAAAGGTTCTAAAAACTTAATTGAATTAGCCCAAAAATAATTATCACCACCATGACCTACGAATAGATCTTGAAATAAATAACCTGCAAATATTGCACCTATAGCTAAAATAACTAAGGGTAACAACATTACTAAAGGTGAATCGTGTGTTTCCTTAATATCAATATCTTTATTATTATATTTTCCATGAAAAGTTTTAAAAATTAATCTCCATGAATATATGGAAGTTAGAAATGCAGTAAAAATTCCAATTCCAGCTGCATAATAGCCTGTGGTATTTCCCTTTAAATAAGCAAACTCAATAATTGCATCTTTAGAATAAAATCCTGATAGAAAAGGAAATCCGGTAAGGGCAAGTGTTCCAATTATCATCAATGCATATGTATAAGGTAATTTCTTCCAGACACCTCCCATGTTATTAATGTTTTGTTCATCTTTAAAAGCGTGAATTACTGAACCTGATCCTAAAAATAATAATGCTTTAAAAAAAGCATGAGTAAACAAATGAAACATAGCTACATTATAAGCGCCTACACCAGCTGCAAAAAACATATAACCAAGTTGACTACAAGTAGAATAAGCAATAATTTTTTTAATATCTGTTTGAACTAAAGCCACTGTTGCAGCAAAAAAAGCTGTCATCATTCCAACAATAGTAATTAAATTTAATATAAGTGGTGAGTATTCATAGATAGGAGAACATCTAACAACTAAAAAAACACCAGCTGTTACCATTGTTGCTGCATGAATTAATGCAGATACCGGAGTTGGTCCCTCCATTGCATCAGGTAGCCAAGTATGCAATAAAATTTGCGCAGATTTACCCATTGCACCTATAAACAAAAGCAAACAAATTAAATCTATTGCTTTAATTTCAAAACCTAAAAATAATAAATTTTTATCTATTACTGATGGAACTTGCTGAAAAACTTCCGAATAATTTACTGTACCAAATAAATAAAAAATTAAAAATATTCCTAATGCAAACCCAAAGTCACCTACTCTATTTACAACAAACGCTTTTATTGCAGCAGCGTTAGCACTTTCCTTTTTAAACCAAAAACCTATTAAGAAATAAGAACACAAACCTACGCCTTCCCAACCAAAAAATAGTTGTATGAAATTATCTGATGTCACAAGCATTAACATTGCAAAAGTAAATAAAGACAAATACGCCATGAACCTCGATTTATGAGGATCATGAGACATATAACCAATAGAGTAAATATGAACTAATGATGAAACAGAAGTAACAACTACTAGCATCACAGCAGATAAAGGATCTATCAACATCGACCAATTAACATCCAATGAGCCTGAATTGATCCAGGTAGCTATAACAATATTTTCTTCATATTGATTTGCAATTACCTGGTAAAGTACAAAAATAGATAAAATAGCCGAAATACTTACAAAAACACTCGTTAAAATTTCAGAATTTCTGTCACCAATATATTTACCAAAAAAACCAGAAATAATTGATGCTATTAGTGGAAGAAATAAAATTGAAATTTCCATATTTAACCTTTCAATTTATCTATTTCTTCAACTCGTATAGTTCCAGAGTTTCGGTAATAAACAACTATGATTGCTAATCCAATAGCAGCTTCCGCGGCCGCAACTGTTAAAATAAATAGAGTAAAAACTTGTCCAGCTAAGTCACCCAGAAAGATTGAAAATGCAACTAAATTTATATTAACTGCAAGCAATATTAATTCTATACTCATTAAAATTACAATAATATTTTTTCTATTAAGAAATATACCTATAATTCCAATTGAAAAAATTACAGCCCCTAAGGTTAAATAATGTCCCAATCCAATTTCAGTCATCAATTTTAACACCTTTATTGGTTTCAACATCTAAAACTTGAACACCTTCAGATCTTTCTCGGGAAATTTGTTTTAAATAACTTTGTGTTTTGACACCTTTTCTTTGTCTAAATGTTAAAACGATAGCTCCAATCATAGCCACTAATAAAATCATGCCACTGATTTGAAACACATGTACATAGTCTGTGTATAAAACTTGTCCCAATGAATGAGTATTACTTACACTATAATTATTTACTGCATTATTTAAATTAAATAAATCAGGTTTATATTTCCATCCACCAATAACAATTATCAATTCAAAAAAGATAATTGTGCTGATGATTAAGCCTACTGGTATATGCTTAGAACTCTCTTCTGATGCAAACCATTGATTTTTTTGTTGTGCTACATTTAACATCATGACAACAAATAAAAATAATACGGCTACTGCACCAACATAAACAATTAACATTATCATGCCCAAAAACTCAGCACCAATCATAATAAAAAGACAAGATATACTTATAAAATCTAAGATTAAGAAAAAAACAGAGTGAACAGTATTTTTAGAAACCGTAACCATTATTGCAGAAATGACAGCAATAATTGAAAAAGTATAAAAGAAAATGGAATGAGCGATCATCTACTATCTATATGGATTATCAGCTTTAATATTTGCTGCTAAGATATTCTCCCATCTATCTCCATTATCTAAAAGTTTTTCTTTTGTATAATAAAGTTCTTCTCTAGTTTCTGTAGAAAATTCAAAATTTGGACCTTGAACAATCGCATCTACAGGACAAGACTCTTCACATAGACCACAGTAAATACATTTCATCATATCAATATCGTATCTGGTAGTTTTTCTACTTCCGTCTTCTCGTTGAGATGACTCGATAGTAATTGCTTGTGCAGGACAAACAGCTTCACATAGCTTACAAGCAATACATCTCTCTTCTCCATCAGGATATCTTCTTAATGCATGCTCACCTCTATATCGTGGACTAATTTTTCCTTTTTCAAAAGGATAATTAATAGTTTTTTTTGATTTAAAAACTTCTTTAATAGCAATAAATAAGCCACTTGCAAAATCGGCCATAAATATAGTTTTTAAAAATCTCGAAATTTTCATAATTAATTCACAGGCAAAAGGTTGAAATAAAACAGATAACTTGATGTTAAAACCACCCAAATTAATGATAATGGAAGAAAAACTTTCCAACCTAATCTCATTAATTGATCATATCGATATCTTGGAACTATAGCTTTAACTAAAGCAAATAATATAAATAATAATAATATCTTAAATATCAGCCAAATTGCACCTGGTACAAGAGTAAAAGGGTACATATCAACAGGTGATAACCATCCACCTAAAAATAATATAGCTCCCATTGCACACATTAAAAGAATATTTGCATATTCACCCAGCCAAAACATTGCATACATCATGCCTGAATATTCTGTTTGATAACCTGCTACAAGCTCTGCCTCAGCTTCTGGTAAATCAAATGGAGGTCTGTTAGTTTCAGCTAAAGCAGAAATAAAAAAAATAACAAACATTGGAAACAATGGAATAACAAACCACAAATTTTTTTGAGCAATAACAATATCGTTAAGATTAAGTGATCCAACACATAACAAAACATTAATAATTATTACACCTATTGAGACCTCATAGGATACCATTTGAGCTGCAGATCGAATTGCTCCTAAAAAAGGGTACTTTGAATTTGATGCCCACCCACCCATGATAATTCCATAAACACCAAGAGAAGAAACAGCAAATAAATAAAGCACACCAACATTGATATCTGCTAATACTTGAGTTGCACTAAACGGAATAACTGCCCAAGCAATTAATGCTAGTGTCATTGTAACTATTGGGGCCAAGATAAAAATTACTTTATTAGAACTTGATGGAATAATAATTTCTTTAAATATATATTTTAAAGCATCAGCAAGTGATTGTAGCAAACCAAAAGGACCAACCACATTTGGACCTTGTCTTTTTTGCACAAAAGCCCAAACTCTTCTATCTAGCCAAACTATCATAGCAACAGAGACTAGAACAGGCACTAATAAAAATAGTATTTTATAAACTTCCTGAAAAATAATACTTAAATATTCCATTTTAACCTTCGGTGCCTGTAGATTTAAAATTAATTTTTGCATTATTGCATTCAATCATTGTTTTTGAAGATCTGGCAATAACATTAGAAAAATAATAATCTTTAAATGAAATTTTTAAATTTTCATTTATAAAATTTTGTTTTTCAGAAATATTAGTTTGATCACTTTCATTACTTTGTTTTTCTTTTTGTAAATTAAGGTAATTAAACATGCTACTTTCTAATTCATCTTTATCGTTAAATAACTTTCGATTATTCATAAATTCTGCAAGCTCATTAATTATTTGCCAATCTTCTTTAGCATCACCTGGGGGATAAGATGCTTTGTTACATTTTTGTATTTTTCCCTCTAAGTTTGTAAAATATCCATCTTGTTCTGTATAAGCAGAACCAGGCAGTATAATATCTGCTACTTCAGCACCTTTATCACCGTGACTACCTTGATAAATAATAAATTCGTCTTTTTTATTAAAATCTAAATTGTCTTGTCCTAACAAATAAACAATATCAAATTTATTGTTTTTAAGGTTATCTATTAAATCTTTTTTTTCTTTTATTATTCCAAGATCAAAATTTCCAACTGTGGAAGCATCAGTTGATAAAATATTCAATGAATTCCATGTCTCAGAAATTTTATTATTTTTAACAAGAAATTCTTTAATTGTATTAAATAAATAATTAGATGAATTAGAATTTAATAACGACTCTCCAAGAATTATTAATGGTTTTTTAGCATTTATAATTTCTTTTGAGATTTCATTATCTCCATCAAATATATTTATAATTTCTTTTGAGATTTCATTATCTCCATCAAATATATTTTTAATTGTTTGGGTTTGGCCATCTAAACTTTGATATGGATAAGTTAAATCACCCACATCATTTAATGAAATAATCTTAGTATTATTATTTAGATAAGATTTTCTAATTCTGGCATTTAGTATTGTTGCTTCATATCTAGGATTAGCACCAATTAAAAATATTAAATCTGATTCTTCAATTCCATTAATACTTGAATTAAATAAATAATTTTCTCTTTTATTAATATTTACAAATCGATTATCAGATCTTGACTCGTAGTTTTTATTATTCAATGTTCGATCAAAAAACTCTTTAAAAATATATCCACTTTCCATATTTGTTAAATCACCAACAAATCCACAAATTTTATCCTTATTCGTATTTTCAAATTTTGATTTAAGAATTTTATAAACTTCATCCCAAGAAGCTTTTTCAAACTTTCCATTATATTTTATGAATGGTGAGTCTAATCTTTGGTTTAATAATCCATCACAAGCATATCTTGTTTTATCAGAGATCCACTCTTCATTAATATCCTCGTTTATAATTGGAAGAACTCTTTTTACTTCCCAATCATACGTATCAACTCTAATATTAGATCCAACAGCATCCATGACATCAACTGTTTCAGTTTTTTTTAACTCCCATGGTCTAGCTTCAAAAACATATGGTTTTGACGTTAAAGCTCCAACAGGACATAAATCCACAACATTTGCTGACAATTCTGATTGCATTGACTGTTCTAAATAAGTAGTGATTTGCATATCTTCACCTCTACCAATTGCACCAATTTCATCTACACCAGCAATTTCAGTGGCAAATCGCACACATCTAGTGCAGTGAATACATCTTGTCATTTGTGTTTTAATTAAAGGCCCCATATTTTTTTCAGAAACTGATCTTTTATTTTCTTTAAATCTGGATTTATCAACACCATAAAACATAGATTGATCTTGAAGATCGCACTCACCACCTTGGTCACAAACTGGACAATCCAAAGGGTGATTAACAAGTAAAAATTCCATTACTCCTTTTCTAGCTTTTTCTACTAGAGGTGTATTTGTTTTTATGTTCATACCTTCTGCGGCTGGCATAGCACATGATGCCACTGGTTTTGGAGATTTTTCCATTTCAACTAAACACATTCGACAATTTCCTGCTATCGATAATTTTTCATGATAACAAAATCTAGGGATTTCAACTCCAGCCTTTTCACATGCTTGAAGAACTGTTAATCCTTCTTCAACTTCTACTTCTATGTCATTAACTTTTAGTTTAAGCATTTTTTTTATCAAATAAGTGTTGATCCACTAAATAAGGAATACTAATTTTCTTCTCTACTATTGGATCTAAATTATTTCTCTTTTCAATTTCTTTTTTAAAATGTCTTAATAAACCTTGAACAGGCCAAGAGGATCCTTCACCAAATGCACATATAGTATGACCTGCAATCTGATTAGTTACATCACTTAACATTTCAATTTCATCCTTTGACGCCTTTCCTTCAGCCATTCTTTCAAGCATTCTCCACATCCATCCAGAGCCTTCTCTACATGGTGTACATTGACCACAACTTTCATGTTTATAAAATCTTGCTATCCTTGCCATGCATTTTATTATGTCCTGATCTTTGTTAATAACAACTATCCCTGCAGTTCCTAAGCCACTTTTTTCAGCCATTAATGAATCAAAATCCATAGTTAATGTTTCACACTTTTTTTTTGGAATTAATGGCATTGATGAACCACCAGGTATAACAGCTTGTAAGTTATCCCAACCACCAATAACTCCTCCTGCATGAACCTCAATTAGTTCTTTTAAAGGAATATTCATTTCTTCCTCAACATTACATGGATTATTGACATTACCTGAAATACAGAAGATTTTTGTACCTGTATTTTTTTCTCTACCTAAAGAAGCAAACCATTCTCCACCTCTTCTTAAAATAGTAGGTACTACTGCTATTGTTTCTACATTATTAATTATTGTTGGACACCCATATAAACCAATTAGTGCAGGAAAAGGAGGTTTTAATCTTGGTTGACCTTTTTTTCCTTCTATACTTTCTAGTAAGGCAGTTTCTTCACCACAAATGTAAGCACCTGCACCATAATGAATATAAATATCTAAATCCCAACCAGTTCCAGCTGCATTTTTACCAATCAATTTTTTTTTATAAGCTTCATTAATTGCAGTTTGAAGTTTTTCACCATCGATAAAGTATTCTCCTCTAATATAGATATAACAAATATGTGCTTGAACTGCATAGGCTGCTATCAAACATCCTTCTATTAATTTATGAGGTTCAAATCTTAGTATATCTCTATCTTTACATGTACCTGGTTCAGATTCATCACCATTAATAACTAAGTAATGTGGTCTAGACCCAACTTCTTTAGGAGCAAAAGACCATTTCAATCCTGTTGGAAATCCTGCTCCACCTCTTCCTCTTAATTGAGAAGTTTTAACTTCATTTATTATCCAATCTCTTCCTTTATCTATTAAATCCTTTGTACCGACCCAGTCCCCTCTTTTTTGAGATGAAGCAATATCTGGACCTTGATCATTATATAAATTTTGAAATATTCTATCTTTGTCTTTAAGCATTCTTTAAATCCATAAGTGTTTTTCTGTTATTTTCAGGCTCATTATTTACACGTCCCCTATATGATCCAGGTTTAGGTGTTTCTCCTTTTAAAATCTTATCTAGAATGTCTAAAGTTTTTTCTTTATCAAGATCTTCATAGTAATCATCATTAATTTGCATCATTGGGGCATTAACACATGCGCCTAAACATTCTACTTCCATCCAAGAACAACTTTTATCATCTGATAATTCAGTTTCATTTTCTGAAATTTTTTCTCTACAGGCTTCAACTAATTGATTAGCACCTCTAATCATACACGGTGTTGTTGTACATACTTGAACAAAATATTTGCCTACAGGAGATAAATTGTACATTGTATAAAATGTAGCTACTTCATAAACCTTGATGTAAGGCATATTTAAAAACTTAGCAATACATTTCATTGCTGCTAAAGGTATCCAGTTATTATTTTGTTTTTGAGCTATATAAAGTAAAGCCATTACTGCACTTTGCTGTTTTCCTTTAGGGTATTTTGATACAATAGTATTTGCAGCTTCTAATGAAGATGAATTGAATTCAAAAATTTCAGGTTGATCTTTAGCTGGTCTTCTCAAACTCATCTGTCAACCTCTCCAAATACTATATCTAAAGAACCTAATACCGCAGGAACATCAGCTAACATATGTCCTTTTATTAGATAATCCATTGATTGAAGATGTGAAAATCCTGGTGCTCTAATTTTACATTTATAAGGCTTGCTAGAACCGTCTGAAATCAAATATACACCAAATTCACCTTTTGGTGCTTCAACAGCTGTATAAATTTCATCTTTTGGAACCCTGTAACCTTCTGTGAAAAGTTTAAAGTGATGAATTAAAGCCTCCATAGATTGTTTAATATCTTTCTTTGGTGGTGGACTTATTTTTCCATCTAAAGATTTAATCGGTCCCTTTTCCATTTTTAAAAGACATTGCTTAATTATAGAAACACTCTCTTTAATTTCTTCAATTCTACACAAATATCGGTCGTAACAATCTCCGTTTTTACCAATTGGAATTTTAAAGTCTAATTGATCATAACAATCATAAGGTTGAGATTTTCTTAAATCCCATGGCACACCAGATCCTCTAATCATTACTCCTGAAAATGAATAATCTAGCGCATCTTCTTTTGTAACAATACCTATGTCGACATTTCTTTGTTTAAAAATTCTATTATCAGTTAATAAACTTTCTAAATCATCAATAATTTTTGGAAATGTTTGACAAAATTTTGCAATATCATTTTCTAAACCATGAGGTAAATCTTGATGAACACCTCCTGCTCTAAAATAATTTGCATGAAGTCTCGATCCTGAAGCCCTTTCGTAAAAAGTCATTAAAGTTTCTCTTTCTTCAAAGCCCCATAAAGATGGTGTTAAAGCACCAACATCAAGTGCCTGAGTAGTAACATTTAAAATATGACTTAAAATTCTTCCTATTTCACAAAACATAACTCTAATAAATTGAGCTCTTATAGGAACATCGATTTCTAAAATTTCTTCTATAGCAAGTGCAAAAGCATGCTCTTGGTTCATAGGTGCAACATAATCCAATCGATCAAAGTAAGGAACTGCCTGCATATAAGTTTTGTTTTCAATTAATTTTTCAGTTCCACGATGCAATAATCCTATATGTGGATCAGCTTTTTCAACTACTTCTCCATCAAGTTCCAAAATTAATCTTAAAACACCATGTGCTGCTGGGTGTTGTGGTCCAAAATTTAGATTAAGATTTTTAATTTTTTTTGTCATTATTTTCAATTTTTTCTTTAATGTACTTTGTTCCTTCCCAAGGACTTTCGTAATCAAAATTTCTATAATTTTGCTCTAACTTGACTGGTTCATTAATAACTTTTTTTTGATCTTCGCTATATCTGACCTCAGTATGTCCTGTTAAAGGAAAATCTTTTCTTAAAGGATGGCCTTCAAAACCATAATCTGTTAATATTCTTCTTAAGTCTGGATGATCTTTGAAAGACACGCCATACATATCAAAAACTTCTCTTTCCATCCAGTTTGCTCCAGGAAAAATACTTGTTAAAGATGAAATAACTTCATTTTCATTAATCAAATAACTTAAAATAATTCTTTGATTAAATTCATGACTCAAAAATAAATAAATCATTTTAAATCTTTGTGGATTTTCTGGATAATCAACAGCTGTTATATCCATGAGTTGTCTAAATTTAGTATCTTGATTTGTTTTAATAAAAAGAGTTACATCTATTAAGTCATCTTTATCTATCTCAATATATAATTGACCATGTTTAATGTCAGTATTATTAATTTTAGTTGTTAACTCTGAATTGATTTTTTTTTCTAAGTCTTCTAAATTATTCATGATTATCTAGTGAAAGAACCTTTGTTTCTAATTTTCTTTTGAAGTTGAAGTATTCCATACAACAAAGCTTCTGCTGACGGTGGGCAACCAGGTACATATATATCTACCGGAACAATTCGGTCACAACCTCTAACAACAGAATATGAATAATGATAATAACCTCCGCCATTTGCACAGCTACCCATTGATATTACATATCTTGGTTCAGGCATTTGATCATAAACTTTTCTAAGAGCTGGTGCCATTTTATTAGTTAATGTTCCAGCAACAATCATAACATCGGATTGTCTTGGAGAACCTCTTGGGGCTGCACCAAATCTTTCTAGATCATATCTTGGCATAGCTGTTTGCATCATTTCAACTGCACAACAAGCAAGACCAAAAGTCATCCAGTGTAATGATCCAGATCTAGACCAATTAATTAAATTATCTAACGAAGTTGTTATAAATCCATTTTTACTAAAATCTTCAGCAAGTTGTTTAAATTCTTCTGGAACTGTATCAGTTTTATTATTCATTTTAATTAAATCTTTATTCCCAGTCTAGAGCACCTTTTTTCCATTCATATATAAAACCAATAGTAAGTATAAATAAAAAAATCATCATTGAAGAAAAACCTAACAAACCAATATTTCCAAGTGAAATCGCCCAAGGAAATAAAAATGCAATTTCTAAGTCAAATATAATAAATAGGATAGCAACTAAATAAAATCTTACATCAAATTCCATCCTAGAGTCTTCAAATGGTTCAAATCCACACTCATAAGCTGATAATTTTTCTGGGTCTGGTTTTTTTGGAGAAAGAATAAAATTAACTATTACAAAAGCACAGCTAAGACCTAAAGCTATGATCAAAAATAGAATAATTGGTAAGTAGTCTTTTAAAAATTCAGATAACATTGAAGTCTATATAGCAGTTTTTAAACGATGTTGAAGGGCTCATACGTCACATTTTAATTGATATTAACATAAAAAATTAAGAAAAAGTGGCGGGAGTGAAGGGACTCGAACCCTCGACCTATCGCGTGACAGGCGATCGCTCTAACCAACTGAGCTACACCCCCACTTTTGTTATTTTGGTGGGTAGTAAAGGACTCGAACCTTTGACCCCCTCGGTGTAAACGAGATGCTCTACCAACTGAGCTAACCACCCAATACTTTTAACACCAAAATACTTGTGCTTTATACTTTCTGGCACCATTTAGTCAATGATTGAGTATGCCAATAAAATATGAACAAATCAAGAATCATCATATTCTAAAGTTAATAGTGCTAAGAAAATCTTAAAGATAAAATTACTTTATTAAGTGATAGTATTAATTGAGTTTATTTGATTAAAATTAAGAGAGATACTCTAGTGCTTTAAGTATTCCACCTTTTTGATAAGGAATTTTTGATTTCATTAGACCCATCTCAACACCAGCTAATGTACCTGCTAACATTAATTCATTAAAATCACCTAAATGACCAATCCGAAATACTTTACCAGCAACTTTTGCTAATCCTGTTCCTAAAGACATATTATAATCATCCAAAATTATTTTTCTAAGAGAATCTGCATTATGTCCTTCTGGAACAAGAACTGCAGTTAATGAGCTAGAATATTCTTCTGGGTTTTTACAAAGTATTTCTAGCCCCCAAGCATTCACAGCTATTCTTGTAGCTTCAGCAAATCTTTTATGTCTATTAAAAACATTTTCCAAACCTTCTTCCATCAACATGTTAATTGATTCATCTAACCCGTATAACAAATTTGTTGCTGGTGTGTATGGAAAATAACCTTTTTTATTATTTTCTATCATTGGCTTCCAATCCCAATAAGCTTTTGGTAAATCTGAATTTTTATAAGCCTCTAATGCTTTCGAGCTTATTGCATTAAATGAAAGTCCCGGAGGTAACAATAAACCTTTTTGTGAGCCTCCAACAGTAACATCAACTTTCCATTCTTCATGCTTGTAATCAATAGATCCTAAAGAAGATATAGTGTCTACAAACAACAAAGCTGGGTGATCTGCACTATCCATTGCTTTTCTTATTTCTCCAATTCTACTAGTTACACCTGTAGAAGTTTCATTATGTACCGCACAAACTGCTTTAATTTTTGTTTCTGTATCTTCTTTTAATTTTTGTTCTACAATATTTGGATCAACACCAGTTCTCCAATCACCCTTAATAAAATCAATTTCTAATTTAAATTTGTCAGCAATATCATACCAAAGAGTAGAAAAGTGCCCAGTTTCAAACATTAATATTTTATCTCCAGCACTTAAAGTGTTAACCATTGCTGCTTCCCAAGCACCTGTACCTGAAGCTGGAAAAATTATCACCGGTTCTGAAGTTTTAAAAATTAATTTAATTTTATCTAAAACTCTTAAACCTATTTCTGCAAAATCAGGTCCTCTATGATCAATGGTTGGGTAATCCATTGCTCTAAGTACTCTATCAGGAACATTTGTTGGTCCTGGAATTTGTAAAAAATGCTTGCCTGGTCTAAAAGTATTTGAATTTGCCATAACGCTGTATAAGCTAAAGAAAATATATAATCAATTTTTTAATGTATGACAAATAGTAGTAATTTAATAGATAGCTTAGAAGTTTATGTATTAAATAACCCAGATGATGTTAAGCCACACTGGGTAAGTCATTTCATTGTTCCAACAGCAAATGAATTATTAATAAAGATTAAAAACAAAAACGGTAATTCAGGATTTGGATTAGCAACAAGTTATAGCGATATATCACCAATTATAAAACCATTTTCAAATGATTTACAGGATTTCATAATTGGACAAGATCCATTTTGTCCTGAAAAAATTTATGAAAGTATATTTAAATTAACTGATACCAGAATTAGCAGTGAAAAAGGTTGGAGCAAAGAAGCTTTAATTAGAATTTCAGCAGCATTAGATATTGCATGCTGGGACTTGATGGGAAAATCATTAAATATACCACTCTATAAGTTGTTTGGAGGATACAGAAATAAAATTCCTGTATATGTAACCTGTGGATATTACCGAGAGGGGAAAACTGAGACAGAATTAAGAGAAGAGCTAAAAAAATTAATCGAAATTGGTCATCAAAGTTTTAAAGTTAAGGTTGGTGGATTAGCAATTAAAGAGGATGCAAAAAGATTGGAAATAATTCGAGATGTAATAGGTCAAGATAAAGCTTTAATGATTGATGTAAACAGAGCTTGGGATCTAAAAACTGCAATTGAAGGTATTGAGGAATTTAAAAAGTTTAATCCAGTTTGGATAGAAGAACCGTTAAGATGGGAAGATGACAGAAGAACGTTAAAACTTTTATCAAAACAAACAAATATACCTATTTCAGGTGGTGAGAGTGAAATAACAATTTATGGATGTAGATCAATGATTGAAGAAGATGCTATACAAATTTTACAATTTGATTGCACAATGTTTGGAGGATTTACAAATGGAAAAAAACTTTCTGCCTTATGTGAATTGAATCATATTGATATTGCTCCTCATCATGATTGTTATATACACGCTCCTCTAGTAGCATCTACTCCATCAGGACGAATTGTTGAATCATTTGATAACGAAAGAGACCCTTTGCAAGCAGAATTATTTGAAAATCCGCATGAAATGAATAATGGATGGATACATTTAAATGAAAAACCAGGTTTAGGCCTAGAAATCTCTGATACTGCGTTAAAAAAGTTCGGTAAATTAGTATACAAAAATAAATAATTCTTTATTTAAATTTAACAATGTTTAGTTCAGAACAAATTAATAAAATTGGTAAAGAAATTAGTAATAAAGTTGAGGGTAAAACTTTATTTGATGATTTTTCAAGAGGCAGATACAGCACTGATGCATCTGTCTACCAGATAAAACCTATTGGTGTAGTTTTACCTGGAGATACCAATGATGTGCTAAATGTAATGGAGTACTCTCAACAAAATTCAATTCCATTACTAGCTAGAGGAGGTGGAAGTTCACAATGCGGCCAAACAGTTGGTGAATGTATAGTCTTAGACTATTCAAGACATCAAAATAAAATTTTAGATTTAAATGTTGAAGAAAAATCTATTTGGGTTGAACCAGGTGTAGTTTTGGACCAATTAAATGCTTACTTAAAACCTCACGGATTATGGTTTCCAGTTGATGTATCAACTAGCAGTAGAGCTACAATTGGTGGAATGTCTGCAAATAATTCATGTGGCTCAAGATCTTTGTATTATGGAAACATGGTTCATAATGTTTTGGCAATAGAGACTATATTAGATGATGGCTCAATACATACTTTTGATGAAATCCAAAAAAATTATTTAATAGAAAAAAATAATCAAGATCGACTTTATAAAATAATTGATAAATTTATTGATTTAAGACAAAAAGTTGGAACTGAAATTGATGAGAATTGGCCTACAACACAAAGAAGAGTTGGCGGATACAATATTGACTTAATAGATCCTAACGGATTTAACTCATCTAATCTTTTAGTTGGTTCTGAAGGCACATTATCATTATTCAATAAAATAAAATTAAAGCTATCTGAGATACCAAAAAATAAAATATTGGGTGTTTGTTATTTTGATAATTTTCATCAATCGATGGAGTTAACAAAAGAAATTGTTAAATTAAAACCAACCTGTGTTGAACTAATGGATCAAAATTTATTAAACTTAGCAAAAGAAATACCTATCTATGCTGATGGAATAAAGAAATATATCAAAGGAAATCCTAAAGCAGTTTTAATGGTTGAATTTATTGATACTGATCAAAGTATTTACGAAAAGAAAATTAAAGATCTTGAGTATTTAGTTTTAAATCAAAATAAAAATAATCAATTTTCATTTTATTCTAATCTTGAGGAGCAAAAAGAAGTTTTTGAAATTAGAAAAGCAGGACTAAATATTTTAATGTCAATGAAAGGTGATAAAAAACCTGTTGCATTTATTGAAGACTGTGCTGTTTCACTAGATCATTTAGCTGACTATACAGCTCAATTAAAAGAAATATTTAAAAAATATAATACTAGCGGTATGTTTTATGCTCATGCATCTGTGGGAACACTTCACATAAGACCAGTATTAAACATGAAGTCAGATGAAGATATTAAAAATATGAGATCTATTTCTGAAGAAACTTTTGAAATAGTTAAAAATTATAAGGGTTCTCATTCTGGAGAACATGGAGATGGAATAGTTAGATCAGAATTTCACGAAATGATGTTTGGCAAAAAAATTGTAAATGCATTTGAGGAAATTAAAGATACTTTTGATAGTAAAAACTTATTAAATCCTGGAAAAATTGTAAGACCACTTAAATCAAATGATAGGTCTTTAATGAGATATAAATCAGGTTATCAAACTCAAAATATAAACACGCATTATGATTGGTCAAATTGGGGTCAATTTACTGATGCTGTAGAAATGTGTAACAATAATGGTGCGTGTAGAAAATTAGATTCAGGGGTAATGTGCCCTTCTTACCGAGTAACTAAAGAAGAAAAAGATCTAGTTAGAGGTAGAGCAAACACACTTAGACTAGCACTTTCAAATCAATTACCCGAAGGTTCTTTTGCATCTAAAGAAATGTACGAAACTATGGAACTTTGTGTAAGTTGCAAAGCCTGTCAAAGAGAATGTCCAATGTCAGTTGATATGGCAAAAATGAAAAGTGAATTCCTTTCTCATTACTACAAAAAATTTAGCATGCGGATTAAAGATAGAATAACTTCTGAAATGCCTAGACTTATTTGGTTATTAAAGATTATCGCTCCCATATTTAATAAAATTAAAAATTTACCACTCATCTCATCTATTGTTGAAAAATTTGGCTTTGCTATTGAGAGAAATATGCCAGAAGTACAAAATCAAAATACTTTAAGAGAAATTTATAATGATCAAACTTTTTCAGAAAAAAAAGTTATTTTATTTGCTGATACATTTAATGTTAATTTTGAAAATCAAAATTTAATTTACTCAATAAAAGTATTAAATAAATTTGGCTACCAAGCAATTATTCCAAGTTTTGGTAAAGATAAATTAGATAGACCACTATGCTGTGGTAGAACATACATATCATACGGACAATTAGATAAAGCGTCAAAAGAATTAAATCGTTTTAACGATTATATTATAAATAATAATTATTTTAACTTACCAGTTGTTGGTATTGAACCGTCGTGCTTACTTACTTTTACCGATGAATATCAAAAATTAAAAAATGTAAATAATAGAGAAAAAATAAAAAATAAATTTTATTTATTGGAAGAATTCATATTAGAACAAATTGAAAATGATAATAAAGTTAAGACAAACAAATTTGATCAAAATGTCCTAATTCATGGACACTGTCATCAAAAATCACAAGACAGAATGAAAGGCCTTATGAGCCTTTTATCTGAATTAAAAATTAATAACAAAATGATAGAGTCAAGCTGTTGTGGTATGGCTGGGTCGTTTGGCTATGATAGTAAGAATTATGAAGTGTCAAAAAAAATGGCAAATCTATCTATAATACCTGCAATAAATAATAGTGATGAAGCAGATTTTATTATCGCAAATGGAACAAGTTGTAGACATCAGATTTCAGATTTATCTCATAAAAAAGGTAAGCATGTTTCAGAATTACTATTTAAAATTTTTGAAACTGTAAATTAAAGTATTACTTTTCTATTGTAAAAATCCTTTATTTCATCTTGTTTGTATCCAAAATTAAGCATAATTTCTCTTGTGTGCTCACCTAAATTAGGTGCACCTTTTGATTTTTCAGTTTTACTTTTTGAAAACTTAATTGGCATACCAATAGCCTTACTTTTTCCTGCTTTTTTATTATCGACTTCAATTATCATTTCCCTATGAATTGTTTGTGGATCTTCAAACATTTCAGTAATAGAATTTATAGGTCCGCATGGTAAACCATTATTATCAAATATTTCTAACCATTCGTCAGATGTTTTTTTAATAAGTTCAGTATTAAGTATATCTACAAGTTTATTTATATTTTTTTTTCTATTTAAATTTGATGAAAATTTTTCATCCTCTTGAAGATCTTGACGATTAATAGCCTTTAATAGCATTAACCATGTGTTTTGGTTGGACGCTCCAATTGTAATCCATTTATCTTTGGTTTTAAAAGCTTGATAAGGAGCGGTTAAGGGATGTGCAGATCCAAGTGGACCAGGAGAATGTCCAGTAGCTCCTGCTATAGCTGATTGCCAATAAGTGTGAACTATACCAGCTTCAAATAATGATGTGTCGACCTTCTGTCCTTGTCCAGTTTTTTCTCTATGAACTAATGCAGCTAAAATACCACTAGATGCCAGCAAACCAGCTGTAATATCAGTGATAGGTGCTCCAACTTTCATTGGTGGTTTATCTTCACTTTCTCCAGTTATACTCATTAAACCACTCATTCCTTGAGCAACTAAATCAAAACCTCCTTTATCCGAATAAGGTCCTGTTCTTCCATATCCAGATATTTCACAAAGAATTATTTTAGGATTAATTTCAGACATTACATCATAACCAATACCTAATTTTTCCAAGGTACCTTTTCTAAAATTTTCTAAAACTATATCAGAATTTTTAACCATTTCTTTAAAGATCTTTATTCCATCTTTATCTTTCAAATTTAAAGCTATGCCCTTTTTATTTCTATTCATCATCATAAATGCTGCAGCTTCTCCATTGATATCTGGAGGAAGAAAATTCCTAGTATCATCACCAGTGGGTGTTTTTTCTATTTTAATAACTTCAGCACCTAAATCAGCTAGTAACAATCCGCAAGTTGGTCCTGCCATAATCTGTGACATTTCTAAAACACGAATGCCCTTCAATGAAGCTGTCATTTATTATTTGTTTTTGAATTTGGGTTTTGTTTTATTCAAAAAGGATTGGTACCCAATTTTAAAATCCTTAGTATCATAACATTTGTACCCAAGATTATTTATTTTTTCAGTTACTTTACCGTTCTTTAAAATATTTCTAGCAAATTGTTTGTGCCATCTTGTGACTTTAGGTGCTCCTTCGCATATTAATTCTGCAGATTTATAAGCTTCTTTTTCTACGTTTTTGTCTTCAACTACCCTATTAACAAGTTTTTTTTCAAAGGCTTCATCAGCATCAAATACTCTACCTTCAAATAAAATTTCCATAGCTGTTGAATAATTAGTTACTTTTAAAAGCACTTCTAATTCTTTAGCCGCCATTGTTAAGCCTAATCTTTTAATTGGAATCCCAAATCTTGAGCTTTTTCCACAAATTCTAATATCGCAACATCCTGCTATCTCTAATCCACCACCAACGCATATACCTTCAATTAAAGCAATTGTTGGTATTGGACAATTAAATATCTCTCCTAAAGTTCCATGTAAAAATTTACCATATGATTTTGCTAATTTTGATGATGATCTTTCTTTGGTAAATTCTGCTATATCATTTCCAGGTGAAAAAGATTTCCCTCCTTGGCCTCTTATAACAATACATCTTAAGTTTTTATTTTTAGATAGTTTTTTAAAAGTTTTACCAAGCTCTATCCACATAGGTTTAGTCATAGCATTTAATTTTTCTGGTCTGTTTAGAACTACTTCAATTAAATGATTATTTTTTTTATTTATTTTAATTAATTTGCTCATTTAACTCCTATAAAAGTATTCAACTAATGTCATAGGTATCGCAGGAACGTAAGTTACTAAAAGCAACAACATTACTAACACGCTAATAAAAATAAGGTTTTCCCTTGTTACATCCCAAATATCTTCTTTTGCTACAGAACAAGCGGTTGCTAGAACACTTGCAACTGGTGGAGTTTGTTGGCCAATTGCTAAATTTAAAGTGACTATAATTCCAAAATGAACTGGATCAATGCCTACAGCATTTACTAAAGGCATAACAACAGGAACAGTAAGAATTATTGCTGCCACAGAATGTAAAAAGAAACCTATTACTAAAAGAAAAACATTTAATATGGCTAAAACAACAAACTTATTATTTGAAAATTCAATAATTGAGTTGGCAATTTTTTGCGGAAGCTGTTCTATTGTTAAAAATTCGCCTAATAACACTGAGGCTGCTACTAACAACATTACAGATGCTGTTTGAATTGCTCCTTCGGTAGCTGCATCATATAATCTTTTAAAATCTATCTCTCTATAAACTAATCCAATAACTAAAGATGCAACAACTGCTAAACCTGCACCCTCAGTTGCAGTTACTACACCACCAAAAATACCACCTAAAATGATTACAGGTAACAAGAAAGCTAAAGCTGCTTCTCTTGCAGTTTTTCTAACATTTGCAAGATTAAAAGTTTCTTCAATAGGAAAATTTTTACGTCTTGCCGTAACATATGCAGCTAACATTAAAAAAAAACCACCAATTACGCCTGGTACAATTCCAGCTACAAATAATTGCACAACAGAACTTTGTGACATTACCGCATAAACAATCATTGGAATTGAAGGTGGAATAATAATTGCTAAAGATGCTGAAGATGAGGTAACCGCAGCAGCAAAAGCTCCTGGATAACCTTTTTTCTTCATTGCAGGAATAAGTATTGAACCAAGAGCGGCAACATCTGCAACCGCTGATCCAGAAATTTCGGCAAAAAACATTGAAGTTGCAATATTAATCATACTTAAACCACCCTTAATAAATCCTACAAGAGCAGAAGCAAAAGCTATTAGTCTTCTAGATATACCTGCACTGTTCATTATTGAGCCTGCAAGAATAAACAAAGGTATTGCAATCAAAGGGAATTTCATTGATCCGTCAAACATAACGATTGCAGTATCAATTAAAAAACTTGTTCCAGATTTTAACACCATGGCAATTATTGTTGTTACCGCTAAACCAATAGCAATAGGAACATTTATAGACAGAATAAATAGTAGTACTGCAAACATTGTTAAAATTAACATTAAATATCTCCTGTTATCTCAACGTTAGTTGTTTGAAGAACTAAATTTTTATAATCCTCTGGAATTCGTAAAGTTTCAGATAGAATAAAAAGACACGATGCAACTGGTATCACTGATTGCACAAAAGTTTGAGGAACCCACTCTAAAGTGACCAAAGTTTCTCCTCCAATAAGTGTTAGAACTAAATACCCATAATAAGCTAACAATATCAAGAATCCATAAATAACAAGTTTGGATAATACAAAAAATATTTTTCTTAAAGCTAATGGAAATGCTTTAAAAATACTTGGAACACTAATATGCGCACCTTTTAATGATGCATACGCTGAACCATAATATGTTATCCAGGCAAGTTGTACTGCTGCAACTTCATCATACCAAACTAAAGCACTTCCAGCAAAACGGAAAGAAACTCCAAGCAATACTGTTACTGCAAGAGCTACCATCATAATAAATAGTATAACTTTTAAAAAACTTTCATATAAATCTATAAATTTTTTTAATGTCATATATTTTTTCAGGCCTTCTGGAAGAAGGCCTGATACAAATTAGATTAATTTGCTAAAGATGATACTTTATCAATTAACGCACCACCAGTTGATACTTCTGATGCAAATTGATCATATATTCCTTTACTAGCTGCAATAAAAGCTCCTTTATCTGCTGTGTTTACTTGAACACCAGCTGACTCGATTACACCTAATAAAGATTTTTCAAGTCTAGCAGCTTCTTCGTACACAAACTTTTGTGTGTCTTGCGCAGCTTGCTCTAAAATATCACGTACATCCGCAGGTAATTTACTCCAATGATCTTTATGTACCGCTACATAAGCAGGAGTATAAACGTGACCTGTAATTGATAGATATTTTTGTACTTCTTGAAATTTAGCACTAGCTATTTGAGCATACGGGTTTTCTTGACCATCCATTGTTCCAGTTTTCAAAGCTGTAAAAACTTCTGAAAATGACATTGGAGTTGGGTTTGCACCATATGATTGGAACATTTTAACTCTCCATTTTGATTTAGGAGTTCTTAACTTAATTCCTTTTAAATCATCTGGTTTATCGATAGCTCTAACATTGTTTGTGATATGTCTAAAACCATTTTCCCAAACTGCTATAACTTTATACCCAGTTTTAGCTTCCAGATTTTTAAACATTCCTGGTAAAACTTGGCTTTCAACTTTGTTCATGTGATTTCTATCTTTAATGATAAATGGCATATCAAAAACACCAAACTCATCATGAATTGATGCCATAACAGATGATGGCAACCACATATTTACTGTACCTAATTTTAGTTTTTGCATACCTTGTTTATCTTTACCTAGTTGCGAAGAACCAAAAACTGATACTTTTCCTTTACTTCCTAATCTTTCATTTGCAAGTTTAGCAAAATGGTCAACTGAAGCAGAAAATAAAGATCCTGGTTTACCCACGTGTCCAAATTTTACTTCTGTTGAATTAGCTGCGAAACTTAAAAATAAAGATGAAAATAAAACAACAATTATTCTATTAAATTTATTCATATTTCTCTCCTAATGTTTTTTTTTTTTAAAAAACTTATCTAAATTATTATAAGATAGCTAGTTATTAAAATGTTAAATTTGGCACAGAAATTGAGTGATTAATTATTGTCAGGTAAACGATTATTATTGGATACTGGCTTGTGTTTTGTCGTCTTTTTTAGTCATATCTACTTCTACCCATTCAGTTTTTTTCAGTTCTTTAATTAAAGCAACTTTTAAAACCTGATCTGCGTGATCAACTGGTGTAATTTTAATATCATCAATTATTTTTTTAGGCATATCCACTAGATCTTTTTCATTTTCTTTTGGAATTAGCACTTCTTTAATACCAGCTCTATGTGCAGCTAATAACTTTTCTTTAAGACCACCTATTGGCAATACTTGACCCGTTAAAGTAACCTCACCGGTCATTGCAACATCTCTTCTTACTGGAATTCCCGTGATTGAAGATACGATAGAAGCTACCATTCCAACTCCAGCTGACGGTCCATCTTTAGGTGTTGCTCCTTCTGGAACGTGAATATGGAAATCTTTTTTTTCAAATAGTGGTGGAATAATTCCATACTCCAAACATTTAGATCTAACAAAAGATTTTGCAGCTTTAACTGACTCTTGCATTACATCTCCTAATTTTCCTGTAATTTGCATTCTACCTTTTCCTGGCATAGTAACAGTTTCAATTTTTAGAATTTCCCCACCATACTCAGTCCAAGCAAGACCTGTAGCAATCCCTACTTTATCATCGGACTCTAATTCTCCAAACTTGAATTTAGCAATACCTAAGAAATCAGATAGGTTTTTATTATTAATAGCTACCTCTTTTTCTTCACCGGCAACAACTTTTTTTACAACTTTTCTTGCAAGTTTAGATATTTCTCTTTCTAAATTCCTTACACCCGACTCTTTGGTGTAACCTCTAATTACTTCTTTGATAATATCATTCTCTAACTTCATCTCTTTATCTTTAACACCATTATCTTTAATTTGTTTTGGTAATAAATATTTATTAGCAATACTGATTTTTTCATCCTCTGTATATCCAGCTAATCTAATAACTTCCATTCTATCTAAAAGTGGTGGAAGAATATTTAAAGTATTTGCAGTAGTCACAAACATTACATCTGATAAATCGTAATCAACTTCTAAGTAATGATCATTAAATGTTGTATTTTGTTCAGGATCTAAAGCCTCCAATAAAGCTGATGAAGGATCTCCTCTATAATCATTTCCTATTTTGTCTATTTCATCTAATAAAATTAACGGATTTTTAGTTCCAGCTTTTTTCATCATTTGAATTATTTTACCAGGTAATGAGCCTATATAAGTTCTTCTATGTCCTCTTATCTCTGCTTCATCTCTCATACCACCAACAGACATTCTCACAAATTCTCTATTGGTTGCTTTTGCAATTGATTTACCTAATGAAGTTTTTCCAACACCTGGAGGACCCACTAAACATAAGATAGGTCCTTTAATTTTTTCCATTCGTTTCTGAACAGCAAGAAATTCAATTATTCTCTCTTTAACTTTTTCAAGACCAAAATGATCTGCGTCAAGAGTATTTAACGCTTTTGTTAAATCTATATCTACTTCACTTTTTTTATGCCACGGGAGTTCTGTCATCCAATCCAGATAATTTCTTACAACAGTAGCTTCTGCAGACATTGGACTCATATTTTTCAACTTTTTCAACTCCTGCAAACATTTCTTTTCAACTTCTTTAGGCATTTTAGATTTTATAATAGCCTTATTAAGACTGGTAGTTTCATCCTTGCCGTCTTCAATTTCACCTAATTCTTTTTGAATAGCTTTTAATTGTTCATTTAAATAATACTCTCTTTGAGTTTTCTCCATTTGAGTTTTAACTCTTCCTCTAATTCTTTTTTCAACACCTATGATACTTGTTTCATTTTCCATTATTTTAATAATGGCATTTAATCGTTTCTTAACATCAACCGTTTCAAATATTTGTTGTTTTTCGGAAATAGTAGCTGTTATATGTGAGGCTATATTATCAGCTATTTGAGATGGGTCTTTTAATTGTTTAATACTATTAATAGTTTCACTTGAGACTTTCTTGTTAATTGATGTCAATTTTTCTAATCTTCTTAACGCGGTAGCAGCAAGTGGAAATAAATCCTCATCCTTAACTAATACATCGCTATAATGAGCGTAATCACAAGTTATAAACTTATCATTTTCTTTAAAATCTAAAACTTTTACTCTTTTAATACCTTCTACTAAAACTTTAACTGTTCCATCTGGTAATTTTAAAAGTTGTAAAATGTTTCCTTCACATCCATACATAAAAATATCTGTTTTTTTAGGATCATCAATTTCAGAATTTTTTTGAGTTACTAGAATAATCTTTTTATCTTTTTTCATTACCTCATTTAGTGCTGAGATTGACTTATCTCGTCCTACAAACAAAGGTATGACCATACTTGGAAAAACAACGATGTCTCTCAATGGTAACAAAGGTAGTGTGATTTTAATGTCCATGACAATAATATGGATATTATATTTTATATTGCAATAGGTATTTATTATTTATTAAGGATATTAAGCCGCTGATGGTTTGTTTGATTTAGATTTACTATCCACTTTAGAGTGAACTAATATAGGTTGGGATTGACCTTTTGCGGCACCCGCGTCAACAATTACCTCTTCTATATTATCCTGACTAGGAAGATCATACATGGTTTTTAATAAAATATTTTCTAAAATAGATCTTAGACCTCTAGCACCTGTTTTTTTGTTAATTGCTTTTTGAGCAATTTCTTTTAAAGCATTATCTTTAAATATTAGTTTTGCACCATCTAACTTAAATAGTTCTTTATATTGTTTTGTTAATGAATTTTTTGGCTCTTCCAGTATTTTAACTAAGGATTTTTCATCTAAATCTTCAAGTGTTGCAATCATGGGCAGTCTACCAATAAATTCTGGTATAAGACCAAATTTTAATAAATCTTCAGGTTCTAGAGTTTTCATCCATTCACCGGTTTTCTTATCCTGAGTATTTTTAACATCAGCACCAAAACCTATTGATGTTCCTTTATCTCTTTGAGATATAATTTTATCAAGTCCTGCAAAAGCTCCTCCACAAATAAATAATATATTAGTTGTGTCAACTTGTAAAAATTCTTGTTGAGGATGTTTTCTTCCACCTTGAGGCGGAACACTAGCAACTGTTCCTTCCATAATCTTTAATAATGCCTGCTGAACACCTTCACCAGATACATCTCTTGTAATTGATGGATTTTCAGATTTTCTACTAATCTTGTCAACTTCATCAATGTAAACAATTCCTCTTTGTGCTTTTTCAACATTGTAATCTGAGGCTTGTAATAACTTTAAAATTATATTTTCAACATCTTCACCAACATAACCAGCTTCTGTTAATGTGGTTGCATCAGCCATTGTAAAAGGAACATCCAAAATTCTAGCCAACGTTTGTGCTAATAATGTTTTACCACAACCAGTGGGTCCGACTAAAAGTATGTTAGATTTTGCAAGCTCAACATTCTTACTAGTTTTGCTTTCATAATTTAGTCTTTTATAATGATTATGAACAGCAACAGATAATACTTTTTTTGCATGTGGTTGGCCAATTACATAGTCATCTAAAACTGAGCAAATCTCTTTTGGAGAAGGAAGACCGTCTTGATGTTTAATAAAAGTATCTTTACTTTCCTCTTTGATAATATCCATACATAGTTCAACACATTCATCACAAATAAAAACTGTAGGTCCAGCAATTAATTTTCTAACTTCGTGTTGGCTTTTTCCACAGAAAGAACAGTAGAGAATATTTTTATTATTTGTTGTCATAAATATTTTTTTAACGAATCAATTTTATTACTTTATTATAGAAGAGTCGTACTTATCAAGTTTGATTATACCACATCCAATATGTGGTGTATTAGGATCTTTTTTCCACTACATCATCAATTAAACCAAAGGCTTTAGCAACTTCAGCTGTCATAAAGTTATCTCTTTCAAGAGCAGATTTAACCTCATCCACAGTTTTGCCTGTGTGTTTTGAATAAATTTCATTTAATCTTTTTTTAAGTGACGACACTTCATTTGCATGAATTTCTATATCTGTTACTTGCCCCTGGAAACCTGCTGAAGGTTGATGAACCATAACTCTTGAGTTAGGCAATGAAAATCTTTTACCTTTAGTTCCTGCTGCAAGTAAAAATGAACCCATAGATGCTGCTTGACCAATGCATAAAGTCGATATATCCGGTTTTACGTATTGCATAGTATCATAAATCCCAAGACCAGCTGTTACTAGTCCACCAGGGCTATTAATATATAAATAGATTTCTTTTTTAGGATCTTCAGCTTCAAGAAATAATAATTGAGCTGTAACTAAAGATGCAACATTATCATTAATTTGACCTGTTAAAAAAATTATTCTTTCTTTTAAAAGTCTAGAATAGATATCATATGCTCTTTCACCTTTGTTTGATTGCTCAACAACCATTGGAACTAAGGTGTTCATTTGTTCTGGAAAATTTGTTGTCATAAGTTGATTCGTTTTAGTTATACAACTTGAGATTACTTTTTGCTAACTTTTTTTGTCTTTGGCTTAGATTTTGTGGCTTTTGTTGAAGGTTTTTTTTCTGAAGTAGTTTTTGTTTTAGTTTTTTTATCTTCACCGTGTTCGTGGTCGTGGTTGTGAGCTTCTTTTAGAATTTTTTCAGCTTCAACTTTAGAAATTTCTTTTTTATTAGGTTTTGATTTTTCTTTAATCAAATTTATAATTTTTTCCTCATAAACCGTTCCTCTTAAGCTTGCTACAGCTGAAGGATTTTTTTGATAAAAATCCATTACCATTTTTTCTTGACCTGGCATCATTCTTATCTGTTTTTGAACCTCTGCTTGAATTTCTTGCTCAGATACATCAACTTTATTTTGTTCGCCAAATGCATTTAATATAAGTCCAGTTTTAATTCTTGTTTTAGCTGTCTCTGTAAATTTGGCTTTATTTTTTTTAGACTCATCTTCAGGCATTCCTTGGGAAAGAATTTTAATTTCTTCTTCAATTAAGTTTTCTGGAATTTCATCTACTTTAATTTTTTCAATTTCCTTTAAGATTTGATTTTTTGCTAACTGATCTAATGAATTTTTATATTCGTCATTAATCTGTTTTAATATTAATGATTTAAGATCATTTAAATCTTTTGCACCTAAATTTTTGGCAAAATTATCATCTATTTTAACTTCCTCTGGATTTTTAACCTTTAAAATTTTACAACTAAATTGAGCTTTTTTATTAACTAATTCTTTTTCAGGAAAATTTTCTGGGAGAGTAGCTTCTACAATTTTTTCATCATTTTTTTTGACACCATTTAATTGCTTATCAAAACCTTTAAGAAATAAATCCTTACCAAGAGTTAATTGAGTATTCTTTCCCTCATTACCTTTAAATTCTTTTCCATCAATTGTTGCTTTATAATCAAAAGTAACTAAATCACCTTCTTTAGCTTTAGTATCAGAACTAGCTTCTTTAAAACTTGGTTGATTTTTAGCAATATCTTTAATTCTTTTATCAGCTTCACTATCATCAATTTTAACAGAATATTGATCAAATTTGATGCTATCCAAAGATTTTATATCTACTTTAGGAAGTTCAGTAATCGATAATACATATTCCAACTCTTTATCTTCACCATAAGTTTTAAGATCAAGCTTAGGTTGTCCTGCAGGTTTAATTTTATTTTCCTCAAGAGCTTTAGTAGAAGTTTCTTTTAATACTTTGTCTAAAACTTCACCAAATATTGCTTTTCCAAATTGTCTTTTTAAAACTTCTCTAGGTACTTTTCCAGGACGAAAACCTTTTAGATTTACTGTCCCTTTGATCTCTTCATATTTTTCATCCATATAAGAGTTCATAGTCTCTTTATCGATTAAAACTTTTAGATCTTTATTTAGACCTTTTATATTTTCTATTGTTACTTTCATAAATTTTAAAATGGTAGGGCGAAAAGGACTCGAACCTTCACATCCGAAAATATTGGTTCCTAAGACCAACGCGTCTACCAATTCCGCCATCGCCCCACAAATTATGGGTTTTATATATTATTGAAACTATTTGTCCAATGACAATTAGTTAAAAATTAACTATTTATCTCTTATAATTTATATTAATTTTAAAAAATGATAATTTCACCCTGTATAAGTATATGCAAGACTGATCCCTCAACTGGATATTGTTATGGCTGTGGAAGAAATAATGATGAGAAAAAAATCTGGAAATCTGAAGAAACTACAGATAAATGGAAATCAGATAATCTTGAAATAATCAAAAAAAGACTTAGTGGTTGGCAATTAGAGAGTTTTAATGAGTCTTATGAACATAAAATTAATAATGGAGTTTCTCTCTTTAAGAAAAACCTTATTAAAGATAAAAAAATTTAATGAATAAATTAACATTATTAACATTAATATATGCTATTGGAATTATTATTGGAGCACTTTTTTTAGATGTTTGGGGAGCTGAGACAACATTAATAAAAACAATGTCAATATTTATTTGGACAATTCTTTTTTTAATTGCACTTTTTTATGTAGATAAAAATGAAACAAAATAAGCTTATAAGTAGTTTTATCTTAATTGTGATTTTATTTTCTTTTAAAAATTCATATGGTGAAATTATCATTTTAAGTTCATGCAATAACCAGAAAGATGTTTTTTTAAAAAATGAATATACTTTAGATTTAGAAAAATTATTAATGACGAGAAATTATGTTTATAATGAAAAAACATTTAAGAAATATCGTGTTACAGATCTGTCAGTTAAAAAAAATAATACTTTAACAAAATTTATTTATCGGGAAGATAATAAGATTTTAACTGATAAAGTAGGCTATCCACAATTTTATACTCAATTGGTATTTAAAATTGATAACCCAAATATAATGATAAAAACTGTTATCAACAATGAAGAAGCAATCTCTTTATTGTCTAAATGTAAAAAAATTGAAAGATTTCAAAAAGAAAGTTAACTTTTTTTTTTATTTTTTTTAGATGAGTTTTTGTTTTTAAAATTAAATTTACTACTGTTAGTAATGCTACTTCTATGTTTTGCATAAGCTTGCTTTTGTGCTTGTTTCATTGCTTTTTTTGATGACATAAAATTTAATATTTTTTAACCCAGTCTTTATAATTAATTGTTTTTAAATCAAGAGCTTCACTTACAAACCATGTTTCGAAAATTTTTTTCTTTTTTAGGTTTGAATATACATCTTTAACACCAATTTTATATCCGTAAGGTTTTAAAAAATTATGTGCTAAATTTGAATAATCAATTTTTTCTTTATAATAATCAGTTTCAAATGCTATATATTTGGGTCTAACACCATCATTCAAAACTTTTTTTAAGGCAATCAAAGTACTTTCTTGTGGATCAATATCGCAGGACAGAAAATCTATGTCATTATTAAGTTCATTTTCAAGCAACCCTTTTTTGTAATCAAAGGACATAGCATCATCCCAATAAATTTTATTTTTTCTTTCAGGATATTTTTTCCACCTATCTTTAAGTGCGTCCCGCTTCTTTTGATCAGAATCTCCATATTCTACTGAAAATCCTCTCCAATTTTTTTGAACTTCTAGCATGTAACAGTTGTTACCATGTTGAGGTTCACCAGCACCAATATCTATATAAGTTCCATTATATCCAAATTGCTCATATGCAAACAAATCTTGACCTGCTTGTGTATAAGGTGAGGCTTTATAAAAAAAACTTTTTAAATATTTTTTTAATTCAAACATTTATCTATTTATTTAAACTTATAGGTAAGTTACCTATTATATTATAATCTCTATCAGAGATAACAATCTCGCCAGAACCAGAACTATAATTTAAAATTTCACTAATAACAACATAGTGTGTTACAAATATTAAGTTTTTATCTCCATTCCAATCTTTAATAAATTTTCTCAAATTTTGTATTTGTAAATCTTTATTCTTAGCAAATTTAGAACTAAAAAAAGAATTTAAGAAATTTTTATTTTCAAATTTTTTAAAAGCAATTAAAGCAGTTTCTTTACATCTGCACCATTCACTAGAAAATACATTTTCAATTTTAATATTATTATCTTTAAAAAAAATTCCTATATTTTTAGCTTGTTCTCTACCTGAATTACTCAAATTACGTTGAGTATTACAATCATTAATATCAAAATTATTTGGATCACCTCCTCCAGGAGCATATGCGTGTCTGATAAAGATAAGCTTTCCTCCATTTTTCAACTCATTAATTAAGTTTTGATTTGAATCAGCTTTAATTGGAGAGTTAATAGTTATAAATAATATTAATAAAAATTTTATAAATTTCATTAATGAGTATTAAATTTAAAAAACTTAATAAAACAATTATTAAATGTAAAAAATGTCCAAGATTATCAAAATTTATAAAAAAAATTACAACTGAAAAAAGAAAAAAATATATTAATGATATTTATTGGGGAAAACCAGTAACTGGTTTTGGCGACATAAATGCAAAGCTATTAATCTTGGGTTTAGCCCCAGCCGCTCATGGTGGAACAAGAACTGGGCGAGCTTTTACAGGTGATAAATCATCTGAATTTCTATTCAGATGTCTACATAAAGCTAAGATTTCTAATCAATCTAACTCTGAAAATTTAAAAGATGGCTTAAAACTTAATTCTACTTATATAACTAATATCTTAAAATGTGTACCTCCTGGAGATAAACCTTTAAATAAAGAGCTCAATAATTGTTCAAAATATTTTAATGAAGAAATTTCTAATTTAAATAAATTAAAAACAATAGTCACTTTAGGAAAAGTTGCTTTTGACAATTGTATTAAGTTTTATAAAAAAAAATATAATCTCAACAAAAATATTTATTTTAAACATGGTAAATCTTATCTTTTACCAGATAATTTAATTTTAATTCCTTGCTATCATCCAAGCCCAAGAAATGTAAATACAAAACTAATATCTCAAAAAATGATGATCGATTTATTCAAAAAAGCAAAAAAAAAATCTAAAATTTAATGCTGTCACAAAAATAAGGTTTGAAATTATCAAAAATTAAATCTGGAACTTTAACTGGTTTACTTTTATCATTAACAAAAACTAAATGGATTTTAGCATCCGCTATAATATTTTCATCTTTTGTTATAATCTGATTCATAAAAAAAGATGTTTTGGTAATTGCTTTTACAAAAGATCTAATGCTCAATTCATCTTCTAAATATGCAGATTTTTTGTAATTAATATTGCATGATTTAACAATTATAAAAGCACCAAATTTATCTTTTATTTGAAGGTTGCTTAGTCCAATAGTTGATAATGCTTCAGTTCTAGCTCTTTCAAGATATTTTAGATAATTGGCATAATAAACAATGCCACCAGCATCTGTGTCTTCATAATAAACTTTTATTTTATGATAAAAATTTTCGTGCATTAGAACATCATATCAAAAAAATAAATATTTAATACAAACTAAGATATAATAATATTAATGAAAATTTATATCATATGGTTGCTAGGAGTTATTTTGTGGAATTTTGGTTTTCCTAATGCAGTTCCTGCTGCAGACGTTGCTGTTGCAGTTATTCTTTCTATTTTAAGTATGGTACTTAAAAAATATTTAAAACTTTAATTAATTAGCTGAAAAATAAATATTTTGATAATAAGCAACAGATTTCATCTTAGAATTATCTGTGTCAGACATTATTGCTAGGCCATCTAGTTGATTTACATCAAGATTATGAAATTTTTTAAAATCTTCTTTTACGTTTGACTTTACTGTAACCCATTTATTTAAGTTTTCTTTAGTTGTTGCCAAAACATTATCCATTGATTTTTTCGTATAAGGACTTGGAAAGCTTTCTCCAACGTCATTATTACTTGAAAAAACATAATTTATTGCCCTATTCGACAAAGGTGTTGCTCCAGTTTTTTTTATAACAAAAACACGAGCAGCGAAATCATGACCTTTTTTGGTATTTTCTTTAATACCTCTTAAATCTTTTTCTACTTTCCATGTAATATTAATAAACGGTGTTTCATTAAGATTAATCTTTATTTCTTTTCCCAATCCAGATGCAGCATTATCAGCTATTGCTTGAAAGAAATTACCATTTTCATTTGATCCTGCAGAATAAATAGTTTTATTATCAGCACCTCTTACTTTTCTAACTTTTAATTCATCAAGTTCAGATTCTGTAAACTCAAAAACTTTTGAATTATCAGCTATAGCAAATGTAACAGAAAATAATATTGAAGAAAGTATGCTACAAAATCTAATCATAAAAAAACTTATAGTTTATTTTCTTTTAAATTCAACTTTTGGAAATTTTTCAAAACCTAATAAAATAATAAATTAAAAAAATTTACCATTTCTTGTAAAATCAATATGTAGACCTTCCCCCACTAATATCAAATACAGCAGCTGTAGAGAAAGAATTTTCCTCTGAACAAAGCCAGCAAACTAACGACGTAAATTCATGTATTTCAAGAAATCGTCCTCTAGGAACTTTTGAAAGCATTCGTTGGACATGTTCTTTACTCATTTGATCTAATATTCTTGTTTTAGCACCTGCTGGTGTAACCGCATTAACTGCTATATTTTTGTCAGCCAATTCTTTACCTAGAGATTTAGTCAGTCCAATTGCTCCTGCTTTACCTGAGCTGTATGCACTTGCATTTGCATTGCCATCTTTGCCTGCTACTGATGCAACATTAACTATTCTACCATAGTTATTTTTAATCATATTAGGAACAATTGCTCTACAACAGTTAAAAGTTCCCATTAAGTTTATTTGGACAATTTTATTCCATTCTTCAATATCATATTCCCATAATGGAGCTGTAGGTCCTGTAATACCCGCATTATTGATTAAGATATCAATATTATCTTTGGAGGTGATTTGAGAAACGTATTGTTCAATTTGAGAATAATTCGAAACATCAACAACGTTATAGCTTAAGTTTTCATTGTTAGCTTCATTAGTTACAGATTTAAGTAAATCTTCATCAATATCCCAAATAATAACCCTTGCTCCAGAGCCTAAAAATCTTTTTGCAATATCAAGCCCAAATCCTTGACCACCTCCTGTAATAACAGCAGTTCTACTTTTAAAATCAAATTTGTTCATTAAATTATTTTTTTGCTAACAAATAATAAGTTAGTGAAGATATAATTGCACCAATAATCCATGCATAAGATTGTAAAAACATCAAATTAACATTCCATATAGTTGAGGCTGAAAAAATAAAACCTAAAGATAGAGAATATATCGCTTTGATATGCCATCCATTTGAATAGTAATAAATACTGTTATTGTCAGCTGAATAAAGATCTTTATTGCTTAAATTACTTTCTTTTATCAAATAATAATCAATAATAATTACTCCAAATATTGGTCCAAAAAATGATCCAAATGTATCAATTAACGACAAAATTCCTATTTGACTTAAAAATGTTAACCAAAAAATACCAATTACAAAACCAATAATAGAAATTGTATAACTAGCACTTTTTAAAGTTAATAAAGTTGGCATAAAATTAATAAGTGAATACTGAGAAGGGATAAAGTTAGCTACCAGATTAGTAGATGCAGAACCTACAATAATAAAAAAAAGTACAATAGTTGTAATTTGTAGATTATCAAATTTACCAATGATGTCTGTTGGGTTTGTAAAAATTCTATTTATATCTTCAAATTTTTGATTTAAAAAAACATCTGATCCAATGACAATAAAGACTGCAAAAAAAGAAAATATAACTAGATTTAAAATCAAACTTAAATTACCTTTTTCTAAATTTTTTTCATCTTTAACGTATCTAGAAAAATCTCCAAAACTAATTATAATAATTGAAAAGTACGCAAAGATGGTGCCAGCCACAGTTAACAGAGGAGCAATGTTATTGATATCAAAAAAATTTTTATAGTTTAATATGTCAATAAATGCTTTTGAGGTAATTTTAACATCACTTAAAAATATACTAAAGAAAAACAATAGCATCCCTGTATAAACAATAACGGCAGAAATATTGATTAACTTTTTATTAAATTGAATACCTACACTAAACATCAAAGCTTGAAAAATAATAACAAAAATAAATGAAATCCAATCAATGATATTTAATCCAAGTAAAAAAGTAAGAAAAATTTCATGGTCTAAAGTTGAATTATCAATTGAGAAAATTAAAATTCTAATAAGATATCCAATAGCTTTTGATAAAAAATATGTTTGAATACCAAACATAAAAATTCCAACAATACTCCTAATCAGGCCAAAAAATTTTGCACCTCTAAACCCTAAGGATGATCTTAACAATACAGCAAAAGGTAGACCAAATTTTTGGGATGGTTTACCAATTAAATTAGAAAATAAATAAACTAATAATGAACCTAAAATAGTTCCAAAAAAAACAACAAAAGAGTTAAGGCTATAAATTGTGTATAGAGAGGCAATTAATGAAAAACCTATTATACTTTGAACATTAACCCCCCAAAAACAAAAAATATCTTTCCAATCCCAAGTTTTATAATTGGGATTTACTGTAACAAGGTCCCAGTTTGAAAGAGAATATTTAACTTTTGGTTGATTCACTAAAAATTATATTAAACTAATAATTTCTACTGTCCATAAAGATAGGCTGGTAACCATAGTGCAATTTGAGGAAACACAATTATCAATATTAAACCTATGACTTGGATGACCATAAATTGCATCATTCCATAATAAATATCTTTTAAATCCCATTCAGGAACCACACCTTTTAAAAAATAAGCAGAAAGTGCTACAGGTGGAGATAGCCAGGCTGTTTGGAGATTGACCGCTACTAGAATTGCAAACCATGTTAAATTAAATCCAAGAGCTTCTACTAAAGGTAATATTATTGGAATTATAATCATTACAATTGGTACCCACTCTAGAGGCCAACCTAGCAAAAAGATCATCATCATTATAAGCGCTAAGATAAAATATTTATTCATCTCCAAACCTAATAAAAAGTCAGTCAACAACATAGGTGTTCCAAGTCTTGAAAAAACTGCTCCAAAAAAGTTAGATGCTGCTACTAGAACCATTATTAAAGCTGAAATTTCTAAAGTTTTAACTAATGCATCTTGCAATTTTTTTAGTGTTAATTTTTTATAAGCCAAAGCTAATAATAAAGAACCCATTGCACCACAACCAGCTGCTTCTGTTGGTGTAGCAAAACCAAATAAAATACTTCCAAGTGCAGCAAAGACTAATGCAGCTGGAGGAACTAATCCTAAAAAGAATTCAATCCAAACTTCCTTAATACTTGTTGCTCTTAACTCTGGTGGTAATACTGGTCCTAGACTTGGATCAATCCAACATCTAATTGTAGTGTATGCTGCATAAAGTGTTGCTAAAAGTATTCCTGGTATAATTGCTGCTGCAAATAAATCTGTGACTGGAATTTCCATAATAGGACCCATCACTACAAGCATAATACTTGGTGGAATTAAAATACCTAAAGTTCCACCTGCAGTAATAGTTCCTGCAGCTAGTCTCACATTGTATCCTGATCTGTTCATAGATTTTGCTGCCATAATTCCTAAAATAGTAACCGATGCACCTACAATCCCAGTAGCAGCAGCAAAGACTACTGAAACAAATAAAACCGCGTAATATAGTGAGCCTCTTACTTTAGCTAACATTAATTGAAATGCTGAAAATAATCTTTCCATTAACCCAGCTTGTTCCATCATAATTCCCATAAAAACAAAGAGTGGGACAGCTGCTAAAGTTTGTTCTGTCATGACCATCGAAAACTGTAAGGTCATTAAATAAAATACAAGTTTTCCAAAACCTAAATAACCAAACACGAAACCTAAGAAAATTAATGTAAATGAAATAGGAAACCCCACAAAAATTGAGAAAAGCATTACACCAATTAATATGAAGCCTAAAATTGCTGGATCTATAAGCTCTGCTAGCATTTATTCTTCTGATCCTGGCCACAGGCCTCTAGTAGCTGCCCAATAACTTTTAAATAGTTCTGAGACACCCTGTATAAGTAAAAAGACTATTCCAAACCATAAGGAGGCTTTAATAGGCCACATATAGGGCATCCATGCAGTATCCATTCCTCTTTCACCTCTCATTATAGATTCCTGAACAAATCCAGTAGTCATATAAAGAAATACTGTTAAACCAGGAAAATAAAATAATAAGTATAACCAAAAATCAATCCTGCCCTGAGTTTTTGTTTTAAAATTTCTATATAAAAAGTCTGCTCTTATATGAACACCTTTTGATAGTGCGTAACCCGCACCTAACATAAATAAAGCACCATACATAAATCTACTCATGTCATATGCCCACATCGTAGGTGCTGTGAATAATTTTCTAGCTAAAACTTCGTAAGTCATAGCTAAGATTAAAGGTATTGTTATCCAACAAACAACATTACCGATCCATTTACTAAATAAGTCTATTTTTGTAATTGTAGATGCCATCCATTTTGGCATATCCTTTGGCATAGGACCAGAACCACCTCGCCTCTCAGCGATCATTTCATCAGTTATATCTAATTTTCCTGGTTCTTCTGCCATAAAAAAATTTGAATTAAATAAAAAGCGGGCAATTATTTGCCCGCTTTATAAAAGTATTCCTGATACTATTTTAATGTTTCTGCGTGGGCCATTCCTAGCTTAGCATTAGACATTTGAGATCCAGACCAAAATGGTACTGCAATATCAGCGAAGTCTTTTTGAGATTGCCATACTTGTGCAAAGAATTTATTCTTAGCAGCATTCTTTTCTAGACTAGCTTTTGCTGCAGCCATATATGCAGGAAAATAGTCAGCTGGAGTATCGTGTAAAATTACACCATGTTTACCAGTTAACTCAGCAAGAGCTTTTCCGTTTTCATATATTCTGTAACTCATTGATTTTGATAGAGATGCATTCGCAGCAACTTCTAAAGCTTTCTTCTCAATAGCCGACATTTTTTTGTATTTGCTACCAGTTAAATAGAAGTCAGCATTTACTACTACTTGGTGAAGACCTTGTAGGTAATAATGTTTTAGAACTTTTTGGAAACCGAATGTCATGTCTGGTTTAGGACAACACCATTCAGCAGCATCAATTGTTCCTGCTTCAAGAGCTGGCAGAATATCTCCACCACCCATTGCAACAGAAGCTACACCAATATCTTTATAAGTTTGTCCTGGAATTCCTGGAGGAGTTCTGAACTTGTACTTTCTAAAGTCTGCCATGCTATTAATTGGCTCTTTGAACCAACCTAAAGCTTCTGGACCTACTGGTTGTAACATAAATCCTTTGATGTCTCTTCCCATCTCAGACCATAATTGGTCATAAAGTTCTTTACCACCACCGTATTGGAACCAAGATAAAAATGCGATGTTATCAATACCAACACCTGCACCAGCTACTGGTGAACCAAATAACATAGCTGCTGGGTGATCACCTGACCAATAGTGAGTCCAAGCGAAACCACAATCGATAAGACCTTTATCAACTGCATCTAAAGTTTCCTTCACACCTACTACTGCACCAGCTGGCATAATTTCAAACTTAAGTGAACCTTGTGTTAGTTCAGTTACTGTGTCAGTGAAATCTTTTAACATTTTCACTTCATCAGCTTTTGCACTAATTACAGTTTGGCACTTAAGAGTTTGTGCAGAATTTGCTCCTGTAACTGTCATGACAGTTAAAAGAAGAGTTCCTACAACTAATGATATGATTTTTTTCATATTATATTTTCCCTCTCATTGTTTTTTTATAAAAAAAGTAGCCTCTCAAACTTTTAAAAGTATAACAAGGATTAATATCGAGATATTATGTCTTTTTTCTATTAAATTTGTTATTAAATAAAATATTTTAAATTATAAAGGTTCTAATATTAATGGAAAAGTTTGATTTTATAATTTTAGGTGCTGGATCAGCTGGATGTGTGCTTGCAAATAGATTATCAGAAAATCCTAATCATAAGATATTACTTTTAGAGGCAGGTGGTAAAGATAATAATCCATGGATTCACATTCCAGTTGGTTACTTTAAAACATTGCATAATCCAGAAACGGATTGGTGCTATAAAACTGAACCTGATGAAAGTATGAATAATATTTCCATAAGATATCCAAGAGGAAAAACATTAGGAGGAAGCTCTTCTATTAATGGGCTTTTGTATATAAGAGGACAACATCGAGATTATGATCTTTGGAGACAATCGGGAAATACTGGTTGGGGGTGGGACGATGTTTTACCTTATTTTATTAAAGCTGAAAATCAAGAAAGAGGTAAAAGTGAGTTTCATGGTATTAATGGACCTTTATCAGTTTCAGATCAAAGAATACATCTTCCACTTTTAGATGAGTTTCAAAATGCTGCTGAAGAATTTGGTATTCCAAAAACCAAGGATTTTAATACAGGTGATAATTATGGATGTGGTTATTTTCAAGTAACACAAAAAGATGGTTTTAGATGTAGTACTGCAGTTGGATATTTAAACCCTGTTAAACATAGAAAAAATTTAAAGATAATTACTAATGCACATATTAAAAAAATAAATTTTGAAAATAAAACTGCTAAAGATGTAGAGTTTTGGCTGGGTAATGAAGTAAAAAAAGTTGAAGCTAACAATGAAGTAATTCTTTCATCTGGTGCGATTGGCTCACCTCAAATTTTACAAGTATCAGGTATTGGAAATCATGAAAAATTAAAACATCTTGGTATTGATACTATACAAAATTTGAATGGAGTTGGGGAGAATTTACATGATCACTTAATGTTAAGACCAATTTACAAAATTAATGGCCTTAAATCACTTAACAAAAAAATAAATAGTTTATTTGGAAATTTAATGATTGGATTAGAGTATATATTTAAAAGATCTGGTCCTATGACTATGGGAGCTAGTCAACTTTGCATGTTTGCAAAAAGTGATCCCTCATTAGAACTACCAGATTTACAATGGCATGTTCAACCTATGAGTATGGATACATTAGGAGCTACTAAAAATCATGATTTTCATGCATTTACTCCAACTGTTTCAAATATAAGACCCACCAGTAGAGGTATTGTTAGTATCGTTGATAAAGACACTAGAACTTACGCAAAAATTAAACAAAATTATTTATCAACTAATCATGATAGAATGATTGCTGCAAAAAGTCTTAAATTAACTAGGAAAATTATATTAGAATCTGAAACATTTAAAAAATATACACCCGAAGAGTATAGACCAGGAATAAATATTAATGATGATGAAGAGCTAGTCAAAGAAGCTTCTAATTATGCCCAAACTATTTTTCATCCTGTAGGAACTTGTAAAATGGGTCAAGATGATATGGCTGTTGTTGATGAAAAATTAAGAGTTAAAGGAATAAAAAATCTTAGAGTGATCGATGCATCAATAATGCCTAATATAACCTCAGGTAATACTAATGCACCAACAATAATGATTGCTGAAAAAGGTGCAGATATGATACTAGAGCAATAGATGTTTGCTGAACTCATTTCTCCAGAACAGTTAGCAATTTTAGGTCAAATAATATTTATTGATTTAGTCCTTGCAGGTGACAATGCAATTATTATTGGAATGGTTGCTTCGAAGTTTCCAATTGAACAAAGAAAAAAAATTATTTTTTGGGGAATTGGTGGGGCTGTAATTTTAAGGATAATTTTAACTTTACTAACTGCTTTTCTTTTACAAATTACAGGTCTGAGATTAATTGGAGGACTGTTACTACTTTATATAGTTTATAAACTCTATGTAGATGTTATTAAAGGTTCAGAAGACGAAAGTGATATTAAAGTTGATAATTCAAACTTCTTAAAGGCTATTTGGACTATTTTACTTGCAGATTTTACTATGAGTCTAGATAATGTTTTGGGTGTAGCTGGTGCAGCTGGAGATCATTATAATCTACTAATCTTTGGTTTAATTTTATCGATTATTTTAATGGCAACAGCAGCTAGTTTAATATCTAAATGGATCAAAGAATATAGATGGATTGCTTGGGCAGGTTTAATTGCAATTTTAATAGTAGCTGTTGAGTTGATTTACACGGATATTAAAATACTATTCTTTTAATGTATTTTCAAAAAATTAATTTAAAAAATAAATATGCCCTTGTTACGGGTGCTGGCAAAGGATTGGGTCGAGCTTGTGCAATAGCGCTAGCTGAAACTGGAGCAACAGTTATTGCTTTGAGTCGAACATCATCTGATTTAAACAAATTAGAGAAAGAAATAAAAAAGATAAAAGGTAAAATTGTAAAAATTCATTGTGATGTAATGAATTATGATGATCTAAGAAAAAAAATAAATAAAATAAAGATCATAGATGTACTTGTTAATAATGCTGGAACTAATATTCCCGAACCATTTGAAAAAATTAAACAACAAAGTATGAACTACTTAGTAGATTTAAATCTTAAAGCTGCATTTAATGTTGCACAATTGGTAGTAAAGAAAATGCTTAAAAATAAAAAAAGACCCGGATCAATAATAAATATATCTTCACAACTAGGTCATGTTGGTATGAGTGGTAGAAATGTCTATAATATGACCAAATTTGGTATTGAAGGATTAACCAGAGGAATGGGTGTAGAATTGGCAAAGAAAAATATTAGAGTAAATTCAGTTGCACCAACCTTTGTTGCAACACCAATGGTTAAAAAATTTTTCAAGAATAAAAAGTTTAAAAAACTAGCTTTAGGAAATATCCCTATGGGAAAAGTTGCATCAGAAAGTGATGTTGCAACATCAGTTTGTTTCTTAGCTTCATCAGCCTCATCAATGATTACAGGTACATCAATAATAATAGATGGTGGATGGACAGCTCAGTAATTTATAGATTTCTTTTTGTATTTTTATTTTTTACTTCAACACAGCTACAAGCTATTGAATTTCAAGGAAAATTTATTCAAGGTCACTTGATTCTTGGTAAAACAGATCCAAAGGCAAAAATAATAGTAGGTAAAAAAGAAGTAAAAATATCTAAAGATGGTTTTTTTGTTTTTGGCATTGATAGAGATAGAAAGTTTGATCTAACTTTTACTAAAATATTAGATAAAAAAAAAACAATAATCACAAAAACAGTTTTAAAAAGAAAATATAATATTCAAAGAATTGATGGTCTTGAAGAAAGCAAAGTGACCCCTCCTGAGTCAGTTTATAAAAGAATTAAAAAAGAAAATAATGCAATTGGTAAAGCAAGAGCAATAAATTCTGATTTAAATTTTTTTAAGGATAAATTTATAATGCCAGTTGAGGGAATTATTAGTGGTGTCTATGGCAGTCAAAGAATTTTAAATGGTAAACCAAAGTGGCCTCACTACGGTATAGATATAGCAGCAAAACAAGGGACTATGATAAAATCCTCTGGAGCTGGTGTTGTTACAATGGCAGAAGATGATTTGTACTACACAGGTGGCACGATCATCATGGATCATGGTCATGGTATTTCAACAATATATTCTCACCTTGAAAATATTTTAGTCTCCGTTGGAGACAAAATTAATCAAGGAGATGTTATAGGAACCGTCGGTTCTACAGGAAGGTCTACTGGACCTCATTTAGATTTTAGAGTTAATTGGTTTCAAACAAGGCTTGATCCAATGTCGGTATTGAAATAAAAAGTTGAATGAATAAAATTTTAAAAAATAAAATAGCAGACAAACTTGTTAACGCTTTTTTAAAAAACAAGGTAGTCTCACCATTACCTCAAAAAATTACAAAAAAACTTACTGACGCTGATGAATTTAGAAAGTTATGTGAAAGTAAAATTAAAGAACCTATTATTGGGTTTAAAGCGGGTGGTACAGGAATTCCTGTAATGAAAAAATTAAAAGAAAAAGAACCTTTTTATGCATCTATTTACAAAAGAAATTTTCTAAAAAGTGGAAAAAAAGTTAAAATTAATAAATCTACTTTAGGTATAGAACTAGAAGTTTGTTATTTGATTAAGAAAAATTTCTTTCTATCAAAGGAAGTAATAACTATGAAAAATATTTTAAAATATATTTCTCATATGGCGCCATGCATTGAAGTTGTGGGTTATAGACAAAAGAAAAAAGGTGTTACGTCTTTTGGTGATTTATCCAGTGATTTTGGTGCAAATGTAAAATTTTTAATCGGACAAAAGAAAAAGTATAAAAAGATTAATATTGGTAACCTTAAAACAATTATTTCAAATAAAAAAATAAACCAGACTGTCTCTGGCAATACTGGAGCCGTTTACATAAGCCCTCTAAATTCACTTCGTTTTGTACTAAACAAACTGAAGAAAGATAAAGTAAACCTTAATAAAGATTTTTATGTATTTACTGGTTCAACAGTTGGTGTTGTTCCCATACTTGGTAAAGGATTGTATGCAGGTAAAATTGATAAGCTAGGTTCAGCAAAAGCTATCATCCATTAATGGGATTGCATTTTACAGCAGAAGAATTTTCTAAAAGAAAACAAGACGTTCTAAAATCAATGAAAGAGCAAAATTTAGATGCTCTTTTAATGTTTAGGCAAGAGTCTATGTATTGGCTTACAGGATACGATACTTTTGGATATGTTTTTTTTCAAACTCTTATCTTGGATCAAAAAGGTAATGTTATTCTTTTAACTCGTGCACCTGACCTAAGACAGGCACAAAACACATCTAATATTGAAGATATTAAAATTTGGGTTGATAAAGATGGAATAAATCCAACTGATGACCTTAAACAAATATTAAATGATCTTGACTTAAAAGATAAAAATATTGGTATCGAATACGAAGCATACGGTATGACTGGACGTAACGCTTTAAGATTAAATAAATCTTTAGAGAATTATTGCAGTGTTGAAGATCAATCCGAACTCATAACAAAATTAAGAGTAATTAAATCAAATGAAGAATTGGTTTATGTTAAAAAAGCTGCAGAACTAGGAGATAGAGCTCTTGATGAGGCTTGGAAATACACAAAAGCCGGTGCTAGTGAGGCAAAAATTTTAGCTGAAATGCAAAGAGCAGTTCTTGAAGGTGGTGGTGATTATCCTGCTAATGAATATATCATTGGTTCAGGTGATAATGCTTTGCTCTGTAGATATCAGTCAGAAAAAAGAAATTTATCTGATACAGATCAATTAAGTTTAGAATGGGCTGGAACTTATAAACATTATCATTCTGCAATGTTTAGAACTATTCCTATTGGAAAAGCAGATCCTAAACACATAAAAATGCATGAAGCTTGTGTTGAAGCATTAACAAATTGTGTAAAAACTTTAGTTCCAGATAAAACAGCAGGAGATGTATTTGATGCGCACGCTAAAACTTTTGATGATTTAGGTTTTAATAAAGCAAGAATGAATGCTTGTGGTTATTCTTTAGGCTCGACTTTCTCACCTAATTGGATGGACTGGCCAATGCTTTACACTGGTAATCCCTATAAGATTGTACCAGGCAATATCTTCTTCATGCACATGATATTGATGGATTTAGATAGTAATATAGCCATGAATTTAGGAGAAACCTATTTGGTGACAGAGAATGGTAACGAGAGATTAGGTAAACAAAAACTTGATTTAGTAGTACTTTAGGCCTTTATCATCAAGTCATACTACAAAATACTATATTCAATAAGCCTGAGGCGTGGCTATCTCATATAATTGCTGTTAGGTTAAAAGTAGATAACTACAAATAATAACTTAACCAAGGATAATAAAATGATTTTTATGTGTACATATCAATTAGATCGAGACAAGCAAGCAGAGACGCAAGCTTTTTTTGCAAATATGACTGATGAACAAATTGCTGGAGAATATCCTGCTGATGTAAAACAAATTGGTCGTTGGCACGATGCAGCTAATGGAAGTGGTGTAATTATAGTTGATACAGATAATCAAGAGTCGTTAACAGGATGGATCATGGGTTGGTCTGGGGCATGTACTTTTCCTATCGTTAAACCTGTATTGGATGATGCTAATGCAAGAAAAGCTATTAAGGCTATGATTGCTAATCAAAAAGGTTAATCAAAAAAATTTAGTTACCCTTATTCAATAGGGTAACTAAAAAACTCAGAACCACGATGTTTAAAAGTTTTTTTTATTAATCAGATTTATCCATAATTAATTAATAAAACTATTGTTGCGATAGCTATTAATACAGCGCTCATAACAATATAATTCAACCTAATATTAAATTTTTTGAATACTATTTCAGTAATTTTTTCCCAGAATACTACAATTAAGAGGACAATTATAGCTGGTATAATAAATTTGATCATTCCAAAACCACAATCCCTAAATTTTTTTTCATTTAATCTTTATATTCTACCTTAAACATCGCTTCATTTCTTCTCATTAGTGGTAGAGTAAAGGGACTGTTATAAGTTGCTTTAATTGCAGGGCTTTTTATTGAAATATTATCCTTAAATAATTTATCCTCTAAAATACTTTTGTGTTTAATAAAATTATTTTCTGATGCTCTACCAGAGTATCTAATCACAGCATAGTAACCACCTTCTATATTTATTACCTCAACATCAGAACCTGTAGGGTTTGGTATATTATTTTTATCAAATTTAGAAGGTAAATAAAATTGCATTGTCATATTTCCAGATTTTTCCATCACTGTAACTGGTACTGTCATTTTTATTTTCTGATTTTTTTCATTATTACCCGAGATATAATTAAATAGTTTTCTAAAACCATTATTTCCATTTGTGCTTACAACTTGTATAGCTAAACGATCAGTATATTTCCTAATCTCATAGGTATTATTCGACTTTACAATATCATATTTAGCTTCTTCATTGGCCATTACATGAGAATATGTAAAAAAATAAATACTGTAAAATATAATCTTAAAAATTTTACTCATAACTCATAATTCAAGATCAACTTTACTTGAATCTTGCATAGTTTTAAATTCTTTTATGATCAATTATTACTGTAATTAAGAAATTTATTGTTATATATAAAATCTATGCCCTCATTTGATGTAATCAGTAAAATTAATTATCCAGAATTTGATAATGCTCTTGCTAATTGTTTAAGAGAAATTACTAACCGATATGATTTCAAAGGGCTTAATATTTCAATTGAAAGAAAAGATAAAACGATCACCACATTAGCCCCAGATGAATTAAAATTAAAACAAGTAAATGAATTACTACAAGTTCATCTAATAAGAAGGAAAGTAGATCCAAGAGTGATAGTTGTTAAAAATTCAGAAAGTGCAACTGGCACAACTATTAGACAAGTCAGTGAATTAAAAGAAGGTATTAGCCAAGAAAATGCTAAAAAAATTATTGCTGATGTTAAAAAACTAAAACTTAAAATCCAAATTAAAATTCAAGGGGAAGAATTAAGAGCTGAAGGAAAAAAAAGAGACGATCTTCAAGAAGCAATATCTGCAATAGAAGCAATTGATATTGGTCTTCCAATTGAGTTTGTAAACTTTAGAGATTAGTTAGTTCTAGACTAAAAGCTTAATAATAATCAGAACTACAAAATCATTAAATACAAAGATATACAAAAAAAGATAAAAATTATTGGGCAGTAATATCTATAATAAAGTATAATATTTTCTGCATTTCTTTTATTATTTTTATGAGGTTTTGCTACATCGTTATAATAAGATTCCATCATACTTAAAAAAATAGTTACAATTGATAATCCGTACGCTGATAAAATAACTAAATTAAAAAAAGTCATATATGGAAGTACTGGTATCTTACTTGATGCAGAAAGCTCAAAAACAATAATTGCAAAAAATAGACCTGATAACCAAGTAGGTCTTGAATGAGTGTGATGGGCAAAAGCCATAGAAACATAAATAAGAAAAGAGATACCAAATACAGGTAATATATATCTTAAAAAATTATTTTTCCAATTTCTTTCGATCGCAACATTAGTTTCAACGGAATGTTTTGAGTAACTAGCATATGTATCTCTGAGTGATGATACTTGTGAATAAACATCAAATTTATTTATAGCCCATCCTAAAATTAATATATTTTCAAAATTTGAATTTTTTGTTTCTTCAATTAACGCATTAAACTTATCAGATTTATCAAATGTTAAATTATCATAAATCTTAGAAGTTATTGAAAATTTAAATTCTTGTGAGTCAAATGGATATTTTTTATAATTAAAATTTGGAACTGCATAAATTACTTCTTCATCACTATATACATATTCTATGGTCCCATCGTAGTATATTAAAATTTTTGGTGTTTCATTGGAATTTACACTTAAAGAATTTTCAAAATTAATCTTAAAATCAAAGAATTTTTCTTCTGCAATACCTTTGTTAAGATCATATTCACAAACAACAATTCTTTTCGTTTTTGCATTATTAATCATTTGCATAATAGAATTAATTTCATCTGAAAAATCTTCCATTGCTAAGCTATTGAATATTGCAAACTCTAATCGTGGTTCTTTATAGAAATAACTTCTTTGTTTTAAAAATATTGATAATAATGAATTATTTTCATTAAGGTTAATTTTTTTTAAATTAAAATAATTTTGTAACAATACTTCTTTATTGAGTTTCTTTTTTTTGCCATAAGAAATTCTTTGATAAATATCATCACAATTTTTCTTTGGGAAAAGCTCATAAAACTCATAGCTATCTAAAAATTTATTTTCATCAGAATTTTTCATATTTGATGGGATTATTTGCTGAGCTTGTTGTTGGGGATCAATATTTGCATTAGCTTGTTGAGTTAAAAAAATAGTAAGAAATATAATAGTAACGATAGATATATATTTTTTCATATAAGAAAATGTATTAATTCTTATTACTATTATAAAGTAAAAAATAACCTAATATGAGCTATATTGTTTTATTTGACATTATTTAGAATAGAAAAATGATAATCTATATGATCTTCTATAAATGAATTAATAAAGTAATAACCATGGTCATAACCTGGATGTTTTGCTACAAGTAATTTTTGACCAGTTTCTTCACACACTTTTATAAAATCATCTATGTAAAGATCTTTTAAAAAATCATCATTTAAGCCAACATCTATTTTAATACTTTTAAATTTTTTTTTAGAATTTTTTATTAAAGTTATAGGATCATAGGTATTTAATTCATCTGAGTTATTATCTAAATAATTAGAAAACATATCTTTTGAAAATGTACTTTTATGAAGAGAACATATTGGAGAAAAAGCTGAGACTGATTTATATAAATCATTTTTAAGTGCACAATGAATAGCACCACCCCCACCCATTGAATGGCCAAAAATTCCTATTTTTGATTTACTAAACTCAAATTTGTTTGAAATTAACTCTGGTAATTCTTTTGTGATATAATCGTACATCTTATAATTTTTAGACCAGGGTTCTCTTGTAGCGTTAAGATAAAATCCTGCACCACACCCAAGTTTGTAATCTTCGTTATCTGGTACACCCTCTCCTCTTGGGCTGGTGTCAGGTACAACAACAGCAACCTGATGTTTTGAGGCAAATTGTTGAAATCCAGATTTTTGAATAAAATTTTGCTCTGTACAAGTTATACCACTTAGAAAATATAATAACGGACAATCAGTAATATTATCAGGCAAATAAACAGCAAATTGCATGGTACAATTTGTTGTATCCGAAATATGTTTGTAAACTTCTTGAGATCCGTTGTGTGACCTATGTTTTTCAATTAATTCCATTTTAGAAATTAATCACACTTCTAATTGATTTTCCTTCATGCATTAAATCAAATGCCTTGTTGATGTCTTCAATAGCAAACTCATGAGTAATTAAATCATCTATATTAATTTTTTTATCCATATACCAATCAACAATTTTAGGAACATCTGTTCTACCTTTGGCTCCTCCAAATGCAGTTCCCTTCCAAACTCTTCCTGTAACTAATTGAAATGGTCTAGTTGCAATTTCCTGACCAGAACCCGCAACACCAATAATAATTGATTCACCCCAACCTTTATGGCAACATTCTAATGCTTGACGCATAACATTAACATTTCCAATACATTCAAAACTATAATCAGCTCCACCATTAGTTAATTCAATTAATTTTTCTTGTAATTTATTATCCGGATAATCTTTCGGATTAACAAAATCTGTCATCCCGAATTTTTCTGCAATTTGTTTACGTTCTGGATTTAAATCTACCCCAACAATCACACTTGCTTTAGCTAACTTACATCCTTGAATAACATTAAGACCAATTCCACCTAAACCAAAAACAACTGTAGTTGCACCCTCCTCAACTTTTGCTGTATTAATTACTGCACCAATACCTGTTGTTACACCACAACCAATATAACAAGCTTTACTTGCTGGTGCATCTTCACGAATTTTAGCTAAGGCAATTTCTGGAACAACTGTATAATTTGCAAATGTTGAAGTGCCCATATAGTGAAATAAAGTTTTTCCTTTATAAGAAAATCTTGAAGTTCCATCAGGCATTAATCCTTTACCTTGTGTTTCGCGAATAGCTTGGCATAAATTTGTTTTACCAGATAGACAAAACTTACATTTACGACATTCTGGGGTATACAAAGGTATAACATGATCATCTTTTTTTAATGAGGTTACTCCATCACCCACTTCAACAACAATTCCTGCTCCCTCATGACCTAATATTGATGGGAAAATACCTTCTGGGTCATCGCCAGATAAAGTGTATGCATCTGTGTGACATACTCCTGTAGATTTTATTTCAACTAGGACTTCACCTTTTTTTGGTCCCTCAAGATCTACATAATCTACAATTAATGGCTTAGCTTTTTCTAATGCAATTGCAGCTTTAACTTTCATTAAATAACCTATTTTATTTGTAAATTTTAACACAAAATTACTAATCATAATAACGATAATAATTAATATTTATACTAACTTAAATTGTTATTTATCAGTATAAAAATAAACATATTTTTCTTAAAGTAGTTTTGGAAAAAATATTTGATGTCTTAATTTAATCTAATTTAAATTTTTTAGAATTATATCTTGTGCGCATCTATAATTAGATTTAATAATTTTCTTGTTATCATGGGTAGAATTAATAATTAAATGCTCATTTACATTCATTAATTTTAGATATAAAAACCAATTTTTATACAAATAACGAATATTATTAGTATTTATACAAAATAAAACTTTTTTAAAAAGATAAAAAAAATTTTTTTTAAATTTTAACATCCGTATTAAAATTCTTTTAATATAGATTATTTTAGAGGTGTAAATTATAATTGAAGAAATATTATCAGATTTATTAATTAAGTTATTTAAAACTGTAAAATCTTTTTCATAAATATCCATATGAAAAATTAAATTTGTTTTTTTAGGAAAAAAAAATTTTTTACTATTTAATTTTTGGTATTTTTTAAGTTTTCGAAAAGACGTAAAAATAAATTTCTGTGATTTTTTTTTTTTAATTAATAGAGGAAAATATTTTTGATAATCTTTTTGTATTTTTTTGATAAAAAAACTTTTACCAGCTGCTGTAAATCCAGATACTAATATTAAATTCTTCATAAAATAGATTATCAAATTAAAAAAAAATCTTTTTTAAAGATTTAAACTAAAATCTTTTTTGTAAAATATATTAATAAAATGTTTTTGTTCATCATTGAGATCTTCAATTTTAATTTGTGAATGAATTTTTCTAGATTTAGATGAATTAAAATAATATTCTTCGTTATCATAAAATTTTACCACCCTATTTTTTAATAAACCTTTGGTATTATTCAATAAATATTCTCTAATTTGATTTAATTTTATAAAAGTTATTTTTTTATATCTTTTTTTATAAATATCTAAAAATGAGTGTTGTGTAGCAAAATGCCAATTTATGTCCATATTTTCTAAAAGAAGTTTATCAAAATTATCAAAAAAAAAATTTAATTTATCAAAATTACTTGAATAATTTAATTCCAATTTATTATGGAATAAAACTCTATCATTAAAACCTGAAATAAATCTCTCTATAGGATCTCTTGTTGTAAAAAGGGAATGATAATTTAAAAAATTTAATTTAAAATGGGCTTGTAAGGAATTATATGGTTTCATATATCTTTGACTTGGGTAAAGTGTATGTATATGAATAATTTCAGAAATCTTAGTGTCTTTAAACATCTGATTATAATTTAAAAAAAAATTAAGATGTTTAAACGATGTGCTTCCATTTTTTGGAACAGGACAATAAAAACATTTTAAAATATCTATCTCAATAGCTCTAATTTTTTTTTCTGCAATTATCATCTTATTGAATATATAATTCTATATAAATAACCACTCAATCTTGGATTTAAGCTTATAAGTGAAATAATTTTTAAACAAAAAACATATAAATATCTATTTGATAAAATTATTCTTTTAATAAAATATAAAAATTTATAGATAAATTCATTTTTTTTAGGATTTAAAAAATCATTTTTTTTATGCTCTTTTGTCAAAATAGTCATTTCATCAGTTTCTATAAATTCTTTATTTTGAGGAATTTTACAATTTCCTAAAAATTTATAAGTATTTGAATTTATAATTTTTTTATTAATGAAGGTAAAATTCATATTATGACTTTTTAATTTATTAATCTTTTTTAAAAATGATTTTTTTTTAATAATAAAATCATAAAAGTTTAAATTAGAATTTAACAAATTAAAATTAGATATTACGCTAATTTTAATTGGACTTTTTTTAATATTATTGACTAAGTTATACTCATATTGCTCAATTTTTTTTAGAGGTATTTGAAACAAGGTTAATATATTAGCAATATAGTTTTCATCTTCATAATATGTTTCCAAAAAATTTTCAGAACCAAATATTCTTTTCCATCTTGAGGTAATTTTATCAAAAGGTAAAAAATTATTTCTCAAAAGTTCATTAAAAAAGTAAGAAAAGCCGTTGGTTTCTCTTCCAGAATATATCTTTTCATAATAATAACTATCTAGCCATTCATAATAATTTCTTTTTGTAAAAATAATCTTTATATCTAAATTTTTGAATAAATTTTTAAGTTTAAATAGTAATTTATCATTAGCAAAATACAAATTTTCTGCAGATAGAATTAAATTTTCACAATTATTATTTTCTAAAATTTCTGTTGCAAGCTTATTATAAAAAACATCATGATTAATATTTGGATAGTTTTGAATGTCAGCTAAATAATTATGATCAAAAAAATTATTAGGATCTTTGGTTAGAGTAATTTTTCTTGAACGATCAAAATTAAAACTAGTAATAGTCTCAGGGTATAAAATGCCATAATTTTTTAATTCAGTTCTTTCATTATATAAAAAATTTTGTATTGCAGAGGTGCCTGTTTTAGGCAAACCTATATGAATAAATATTTTTTTTAAATTTCCAGTATTAAAACTTAATAAATTTGAGATATGGCTTGTTTCAAAATATTTTAAACAATCAATGTTATTTTTAAGGTAATTTTTTAGAAAAGCATTTTCAAAAAAAATTTCCAACATTCTTTTTGGAAGTTCTTGATTTATTGCATTTTTAAAAATATTAAAATTATAATTATTAATTATATAATATAGGAAAGTTAAATTTTTTATCTTACTATAAGCAATACCTTCATTTTCTTCATTCAAGAAAATTTCATTAGTAATTTGATGATCTCTAATAAGATTAAAAAATTTTTCTAAATTTTTAACTTTGTTAAGATCATTAATATTTTCTTTTAGTAAATAAATAAATTTTACAAAGTTAAAAGCTATTATAATATTATATACTTTTTCAGATGAATCTTTATATTTGCTTACATGTGAGTATGATTGGATAAATTGATCATAAATTAAATTTAAATCATCAAGATTTTTTATTTTACCAGAAATAGTATTTTTTGATAATTTATTGTATTCAATTATATTAATATTTACATTTGTGATTTTTTTTGAATTACACAAAGCCTCTAAGACAAAATCAATATCTTCCCAATGTGATCTCTTAAAAAAAATTTTATTTTCTAATAAATAATTCTTTTTATAAATTATAGACCAGCATGGTCTTTCTTTAATTAGGTTTGGATTCTGTTTAAATTCAATATTAAACAATTCATAATTATTATTTTGAAATTTAAGTTTAATATTTTCATCGTCTGAATTAATTTTGTGGTTAAACAAATAAAGGTCAGAATGTGTTTTTGAAACTAAATCATTAAAAAAACTCAAATCATTTAGTAAATAAATATCGTCTGCATCCAAAAAAGAAATGTATTGACCAATTGCAATTTTAACACCTTTATTTCTTGCTAAGCCACACCCAACATTTTTATCTAGATTTAAAATTTTTATATGATCAGAATAATTATTTAATATTTTAAAGGTATTATCGGTTGAAAAATCATTAACAATAATTATTTCAATTAAATTTTGGTTTTTAATCTTTAACAACGACGCAATAGCTGTTTGGATTGTTTTTTCAGCATTAAATGTTGGAATTATTATTGATAAAAGTTTTTTCATAATTTTAATTTGATATCACTTTTAAAAAATTTGATTTCTGATTCAATATATAGCTTCGACTTAATGGATATATCTTGGGAAAAATTTTTTGATTCAAATCATAATCAAAATCTGAATAAAGATCTTTAAATCTAGATTTAAAATTTATTAAATTATTTTTTGAAATTTTTTTTTCAATTATTTTAAAAAACGAATAACGCCAATTAAGAGTTACATGATTTATAAAGTTCGTAACCATTGAATTTTTACCCCATATCGATGCTATATAGCAATGACACATAATAAACTCATTGATAGTTTTGCTATTAAATTTTGTTATATTTGTCATGGCGTTATAATTTTTAGTATAGGATATTGAATTAAAATCTGCTGTAGCAAAATGTTTTGAAATCTTGTAGAGATTACTTATAAAAACTAAATCTTCTCCATAATCAATCTTAATCAAATCATTCTTATAAATTGATTGTACAATTTTTTTTTTTATAACAAAACTCCAAATAGATTTTGGGTGAAGTTTGTTTGATGGCAAATTATTAAAATCATCATACTCTTTAATTAAAAAATTATGATTGCTATGATTTTTTATACTTTGATTTATTACATAGTTAGTATTAATAAAATCATAGTTATTTTTTGTTAAAATTTTATTATAATTCTCAAGACAATAAGGTAACATTTGATCATCGTCGTCTAATTGGATAATATATTCATATTTTGCTTGTGCTATAGCTTTAATTCTTGAAGCTTGAAGTCCTAGATTGCTATCATTATGTATTATTATATATTTTGTATTTTTTTTTAAAGTATTTAAATAATCTTTTGTATTGTCCTTACTATGATCATTTATGATTATTATTTCAAAATTTTTAAATGATTGATTTTCAATTGATGCAATCATTCGTTTTAAAAGTGTACATCGATTGTGTGTACATATTGTTATAGAAAACATTTATTTTTAATATATTAAGAGCTCTTACATTTTTATACAATTAATATGAAAAAAATAATAGTACATGCCGGCTCACCCAAAACAGGAAGTACCTCAATTCAAGAAAGCTTAAAATTATCATATTTTGATGACGATTTTGATAAATTTATATTTTTTGGTGATTTTTACATTAAAAAAGATCATTTTAGAACTGCAGATATTTTTATTAAGTTTTTTAAACAAAATATAGCTGATTTAAAATTTAGTTATTTGCCTAAAAAAAAAAACTTAAAACAAATTGTTGATAATGAACTACAAAAATTTTCTAAATCAAAATATCAACACGCAATTATTAGTTCTGAGTTTTTTTTTGTATTAAATCATACAGAATTAGATAATTTACAAGAATACCTTAAAAAATTTAATATTGTAATTTCTAAGATTATTTTCTTTATTCGAAATCCAGTTGAGACACATATATCAAGATATCAAACATACATTATGACTGGAGGTGTACATAATCAAAAAAAAATAATTTTAGAAAGAATGAATTATGAAACTCTTGAAAGAATAAAATCTTTAACTTTATACAAGAGTCCAAAATGTGATATTTATGTATTTAACAAAAATGAAAATATAATTAAAAAATTTTATGAACTAATTGGGTCATTTTTACCCAAAAAAACTTTTGATTATAATGTCAGCCATATACCAGACCTTTATCTTGAATACATAAGAATTCATTATAACTTAAAAGTGTTTAATAAAATTTACTTTAATATTTTTATAATATTTTATTCATTAGCTATTTATCTAATTTTAGATTTTAAATCTTTTTTTAAGATAAATAAAAAACAATATATTGAAATTTCTAAAGAAAAATTTGTACTAATTTATAATAAAACAATAGTCTCTATACTTCCAATTACCAATAAAACTTATAAAAAAAAAGATAAAAAAGATAAAATTGACTTATCAACCTATAAAGATTTTGTAAATTTTATATCTAAATATAAAATTCAATTATCTAATCTAAATTATTATTTTGATTTATTAGGTATTGATAATTCTAAATATGAGATTTCTGAAATATATAAGAAAGATGATACAAATTTAAAGATTATTAATGATCTTGTTAAGATAAATTTAATCTTTAAACTAAAGATTTTTCTACATAGTTCTAAAGAGTTTTATTTTTTAATAAAAAAATACTTTAATATTAAATGATGCGTTTTTTTAAATTTTATAAATCTAAAATATTTGAATTTATTTCAATAAATTATTTATTTTTTCTTTCTTTTATTAGTTTCGAAATATTAGGTACAATATTACTTTCTTCAGGTTTTTTGGGTGTTGTAAGTTATTTTACTACAAAACCTATTAATATTTTAAATTTTATAATTATAGAAAATCCTTTACAAATTTTGTTGTTTGTTAGTCTAAATATATTATTTGCAATTATTTTAAAAATTTCTAGTAGGTTAACTATTTCAAAACTTTTGAATCTATCAAATTTAGATAATAATCCTAAAAAGCTCACAATAAATCGGTTATTTATTCTAAGCACTGCAGGTAATTTTGTAACCATAGTTCTATTATTTATTATTCTATTAATTAGTTTTTTTGATTTTTTTATTTTTTTATTTTTAAACCTTATTTTTTTAATCTACCCTTTAACAACAAATGGGAAATGGATTACACATATTAATAAAAAGAATATAGTTCAAAAAACAGCTTCTCATTTCTTCGTCTCAAAAAATTCTGAGATTTTATCAATAATTTTCTTTCTTTTAGCTTTGATGTATTGTGTGTCTAGTCACTTCATTAATAATGATAATTTAATTAAATATATATTTCTTATTATCTGTGCAAGATTTTTTATGGGATCTTTTAATGAAAATATTAGATTATTATATGTTTGGAAAAATCAAAATAATATTGAAGAATAAAATATATGTAATCTTATAAAATTACCCTAATTAATATTGTTTAAATATATTTTTAAATTTACATATAATTCTTAAGATATAGTTGTTTTCAAAAAAAAAATTATTCAAGATTTTAAATCCACCTATATAAATTTTTTTGTTAATATAATTTTTAAATTTATTGGGTATTCTAATCTTATTAGTAGATAAACTTTTTTTACAATTTAATGTAATAGAACCTTCAACAGTACTTTCTCCAAAAATTGCAAAATTTTTTTTAGTTACAAATAATTTTTGATTTTTAGGTTTATTTAATTTTTTTATCTTAAAATCCAATGTTTCTAAATTATTTTTATAGGGAAATTTTATCTTTCCAAATTTATTAAATAAAAATTTTAAAATTTTTACCTTAAGAAATTGATGAATCCATATTTGATGATAACCTTTTCTTTCTAAAATTTTTAAATTTTCAAAAAAATTTTTATTTGAATTTGTGATATTGAATGAATGATTCAATGCTCTACATCTGCAAAAAATTAATCCATCTAAATTACAATGATTATTTATTTTTATAAATTTGAGTAACTCTTTAATTTTTTTTAAATCTAATTTTATTGGATATTTGTCATCTATACACCAATATATCATTTCGTTATCATTAAAATTTTTTAATAATGTGTTGATTGTTGAGTGAATATCAGGTTTTGATTTATGAAAAATAACTTTACTTTTAACATCTATCTTATTTAAATTTTGGTAAGGTATATGAAAAATTAATGGATGATCTACCCAAATTTTTTCATATGATTTGATCATATTTTCTGTAAATATTCTATTTCGATCATAAGTTAATACAATTGCGTTAATATTTTTCATATATTTTATAAATTTAATATTTCTGAATATGTCTATAAGTCACTTTTAGCTCTGAACCGTTCATAAATTAGTCTTGTTTTAACACCTAAATTTAAAAACGGTTGTGGTGGAAGCAATGTAGGTTTATTTCTATTTTCAATAACTTCTATTTCTTTAGTGTTATTATTGCTTGCTTTAATAGCAATCTGTTCCCCAAATAAAGTTCCAACCCCAATACCTGAGCCATTATAACAGCCCACAGCAAATATATTGTTATCAATTTTTTCAAATATTTGAGAACTATTTCTTGTTCGAGAAACAATTCCAGACCAAGAAGATTGGATAATATCATTAGGTAACTGTGGAAATCTTTTTTTAATACCAATTTTTTGATTAATTGATCTTTTATCTAAATCTTCCTTGGACATTTTTAAAGGATTATGTACTTCGGCAGTGTTTCTAATCAAAATTCTTCTGTCTTTAGTCATTCTTATTGTAGCACCCATAGGTTTTACTGGTAACACACCCCATTCTTTTGGTTGACCAATTGATTTAAACTCTTCTTCAGTTAAGGATCTTGTCATACTAGCAGTTAAAGTAATTGGAAAATTATAATTAGATTTAATTCCTAAAGATTTCAAAAATCCATTTGTAGCAAAAATAATTTTCTTAGTATTAATTTTTGCATTTTTAAAGTTACAGTAAATTATATCTTTTTGCTTACCCCAATTTAATAATACTGAATTTTCATATAAACATACATTGCTTGGCAAAACATCGATCATTGCTCTAACTAATTTTCCAGGATGTAATAAAACCCCACCCATAGTGTGAAGTGCTACATTATAAAAACTAGTACCTAATTTTTTAGATAACTCATTATTAAATAATAAATTATGTTCAAAACCTAATTTTGAAAGAGTGTCTGAAAAGTTTATTAAAATTTTTTCATCTTCTTTTTTTGAAGATGCAAAATATTTTCCACATTCGTTCCATTCGCAATCAACCTGATATTCGTTTATAAATCTTTTTATTGTATTAATGCCCAAATTATAAATGTCAGCTTTTTTTTTGTAATTATTTAGTTCTTTATTAGAAGTAAAACCGTCATTAAGAGTGGTATCAACTAAATAACCTGAGTTTCTACTACTAGCACCTTCTCCTGCCAATTGTGCATCTACAAGTATAATTTTTTGATTTGGATTTAATTGACCTAATTTTCTTGCTGCAGATAAACCTGTATATCCTGCTCCTATTATCAACCATTCACAATCTTCATTTGATTGAAGTGATTGAATATTTGTTCTGGGGATTAAATCATTAATCCAACTACAACCATTATCGTTAGTCACTTCCATGAAGTGACTTTACGATAATTGTTTAATTTTTTAAAGAATTTAATAATTTAAAGAAGGTTGTTTTTTCATATCTGCTTTGTTGATACCAGCAACTTTGACTGGTTTCTTCATTGCATCTCTTCTAAATGGCTCACCAAGTTCTTGGTTTAGAATTACTTCAATAAATGTTGTAATTCCTTTTTTTTGATCTTCACAAGATTGCTTGATTGCATTTGTTGTTTCTTCCATTGTTCTAACTGTTACACCTTTTAAACCACAAGCATCTGCAACTTTAGCATAACTTAGTTCTGGATCTAATTCAGTTCCAACAAAATTATCATCAAACCAAAGAGTAGTGTTTCTCTTCTCAGCTCCCCACTGATAATTTCTAAAGATAACCATTGCAATAGCTGGCCATTCTTCTCTAGCACATGAGCTCATTTCATTCATACTAATACCAAAAGCACCATCACCAGCAAAACCTATTACAGGAGTATCTGGACAACCAATCTTCGCTCCTAGAATTGATGGAAAACCATATCCACACGGACCAAATAATCCTGGTGCCAGATATTTTCTTCCTTTTTCAAAAGTAGGGTAAGCATTTCCAATTGCACAATTATTTCCAATATCGCTTGATATAATTACATCATCAGGCATCCCTGCTTGAATTGCTCTCCAAGCTTGTCTAGGAGACATTCTATCCGAGTCTCTTTCTCTTGCCTCTTTATTCCAAACTGTTCCTTCATCATCATCTTCATGATCAAGACTTGATAATTTTTGTAACCAAGCTGATTTAGTTTGGTGAATTATATCTTTTCTTTTTTGTCTGTCTGTATCACCTGCTGTTGGTGAAAGTTGAGCAAGGATTTGTTGTGCAACCAATTTAGCATCACCACAAATTCCAACACTTACTTTTTTAGTTAAACCAATTCTATCAGAGTTCATATCAACTTGAATAATACTTGCATCTTTTGGCCAGTAATCCATTCCATAACCTGGTAAAGTTGAAAAAGGATTAAGTCTTGTTCCTAATGCTAAAACAACATCGGCTTTTTGAATTAATTCCATTCCAGCTTTTGAACCATTGTATCCTAATGGACCAGCGGCTAACGGATGACTTCCTGGAAAACTATCATTATGTTGATAACCAGAACAAACTGGTGCATCTAATTTTTCAGCAAGTTTTTTACAATCTTCTATAGCACCACCAATTACTACCCCTGCACCAGATAAAATTACTGGAAATTTTGCATTAGATAATAAGTCAGCTGCTTTTTTAATTGCTTCAACACCCCCTGCTTGTCTCTCTAATCTTACAATTGGAGGAAGATCTATATCAATTACTTGTGTCCAGTAATCTCTTGGTACATTAATTTGTGCTGGAGCAGATCCTCTAATTGCTTTTTCAATTACTCTATTTAATACTTCTGCCATTCTTGAAGGATCTCTAACTTCTTCTTGATAACAAACCATGTCTTTAAATAAGTTCATTTGTTCAACTTCTTGAAAACCACCCTGACCCATAGTTTTATTAGCTGCCTGAGGTGAAACTAATAAAAGTGGAGTGTGGTTCCAATATGCAGTTTTAATGGGAGTTACTAAACCAGTTATACCAGGTCCGTTTTGAGCAATCACCATTGAGATTTTACCAGTGGCTCTTGTGTAACCATCTGCAATTAATCCCCCATTAGTTTCATGAGCAACATCCCAAAAAGTAATTCCTGCATCTGGGAAAATATCTGAAATTGGCATAAATGCTGAACCAATAATTCCGAACGCGTGCTCAATTCCGTGCATTTGTAAAACTTTTACAAAAGCTTCCTCTGTTGTCATTTTTGTCATAAAACTAGAACCTCTCTAAAGTATAAATTTAAACTATTTTAAAATTCGTTTGTTAATTTTTGCGATTAATATATAAGATTTTAGAAATTTCAAACAAACAATTGACACAATAAATATGGCTACTGATATCATAATTCACGATAAAAAAGACAACGTAGGAGTAGTTGTTATTGAAAAAATTACTCCAAAACAAGACTGCGATTGCTGGATAATGGAAGATGACAGTTCGACTAGCATTCAATCATTAGATGAAATTCCTTTAGGACACAAAATTGCAATGGCTGATCTAAATGAGGGTGATACAATTCTTAAATATGGTCACGACATAGGAAAAGTCGTTAAATCAATTAAAAAGGGTGAACACGTGCATGTTCACAATGTAAAAACGAAGAAGTGGTAATAATATGGAAATTCCAAAAAGTTTTTTAGGTTATAAAAGAGAAAATGGCAGAGCCGGTACTAGAAATCACGTAATCATTCTTCCGGTTGATGATATTTCAAACGCATGTGCTGAAGCAGTAGCTAATAATATTAAAGGAACAATGGCACTTCCCCATTCATATGGAAGACTTCAGTTTGGTGCTGATTTAGACCTTCATTTTAGAACTATGATTGGAACTGGCTGTAATCCAAATGTTGCTGCAGTAATTGTTATTGGTATTGAGCCTAAGTGGACAAAAAAAATTGTTGATGGAATAGCTAAAACTGGCAAACCAGTTGAAGGATTTCATATAGAACGTACTGGAGATATTGGCACTGTTATGAAAGCTTCTAAAAAAGCTCAAGAACTAGTGATGTGGGCATCAGAAAAACAAAGAGAAGAATGTCCTATGAGTGATCTTTGGATATCTGTTAAATGTGGTGAATCTGATACAACATCTGGATTAGCTGCAAACCCTACAGTTGGTAATCTAATGGATAAATTAGAGCCAATGGGTGTTCATTTATGTTTTGGAGAAACATCTGAATTAACTGGAGCCGAGCAAGTTTGTGCTACACGAGGTGCAACACAAGAGGCATCTGATAAGTTTATGAAAACTTGGAATTCATATAATGATTTTATTTTAAAGGAAGCAACAGATGATCTTTCAGAAAGTCAACCAACAGCTGGAAATATTGCTGGCGGATTAACTACTATTGAAGAAAAAGCTTTTGGAAATTTCCAAAAAATAGGAAATTGTAAATTTATCGATGTTTTAGAACCAGCAGAAGAACCAACTAAAGGTAAAGGTTTATATTTTATGGATACTTCATCTGCAGCAGCAGAATGTGTAACTCTTCAAGCAGCAGCGGGTTTTAATATTCATTTATTTCCAACAGGACAAGGTAACATTGTTGGTAACCCAATTGAACCTGTTGTTAAATTAACTGCAAACCCTTTAACTGTTAAAGGGATGGGTGAACATATTGATTGTGATGTTTCAAAAATATTAACACGTGAAATGAATATGTCTCAAGCTGGAGATGAATTAATCAAAGCAACATTAAGGGTAGCAAACGGAAGATTAACTTGTGCAGAAGCTTTAGGTCACAAAGAATTTGTGATGACTAAACTCTATAGAAGTGCATAAAATCTACTTACGTGCCTATTAATTTTCAATATTTTAAAACAATTATTCCTGGCGTTATATTAGCATTAGTATTTTGTTTGTTCTCTCAAGGAATAAATAATCTTTTAGCTATAGAAATTTTTGGATCACCTAAAAGTCCAATTTCAACAGTTCTAATTGCAATTTTACTTGGAATTTTAATGGGTAATGCATTTACTCCAAGACCAGGTATGATGGTTGGTTTAGATTTTACACAACAATATATCCTAAAGTTAGGAATTATTTTTTTAGGAATTAGATTAAGTTTTGAAGAACTTATTAAATTTGGATCTATTGCTATACCTTTAATCATTATTTGTATTGTTGGTGTATTAATACTTGTAAAGTTATTGATTAAGAAAGTGCCTATTTCTTCAAAAATGTCTTACTTGATAGCTATAGGAACAAGTGTTTGTGGAGCAACTGCAATTGTTGCAACAGCACCTGTTATTAACGCAAAAAAATCTGAAGTAGCTTACGCTATTGCAAACATTACATTGTTTGGGGTTATTGCAATGATTGTATATCCATATTTTGCAGAATGGTATTTTGACAATAATGCTTTAAAAACTGGTTTATTTTTAGGGACCTCAATTCACGAAACATCTCAAGTAGCAGCAGCTGGATTAATTTATGACCAGCAATTTAATAGTCCAGAAACATTAAATGTAGCAACTGTTACTAAGTTAATAAGGAATACTTTTTTAGTAATTCTGATACCTCTATTTGCGTTTTTATATAATCGAGGTGAATTAAAAGGCCAAAAATACTCTATTTTGAGTATTTTTCCTTATTTTGTTATTGGCTTTATAGGAATGATTATCGTGAGAAATATTGGAGATCAGGTTTTTACAACTGACAATGATAGTTATGTTATTTGGACAACCTTAATTGGATATCTAAAAACTTTAGCAACAGTATTTTTAACTATGGCTATGGCTGCTGTGGGTATTTCAATTAATTTAAGTGAATTGAAATCCATGGGTTATAAACCTTTTGTTGTAGGTTTAATTGCAGCAATTACAGTTGGTTTTATAAGTCTTATATATATTGAAACTTTAATTAAATTTATTTAGTAGACTTTCGGCTTAAGATTTTAACAACATTTTTTTCTTAAAGTTTGAAGCAAAACGTCTAATGAAAGCTGCCGCAACACCTAAAAATATAGCAAACATAATTGAAAATAATCCATAAAAGAATGGCATATCATTCGAAAATTCTAAAATAAATGTTGAGAAAAAGTTTAAATCTGAGTTTGATACGCTAACTGTTTCTTTTTGAATTTGTTCTGCAAAAAAAGTATCGTATGCAATAGCAATACCAACAACTAATAATAAGATTGCTAGCAATGCTCTTAGTCCAGAACTATCAATACTTTCACCAAGTTTTTGTCCTATTTGAACACCTATAATTGATCCAATAACCAACATAAGAACTAACATTAAATCTATTGAACCATAATTAAATGAATGCAAAAAAGTAACAATGACACTTACAAAAATTGTTACAAATAAAGAAGTTCCTGGAACTAATTTTGTCGGCATCTTTATTATATAAATCATTGCTGGCACCAAAATAAAAGCACCCCCTATTCCCATAATAGCAGCTATAAACCCTACTAATAATCCAATTAAAATTGGGGTAAATATACTCTCATATAATTTTGATTTTGGAAATCTCATTCTTAATGGAAGACCATGTATCCAATAGTGAACATGTAGTTTTTTTTTAACTACAAGATTTCTTTTTGTTCTATCGATCTCATTCAGACTTTCAACCAACATTAATGTACCAATGATAGCAAGTATGTACATATAGGCTAAAGAAATAACAGTATCAATTTTTCCAATTCCTTTAAAATATGTAAAAGTATAAATACCTAAAGCAGTTCCAATAGTACCACCTATTACAATCATAAAACCCATTTTATAATCTAAGGTATTTTTTAAATAGTGAGTTGTAGATCCTGATACTGATGTTGCTAAAATATTATTAGCTTCGTTAGCGACCGCATATGCTGGGGGGACACCTAAGAAAATTAAAAAAGGTGTCATTAAAAAACCACCACCTACACCAAACAAACCAGAAAGCACTCCAACAATTGCACTCAGTAAAAGAATTTCAATAGGATTAACAAAAACTTGAGCTATTGGTAAAAAAACATCCATATAAATTTATATATAAACTTGAATAATACTACTGCGTGAATCTGTCAATAAAGATTTAATATATTGTGAGTATAACTTGTTAATGGACAAAATTCTCATAACTGGAGCTGAAGGATATATAGGTAAATGTCTATTTTATTTTTTAAAAAAAAAATTTAATGTTATTGGAATTGATAAAAAAAAATCATTAGAAAAAAAAATATTTTATTGTAATATTCTCAATCAAAAAAAATTGGCTCTAATTTTAGAGAGAGAACGGCCAAAGATAATAGTACATCTTGCAGCTCAATCATTGGTCGATGATACAATAAATATAAAAAAATATTATGACAATAATGTTCTTGCAACTAATACTCTTTTAAAGGTGATGAAAAATCAGAATATTAAAAAAATAATTTTTTCGAGTACAGCAACTGTATATAATCAAAGTTCAAGATTATTAACTGAAAAATCAAAAGTAAAACCTCTAAGTTCTTACGCTAAAACAAAATTAGTTTGTGAAAATAATATTAAAAAACAAAAAAAAATAAAATCAATTATTTTAAGATTTTTTAATGTATGCTCTGCTTTAAATAAGCCTATTATTGGTGCATCAAACAACCCTATAACACATTTTATACCAACAGTTGTTTATAAAGCAATTTATAATAAAAAGATTTATATTTATGGAAACGACTATTCAACACCTGATGGTACTTGTATTAGAGATTATATTCATATTTTAGATATTTGTGATGTCATTGAAAAATCAATTAAACACTTGAATGAAAATAATAAGTCTAGAATATTTAATATTGGTAACAATAGAGGCTTATCTAATAAGGAAATTATAAATTATATCAAAAAATATATTAACCCTAAAATAAATATTAGTTATGTTCACAGAAGAAATGGTGATGCATCCAAACTTGTTTGCAGTCTAATCAAAGTTAAAAGTCTTTTGAAATGGAAACCAAAACATTCCAATTTAAAAAAAATTTTAAATGACGAGCTCAATTGGGTTAAAAAATTAAAAAGAATTGGACTTAAAAGAAGGTTTAAGAACTATTTGTAATAAAAATTTGATTTAGCTAAATGTGATAAAAGTTCCAACTAAAATAACACCCCAATAAGCAGCCAGGCTCATAAATATACCTGTTTTTATTATAGCGGCTTTAGCATCAGTGATTTTATTTATGATTTTTATATTTGAGAGATGCATTAAAATCGTCAATACACCCACGATTCTATTTGTCAAATAAATTCTTAATAACTCAAATTTTTTTTATTTTAGTAAATCGTAGCCCCAAAAACTTTAACGACATCATCTTCAACACCAAGTACAAGCCTACCCAAAAACTCTCCTGAGATTTCTTTATTAGTCTGCTTAATTAATACAGTGACATGAATTCCTCGTCTAAGGCAGCCAAATGGCTCAAATGTTTCTTTTAAATTAGTAATAATTTTATTATTAGCCCATTGCTTTCCAAGCTCAACTTCATTGGCTCCAAATAGCATTTGTGTTGAAAAATCTTTGGTAAATCCACCATAATCCTTCAAATTAGATGATCTAACCAAATTATCCCAAATGGGCTTGGCTAGTTCATATATCTCATCATCATTTTTTGATAAAATATCCATGAGTTAAATTAAGAATTTACTAAGAAGCTTTTTTCTTCTCATTCTCATCCACGATATGGTAGACAGGAACTTTCTCCATACTAAATTTGCCAGTTTTAGGATCTCTTCTAGAAACTGTTAAACAATGCCAATTATCATCATCTAGCTTCATATGATCTCCACGATAGTAATATCCGGGCCATCTAGTTTCTTCTCTAAACATCGTGTGCTCTGTTACACACTGCGAAGTAATAGCTCTGTGTTTTAACTCCCAAGCTCTCATTAGCTGGTGATAATCTTCTGCACCCACCTTTTCAAGATCTTCTTCTAACCAAGTTAATAGCTCTAAACCTCTTTTAAGCATATTAGCATTAGTCATATAATTAGTAGCTATTCCACCCACATATTCGTCCATAATTCTTTGTAAACGTTGTAACCCTTGAATTGGCGAGATATAACTTGGAGAAACTGTTCCTCCAGTAATTTCATTTTGAGCTACAGTGTATGTCTCTAATGGTTTGAAGACTTGTTCTTTAAAATCTTCGCACTGTTTATCTGATATTTTTAAACCTTCAGCTTTTTTATCCTCAATATACTTAACTGCAGCTTTTGCAGCTAGTCTACCTTCTGTAAATGAACCTGATGAAAATTTATGAGCACTTCCACCAACAGTATCACCTGCACCAAATAACCCATCAATAGTAAGCATTCTGTTATAACCCCAGAAATATTCTGATGGAGATAAATCTTCAGGACCACTAACCCATGCACCTGAACAAGTTGCATGTGATCCCATTACATATGGCTCAGAAGTTGTTAATTCTGGATTTGTATATTTTGGATCAATATTTTGTGAAGCCCAAACTACTGCTTGTCCAACAGTCATTCCTAAGAAGTTTTCCCAACCAACAGTTTCTAAATGTGGGTCTTGAAAAGCTTCAGTTGTTACCATATGAATTGGTCCACCGCCTGCCATAGTTTCTTGAATAAAAGCATGATTTCTAAGACAAGTTGGTGTTGGGTGATGATCTATATATTCTCCAACTAACTCTTTAGTTTGATCATACCATTTCTTCTCATAGTTTTCACCATTCGCATTTTGAGTATAAGTTTTTAAGTGTAGGAAATAAGCGCCAACTGGTCCATATCCATCTTTAAATCTACATAACACAATTCTATTTTCCATTTGTGTCATTTTAGCTCCAGCAGCAATCGGTAAAGCATAAGCTGAACCATTACTCCAAGGTGCATACCAAGTTCTTCCCATTCCTTCACCAACAGCTCTTGGTTTAAATATATGAGAGGCTCCGCCTGCTGCAACTATTACAGCTTTTGCTCTAAACACATGAAAATCACCTGTTCTCATGTTAAATCCTACAGCTCCACCTACTCTATTTTCTTGAGCTTCATCCATTAAAAGATGAGTGATCATAATTCTATTGTAAATTTTATCTGCAGACTTTTTTGCAGCCTCAGCAACGATAGGTTTGTAACTTTCACCATGTATCATGATTTGCCACTTACCTTCTCTTAAGTATCTGCCAGTTTCCTCATTCTTCATCATTGGAAGACCCCATTCATCAAACATATGAACTGTTGAGTCTACGTGACGGGCCATATCGTAACCTAAATCTTCTCTAACCATTCCCATTAGATCATTTCTTGCATATCTTACATGATCTTCTGGTTGATTTTCACCCCACTGCATTCCCATGTAACAGTTAATAGCATAAAGACCTTGAGCAACAGCTCCACTTCTGTCAATATTAGCTTTTTCAACACAAATAATTTTCATATCTCTACCCCAATGCCTAGCTTCAAAAGTAGCACCGGTTCCAGCCATACCACCACCAACAACTAGAACATCGCAATCTTCATAATGAGTTTTATGCTTAGCCATTAATAGTAAACTCCCTTTTTAAATGAATCTTTTGGGACTGCTGGTAGTTCGCCATCAATATTTAAACCTTCTGGCTCAGTGTATAGTCTCTGAGAATTAATCTCTCCTTGATTAGGTTTGTCTCCATCTGCAAGTTTAGGGATAAATTTACCCCATGGCTTGGTAGTTATGGGTGACACAAAATCTTTTTCAGTTCCATTTCTAAATTTTATTTTCCAAGAAATAGTTCCTTTTTCTTCTTCTCTTCTTACTCTAACACTATGTCCCATTGGAGCAAAATCAGCATACCCTCTAACATCTATTGCATGATTTGGGCAGGCCTTAACGCAAGAGTAACACTCCCAACAAAAGTTAGGTTCTATGTTTTTTGCACGTCTTATATTTTCATCAATGTGCATTATATCTGATGGACAAATATCTACGCAATGACCACAGCCATCACATCTAGTCATGTATACAAAAGTTGACATAATTTAATTTTTTCCTTTTCTAATTATCATATTAATAGTGTTTTGGCTCTTCTCTTTTTATACCTAGGCCAAATTGCTCAGGCGCATCTGCTGGTGGCGGAAGGTTATCTCTTGATCCATCAGCTTCAGCTAAATTTTTCTGTATTGCAGCTCCTGGTTTATAAAACATATGTGCAAATTTAGACCAGTAAACACCACCAAATAACACTAAATTTGCAATGACAAATAATGTTAAGAATAAAAATGATAGTCCTATTTGACCATTAAATTGAGCATAAGACCAAGCTAACCCAAAAGTAGAACAAGCCAACAATGCTAAAACAAATAAATCTGCTTTAATAATTCTGTACCAAGGGTGAGCTTCAGCTGAAACATCAACTCTTAAAAAAAACCAAAACCAATATCCACCTATACAAGTTAAAATTGCTCCAACGTGCCATAACATTGACCAGATTGCAGATGATGATTTATCTGCTCCAGTATAGCAAAATACTAACATTGCTGATGAAATCCAGAATATGATTGTTCCATACATTCCTAATACGTGGGATAATCTTCTTTTTCCAAACCCTAGTTCAGATGTAGTTCCAATATCAACAACTGCTGTCTTGGCTAATATAGATACTCTTTCACTAGTACCAATTTCTCTAGTTGCCTGAAGTTTTGCTTTTTTTGCATTGTTTAAGAAATATGTCAGATTTTTATGATGTATCATTTGAATTATTGTTCCAAATGCAATCAATAAAATCATTGCAATTATAAAACTTTGCATAGCAAAAGGAGATACAGTCTCTGCTAATATAGAAAATGGATTTGTCTCTAACATTTTACTCTTGTATTAAATTTTTAAATTAATAAAAAGTTTTTTAATCTAGTTAATTCTAAAGTTCAACCTTAAGTATTGGTCAATGTGTCTTTAATAACAACCTATAATTTATATTTTACGTTTATAATGCTGATTTTTTGTAATTACAGATCTAACTCCACCTTGAGGATTATCAACATCACCTTCTCTTCGAGGAATCACATGAATGTGGCAGTGCATAATAGATTGACCGGCTATTTTGCCAGCATTAGTTCCAATATTAAAAGCTTTTACAGTGTTGTCTTTTCTTAAAACATCCTCTTTAATTATCTTAATCAAATTATTACATGCAATTAACTCTTCATCTGATAACTCAAAATAATCAACAACGTGTCTTTTAGGAATTATTAAGCAATGATGTTGGGATACTGGATAAGTATCATAACTTGCGTAAGCAAGTTCATTTTCATGTGCAATACCACTAATTTTTGAATTACAAAATAAACAAGGGTTGTTAGGATCTCTCATTATTTATATTTTGGACAATTATTAATAGCTAAATTGTAGTGCTCAAATAAAATATTGTAAAATTTTAAACTTTTTCTTTTCCATTTAATTTGATCTACTGTTTTAACAGAAGCAACACCTTTACCAGACCCTATTAAAATAATTTCATCAAATTCTTTTAATGATTTAACAAATATATCTTTATTAATTACTTTTTTAACTTTGGATTTAAAAAATTTAAATGTAATTCCTTTATAAAATTTACTTTTTGGTGAATATACACTGCCATCTTTTATAAAAATTAAGTTAGATGTTCCTGTCTCAAAAATTTTATTATTTGAACACAAACCTATATCTGATGATGAGTTATCTATTTTAGATAGATGTTTTAAAATTTGTTTATATTTCAAATTCTTAAATTCAGGTTTTTGTCGCTTTAGATTAATTAATTTTAAATTAAAATTTAATTTAGGTTTAATTCTCTTACGTAACGAAATTGATAAAGTGTTTTTATTAAGGGCAATTCTTAACAAATGATTATATTTTTTTGTTAAATTTACGTTATCTTTAATTAATCTTAATATATCAGATTTAATAGTTGGTTTTACAATTGAGTAAGATTTAGTTGATTTAACTAAATTATTAATATGATCTTTAAAAAAGAGAATTTTTGGTGGAGCTCCATAAATCCACATTGTAGTAAATACACCGTGGTCACCCCATAAATCGTTGAATTTAATTTCATTGAGGTCTTTAAGCCGATAAGATTTTTTTAATAAGTATTTTACCATTTATAGTAAGAAATGATTCTGGGTGAAATTGAAATCCATATATTTTATCAACATTATTTTCAAATGACATTGCGGCTCCTGAAATAACACATCTCATCGTTATGTCAAAATTATCTGCGTTAAAAGGTTCTTTTAGTCTTAGAGAGTGATATCTACCCACTTTAAATTTATCACCAGCAACAAACAACTTACTAGATTTATTAACTATTACTTCAGATTGAAATCCATGATAAATTTTATTTTGTTCAATTATACTAGCTCCTTCGCTAAATAGTATTTGTTGGAAACCAAGACAAATTCCAATTATTTTTTTTTTACCTTTTAATTGTTTATAAATTATTGAAGATAATGGATAATCCTTTGGCGACCCAGGGCCTGGTGAAAAAACAATAGTAGATGCTTTATTTAATTTTGATTTATTAATCTTTGAAAAATCATCACATTCTACTTTATCGAATAAAGATAACTGATGGACCACATTGTGCGTAAATGAGTCTTTATGATCAATTACATATATCATTTAAATAAATCTATCAATGCTTTAGCTTTGATAAAGTTTTCGTTAAATTCATGTTTTGCATTACTGTCAATTACAACACCAGATGCAACTGAAATTTCAGATATATTTTTATAATTTAAAATTGATCTAATAATAATATTGAACCTCATGTCACCATTAAATTTTATATAACCAAAGCTACCTGTATAAATATTTCTATTCTCTTTTTCCTGTTTATTTAAAAGATTAAGAGTACTTATTTTAGGACATCCAATAACAGAACCACCAGGCATCATTGCTTTTATAATTTCAATATTTTTTATGTTTTTATTTAGCTTACCAGTAATTAAACTAACGTAATGATATAGATCTTTATATTCCTCAACTGTTTTTTCTTTTTTTAATTTTACAGTTCCTGGCTGACATATTCTTGAAAGATCATTTCTTTCCATATCAACTATCATATTATGCTCTTTAGTTTCCTTAATATTATTTCTAAAAAAACTTAAAGCTTTTTTTTTATTGATTTTCGATGTCTTTCTCAAGGTACCGGCTATTGGTTTGGTTGATATATTCAAACCATTTTTTGTAATTAAATTTTCAGGGGAGCAGCTAATAATTGAGAAGTTTTTATCTTTAATCATAAAAGCTTCAGGTGCTAAATTAGACTTAGCAAGTCTACAAAAAAAATCTAAAGGATCTATTTTCGATTTATTCTTATATTTTGTACATATTTTAATCTGATAAGTTTCTCCTGATCTTATCCTTTTTTTAAACTTATTAAAAATTTTTGTGTATACAGTCTGGTTTATATTTATCTTAAAATTTTTAGCTATTTTACTGGCTTTATTTGATTTATAAATAAGGTCTTCTTTTAAGCTTATTTTGGATTCTGGCTTATAAAAAATTCCTTTAGGAAAATTTATACTTTTTTGTTTTGGCAATTTAATCCCAATAAGATTATTCAATAGTTCGTACCCAAAGAAGCCTACAAATAGATCTGTATTTTTATAATTCTTTTTAAATTTAAATTTTGTATCTAAAAATTCTTTAATATTTTTATTATTCAAAGTTATTTTTTTTGAAAAATCTGTAAAAAGATTAAAACCTTTGATTGATTTATAAATAATAAAGGGCTGACCTGAACTAGTAATGGTATTTAAATAATCTTTTTTAATCAATTTTCTAAGCTGTTTGAAGTCTTGCAACCTGTTTTTCTACTATTGGTAAATGTATCAAGCCAGCAAAAATTGATAGAGCAATCGATATATACCAGGCATAATCATATGAGCCATATAAATCATGAAACACTCCACCCAAATAAGCTCCTAGAAAAGATCCTACTTGATGACTTAAAAAAACTATTCCGTATAATAATCCAATATATTTAGTTCCAAACACAAATCCAACAATCCCCATTGTTGGAGGAACTGTAGATAACCATAAAAAACCAAAAGTAATACCAAACAACACTGCAATAATTGGACTTGGTGGAAGAAAAATAAATATTGCGATAACTAATCCTCTAGCCAAATAAATAGTACTTAAAATCATTTTTTTACTAAATTTTTGAGCCAAATATCCTGACGATAATGTTCCTGCAATGTTAAATAATCCTATCATTGATAAAATTGTAACCGTACACCATTCTGGTAAACCTCTGTCGTTAATATAAACTGGAATATGTGTTGCAACTAAAGCAATATGCCATCCACATACAAAAAAACCTGAAGTCAAATAAATATAACTTTTATTATTAATAGCTTCTTTCAGCGCTTCCATTGCTGTTTGATTATCATCAGTTTTACCACCAACAACTTTTTTTGGAGTGGTTAAACAAAAAGCTAAAAATAACCCTGCTGTAATAAATGCTGCAAAAATTAATAGTGTGCTCTCCCATCCAAATTCTACTAATGAATATCTTGTAAAAACTGGTGAAACAAAATAACCAAAAGAACCAGCTGCAGTAACAATGCCTATGGCTAAAGTTCTGTTTGAGTCATGAAAATGTTTAGCAACGACAGAAACAGGGATACTGATTGCAGTTCCACCAAGTGCTACTCCTATTAATACACCAATTCCTGTTACAAAATAAAGTCCAGTATTGTATTCTGAAACTAGCATTAAAATACCTGCTAAATAAAATATAAAACCAATAAACACAGCAATGTGACCGCCATATTTATCTGTAATAACACCAAACCAAGGTGCAAAAGCTCCCCATAAAAACATCTGAAGACCTAGAGCAAAACCAAATTGTGAAAGTGTAATTCCTAAATCGGTTGAGAAATCAAAATAAAACATTCCGAAGGTTTGTCTAATTCCAAGAGACACAATTACAATCGCACAAGCTGATATTAAAGTGATTAAAACTGTTTTATTTTTGATTAATTTTTCAGCAGACATTTAAGGTCTACTTTAAATGTTTTAAAGATTGTTTGATATCAGCGATAAGGTCGCTAGGATCTTCAAGCCCTATATGCAATCTAACAAGATGCTCATTTTTTTTCAATTTAAGATACTCTCTATCACCTTGTTCTCTTAGATTTTGATGCAATGCTAAACTTTCAAATCCACCCCAACTATACCCGTGACCAAATAATTTTAAATTATTTACAAATTTTGTAACTGATTTTTCACTTTTTGCTTTAATTCTTAACCCCATCAATCCAGATGCACCAGAATAATATTTTTTCCACATTCTAAAATTTAAAGAATCTTTTTTATAAGGATATAACAGTTTAATATTCTTAAATTTTGATAAAAAGTTTGAAACTTTCTTTGCATTTTCTCTATGTCTATCCAGTCTAACATCTAAAGTTCTTAACCCTCTAGTGATTAAATATGCATCATCTGGACCTAAACGTAATCCAGTTATTTTTTCAGTTTTTAAAACTTGTTTAAATACTTTTTTATTAACAGCTAACGATCCACCCATAACATCAGAATGACCAGAATAATATTTTGTCGCTGAAACTATAGCCATATCAAAACCTAATTTAATTGGTTTTAAGAAATAAGGAGTTGCCCATGTATTGTCGATTGCAGTTAAAATCTTATGTTTTTTTGCAATTGAAACAACTTTACCTATGTCATGAAATTCAAATGTATTACTTCCAGGATTTTCAACAAAAATTAGTTTTGTTTTTTTGGTAATACTATTTTCTAAAGTTTTAAGATCATGGGGATTATAAAAAGTGGTTTTAATATTAAATTCTTTTAAAAAATCTTGTGATAAAATTCTTGTTGGGCTGTAAACAGGGTCAGCCACAATAATTTCATCCCCTGGTCTTGTGATACTAAAAATAGCTAAAAAAACTGCCCCAAACCCAGTTGGTGTTAAAAAAGTATGATAGCTTTCCTCTAATTTAGATAAAATTTTTTGCAAGACATGAGTTGTTGATGTGCCCTGTCTGCCATAATCAAAATGCCCACCTGTTGGATCAGATTTGGCTTTATTTTGCATTTTTCTGATATCGCCCATTGATTTAAAGATTATTGTTGAAGCTCTTACTATAGGTGGATTAACAGCCTGGTTATGAAAGTCTTTTGCTGTATGTTTTAAAAATGTCTTAAAAGAATTACTCATAATAAAATTTGATATGTTAATAAGACAATGCTATATCCCATAAAAAACGTCAATAAAATTAATAAATAGGATTAAATGAGTTACCCAAAGAAACATAGAGGCCGAAGAAAACAAGGCTCTAAAAAAAGAAGAGCTAAGAGAAAAAATAAAAAGAAATAATTCCTCTATTCTTTAATCCAACCACCACCAAGAACTTTATGACCGAACTGGTCTTTGCTATAGAAAACACATGCCTGTCCAGGAGAAATTCCATCTTCAGGATTAACTAAACTAACATGCGCAGTATTATGGTCTTTCAAATCTACTTTTGCCTCAAGAAGATTACCTGTAGATCTAACTTTTACAAAAATATTCTGATCTAAGTCTTTTTTATTGGTTAATAAATTTAAATCTTTTAAAGATATTTCTTTTTTTCCTAGTTTTTCTTTTGGTCCTACTATTATTTCATTTTGTTCAGAATTAATCTTCAGAACATATAAAGGATTATCATTAGAGACACCTATTCCTTTTCTTTGTCCGATAGTAAAGTTTATAATACCGTCATGAACACCAATTACATCTCCATCTAAATTTTTAATATTACCTTTTTTAAAAGAGTCGGGTCTAAATTTTTGAATTACAGATGCATAGTCCCCATTTGGAACAAAACAAATATCTTGGCTATCTGGTTTGTCAGCTACATTTAGATCAAGATTTTTAGCAATCTCTCTTGTTTTATCCTTCAACATTCCACCTAAGGGAAATCTTAAATAATCTAATTGTTCACGTGTTGTGTTAAATAAGAAATAACTTTGGTCCCTATTTTCATCAATAGCTCTATACATATTGTTAGTATTATTTGCTGTAATATTTTTTACATAATGACCTGTAACTAATGCATCAGCATTAAGTTCTTTTGAAACCTCAAATAAATCTTTAAACTTTACAGTTTGATTACATTGAACACACGGTATTGGTGTTTCTCCCTTTAAATAACTTTCAACAAAGTTATCTATAACACCTTGTTTAAACTTATCTTGATAATATAAAATTTTATGTTCAATGCCTAATTTATGAGCAACACGTTTTGCATCCATTATATCTTGACCCGAACAACATTGTTTAGATTTTGCAACTTCCTTACCATCATCATAAAGCTTTAGGGTAATTCCTATAACCTTATAACCTTCATTTTTCATAATACCGGCTACAGTTGAAGAATCTACTCCTCCCGACATAGCAACAACAACTGTCGTATCTTCGGGTTTTTTATTAATTCCAATAGAGTTTAATTCTTTATTCATATGGTGGTATTTATACTTATTTCCAATATAAGTTAAATTAAATGATTTTAGATTATGAACCAGGCGACAAAGTCACAAATCCAAACAATAAAGATTGGGGTATTGGTCAAATTCAATCAATCATTAAAGAAAAAGTAACTGTTAATTTTGAAAATGTTGGAAAAAAAGTAATTAATGCAGAAAAAATTGAATTAAAAAAGATTGGTTAATTAAAAATGGAAGTAAAAAAGATTGTTGAAGATTTAATAGATACATTTTTAAAAGCGGGTGAGTTATCACTTTCTCTTAGAGAGAAAGGTCTTAAAAAAAAAATCAAATTAGATAATACACCTGTTAGTAATGGTGATATTGAAGTAAACAAATTTATTACAAAAAAAATTTCAGAAATTACACCAGATGTACCAATCATATCAGAAGAGACATCCGACAATAGAGATAATGCTCAATTAAAAGACTTTTGGTTAGTGGACCCTATTGATGGCACGTATGATTATATAAATGACTTAGAAGAATTTACAATTAATGCAGGTTTAATTATCAATAATAAACCTGTTGCAGGTTTAATTTACGCTCCAGCTAAAAAAAGAATGTTTTATTCATATGGAGACGGAAATGCTTATGAGTTAAGTGATGGAAAAACAATAAATCTAAGTAATAAAAGTATTGAAAAAAATAGACCAATTAAATTTATTTCTTACTCAAACAAAATAAAACCAGAAATTCAGAAAATTTATCAGGACATAGGTGTTACAGAAAATGTAAAAATGAAAAGTTCTTTAAAATTTTGTGTAGTTGCTGCAGGTGAATACGATGGTTATGTTGCAGAACCTAGGGCGTATGAATGGGATATAGCAGCAGGTCATGCAATACTAGTGTCATCAGGTGGTACTATTACTGATTTTAATGGTAACGAAATATTATATGGAAAAGAAGATCTTAAAAATCCTAGTCTTATTTTAAAAAGTAAAAATATATTATAATGGATGAACAACTTAGAATTATACTTATAATAATCGTTTCAGTTTCAATTTTTGGGTTATTAGTTTTTGTATTCGTTAAGAATTATATAAGAAATAAGATTAATCATCTTGTTAAAGAAGAAGAGGAAGAAAAAGAAAAAAATTAAAGTAAATTAATTATTTTTAAATACTCATCTTTATCAATATCCATAACTTTTCTTGATATTTCAAAATCAAATCCGTTACGTGCAAGTAAAGAGATGTCTTTTTTATAAAACAAAATTCTATTATCCTCTACTCTTGCAGGACCAATTCTTTTTTTTTTACAAATTTTTATAGCTGAAAAAAAATCTTGATCAGAATTATCTTCTTTAATTTTTTCAACTACGTCTTTGATAAACTTATCATTTATACCTTTACCAATTAAATAGTTTCTAATTTTATTAATTGAATTTCCTCTTTGGATCATACTCTTAGCTTTGCTTTCAGAATAAAATTGATCATTAATAAATTTACTTTTTTCTAAATCAGAAAGAACAATATCAATAAGTTTATTTACATCTTTTTTTTTGATATCTGATGCAGAGAGTTTCATGTATTTCTTTAATAAATAGGTCTTTAATTGTTGTTTAGAGGGGGCATATTTTTCAATATAAGCAAAAGCAAAATTTCTCATCTCTTCAACAGTTACATTCAGTGTTTTTTTTCTATTTCTTATAGGAATCATGCTTAGATTTTATATAATATATTTAAATGATCGAACAAATTTATAGTTATTTTGTTATTGAGACACTTTATATGTGGATTAATTTAGGTGTATTACCTTTTTGGTTTATACTAATTTTTTTTCCACAATCTCATATTTGTAGATTTTTTGTAACTTCAATCTTTCCAATTTTTATATTAAGTGGTGCGTACATCTTTATCTTATATAAATCCTATTTAATTGGTTATGATTTTTATAGCAATTTTACACTTTATCTTGGACTAAATCAGCTTTCTAGATTATTTGAAGACGATTTATACATAATGATTTTCTGGTCTCATTTTATTGCTATAAATTTGTTTTTAGGTGGATGGATTGTAAAAGATGCTGAGAAATTTTATATCAATAAAATTCTCTTAGCATTCCCTCTAGTTGTTACTTATTTAATAGGTCCAATTGGACTATTCATTTATTGGATAATTAGAATTTTTTATGCCAAAAGAATGAGTTTATATGAGTAATCATATAGATTTTTATTTTGATATAATTAGCCCTTTTTCTTTTATAGCTCATAAAAAAATTCAAAAAATTAACCAAAATAAAAAAGTCGTCTTTAACTATAAGCCAATTTTTTTGGGTGGTCTTCATAAATTAGCAGAGATTGATGCTCCAGCCTTTAATAAATATAAAATAAAGATATTACAAAGTGATTGCGAATTAGTTGCAGAAAAAAATAATATTTCTTTTACTTGGAATTCAAAATTTCCAATAAATTCTCTATATCTTATGAGAGGATATTTATATGTAGATGATAAACATAAAAATGGTTATTTAAATGCCTTCTTTGATGCATATTGGAAAGATAACTTAGACTTATCTGATGAAATTGAAATAAATAAAATTTTAAAATATTTAAATATTGATAGTAAAAAATTTTTTGAAGGAATAAATAATCAAATAGTTAAAGATAAGTTAAAAGAATTAACAAGTAATGCTTTTGAAAAAGAATTATTTGGGGCACCAAGTTTTGTTGCAAATAATAAAATTTTCTGGGGTCAGGATAGACTTGAGTATGCTATTGAAGAATTGAATTTAATTAAATAATTTTAAATTTACTCTGGCTCATTGCACCAAAACCACCTTCAATATGTGATACTTTTTCATATCCCATATTCTGTAATGCTTTAACAGCTAAGGCAGATCTTACACCACCCGCACAAAATAAGACCATTTCTTTATTTGGATCAAGTTTGCCTTTTTGAAAAAAAACACTATTTGGATCTAAAAATATTTCCATCATTCCTCTAGAAATATGTACTGAATTTTCAACACTTCCAGTTTTTTCTAATTCTCTAGCTTCTCTTATATCAATTAAATTACAATTATTATCCTCAACCATCTTGAAAGCTTCATCTGCATTAATAGTTTTAATTTCCTGCATTGCTTCTGAGACTAAAGTTTGAATTGATTTGACAGTCATAATTGTGTTTTAAAATACCTTAAAAACATTATATTGCTAGAAAATTATGTTAAAAAATAATATCAAAGCACCAAATTTTGAACTGCTATCAACTTCAAAAAACAATTATTCATTAAAAGATTCAATTGGAAAATATGTTGTTATCTATTTTTATCCTAAAGATGATACGCCAGGATGCACGATTGAAACCAATGATTTTAATAAATTACTTACAAAATTTAAGAAATTAGAATGTGAAATTTATGGAATATCTAAGGATAGCCTTAAAAGTCATGATAAATTTAGAGACAAATATAAGATAAAATTTGATTTATTAGCTGATGAAGAGATTAAAGTACTTAAGAAATATAAAGTTTGGGGTAAAAAAAAATTTATGGGCCGAGAATTTATGGGCATTAATCGAACTACTTTTTTAATCGATAAAAAAGGGAAAATAATAAAGATTTGGGAAAATGTTAAGGTTAAAGATCATGCCAAAGAAGTCCTTCAAACCCTTAAAATATTTACCAAAAAGTAAAAAGGCCCCTTATTTCTAAGGGACCTTTAACGTTATAGAAAGTTAATTTTTAGTCTCTTATTGCGTAAGCTTTTACACCTACCTCGGCAACATCTGTTCCTAATTTTTCAGCCTGAGCACTTATTCTAAGACCGATAGTTGCTTTAATAACTCTAAAGACAATATACGAAAGCACAAAACTAAACACGCACACTGATAGAACTCCAGTAAACTGAGTTCCAAATGTAGTGTCTGGATTTGAAATTGGAACAACCAACGTTCCAAAGATACCTGCAAACATATGAACTGGTATAGCTCCAACTACATCATCAATGCATTTGCTTTCTAAAAACTTAGTTCCAAAGTACATAATAATTGCACCTATAGAACCTATAACCATTGCAAGAATTGGACTTGGATTTAAAGGTTCAGCAGTGATTGCTACAAGTCCAGCTAGGGCACCATTCAACATCATAATAATATCTGTTTTACCACCAATTAACCTAGTAACTATAGCTGCTGTTACTGTACCAGCAGCACCTGCTAAATGAGTGTTTACTGCAATTTTACTTATTGCTGTAACATCATCAAAAGTACCAACTGCTAATTGACTAAAACCATTAAAACCAAACCAACCAAACCATAATAAAAAAGTTCCAAGTGTAACAAGCGGAATACTGGAAGCTGCGAAAGGAACTAAAGATTTAGTTTCACCTTTTTTTCCAAATCTTCCAGCTCTAGCACCTAAAACAATAACACCAGCTAAAGCAGCAGCACCCCCACAAGCATGAACCAAAGTTGAACCAGCAAAATCAGAAAAACCTGCTGTTGCTAACCAGCCTCCGCCCCACTGCCAACCCATTGAAATTGGATAAATAAATGCAGCCATGATAGCTGAGAAAATAAAGAACGGCCAAATTTTAATTCTTTCTGCAACAGCACCAGAAACTATCGATACAGTGGCACATACAAACATTGCTTGATAAAACCAATCTGAATAATCAGAATATCCAGTTCCTATTTCAGAAGAATCACTCCAAATAGAAAATGATCCTATGTATCCACCTTCTGGTATTCCATAAGCAAGATTATAACCACATAAAAAAAATACAATTGAAGCTATAGCAAATTTTCCAATATTTTTTGCAGCAATTGTTGATACACTTTTTGTAGTAACCAAACCACACTCGAGCATACAAAAGCCTGCTGCCATGAAAGCTACTAACACTCCACCCAAATAAAATCCAAGTGTATTAAATATATATTGTCCTTCAGCAGAAATTGTTGTTTCTGCAGAAGCAAAGTTTGTAATACTAAATAGAATTACAATACCTAAAGTTAATTTTTTAAAAAAATCTATCATTATCTCTCCTTGTTAAGTGAGACCTTTTATTGATGATTAAGATTTTAAGAATTGCTGATTAATCAAAGGAGTTATGATGATAAAGCATGTGTACAAAAAAAAGGCCCCTAAAAAGGGGCCCTTTACTAACTATAAGAGAGAGAGATAGTTATTCTGTTTTTAAGAGGCTCTCCAATGAGATAACGATATGGAGATCGAAGAGCCTCTTAATTGCAATTATTATGCAATTAGTCACGTATTGCGTATGCGATTACACCAGTTTCAGTAACATCTGTACCTTTGGTTTCAGCTTCTTTACTCAATCTAATTCCAAACATACCTTTCATTACTGACCACACAATATAAGACACACCAAATACAAAGATGTTAACTGCAATCACACCAATTAACTGAGCACTAAATGTTGCATCAGCATTAGTTAATGGCACTGCAAGTGTTCCCCAAATTCCAGCAAATAAGTGAGCTGGAATTGCACCTACTACATCATCAAGTTTGAAACTAAATAATAATTTAGTACCAAACACAACAATCAAACCACCGATCGCACCTATTAAGATAGCTTCAAATGGTGCTGGTGCCAAAGGTTCTGCAGTGATAGCCACAAGACCACCAATTGCTCCGTTTAACATTTGAATTACATCTGTTTTACCATACATTAATCTTGTAATTGCACCTGCTGCTAATACACCGCCACAAGCTGCAAGATTTGTATTGATAAATATTGTTGAGATTGCAACAGCGTCATCAAAAGTTCCTAATGCTAATTGAGATCCACCGTTAAATCCAAACCAACCTAACCATAAGATAAATACACCTATCGTTACTAATGGAATTGAAGATGCAGCAAAAGGTTGTAATGCTTTTGGATTACCTTTGCTATCAAATCTTCCAGATCTAGCACCTAACAACATAATACCCGCTAATGCAGCGGCACCACCTGTTGAGTGTACTAAAGTTGAACCAGCAAAGTCAGAGAAACCGATTTCAGCTAACCAGCCTCCACCCCACTGCCAACCCATTACGATTGGATAAATTACTCCAGCTAAAATAGCTGCAAATAAGAAGAACGGCCATAGTTTAATTCTTTCAGCCATAGCTCCAGAACAAATCGAAACTGTTGTTGCACAGAATACCATTTGGAAGAACCAGTCAGAACCATCTGCATAACCAGTATCAACTGCACTTGCATCTGACCATGGTGTAAATGTTCCAATGTATCCGCCCTCTGGAATACCATAAGCTAAGTTGTAACCAACTAGCCAAAACATAATACCAGCAATTGCATAAAGACCAATATTCTTTGCACAAATTACCGATACACTTTTTGAAGTTACCATACCAGATTCTAGCATTGCAAAACCTGCTGCCATAAACATGACAAGGAAACCACAAATTAAAAACAATAGAGTATTAAAAATAAACCCCACTTCAGCAGAAACTGTAGTCTCTGCCATCCCTGCACTACTCATGTTCAATAAAATTATCAAACTAAGTACTGGTGCAGTTATTCTCTTTATTAATTTAGTCATAAGACCTCCTGTTAAGGTTATGACTTATAATTTTAAAAATTTTAAAAACTAACGCTGATTAGGAAAATTTGATATGCATTATTTGCATATAGTAACAGCCCTAAACATGTTTTGAAAACGTTAGGGCTGTTAAAAAAATAACTATTTATTAAATACTTCTTTTAAAGCTTTTGCAGGTAAGAATTTTACCTTTTGAGAAGCAGCGATTTGAATTTGTTCACCAGTTCTTGGGTTTCTTCCAACTCTAGCTTTTCTCTTAGCTACTTTGTAAGTACCAAATCCTGCTATTTTTACATTATCGTCACCTTTTAATGCGTCCAATATTGTATTCGTAATAGTGTCAAATGTTCTTTCAGCATCCGCTTTGCTCAAACTTAAAGAGCCAGAAAGCGATGCAATTAGTTGTTTTTTGTTCATTTTAGCTCCGGTTATGTTGGTTAATAATCATATTTGTCATAAACGTTGATAAATCAAGCTTTTTTTTAGTGTCTATCTTTTTAATTAACACAATATGTAGTTGAATTGTAAATAAGTATTGATTTTACTTATGTTTTTAACGTTTTAGAATAATAAATTAATTGAATAAACCTAGGTCTTTTAGGTCATTAAAGGTTGTAAAAAACATCAATGATACCAACAAAAACATACCGATTCGAAAAAACCCTTCTTGGGTTTTTTGAGATAAAGGACGACCTAAAACCTTTTCAAATGCATAAAACATTAAGTGCCCACCATCTAACATTGGTATTGGAAATAGATTAATTAAACCAAGGCTTATTGAAATGTAAGCCATTATTGAGATAAACGGCAAAATACCAATTTCAGCAACTTGTCCTGTAATTTTTGCAATTCGAATAGGACCTCCTAATTGAGAAGTATCCCCACTCCCTTTAAGCATACTTCCTATGTATTTAAGGGATGATGCGCTCACAAAATACACTTCTTTAAATGAATGAATTAAAGCTTTTGCTGGTCCTAATTTTACATGATTGATTTCATTATTGTAAGCACCAAGCTTAATACCAACCATTCTTTTATTAATTTTATTGCCTAAGTTATCATCACTTAAAACAATATTAGGTTTAACTTTTATCAAATATTCTTGATCTAATCGTTCTACTTTAAAATCAATAATATCCCCTGTTGATGTTGTAATAAACTTTGCAACATCCATGATGCTTTCAACTTTACTGCCATCAATTTCTAAAATGATATCCTTATTTTTAAGTCCCCCCACCATAGCTGGACTATCTTTTTGAACTTCATTAATAACAGCTGGTGTAAAGTCTTTTCCGATAAATGTATAAATTGAGAAAAAGATAACAATTGCTAGTAAAAAATTAGCTAATGGTCCACCAAATACAATTAAAGCTCTTTGATATAAAGGTTTTATAACAAATAACTTTTCTTGATCTTCCTTATTGTATTGTTTTAAAATTTTTTCATGGTCTGCTTGTGAAAAAACGTTTCGATCACCAAAAAACTTTACATACCCACCTAGTGGGATGCAACAAATTTTCCAACGTGTTCCATGTTTATCATTCCAACCAAATATTTCTTTACCAAAACCAATTGAGAAATCAGTAACCCCAACCCCATATCTTCTTGCAAAATAATAATGACCATATTCGTGGATAAATACCACAACCAAAATCAAGACAATAAATGGAATAATATAAGTAAACATAATTTATATTTTAAATGAATATTGAAACATTCTCAACCCCTCATTACCAGTAGTAAGTCTTGGGCTTTTTAACATTCTTTAAAAAAGTCTTAGAATGACCTAATCTTCCTCTATTAATTGGCTCATTACTACATTTAACAAATTTCATTCCTCTATTAGGATCTTTTCTAATAGGTGAGACAATTTCGAATTTAATAGTATTTTCTTTTTCCCTCTCCTTTTTAATATAAGCCTCTCGCTCAAGTCTTCTCTGCTGTTGATATTTTTCAAGTTCAATTTCATGATCAGATTTAACATCAATTTTCTCAACCTCCTTAAGCTCAATATTTAAAGTTGGTGCGTCTAAATTTGGCTTCGTTTCACCAATTTTTTTTTCACTAAATTGTTCATAACGTTTACATTGATCTTTAACCATTTTGTTAAAGTTTGGCTTCGTTTTACCAAGTTTACTTTTGCGAGATTTGGATACTTTAAGTCGAGCACTATATTTTTTTTTCATTATAGGGCTCCTTTCTTTTTTTGAAGTCTTTTTAAAATCTCTAATAGTTTAAAGTATTTAGAAAGTAGTTTATCTTCAATGGTGTTAAGTTTTAAAATAGCACTGCCACTATTACAATCTCTTGCAAATGAAAGCCCTGATTTTCTAACGATTACATTTGAAGATAGCATCATGGTTTTTTTATCTCCTCCGCCTACGACTTCAGCTATATCTTCTTTATATTTATCAGCCTCATATTCTTGCATTTCTTGATTAAGTACTCCTGCTTCTAATAAAGGAATTCTTCTTAATCGAATGGCTAGATCAACCATTTTTGAGACGATGATTTCTTGGTTAATCCCTACTGGCTTTAACTCTTTAACTAATCGCTCAATGATATCATTGATCTCATCAATGTTTTCACCAATGATTGCTATTTTTTCTCCATACAAACCATGTTTAATTGAATTTAAACTAGACTTTAATTTACCTTTATTGCTAATCGGTCCAGTAGACTTTTTAGAGTTCTTACGATTTGCAATAATTTTTCTTATACTTGTTGGCATAGTGCCTCCTTCATTTTAGTCATAGAGATCCCTCTATGATGATTAAGTTTCAGTGATTTAAATGGCTCACCTAGAAGGCATTATTTAAGGCCGCATAACAAATGTTATGAGTAATCTCTATAGCATAAATATAATTTTAATCGAGAGAACGGAAATAGAACACAACAAATTTTTTTACAATAAAATTTTATGGTAATTGACCATTATTTGGGGCGTTAGAGGTACACACTTCTTCACACGACCTCACACTACTTCACACTAGTTATGCGGGTGATTTAACTTTCATTAAAAATAAATTGCATTCAGACTCATCAATTTAAGCAACAAACTAGTGTCCAGACTAGAGACTTTTGAGATAAATCAAACAGCTGTTTTAAAGCAAATAGACTCATTGTTTAGGATTTGTTAGCCTTGGATTTGTGAGGAATTTTAAAATATAAATATGGAAAAGAAATTTTTATTACCTTTTTATATTTCACTTTATGGCGGTTTGAACTTTCCTGATATTGATTTAATTTTTATTTTTTTAGGTCATAGATCTATTATTACTCATGGAATATTAGTGCCATTATTGATTTATTTCTTGTTAACAAAAGAAATGAAAAAATTTTCAATAAAAAAACAATTTGATAAAATTTTTATTTCTAAGCACTTTAGAGATAACTTGCTAGATTACATATACATCGGTTTTTTGTTAGGTATAGCTATACATTTATGTGCAGATTTATTTCCAAAAAATTATAATTTCACAGGTACAGCTACGATTTTTTTACCATTCTGGATTTATACAGGAAAAACATTTTCAATATTATGGATTTTTGGAAATATGTTCTTTGCTCTTTACATAGCTTTTAAAAAGTTAAATCAAAAAAAAATTAGTAAAATACAAACAAATTTACTCTTTTTTTCAATAATTATTGTAGGAATTATCTATTTAATAATTGATAAAAACTTTTTTGCTAAAATGGTTATGATGCTTACATTGTTTCCAGTTACATGGTTTTATATAAGAAATAAACAAAAAGAAGAATAGTTGAAAAAATTTGAGTGATATGGGTGATTTGAAATGAAAAAGATAATTTTTTTTATAATTTTAATAATACCCAGTCTAGCCTTTGGAGATTCAGATAAAGATGTATTTATAGCAATGGAAAAATGTGCAGACAAAAATTATGACGAAAGTTTAAAATCAGGCTGGAAAACAGCCAAGATACCAAACTGGGAGAAAGACAATAGAAGTTTTGGTAAACCATTAGTTAAAGATAAATATATTTTAGAATATGAGGATAATTTTCCAATCAATTTTATAGAACACCATGATATAATTAAAGAGCGTGAAAGAAAACTTACTGAAGATGTTTTTATAGCTATTTACAATGCTTCAAATCAAACTGAAAAAAAAATGCTGGCTCAATTTGAAAACAAATATCAAACCAAGCAATCAAAAAATTTCACGTATTGGGATAATAGACGAAAAATTTATAATGGTTTAACTAATGCTCTCAAAGATCCTTTGGTAATACTTGCTAAAGAAAAAAAAGATAAAAATTGGGAAAATTACTTGAAAAATACTGAAGCATGGTTTCTTGCTATTGCAAAATCAAAATGGAATATTTTTAATAAAATGACTGTTAAAGAAAAACTTCAAATTAAAGATTATAAAAAACTCTTCTTTAAATGTGAGCAAGATTACAACAAAGGTCGAATTACATTTTTGTCTGAGTGGAAAGATTAAATGATAAAACTTTAAGGGATCGTAGTTATGTGTTATAGGATTTTATAGGATGACTAGTGTCCAGACTAGAGATTTTCGAGATAAAACAATGTTTGAAGTAAAGTGAACAAAGAAAACGCAAGTAAACTCTGGAAAATTATTCAGGAAGCTGGCGATTATTTGGGGTGCTAGTGGTACAAACTAATCCACATTAACCGACACTAAACTACATTAATTATAGGGATATTAAAAAGTTAGCTTGAAATAAATCGCTTAAAGACTCATCAATTTAAACAAGAAACTAGAAATGAAACTAGAAATATTTGAGATAAATCAAATAGCTATTTTTAAAGCAAATAGACTCATGGTTCAGGATTTGTTATATTAAAACTTAAAGGAGAAAATTATGAGCAAAGGATATTTGATAGCACATCTTAAAGTACACGATAAAGAAGGTATGGAAAAGTTTAAACAAATGTCTGGACCAACTATTGGAGAGCACGGTGGCAAAGTTCTTGTTCGTGAACCCAGTCCTGACGTAAGAGAAGGTGAAAATTTAGGTACTGTTATATTAATTGAATTTGAAAGCATTGATGCTGCTCGTAAGTTCTATGAATCAGAAAAATACCAAGCGGCTAAAGCGGTTAGAGAATTAGCGGCCAAAGCTCATCTAGTTTTAGTTGAGGGGGTTTAACTTACACAACACTTATTGATTAGCTCAACTTGAATAAGAGTTCAGGATTTGTTAGTCTTGGATTATGAAACAAAAAGGCTTCACTCTAATAGAATTGTTAGTTGTTGTTGCAATTATTGGTATTCTTGCTGCAGTAGGTGTGGTTGCTTACAGTGGGTATACGAGTAGTGCAAAACGAATATCCATTGAAGAAAATCTAAACACTATTGGAAATAATATTGAACTTCTATCTATGGATTGTGATATTTCTGGAAAAGTTAATGTTAGACATAATGGTGGAAATCCTAGAGGATCATTTAAAGAATATACTTGCAAAAATGAAAATACTAACTCAATGGCCAACTTATTTATGGATCATTATCACTTTTCAGGTTTCAAAAATCCTGTAAATGGAGATAGCGCTACTTGGTATTGGGGGACTAAAACTGGAGCTAAAGCGGAGGGGTACATACTTATTGATGGTAACCCGACATCTAATTGCATAGTTGAAGTTAGTTCAGTCGTCAAAGATCCAAGCACAAATACATATACAACTTTAACAAAAAATATCAGTTTTCATGGTCGTGTAAATCAATGTTAATAGAATGAAAAAACTTTAAACGATCTTGGTTTTGGGTTATAGGATTTTATAGGATACTAGAAATGAAACTAGAAATGGACGGGATAAAACAAGAAAAATGAAGGTGTGAACAAAGAAAATGCAAGTAAACTTTGGAAAATGATACAGGAAGCTGGCGATTATTTGGGGGAGTAGCGGTTCACAATATTCCACAATAAGCTGCAATAACCTACAGTACTTATGCGGATATTAAAAAGTTAGCTTGAAATAAATCGCTTAAAGACTCATCAATTTAATTAAAAAACTCGATGCCAAACTCGACACAAAAGAGATAAATCAAATAGCCATTTTTAAAGCAAATAGACTACTGGTTCATGATTTGGTAGTCTTGGAAAGTGTTAACAAGGGAGGAATATGGATAGATTTACTAAAGGAATATTAACTGTAATTGCAGTTGGAATAATTGGTTTAAATGTTCAGATAATGAATAGTGCTGGTTTCATTACCAAAGCACATTCAACTGAACCTCATTCGCATATGAGCTACAATATTATTGATTTTGATGAAGCTGTACAAAATCAATATGGTATGTTTTTGATGTTTGTAGAAGATTGTAAAATTGAAAAAGGGTTTGTAGATGATCTACAAATTAAATGTTAAAAATTAGAAGTTATTTTAATGTCGTGGAAAGTAGTATTAGTTTTCGTTGTATTCTTTGCGGGAATTGCTTGGTTTGCATTTGTTGAAAACCAATCAGATAAGAAAAAAGAAAAATTAGAAAATGGCTCAGTACATAAAATAGTAATAGGTATTGCGGTTCTTATTGGAATTATTTTTGTCATTGGAACATTAACGGAAGCATTTGGGTAAATAATGAAAAAATTTACTTTATTTTTTATCTTTTTTTATTTCATCTTTAATATCGAGGGGAATGCATATGCGCATGATAAGTTTGTAGGTCAGTTAGAATGCAAAAGAGCTGATAAAAAACTTACTTGGATATTTAAAATTGATGAGGATAAACGAACAGTTTTTATAAAACATAATCATAAAAAATTAAAAGATTTAAACCGAATTCAAAAAAAACTAAATGCTTTTGAGTTATATGGTTATAAATTTATGCCAAAGAAAGATGAATTCTACTTTCAAAAACACTGGACCCATAATATTCATTATTTTTATATAAATCGTATGACTGGTAAATTTAAAGAGGGCTTTAGACCCAAAGGTACGGGAATTGAATTTACTGAAGCATCAAAGATAGGCGATAGAGAATATCCTGGAGTTTGTATAGCAAAAGAAAGAGTTTTTTAATAGAATTTGGGTAAATAATGAAAAAATTACTACTCTTAAAAAAAGAAAATAGACAAATTGGTTTTATAATATGTATAAAAAAATTAATTATAAAGATTTAAGTACAAAACAGCAGGAAAATTATAATTTTCATAAGGCTAGTGCAATATTGGCTGATTATGGTTTTACAACTATAAGATTTTATGATGATTGGAAAGGTGCAGATTTTTTAGCACAGCACAGTGATGGAAAAACCTTGTTAAAAATTCAATTAAAAGGAAGGTTTTCTATAAATAAAAAGTACTTAAATAAAGATATTTATATTTGTTATAGGGTCGGAGACAATATTTATTTATATCCTCACGACTTAGCTGTTGATTTTGTTTTAGATAATAGCACAGTGGCAAATACTTCTAGTTGGAAAAATAAAGGAGCATATGATTGGAAAAATCCACCTCCAAAACAATATCAAAATTTTTTAAGAAAATTTAAATTAAAAAAATAAAAATTTAATTAAATGTCCAAATTTTTAAGACAAATTAGATCACTTAAAAAGATTAATAAATCTACTATCACTAGTAATAAGTTTTTAATTGATAAAGAAGCTAATATTAAAATTTATTATGCACCTTTTGATTATGTTAATCCTAAAGCAAAAATAATGATTGTTGGTATTACCCCTGGACTTCAACAAATGTTACAAAGTTTCCAAGTAATCAATGATGGTAAATCACTAAAAGAAGTCAAAGATTTATCTAGTTTTAAAGGCAGTATGAGAACCACACTAGTTAAATACTTGGATGAACTAAAAGTAAATAAGAAATTAAAAATTAAATCTTGTGAGAGTTTATTTAATAAAGATAGTAAATATCTCCATACTACGTCTTTAGTTAAATACCCTGTATTTGATAAAGGAAAAAATTATTCAGGTGCGAATATTCTAAACAAGAAAATACTTTTAGATTTTATTGAAAAAAACTTCTTACAAGAATTAAAAACTTTAAAGAAAGCTATCATTATTCCTCTAGGAAATACCGTCTCATCTACCATTGAATATCTAAATAATAAATATGATCTTAAATTAAGTTATTTTTTAAAAGGCTTTCCTCATCCCTCGGGAGCAAATGCTAGAAAAAATATTCAATTTAATGAATACAAATCAACAATGATGAGTTTATTAAAGTCTAATAACTAGCCACGCCTCAGGCTTATTGAATATTGTTATAGGATTTTATAGGATAACTCGACACAAACTCGACACAGAAGAGATAAAACAGAAAATGGGACAGTGTGAATAAAGAAAACGCAAGTAAACTATGGAAAATGATACAGGAAGCTGGCGATTATTTGGGGGATTAGCGGTTCAACCTATTCCACATTAAGCTGCATTGGTATTATAATACCCTAGGGCGTGGCCATCAACTATAATTGCTGTTAGATTAAAAATAAATAAACACAAATAATAACTTAACAAAGGATAATAAAATGATTTTTATGTGTACATATCAATTAGATCGAGACAAGCAAGCAGAGACGCAAGCTTTTTTTGCAAATATGACTGATGAACAAATTGCTGGAGAATACCCTGCTGATGTAAAACAAATTGGTCGTTGGCACGATGCAGCTAACGGAAGTGGCTTAATAATAGTTGATACAGATAATCAAGAATCGCTAACAGCATGGATCATGGGTTGGTCTGGGGCATGCACTTTTCCTATCGTTAAACCAGTATTAGATGATGCTAATGCAAGAAAAGCTATTAAGGCTATGATTGCTAATCAAAAAGGTTAATCAAAAAAATTTAGTTACCCTTATTCTAGAGGGTAACTAAAAAAACCTAGAACCACGATCCCTAAAAATTTTTATTTTAAAGTTCCCTCTAAAACATATTTCAATATTCTAACCACCTGCATTTGATCTGAGGCAACAGCTGAGGCTGCAGCATCTATTTCTTTTAAAGCATGCTGATGATCTTCATTTTGTATAACGATAATTGATTTATTTAAAGCAGATGCATAACCCGCATCAAAAGCTGCATTCCATTGTTTGTATTTTTCACCAAATTTAACAACTACTACATCACTGTCTTTAATAGATTTTTTAGTTCTAATTGAATTGATATTTGCACCTTTCCTATCTTTCCAAAGATTTTTCTCTTCTGGGCCTAGAATTTCAATACCACAATCATCTGATGAAGGATGATCTGTTACAGGAGATGTAAATTGAATATCTAAATTTTCTTTTTTACAATTTTCAATTATTTCTTCACGCCAATTAGTATGAATTTCACCCGCCAAATATACTTTTAACATTTCTTCTCCTGTTTATTGTTAATACTCTTTCTTAGATAGTCTCAATTAGTATTAAACACTATATCAAATATTTAACCTATCTTTAACTGTATAAAACCACACAGCCAATTTAAAATGAATAGTCCTTAATTGAGGAAAAACAAACTTTTTAGCTAATCTTTTATATATCTTTGAGATATCAAGATCTTTACTATTAAGTTTTTACCTCAGAAAAAATATAACAATAGCCAAGATAACAATTACTATTAGTGCCCATATTGATAAGTTTTTTAAAAAAAGCTTTAATGTTGAATTAGATTTTAAAAATGCAGGAAGAACTAAAACTAATACCCCAACCATAAATATGACAGATAAAACTTTATCCATTATTACTTATTTTATAATCCAATAAATGATGTTTATTATATAAACCAAAATACTATAAAATAAGAACATCAGAAATTTTTCTTTTCCTGTTTTTTCTTTCCAATTTAAAGTAAATAATGCTGATGGTGAAGCCACTAATAAAATAACACCAAGTACAATTACAAGTACTGATAAAATTATAAATACATTCATAAGATCTCTTTAAATTTTTTAGTCATATATTTTCTTAAATATTAAACTTATCTTTAATATTATAAAATAGAACTGCTAGTCTAAAATAAAACACTCTTAATTTAGGAAATATAAACTTTTTAGGTAATCCTTTATAAATCTTTGAGATATCAAGATCTTTACTATTTGATGAGAAAACTAACTTAGATAACTGTTTTCCAGTCCAAGGAGCTGCACTAACCCCTACTCCATTGTAGCCAAATCCATAGTATATTTCTTCATTATCTATTTTGCCAATTGAAGGAGTTAATTTTTGAGATAAAGCAATTAATCCTCGCCAATTATATTCAATATTAATATTGCTCCATTTAGGAAATATGTCCTTTAAAAATTTTTCCATCTTTTTTGACATATCTAAATTCGATTGGTCACTTCCACTTAAATCGCCTCTTGTTCCAAACAAAATTCGATTATCTGGCAATTTTCTATAATAATATAAAAGGTTTTTAGTATTAGCGATAGGTGAAAATGTTTTAAAATTATGAGCATTGAGTTCATCATCATTAAGTTTTCTTGTAACAATGATATTTGAAATAACAGGCAATACCCTTCCATCCATTTTAGGAACTAAACCTTCTTGGTAAAATCCATTGGTTGCAACAACTATTTTTTTAGATCGAATAGATCCTTCTTTAGTTTTTAAAAGATAAGATCCATTATCTTTATTAATTTGGTCTACTTTAGTGTGTTCAAATATCTTTAATTTTTTTGATAAAGCGTGTTTTGTAATCCCATTAACAAATTTAAGAGGATTGATTGCAAATCCAGGTTTATAGGAGAAAGCACCATATTGTTCAGTTCCACCATGACCAATTTGATTGAATTCTTCTTTTGAATACACCTCTGTTTCAATCTCAAATTCATCCTTATAAGCTCTAGCTTGTTCTTTAATTTGCTCAAATTTATTTGGATGATGGGCTACAACATAATTGCTATTCCCTGTTACATCACAGTCAATATTATATTCTTTTATAATATCTTTTGTATAATTTGAGCCTTCAACAGAGTTTTTATAAAATTTTTTAGTTTCATCATTGCCGTAAATAGATTGCATTTTTTTAAAAGACATCTTGCTTGGCGGTAAACAATTAAATCCAGCATTACGAGATGATGCACCCCAGCCTATTTTTCCAGCTTCAACTAAAATTACATCTAAGTTGTGATTTTCAATTAAATTAATCGCACATAATAATCCAGTATAACCACCGCCTATGACAACTATTTCTGATTTAACATCTTTAGTTAATTTTTCTAAGTTTAGATTTTCTTGTGAATTATCTTCCCAGTAACTTTTGACAGGTGTATTAAATTTATAAATATCCGAATGATAGATATTTTTCATTTTTTTGTATTTAGATATTCTTTAATTCTAATAAGACTTTCATTTGGCCAAGTTTCTTTTGGATCATACATTTTCTCAAAACAATTATTAATATTTGATAAATTTACCCATTCATCTTTATCTTTAGTAAATATATGAGCTTGGGGTGGATATGTTTTAGAATTTTCTAAAGTTTGAGTTCTAACATTTAATCTACCAATAGCAGACTCGTAATCTGTATAAATATAAGCTCCACAATTTTTACAAAAGAAAATTGTAATAAACTTGCCACTACCAGCTATAAGTTTTTTAGTTGCTGAAAGCTCACCATCAGTAATGGTTAAAGTGTTTTCTAAAATGCTTGAATTAATAACATAAGAAGAGCCAGTCAATACTTTACAATCTTTACAGTGACATGCTTGAGTAAATAAAGGTTTTTCAGATAGTTTGTATTTTACTTCTCCACACAAACATTGACCTTTTAATTCAATTTTATTATTCATTACTTACTTTTTGAATTAAAGACGCTGTATTATTTGTTGGTTTGTTAACATCTTTAGATACTTCATGAAATATCAAATCAGGTTTACTGCATTCATTCAAAAAAGCAGAACCTTGTAATTCTAGATTTAAATATCGATTAATATCTGTTTGGTTAATAATAACAGGTTGTCGGTGGTGAATTTCACTAATGTTATCTTTGGCCACTTCTGTAATTAGACAAAATTGATCATTTTCAAAAATACCAGCAAAGAATATTGGGTTTGTGTCTTTTCTAGTAAAATAATGGGGGGTTTTTTCTTTTTCTTCTCTCTTCCATTCATAAAAACCATCAGCTACTGCAACACATCGATTATTCTTAATTAATTTTTTAAATGAAACTTTCTCATCAATGGTCTCTAATCTTGCATTAATTAATGCTTTAAAATCTTTATCTTTAGCCCAACCTGGAATTAAACCCCATTTAAGAGCCTCTAAAGTATTTCCATTTTTATATTTTTTAATAACTGGCAGCTTTTGATAAGGGTGAGCATTATAATTTTCATTATCTTCAACTTGAATTGCAGATTTAACTAGCTTGCTAGTTTTGGTAACTGGATTTTTTACAACATATCTTCCACACATTTTAATATTTTAGCAAATAGAATGGATTAAGTCGATACGATGGTTTTATGCATATTGGCCCGCAACATAACCAGAAGACCAAGCCCATTGAAAATTATATCCACCCAAGTGCCCAGTTACATCAACAACTTCACCAATAAAAAATAAATTCTTATGCTTATTAGACATCATAGTTTTAGAGGATAGTTCTTTAGTATTAACTCCTCCTAAAGTGACTTCAGCTGTTCTATATCCTTCAGAACCCGTTGGATTGATTAACCAATTATTAATATTCTCACTTAGCTGTTTTAATATTTTGTTAGATAATTCAGAAATATTCCCACTTACTTTATTTTCACTACAGATAATTTGAGCTAATCTTTTTGGTAAAATTTCACTTACAATATTTAAAATATCAAATTTAGGATTTAATTTTCTTTTTTCTTCTAATAATTGATAAGTGTTTAATTTTGGCGACAGATTAACTTTAATATTATCTCCTAGTTTCCAATATGATGAAATTTGTAAAATAGAAGGCCCACTTAAACCTCGATGAGTGAATAACATTCCTTCTTGAAATAAAGTTTTATTAAAAGAGACAATAGCCTCAACTGATAAACCTGTTAATTCTTTACACATTTCCAATATCTTTTCGTTAAACGTCAGTGGCACTAATGCAGGTAAGGTTTCAATGATATCGTGATCAAATTTTTTAGCAATTTCATAACCAAATGAAGTGGCACCAATTTTTGGTACTGATAATCCACCTGTTGCAATAATTAAAGACTGTGATGAATATTTGTCAGTTTCAGTTGATACAAGATATTGATCATTTTCTTTCGTAACATTTTTTATAATAAATTCCTTTATAATAGTTACATTTGCTAATTCACATTCTTTAAGCAACATCTCAACTATTTGTTGAGCACTATGATCACAAAATAATTGTCCTAATTTTTTTTCATGAAATTTAATTTCATACTTATTAATTAAGTTAATAAAGTCATTTTGTGTGTATTGACTTAGAGCTGATCTTACAAATTTTGGATTTTGTGAAAGAAACTTATTAGGGTTCGTGTGAATATTAGTAAAATTACATCTGCCTCCACCAGAAATTCTAATCTTTTCACCAATTTTTTTATAATGATCAACGAGTAAAACTTTACGACCACGTTTACCAGCCTCAATGGCACTCATCATGCCAGCTGCACCAGCCCCTATTACGATGACATCATAATATTTTAACATTTAATATTAGATTGATTGTCTTTTAATAATCTCTTCAATTTGTTCAATCATTACCTGTGGTGATTTCATAGCAGGGTAAATTTCTTGAACCTTTTCATAGCTTCTCTTAGCTTTATCATAGTTTTTTAATTGAATATTGACCATCCCTTGACCCGCTAAAGCTCCAAAATGTCTTTTTTCTAACTCTAAAACTTTATCTATATCATCTTGAGATCTTTTAAACTCACCAACCATATAAAATACAGTCGCTCTTTTATTCCAAGCTTCAGCCCAGGTAGGATCTAAATCAATGACTTCAGTAAAAACATTTATAGCTCGAGCAAGTTGCTTGTCTTGAACTAACCTTGAACCCTCATCTAAAATTGAAGTCAATTTTTCATCCGTTGGATGTGTGCTCCATAAACTCCAAATTTGTTGAGCAATCATAGGTGATGACGATGTGATGTTATT